>NZ_JBIAYW010000004.1:0-741932 GCF_042898305.1 Dactylosporangium sp. NPDC000521
GCTGGTCCGTCGGTCCGGGCCGGTCTTACGTGACAGCGCCCGGCCGAGCGAACGTATCCGCTGCTGCGCCGCTACCAGGTGACGCGGGTTGTCGACCAGTTCGCCGGTCGACAGCACTGCAAGGTGTTTGATCCCGACGTCGACACCGACCACGCTGCCCGGTCGGGCGGGTGCCCGTTCGGTCCGCTCGACCTCGACGGTGAACGACACGTGCCAGCGTCCGCCGTCGCGGCGCACGGTGGCGGACATGATCCGCGCGGTGCCGTTGTCGAGACGGCGAGCGAGCTTGCGGGCGGATTCGTGCAGCTTCAACCGGCCCAGCCGGGGCAGCACCACGTGTATCCGGTCGGGCTCGACCCGGATCGCCCCGGTTGTGAACCGCACGCTGGGTGTGGTGCGGCGGCGGGACTTGAACCGCGGGAACCCGACCGGCCGCCCCGCACGTTTGCCGGTGCGGGAGTCGGTCCAGTTCTTCAGCCCGCGTGCGAGGGCGTCCAGGCCGGTGTTGAACGCCTCCTTGGATACCTCAGCCCACCATGGCGCAACCTCGGGTTTCGCCTGGTTCCACGCCTTGCGCAGACCGGCCAGAGACCAGGGCAGCGACGGCGTCAGCAGCTCGTGCGGCACACCGTAGGAACGCTCGGCGGTCCGCTGGTCCATGACGGCTTTGACCTTGGCGAGCGCCCAGTTGTGAGCGACCCGGGCCGCCCCGGCGTGCGCCAGCACGTCGCGTTCCTGGCCGGGCGTGAGGTCGAGCGCGAACCGGTACGCCTGGATCGTCTTCACGCGGGGTCGCCTTCGGTGGCGGCCTCGACCGCGCGGCGTGCGCGGTTCGTGGCGGCCCGGCGACCGTAGAGCCGAGCGCACAGTGAGGTCAGGATTTCGGTGACGTCGCGGACCAGGTCGTCGTCAACCTCGGCCGGGTCGACCACCAGCAGGCGTCGGCCTTGCGCGGTCAGGGCGGCCTCAACGTACTCGGCGCCGAAGCGGGCGAACCGGTCCCGGTGCTCGACCACGATCGTCGTCACGGCCGGGTCACGCAGCAGGGCAAGGAACTTCTTCCGGTGCCCGTTCAACGCGGAGCCGACCTCGGTCACCACACGGTCCACGCCGAGCTTCTGACCGGTGGCCCACACCGTCACCCGTGCGACCTGCCGATCCAGGTCGGCCATCTGGTCGGCCGACGACACCCGGGCGTACACCACGGTCTGCCCGGCGTCAGCGGTCACGCCGGTGACCGGTTCCCCGACCATGATCAGGCGCCCGATCCGGTAGGTGGGAACGGGCAGCGTTCCGGCCGCGTACTGCCGCCGAGCGGTGATGTACGCGATGCCGGTCGACGCCGCCCATTCCTTCAGGTTCACCTGAGCATTATAGCTGCTTTAAGAGCGCCAAAGATGCACGACATGTCAACAGCTACCAACCCCCGATAGCGGTCCCTGAGGCTCATGCCAGACCCCCGGCGGGGCGCAGCCCGCGGATCGCCAGCCGGGCGGTGGCTGCCTCCACGTGGCGCCGCATGCGCTCGGTCTCCGCGCGCAGGGCGGCGTCGCCGGCGTCGGTCAGCCGGTAGTACTTGCGGGCGCGGCCGTCCACGACCTCCTCGTGGTCGAGCTCGACCAGGCCGTCGTCGGCGAGGCGGTCCAGGGCTCCATACAGCGTGCCGGGGCGCAGCTCGACGCGGCCGCCGGACAGCTCGGCAACCTCGGTGATCAGGCCATAGCCGTGCATGGGCGCCCGGGCCAGCGCGGTCAGGATGAGGAAGGTCGGCTCCCGCAAAGGCATGCGCCCAATATATCGGTCACGAAGGTATCGTCGCAACGATGCGGTGCTGACGTACACATTGTGCGACGAGACGGTTGCTCCCGTGGAACACTGCGATCTTCTGGTGACAACGTGGAGGCAGCAGTGGACACGATGGCCAGCACACACTTGCCGGGGACCGCGGGCGAGCACCTGCTGCAGTCGAGGTTCGGGACCATCGAGCGGGCGGAGCGGTTCTACCAGCAGCAGGTGCTGCCGGAGCTGAACTCCGACATGGTGGCGTTCGTCGCCCGGCAGGAGATGATGTTCGTCGCGACGGCGAGCGCGCTCGGGCACTGCGACTGCACGTTCCGGGCGGGGCCGCCGGGGTTCGTGCAGGTGCTCGGGCCAGGGCGGGTCGCGTGGCCGGAGTACCGCGGCAACGGGGTGATGGCGAGCCTCGGCAACATCGTGGAGAACCCCCATGTCGGGCTCATCTTCGTCGACTTCCTGCGCGACGTGATCGGCCTGCACATCAACGGGCGGGCCACGATCATGCCCGACGCGGAGATGCGTCGGGCGTTCCCCGGCCTGCCCGGCGACACGGTGCCGGGGCGCAGGGCGGAGCGGTGGGTCAACCTGCACGTCGACGAGGCGTACATCCACTGCGCGAAACACATCCCGCGGCTGCGGAAGGTCACCGCCGAGGATCGCGCGTGGGGCACCGACGACACGCGCCGCAAGGGCGGCGACTTCTTCCATGTCGCGGCGGAGCGCGCCGGCGCCCAAAGCGGCGCCTGAGGTCCGCAGACCGCGCCAGCGCGCCCGATCCGCCCGCTCGCCCAGTGGTAAGCGTCAAAGCAGGACAGTCGTAAGGCGTCACAGCAGGACGGTGGCGACGCTCGACGGAGGCAGCGTGACCGTGTCGGTGCCCAGCTCCACCGTCACCGCCGTGTCGAGCGGGTTGCCGGTGACGACGACCCGGCCGCCGCCGGGGTTCTCGAAGGCGACGCTTCGCGCCGACCACGGTCCGCGCAGCTCCAGCCGCCGCGCGCCCGGCCGCACGAAGTGCGCGTAGTGCTTCGTCACCCAGAACTCGGGCTGGACGGTGAAGGTGCCTCCGGCGACGGTGACGAGCGAGTTCTGCGCCCAGCCCCAGGTGCTCAGCCCGCCCTCCGCCAGGACCATGTTCCAGCTCAGGTACGTGCCGACGCCGTTGGACAGGTAGTGGCGGAAGAGCTCGTTGACGTACATCGCGTACTGCCACGTGTTCGTGCCGTCGCCGCACTCGCTCTCCGACTGCGTCAGCGGCAGGTCGGGGAACGCGCGGTGCAGCGCCGCGATGTTGGCGCGGCCGGCCCACTGCATCGACACGCCGCGCACGAACGGGGCGGCCCGCGGGTCGACGAGGCACGCGAACGCGTGGTCGCGCCAGTCCGTCGCGGTCGTGGCGATCGCGTCGTCGTTGATCGTGCCGACCCAGATCTCGGTGTCCACGCCCCGTTCCCTGAACGCCGGCCCGAGATGACCGCCGACGAAGTCGGCCATGGCACGCGCCGTCCACACGCACGACGGGAACTTCTGGTCCGCGCCGGGCTCGTTCTGTACGTGCAGCTCCCCCACCGGCACGCCCTCCCCCGCGTACGCCTCGGTGAAGCGGGCCAGGTAGAGCGCGTACGCGTCGCGGTGCCGCGCGTCGGCGACCAGCGTCCCGTGGTTGTACACGGGCGGCGTCTTCAGCCAGGTCGGCGGGCTCCACGGCGACGCCACGACGCGCAGTCCCGGCACCCGCCGCCGCGCCGACAAGAGGTACGGCAGCAGCGCCGACCGGTCCCGTTCGATGCCGAACGCCCGCATCTCGAAGTCGCCAGGGGTCTCGTTGTGGCTGTACCAGGACGTCGCATAGTCGCTGGCGCCGACCGGCACCCGCGCCACCGTGAACCGCAGCCCGTCGGCCTCGGGCCCGAACAGCAGGTCCAGCACCGTCTCCCGGTCTGCCGCGGACAGCTGCGCCAGCGCGCGGTGCCCGAGCTCGTTGACGCAGCCACCGAAGCCGCGTATGACCTGGTCGGCCGTGCCGTCGAACTCGAGCGCCACTCGTACACCACCTGAAACCGCGGCCGGATCCCGCTGCCACGGCCGGTCGGCGGTGCTCAACACCAGGTCAGTAATGGTCACGCTGCCAATCTATCCACGCCTTAGGATCGGCGGATGAGCAACCCGAGCCTGACGCAGGCCGAAGCCGAGCAAAGGGCCGCGCTGCTGGCCGTCGAGCACTACGCGATCGACATCGATCTCACCGAGCTGCCGACGGGGCCGCGGGTGCGGTGCGTGTCGCAGGTGCGGTTCACGTGCCGCGAGCCGGGTGCCACCACGTTCGTCGACTGCGCCGCCGAGGTCGTCAGCGCGGTGCTCAACGGCGTCCCGCTGCCGCCCGCCGAGAACGGCCGGATCCCGCTCCCGGACCTGGCGGCGACCAACCACCTGCGGGTCGAGACCGTGCAGGCGGAGACCAAGGACGGCGAGGGCGTGCACAAGGCCGTCGACCCCGCCGACGGCGAGGTCTACGTGTGGACGTCGTTCGAGCCCGACGAGGCGCACTACGTGTGGGCGTGCTTCGACCAGCCGGACCTGAAGGCGCCGCACCAGTTCACGGTGCTCGTCCCACCACAGTGGACGGTCGTGAGCAACAGCGGCGACCCGGTCGTCACCACGGCGGGTGCCGCGCGCCGGTGGGAGTTCCCCGCGACGCCGCCGCTGTCGGTGTACAACACGGTCGTCAACGCCGGGCCGTTCCACGAGGTGCGCCGCGAGGTCGACGGGCACGACCTGGGGCTGCTCACCCGCCGGTCCCTCGCCGCCGTGCTCGACCGCGACGCCGACGAGCTGTTCGCGCTGACCCGGCAGGGGCTCGCCTTCTACGGCGAGGTGTTCCGGATGCCGTTCCCGCAGCGCCGATACGACCAGGTCTTCGTCCCCGAGTTCGGTGGCGCGATGGAGAACTACGGCTGCGTCACGTGGTCCGACTCGTACATGTACCGGTCGGCGCCCACGCCGGCGGAGCGGGAGCTGCGCGCGAAGGTCCTGCTGCACGAGATGGCGCACATGTGGTTCGGCAACATCGTCACGATGCGCTGGTGGGACGACCTGTGGCTCAACGAGGCGTTCGCCGAGTTCGCCTGCAACTGGGCGGCGGAGCGGGCGACCGAGTTCACCGACGCGTGGGCCGGCCACCTCGCCGAGGGCAAGCTCCTGGCGTACCTCGCCGACCAGGGCCCGGCGACGCACCCGATCCGCCAGCCGATCCGCGACGTCGCGCAGGCCATGTCCATCTTCGACGCGATCACCTACCCGAAGGGCGCGTCGGTGCTGCACCAGCTGATGCGCTACGTCGGCGAGGCGGACTTCGCCACCGGCATGGCCACCTACTTCGCGCGGTACGCCTGGGGCAACACCACCCTGCAGGACCTCATCGACACGCTCGGCGCGGCGAGCGGCCGGGACCTGAACGCGTGGCGGACCGGCTGGCTGGAGACCGCCGGCACCGACCGGATCACGCTGCGCCGCACCGGCGACGGCTTCTTCCTGGACGCCCAGGGCCCCGACGGTGCGCCGCGCCCGCAGGTCCTGGCGGTCGGCGCGTACCGCGGCGACGGCGGCGAACGGCTGGAGCGGACCGGTCTCGTCCAGGTGGAGATCGCCGGCCCGACGACCCCGGTCGACCTGCCCTCGGACGCCGACCTGTACCTGGTCAACGACGAGGACCTGACCTTCGCCACGACCCGCCCGTCGCCCTTCCCCGCCGCGACGGCGCTGCCGAGCGCCATCTCCCGCGGGGTCGCCGTCGCCACCGTCTGGGACATGCTGCTCACCGGCGAGGCCTCCGCGGCGGAGGCGGTCCGCTGCCTCACCGGTGTGCTGCTCGCCGAGACGTCGGGTTCGGTCGTCGAGCCGTACCTGACGCTCGCCGCCGACGTCGCGGAGCGGTGGTCGCCGGACGCCGACCGTCCAGCGCTCATCGAGGCGGTGGCCGCGACCTGCCGCAAGCTCGCCGAAGACCCCGGCCACGCGCAGGGGGCGCTGCGGACGCTCGCCCGCACCGCCGCCGACCTCGACGAGGTCGCGTGGCTGCGCTCCCGGGCCGGCGACGACGTGGACCTGCGGTGGCGTGCCCTCACCCGGGCCGCCGAGCTGGGCGGCGCCGTCGACGCCGACATCGACGCGCTGCTCGGCGTGGACCCCGACCCCGACGCGTGGGTCCGGGCCACCGGGGTGCGGGCGGCGTCGCCCGACCCGGCGGTGAAGGAGGCCGTCTGGCAGACCGTGGTCGTCGACCGTTCGGTGCCGATCAACGAGGTCAGGCTGGTCATGGCGACCTTCTGGCGGCCGGGGCAGGACGCGACGCTCGCGCCGTTCGCCGACCGGTTCCTGGAGCTCGCGCCGCAGCTGCACCGCGGCGGGATGACCCCGGCGATGGTGTTCGCGAACCGGCTCTTCCCGCTGCACGGCGTCGACGAGACCTACCTGCGCCGCGCCGAGGCGGTCACCGCCGACACGGCACCGGTGGTCGCCAAGTACATGACCGAACGCATCGACGTCGTCCGCCGCATGCTCCGCACCCGCTCCACCTGACGACGGCCCGCCGCGGAGACCGGCGCGTGGGGCGTACAGGGGGATGCAACGTTCCGGTCGGTGGCTGTGCACCTCAATAGTGAGGAGGTGCGATGGCCACCGATGCGGTTGACGAGCGTCAGTTCAGCGAGTACGCGTGGCCTCCGGTACGCGATGTCGGCCTGAGGCGGCTCAGTCCTTGCGCTTGCGGTCCTTACGGTCCTTGCGGCGGACCGTCACGCCTCCCCAGAAGGCGAAGCCGGTAACGACGACGCGGGGCGCGCCGTGGCGGCCGGCGGTGGCGGCGCCGTGGTCGAAGCCGCCCATCACGCCCATGCCGGTGACCTCGACCTCGGCGTCGTCGGGGACGATCACGTCGACGCCGCCCATGACGGCGAACGCGCGGATCTTCAGGTCGCCGTACAGGAACCGGGCGTCGCGCAGGTCGATGGTGCCGCCGCCCCAGAACGCCAGGCAGGTGAAGAGGCGCGGCGGGATCCAGGCGCCCCGGCGGTGGAACCCGCTCATGACCGCGATCGCGCCGCCGCGCTCGGCCACGTCACCGGGGCGCGGCTGGACACCGTCGAGGCTGGCCTTGGCCGATGAGTGGACCGGCAGGTCGGCGAGGGCCGGCTCGAGGTCGGCGTACGTGCGGGAGGCGTACACGGCCCGAAGCCGCTCGTCGAGCTCGTCCAGGTCCAGCCGGCCCTCGGCGGCGCTGGTGCGCAGGACCTCGGCGACCCGCTCCCGGTCGGCGTCGGACGCGCGCAGCTGCCGGTGCTCCACCCGCTCCGGAAGGTCGCTCATGGCGCCAGCCTAGTGGATTTGCCGCCGCCGGTACCGTCGACAGTGGACCGGCCGGAGGGCACCGTGGCGCATGCCGACCTGATGGAGCGCGGGTACCACTTCCGGCAGTGGAAGTCGTGGGCGATCCCCGGCGCCGGCATCACCATGAGCGGCTACTCCCGCTCCAACGACAAGACGTTGTTCCTGCTGCCGGAGCTGAAGGCGGGCGTCGACTGCGGACTCGTCGAGGGCTGGCAGCCCGACACGGTGCTGCTCACCCACACGCACATGGACCACAGCTCGAGGCGCTGAAGACCGACGGCCGGCTCCTCGCCGCGAAGCGCCGCGCGGGCGTCGAGATCGACCACGAGGTGACGACGCCGCTCGTCGCGTTCCTGGGCGACACGCGGCCCGACGTCTTCACCCGCTCGCCATGGCTGCTGGACTACCCGGTCGTCGTCACCGGGTGCACGTTCCTCGGCGACGACCAGCTGGACCGGGCCCGCCGCATCGGCCACGCCGTGTGGAGCGAGCTGCGCCCGATCGTCGAGGCCAACCCGGCGACGACCTTCGTGCTGACCCACTTCAGCCTGCGCCACCCCGACCCGGAGATCGTCGCGTTCTTCGACCGGCAGACCCTGCCCAACGTCGTCGCATCGGCCCACCCGGCGAGCAAGCTGCCGGAGTCGTACCAGTAGGGGCGTGCCCTTCAGCGAGCGCGCGGGAGCGGTGGAAGCTCCCCGAACACCTCGGCCGGCATCCCGTCGGGCCACCGGTCATCGTCGAAGCTCCAGAAGATCCGCCGCCAAGCCTCCGGACTCGCACCGATCAGCTGTCCGGAGGCGGCGTCGAAGACGGCCGCCTGGTCTTCGGCGAAACCGTAGACGACGAATCGAGCCGCTCGACCACTTCTCGCATCCCAGATCCGAAGAGCGCCGTCATCGCCGCCGGTGGCCAGGTGAGTGCCGTCCGGAGACCACGCCACCGAATGTGCCGAACTCGTATGGCCGGACAGCTGGCGGCTTTCGGCACCGGTCGCCGCATCCCACACCCGCACGCTGCTGTCGTCGCTGCCGGTGGCCACATGGGTGCCATCCGGAGACCACACAACCGACCGAACCCAGCCAGTGTGGCCGGAAAGCCGCGGCTCCTCGGCCCCGGTCACCGCATCCCACACCCGCACATGGCTGTCGCGGCCGCCGGTGGCCAGACGGGTGCCGTCCGGAGACCACGCCACCGCACTCACCCAGCTGTCGTGGCCGGAAAACCGCAGCTCCTCAGCACCGGTCACCGCATCCCACACCCGCACACCGCGGTCATCGCCAGCCGAAGCCAGACGCGTGCCATCCGGAGACCACGCAACCGCATTCACCGGGCTGTCGTGGCCGGAAAACCGCAGCTCCTCAGCACCGGTCACCGCATCCCACACCCGCACACTGCAGTCATCGCTGCCGGTAGCCACACGGGTGCCATCCGGAGACCACACCACCGACCGAACCCAATCGGCATGACCGACAAGCCGCAACTCCTCAGCACCGGTCACCGCATCCCACACCCGCACACTTTGGTCGTCGCTGCCGGTGGCAAGACGCGTGTTGTCCGGAGACCACGCCACCGACCTCACCCAATCGGCATGACCGACGAGCCGCAGTTCCTCAGCACCGGTCACCGCATCCCACACCCGCACACCGCGGTCATCGCCGGCCGAAGCCAGACGCGTGCCATCCGGAGACCACGCCACCGCAAGCACCGAGGTGATGTGGCCGGAAAACCGCAGCTCCTCAGCACCACTCACCGCATCCCACACCCGCACACTGCGGTCGCCGCCGCCAGTAGCCAGACGCGTGCCGTCCGGAGACCACGCCACCGCACTCACCCAGCTGTCGTGGCCGGAAAACCGCAGCTCCTCAGCACCACTCACCGCATCCCACACCCGCACACCGCGGTCATCGCTGCCGGTAGCCACACGGGTGCCATCCGGAGACCACACCACCGCATTCACCGGGCTGTCGTGGCCGGAAAACCGCAGCTCCTCAGCACCGGTCACCGCATCCCACACCCGCACACTGCTGTCGTCGCTACCGGTGGCCAGACGGGTGCCATCCGGAGACCACGCCACCGACCTCACCCAATCGGCATGACCGACGAGCCGCAGTTCCTCAGCACCGGTCACCGCATCCCACACCTGCACACTGCGGTCATCGCCAGCCGAAGCCAGGCGCAGGCCGTCCGGAGACCACGCCACCGCATTCACCCAGCTGCCGTGGTCGGAAAACCGCCGCTCCTCAGCACCGCTCACCGCATCCCACACCCGCACACTGCGGTCGCCGCTGCCAGTAGCCAGACGCGTGCCGTCCGGAGACCACGCCACCGCATTCACCCAGCTGTCGTGGCCGGAAAGCCGCAGCTCCTCAGCACCGCTCATCGCATCCCACACGCGCACACTGCGGTCATCGCTGCCGGTAGCCACACGGGTGCCATCCGGAGACCACACCACCGACCGAACCCAATCGGTATGACCGGCAAGCTGAACCTGCTGGATGCCCGTCACCGCATCCCACACCCGCACACTGCGGTCGCCGCTGCCAGTAGCCAGACGCGTGCCGTCCGGAGACCACGCAACCGCATTCACGGAGCCCGTGTGGCCGGTTGCAACTCGCGGCGTTGTGATGCCCGACAGTCGACTTTGTTCGCTGGGCAGCAACGGGGCGAGGAGAAGGTCTTCGATCGGCTCGGGCGGCGGAGTGCACCACAAGAGCGTTGTCCGGTGACGGACTGCCTGCCTGAAGTCGACACCGTCGATGCCACAACGGCGCAGAAGGGTCGCGACGATCAACGTGCGATCGAGCCGGGCCTGGTTCAGGCGGCTGTCGTGCAGTTCGGCGGAGTCGAGGCGAGCATCGGTGAGGTCCGCGCCCGCGAGGTCGGTGTGGTGGATCCGCGCGCGGCGGAGGTCGGCACCGCGAAGGTTGGCACCGGTGAGGCTCAGTGTGTACCCATCGGCGTCGGGGCTGCCGATGGCCCATTCGGCGAGATCCGCACCCGGAAGCTGGACACGTGCCAGAGACTGGTGCGGGTGCCCTGAGTCAGCGGCGTGCAGCGCGTATGCGAAGGCGAGCTCCGACGCCTGCGGCGTGTAGTGGTCCCGGATCGCCGCGAGCCCGGCAACGACGGCAGCGAGGGCGGACGGGGTGGCAGTCGCGAGGCACTGGCCGAGGAAGCCGAGCGTCTCCGGGCTTGGCACAGGCATGGCCACCGGGCCTGGGCCGGCTGCGGGGACTTCGCACAGCACGCGGAAGAGGTGGCGAGCTAGGAAGTACTCGAATAGGGAGCGGTGAGCGAAGGCGAACTCATCGCCGTCGCGGCTGAGGAACGTGGCGGTGCGGAAGTCGGTCTTCCACAGGTCGGGGACGTTGTCGCGGTAGTGGCGGCGGAGGTCCGGGCGCTGGTCGAGCAGGTCGAGCAGCCAGTCGTCCACGTCGGCGGCGGTCCAGGAGTTGCGGCCCGAGCGCCAGATCTCCGCCGCGATCGCCTCCATCAGCAGGTGCTTGTGGTCGGGCAGCAGGGTGTGCTTGCCGCTGTCGCGGGCCAGCCACCGCTCGACCACCTCGCCGTACAGATCGACGGCGCGCACCTCGCGGCCCTGGAGCTTCGCCGTCTCGATGAGCTCGACCTGGTCGGAGATGAGCTTCAGCGTCATCGGGCGGCGGGCCAGATCGGTCAGGTCGTGCACGGTGCCGATGAGGGTCAGGAACGCCTCGACCTTGTCGGGCGGTGCGCTGAGGTTGGCGGCGAGGTAGTCGCGGATCTGCCGCTCGCCGAAGGGCAGCATCAGCAGCGCCAGGTAGTCCTTGCCCTGCGGGCCCTGCCGGCCGTCGCCGGTGAAGAAGTTGACCTCGTCGCGGATCGTGCGGAAGTACTGCGTCCGGCAGGTCAGCAGCATGCGGGTGCTCGTCGTGCCCTCGACGGCGCGCCACAGCTGGCGGATGAACAGCCGCTGGTCGTGCGGCGCGAGGTGCACCAGCGCCTCGTCGAGCCCGTCGAAGATGACGACGGCGTCGCCCTGGGTCAGGCGGCGGCGCACGGTGTCGGCGGAGAGGCGTTCCCGCGGGACGGCGGCGGGGCGGCTCGCCTCCAGCATGCTGTCGAGGATCGCGTCGAGCGTGATCGCCCGGGTCAGGTCGGTGGCGCGGACGTCGCGGAGGTCGAACAGCAGCGGCAGCGGCGCGCCATTGGCGCGCTGGTCGAGCAGTGCCCGCGCGAAGAGCTTCGCCGTCGTGGTCTTGCCCAGGCCGACATCGCCCAGCAGCGCGCACAGCTGCGGGCCGTCCTTCGCCGTTGCCCACTCCAGCAGCCGGTTGACCGCCGCCAGCGCGGGGCCCCTGTCCGGCGCTTCGAGGTGGGACTCCCGGAACGTGGTCTCGCTGACCTCGGCGTCCACCAGCACGGTGCTGTCGTTGCCGCCGCGGCGGTCCGTGAGCCGTTTGGTGTGTTCCGCGAGTTCGCTGGTACCGTCCGGAGCCGGCTTCTCCGACGCCGACAGCTCGGCGTGGAGCGCGTCGACGAGGTTGTCAACGTACTGCTTGCGCTGCTGGTCCCCCCGCAGCCCGGCCCACGGCTGGTCGCGGCGGTAGACGTCGCGGCGCCGCAGCGGCCCGAGCGTAGGGGTCCCGTCGGGCAGGCCGGTGAGCGCGAAGACGACCCGGCGGCCGGGCAGGTCCAGGACGCGCCCCCGCTCGGCCGCGTTCGCCGCATCGGTCAGGTACGACGGGCTGAGCAGCACCACGCGGACGTCGGCCTGCGCGCACAGCCGGTCCCGGGTGTCCCGCACGTCCTCACCGAGACCGACGGAGTCCGGGTCGGCGATCTCCCACCGCCGATCGCCGTCGAGCTGGAGGTGCTGGCCGAGCATGGACACCAGCTGGCGCGTCGATCGGGAGGCGGCCTGGTCCGCGGCGACGCTGACGTACACCCGGGTGCGTCGCGACTCGCCCAGCTCGGTGACCTCGGGCGCGATCGGGTGCGCGATCCCGGTGTCGTCGGCCGCCCTCTCCGTGAACGCCGCGATGCCCTCGTTGATCAGGTCCCCGCCGGCGAACCAGCCGTGGCGACGCTCCGGGGCGCTCTTGCGGGCTTCCAGCTCCAGCCGCAGGTCGACCCCGGACCGCTCCGCCGCGTCGTTGACCCGCTTCCGGAAGTCCTGGAACGCGTCCTGGCCGCGCGCCGGGTCGCCGGGGAACTCCGCGGCGTCCAGGGCCGCGCGCAGCACGAACCGCCCGTTGTCGTCGAGGAGCCGCACGATCGCGCTCAGCCGGGCCGCCTGCAGCTCGGTCAGCGCGGTGCCGGCGCGCAGCGCGTCCACGCGGGCGGTGGCCTCGGCCGGAGGGAGGGCGGTCACAGCGTCGTGAACCCGTTCAGGCCGAGCACCCGGGCACGGATCGCGTCGGCCAGCGCGTTGGCGAAGATCGTTCGTTTGACTCCAGACAGTTCGGCAAAGCTGCCCCGCTCCTGCCCGAAGATCAGTTGCCGCTCGATCCCGCCGAGGTCACGGTGCGAGCTGAGCGGGGGCAATGGGCCCAGGGCCACCGGTAACGAGCCCTTGTCGGCACCCGGCCCGGCGAACCTCGGCAGCTCGTGCTGCCGGATGAACGGCCGCGAGAAATAGGCGCTGGTCAGCAGCAGCAGCCCGAAGTCGGCCTCGCCGAAGCGGTCGACGATGCCTGGGGTGAACTCTTCACCGCAGGTCAGGTGGCTGTCCTCCCACCACTGGACCTCCAGGTCCCGGAAGAGCCCGAGCGCCGGCAGCAACTCCCGCAACAGCAGTTCCTTGAGCCGCCGGTCCTGATGGCACCAACTCAAGACGATGCGCACCGATCGCATCGGCCCTCCTGGAAGGCCCGGATCAAACCCCGGATAGAATCACGCTAGCACATCCGAATTGGCGACAGTGGATCTAGCGAGGTGCCGGCGGCGAGCGAGGAGCTGCGTGCCACCCTCGCCGGCAGCAGCACCCCGTGCCGCACGTACGGGACCGAGATGATGCACGTCTGGACGCAGGTGCCCGGCGACATCATCCGGGGCTGAGCCGGAAACCAGGCCGGCGGCGCCCACACCGGGATGCGGGCGCCGCCGGGCTGGACGGGTCAGTTGTTGAAGATGTCGTACACGTCGGCCGGGGCCTCGACGACGGCGCTGCCGGTGGGCTTGGCCGGCACGGTGGCGGTGTACCCGGTCACCGTCAGCTTGAGCTGGTGCGCCTTCTTGTCGCCGGCGGCGGGGACGTCGATGAGCAGCTCCTTGAGCTGGCCGTCGGCGCCGGTGGTCGCGGTGAACGGCACGGTGGCCGCCTTGTCGCCGAGGGCCTTGACGACGTCCTCGTCGGTCATCGGGGAGTCGTCGCCCTTGGCGAGGTCGAGCGTGCCGGTGAACTTGCCGGCGCCGTCGGACTTCACCGACTGGGCGCTCTTGAGCAGGTCCTTGAGGTCGAGCAGGTCGGTCATGTCGGAGGAGAAGCCCAGGCTCCCGGTGTCCTTGACCTTGGTGCGGTCGACGTGCATCCACGTCTTGCCGTCGAGGTTCTTCATGCCCATGACCGCGGCCAGCTCGCCCATGTTCATCTTCACGTAGGCGTCCGGCTCGACGAGCAGGAACTCCATCGTGAACTTCGCCTCGGCGTCGGTGGACTCCATCTTGACGTAGGCCTGCTTCTTGGGCCCGTCGATCGCGGCCTGCCCGCCGCCGTCGAGCGCGGTGAAGTCGACCGAGTACGCGCCCTTGTCGTACTGCGACAGCGAGGCCAGCAGCGCGTCCTTCGGCTCGGCCGCCTTGGAGGTGGCCGGCGCCGCGCCGGTCGTGCCGCTGTCCGTGCTGCTGCCGCAAGCGCTCGCCCCGACCATGACGGAAGCCGCGACGATCAACGCCGCGGCCCGTTTCCATGCAAGCTTCATTGAATTCTTCCTCAGAGGGGACTTGGAGACGGCAGATCGTACCTGCTGTCAGATCCAGCCGCGGCCCCGTGCGATGCGGACCGCCTCGTGACGGTTGGCGGCGCCGGTCTTGGTGACGGCCGAGGACAGGTAGTTGCGGACGGTCCCCGGCGAAAGGGCCGCGCGGCGGGCGATCTCGTCGACGGGGGCGCCGTCACCGGCCAGCCGCAGCACGTCGGCCTCGCGGGCGGTGAGCGGGCTGTCGCCGGCGCTGATGGCCTCGGCGGCGAGCTGCGGGTCGACGTACCGGCCGCCGGCGTGCACGGCGCGGACCACGGTGGCGAGGACCTCCGCGGCGACGGTCTTGGCGAGGAATCCGCGCACGCCGCCGGTGAGGGCGCGTTTCAGGTGGCCGGGCAGGCCGTGGCTGGTGACGATCATCGTCCGGCAGGCAGGCACCTCGGCGTGCAGGGTGGTGGCGACCGTCACGCCGTCGAGGTCGGGAAGCTGGAGATCCAGGACGGCGACGTCCGGACGCAGGGCGCGGGCGAGGCTGATCGCCTCGGCACCGGTGGCGGCCTGCGCCACGACCTCCATGTCGTCCTCGAGGCTGAGCAGCGCCGCGATCGCGCCCCGGATCAGGTGCTCGTCATCGGCGAGCAGCACCCGGATCACGCGGCCACCGCCGGAGCGTCCGACAGGAGCGGCAACGCGACCAGCAGCTGGAAGCCGTCCGGTGGGGTGCGGGCCGCGGTCACCGTGCCGCCGAGGGCCGTGATCCGCTCCGTGAGCCCGATCAGCCCGCCGCCGAACACGACCTTGCCCGAGGCCGGGACGCCGTTGTTCGTCATCGTGAGCGTGACCGCGTCGGCGCCGGTGCGCAGGGTGACGACGCAGGAGCGGGCCTCGCTGTGGCGCAGGAGGTTGGTGGTGCCCTCGCGGACGACCCACCCGAGCGTGCCCTGCAGCGCCGGCGGGAGGGCGCCGCCGTCGCCGATGACGCGGCACTCGATGCCGGCGGAGGCGAGCAGCGCCCGGGCGCCGGCCAGCTCCACGTCGAGGTCCGCGGCACGGTACCCGCCGACGACGGCGCGCAGCTCGGTGAGCGAGTCCTGGGCGATGCGCCGCACCTCCAGCATCTCCGCCACCGCCTCCTCGCGGCCGCGGCGGGCGAGCTGCGCGGCCAGCTCCGACTTCAACGCCACGACCGACAGCGTCCGGCCGACCACGTCGTGCAGGTCGCGGGCGAATCGCAGGCGCTCCTCGGCGACGGCGAGACCGGCCTGTACGTGCCGGGCGCGGTCCAGCTCACGGACCACGCCCAGCATCCACAGCGACACCCGGTACACACCGATGATGGGGACGAGCAGGCCGCCGAGCGCGATCGCCGCCCCGCCGCCGCTGGTGACGCTGGTGAAGAGACAGCTGCCGACCACGACGGCGAGCACGACCCGGGGCCGGACGGCGGCGCACAGCGCGGTCACGTACGTGACGACGAGCACGATCAGGATGGCGGTGGCGGGACCGTCCGGCCGGCCCGGAGTCGGGTGCGGGTAGGCGAGGAAGCCGAGCGCCATGCCGGCGGCGGTCAGCGCGCCGCCGGCGAGGATCAGGGCGGTCGGGCGGGGCCGCAGCCCCAGGTACGAGCCGATGCCCGCGTGCACGACCAGCAGGCACACGACGGTGTGCACGACGAACCCCGTGACGACGACCCCGAGCGCGGCGCGGCCCACCTCCAGCTGGACCAGGAAGGCGATGAGCACCGGCGACAACGTGAGCTGGCCGTAGAAGGAGCCCCGCACATACCACTCCAGCCGCGTCGCCTGGCTGCGCCGCCGCCACCACCCGATCAAGACCCGAACCCCCTATGCCGACTAGCGTCGCGGAGACCAGCGGAACCAGCGTCGCACGGCCACCCAGCCGAGCAGGGTCCACGCCGCCAGCAGCCCCGCCGGCGCGGCCGCCGCCCCGAGGACGCCGAGGACGCCCGCCCCGGGCCTGCCGAGCCAGCCGAGCCGGACCAGCTCCAGCGTCGGTGACAGTGGCAGCCACCGTAGCGCCTCCGCGACCGGCCCCGGCAGCGCGTCCAGCGGGATCGCGAAGCCGGCGCCGGCGAAGCAGACCAGCAGGACCGGCAGCGTCGTCACCTGCGCCAGCTCGACGGTGCGGGTGAAGGTCGTGCTCACCGCGGCGAGCAGCGCGAACACCACCGTCCCGAGCAGCACCCCGAGGAGCAGCACGGGGGCGTTGACCGGTGCGGGCAGCCCGAAGGCGACCGCGCCGACGGCGACGAAGAGCACCATCTGCCCGAGCGCGACGGCGACCGCGGGGCCGGCGGTCCCGGCGAGGATCTCCAGGTCGGTGAGCACGCCGACCCGCAGCCGCTGGAGCACCAGGTCCTCGCGGCGGGCGACGTAGGTGCTGACCAGCGTGTAGTACAGCACTCCGACGAGGACGAACCCGAGCGCCCCGGTGACGGGCGCCGTGTCGCCGCCGGCATCACCGCCGGCCGCGAGCAGGCCGATGATCATCACCGGCACGAGGACCGAGTTGAACACGGCCATCCGGTTGCGGGCGAGGAGGAGCAGTTCGGACCGGACCAGATGCGTCATGACGCACCCGCGATCGACAGGAACGCCTCGTCCAGCGTCGCGGACCGCGCGTCGAGCCCGGTGAGCGCGATGCCGTGCGTGGCGGCCCAGCCGAGCAGGGTCGTGAGCGCCGTCTGCAGCTGTTGCGTGTGGACGAAGACCCGCCCACCGGTCAGGTCGTAGGCGCCGACCACGTCCGGCAGCGCGTCGAGGGTGAGGCCGGGCGGCAGGTCGAAGGTGATCCGGGCCGGGAACGCGGCGACGACCTCGGCGACGGAGCCGGACGCGACCACGGTCCCGGCGCGCAGGATCGCCACCCGGTCGGCGAGCTCCTGCGCCTCCTGCAGGTAGTGGGTGCTGAGCAGGATCGTGACGCCGTCGGCGAGCAGCCCGCGCAGCAGCCGCCACGTGCCGTGCCGGGACTCGGGGTCCAGGCCCGTGGTGGGCTCGTCGAGGATGAGCAGGTCGGGCCGGCCGACGACGGCGACGGCGAGGTCGAGGCGGCGCCGCTCGCCGCCGGACAGCTGCCGGATCCGCACGTCCGCGCGGTGGGCCAGGCCGACGAGGTCCAGCGTCTCCGCGACGGGCCGGGCCCGCGTGCCGAGCGTGCCGGCCCACATGCGCAGCGCCTCCGCCGGGGTCAGGTCGGGCGGGAAGCCGCCCTCCTGCAGCATCACTCCGGTGCGGGCCCGTACTGCGCGCCGGTCGCGGACCGGGTCACGGCCGAGCACCCGCACCGTGCCCGCGGCCGGCCGGTCGAGGCCCTCGACGAGCTCGAGCGTCGAGGTCTTCCCGGCGCCGTTCGTGCCGAGCAGCGCGAACAGCTCGCCGCGGGCCACGTCGAAGGTCACGCCCCGCACCGCTTCGAACGATCCGTAGCGGCGGCGCAGCTCGTACACCTGGACCGCCGCCGTCATGGGAGGAACCGCATCTCGGGGAACGCCGCGCACGGGCCGTCGAGCAGGGTGCCCCTGCGCCCGGACAGCCGGCGGTCGGCCCAGGCGAGCAGGTAGGCGCGCTGCACCCGCACGGACCGGTCGCCGTCGATCGTGCCCAGCGGCTCGACCAGGTCCTCCGCCGGGATCCCGGCCTGCGGGAGCAGCACCTGGTAGTCGGTGAACGACATGTGCCCGGAGTCGCGCAGCTGCAGCTCCAGCCGCGGCCCGCGCAGCACCGCCCAGAACGCGGCCCACGTCTCGTCGCCGGCGCGGCCGTGCCCCTCCGACCCGACGAGGAGGAACGGCCGGTCCAGGCCCTCGGTCATCACCCGGCCCGACATGGCGCCGTCGAGGTTGCATCCGGCCTTGACGCGACCGTCCTCCAGCATGGTTTCCGCGGCGGTGGTACCGCCCAGCGAGTGCCCGATCATCCCGATGGCGCGCTGGTCCATGGCGTACCAGAGACCGCTCGGCAACGCCCGTTGGGGACGGGCGAGCCAGTCGAGGACGAAACGGGTGTCGGCGACCCGGGCGGCGAGGGCCTTCGCGATGAGCCGGTCCTCCTCGCCGGGTTCACCGGTCGGCGGCGGCACCGCGCTCCTGGCCACGCGCCCGTCGGGGAACTCGACGAGCGGCGAGTCGTGCGTGTGGTCGATGGTGACGACGATGTACCCGTGGCTCGCGAGCTCCTCCGCGACCGCGGTGCTCGCCGTCCGCTCGACGCCGAAGCCGGGCGAGTACAGCACGACGGGCCGCCGCCCCGGCAGCGCGGGCGCGCCGAGCCGGGCGTGCGTGAGGGGCAGCTCGTAGCCGGAGCCGGGCGGGTTGACGAGCGCGGCGAACGCCGGCGACACCCACGGCGCCAGCGGCAGCCGCCGCGCGTCGGGTGCGGGGTACCACAGCTGCACCATCAGCTCGCGGACCCGCTCCGCCGGCACCCACGGGTCGGGGCGGGACCGGTCGGCGAGGTGCAGCGCGACGGTGCCGAGGTGGTGGCGCCCGGTCGGCGCCGGCAGGACCAGCCGCTTCGCGGCCCCGCCGGTCCGCTTCCCCGGCGCGGGCAGGTCCGCGGCGGACGCCGGGGCGGGAACGGCCGCCACGGCGGCGGATGCCGCCGCCATCAGAACGACTCTGCGTCTCATATGGACAGTCTTCGTGGCCTGCCGCGGCGCTCGTAGTGCCGTGGCGCACCGGTTCGGGTGCACGGTGCACGCCCGGCCGATGACAAATGTCAGACGGCAGACCTCCCCGTTCGCTCCCGTTCCGCACCCCCGGCGGGCTCGGATCGGCTCAGGAACCCCCGGCCCGCACCGATCAACGGACCATGTCGGTGAACGCGCTGGACCAGCACGAAGGTGACTACCGCGCCCGCCAGATCAGGCTGGGCACCTGGGTCGCCGTCGCGGTGATCGCCATCGGCGCGGTCCGGGTGCGCCTGGACTGGCAGGGCGGGCCGCTGCTCGTCGCCGCGATCGGGCTCGCGGGCGTCGCGCAGGGCTCGATGGCGTTCCTGCCGTGGCGCCGGCTGGTGGACCGGCCGTGGCTGCCGCACGCGCTGATCGCCTGGTGGCTGGTGAACCTGGCGGTGCTGCTGGGGTTCACCGCGTACGACGTCGCCGCCCTCGCCATCTACCCCGCCGGCGTGACCCTGATCCTGGCCTCCACCGCGGCGCTCGCCTCCGAACAGGCCGTCATCGGCATCGGCACGGTGGCTCTGGTGGGGTACGTGACATTGGTCCTCACCCGCGACCGCCCCGTCGCCGGCACCCTCGCCGCGCTGAGCCTCGCATTGATGGCCGGCGTCATGTGGTTCTGCACGCGGACCGCCAGCAACCGCAGGCGCCTCGACACGGCCCGGCTCAGCGCCGAACGGCGGATCGAGGCGCTGCTGGAGAACTCCTCCGACGCGGTCATCGCCGTGCTGCCCAGCGGCGGCGTCACCTACTGCAGCCCGTCGATGCGCACCGTGCTCGGCTACGAGCAGGGGTTCGTCACCAGCGACCTGCTCATG
This sequence comes from Dactylosporangium sp. NPDC000521, assembly GCF_042898305.1. Taxonomy (NCBI): domain Bacteria; kingdom Bacillati; phylum Actinomycetota; class Actinomycetes; order Micromonosporales; family Micromonosporaceae; genus Dactylosporangium; species Dactylosporangium sp. NPDC000521. Next base: position 19,607 of record NZ_JBIAYW010000004.1, read on the forward strand.
GACATCACCCACCCCGACTTCCTGCCGGTGGTGATGGAGTGGTGGTTGAGCGTCGCCAACGGCGCTCCCGGCTCCTCCGCGCGGGTCGAGTCGCGGATCCGGCGCGCCGACGGCGCCTGGATCTACGCCGACGTGATCGGCACCAACCGGCTGGACGACCCGTCGCTGGAGGCCGCGGTCATCAGCATCAGGGACATCACCGAACGCAAGGAGCTCGAGGAGGAGCTGACCCGGCAGGCGTTCGCGGACTCGCTGACCGGCATGCCGAACCGGGCCCTGTTCCGTGACCGGCTCGAGCACGCCATCGCCCGCAACCGGCGCGGCGGCGGCCGGATCACGCTGCTGCTGGTCGATCTCGACGACTTCAAGCTCGTCAACGACAGCCTCGGCCACACCGCCGGCGACCAGCTCATCGCGTCGACGGCGCTGCGCCTGCACCAGCAGCTGCGGTCGGCGGACACCCTCGCCCGGCTCGGCGGCGACGAGTTCGCGATCCTCGTCGAGGACATCAACGAGGTCGAGGCGATGGACCTCGGCGAACGGCTCCTCGCCGCGATCCGCCGGCCGCTGCGCCTCGGCAACCGCGAGGTCGTCTGCTCGGCGAGCATCGGCGTCGCGACCGCGAAGGCGAGCGAGGGCGAGGACGGGCCCGACCCGGGTGAGCTGCTGCGCAACGCGGACCTCGCGATGTACGCGGCGAAGGCCGCCGGCCGGGACCGCTATGCGCTGTTCGATCCCGCCATGTACGCCGACATCCTCCGCGAGGCCGACGACCGCGCGGAGCTGGAGCGGGCGCTCGCCGGCGAGGAGTTCATCGTCTACTACCAGCCGATCGTGGACCTGCCGACGAGCCGCCTCATCGGCGTCGAGGCCCTGGTGCGCTGGGAGCACCCGACGCGCGGGCTGGTCGGGCCGAACGCGTTCATCCCGCTCGCCGAGTCGACCGGGCTGATCGTGCCGCTGGGCCGGTGGGTGCTGCGGCAGGCGTGCCAGCAGCTCGCGCAGTGGTGCGTGGAGTTCCCGGAGGCCGCCGGACGGATCCGCATGAACGTGAACCTGTCGGCGCGGCAGTTCCAGTACGAGGGGCTCGTCGAGGAGGTCGGGCAGATCCTCGCCGAGACCGGCGTCGACCCGCACCAGGTGGTCCTGGAGATCACCGAGTCGCTGCTGATGCAGGACACCGACTCGACGATCCAGACCCTCGGCCGGCTCAAGTCGCTGGGTGTACGACTGGCGATCGACGACTTCGGCACGGGCTACTCGTCGCTGTCGTACCTGAAGCGCTTCCCCGTCGACATCCTGAAGATCGACCGGTCGTTCGTCGACGGCATCGACACCGAGCACGGCGACGCGACGCTGGCGGAGGCGGTCGTGCAGCTCGGCCGGGCGCTGCAGCTGCAGACGGTCGCCGAGGGCATCGAGACGCAGGAGCAGTGGTCGACGCTGCAGGAGCTCGGCTGCGAGTTCGGGCAGGGCTACCTGTTCGCGAAGCCGGGCGCCGCCGAGGCGATCTCGTCGATCCTCGGCGGCGGCCGGCAGTGACTCGCTGCCCCACTGCTGCGCGGCGGGTCCCGCCGGGGGATTCTCACCCCGGGCGGGACCCCGATGCGCCGCGAGCGACGCACTCGAGCTCTGTGCGAGTTACGCGGGGATGTTGAACGGGTCCCCGTACACCTTCCAGCTCAGCGGCGGATTGAGGTCGAAGTTGCGGTTGTTGAGGAACACCCGCTGCTCCGTGTCGACCCGGCTGGTGTCGCTGTGCGCCTCTTCGGTCTTCATCGCCGCGACCCGCGCGTCGAGGAAGGCGTTGAGGTAGGTGAACTCGTCGCCGCCCTGTGCGGGGGTCCGGGCCTTGGCCATCGCGGCCCGGCGGATGCCGCCGAAGCTGACGGCGCTGTCGCCGGGGCCGTGCATGACGATCGCGTCGTAGTAGGCGAACTGGCCCAGGGCCCGCAGGCCGTCGGCCTTCGCCTGCTGCACCGAGGGGTTGAAGTAGACGCGGTCGCGCTCGTCGTTCTGCGCGGTCTGGAACGCGGGGTCGGCCGCGGCGGTCTTCCAGTCCCTGGTGAAGTTCGGGTCGAGCCCGGCGTGCGAGGCGGTGCCGTCGACGTTGCGCAGCGCCGGCAGGTACTTGGCCAGGACGTTGCCCGGGACGCGTTGCGTGTAGAGCTCGACCAGCTCCAGCATGTCACCGGTGCCGGAGCAGAAGCCGATGATCCCGGCGGTGTACCCGCGGCCGTCGCCGATGTCCTCGATGTACTTGTACTGGGCCTTCCAGTCCAGCGAGGAGTTCTCCGCGCTGGACACCAGCTGCATGGCGATGTCCTTCTTGCGCGGGTCGGTGAGGTCCTTGCCGGCGCTGGGGCTGCTGCTCGGGGTCTTCGACGGGGTCGGGCTGGTGCTCGGGGTCTTCGACGGGGTCGCCGAAGCACTCGGCTGGGTGCCGGGCGTCGTGCCGTACACCTTGAACTCCCACAGCGAGTAGCCGTAGGTCGTGCCGCGGGCGGTGCCCAGGACGCGGACGTAGCGTCCGGTGCCGTTCAGGCCGGTGAGGTCGTCCGTGGCCCCGTTGCCGGTGGTGGTGCTGAAGATGGTGGTCCAGGCGCCGCCGTCCGGCGAGGTCTGGATCTGGTACGCCTTGGCGTACGCCGCCTCCCAGTTCAGGTTGACGTGCGTGATCGTCTTGGTGGCACCGAGGTCGACGCGGATCCACTGCGGGTCGACGCCCTCCGCGCTGGCCCAGCGGGTGCCCGTGTTGCCGTCGACGGCGTTGCCCGGGCCGAGCGACGACAGCTCGTCGGACGACGACGTGGCCGGCCTGCCCTGCGAGAGCAGGGTCTCCGTGGCCGCCTCCGCGCCGTAGGTCGTCACGGCGACCGTCACCCCGCCGATCAGCGCGACCGCGGCGCCGATGCCGGCCAGCCTGCCGGGAATCTTCACGAGGCCTCCCTCTCGTTTAGATAGGTAACTTACCTGACAGATAATCAGATCCGAATCCTTCGATGTCAAGCCGCCTAAGCCAGACTTCAGACTTCGTTAGGCCATGGATCGTGTAACCCATGGGTTACACTTCCGTCGTGGACGACGTGGCGGAGGCGATCGCGGACCCGGTGCGCCGGGCGATCCTCGAGCTGCTGCACACCGGCGGTCCCGTGCCGGCGGGCCAGGTGGCCTCGGCCGTCGGCGCCCGGTTCGAGATCAGCCGCCCCGCCGTGAGCCGCCACCTGCGCGTGCTGCGCGAGTGCGGCCTGGTCCGCGACACCCTTGAGGGCCGGCGCCGCCTGTATGCCCTGGACCCCACCCGGCTCGGCGAGCTGACCGCCTGGCTCGCCCAGTTCGCGGCGCCGCCGATCTGGCAGCAGCGGATGGACGCGCTGGAGACCGAGGTGTACCGCGCCCGCCGCGACCGCCGCGACCGCCTTCGCACCGCACCCATCATCGGAGAGGAACGCACCGCTTGACAGTCCTCCCCGCCTCAAAGGTCGGGGATTCCCTGGGTCACCCCAGGGGGTTCCTGCTTCACCGACGACTGCCCCGTCCGAGAGGACTCTCGTTGAGGTCTTACACCGCCTCCACAGGCGATCACGGAGAGCCCCTCCGCGAGGATGTTGCGGGCCGCGTTGACGTCGCGGTCGTGGACGGTGCCGCACCGGCAGGTCCACGACCGTACGTGCAGCGGCATCCGTTCAGCGAGCGCACCACAGGTCGAGCACAGTTTGGACGACGGGTACCAGCGGTCCACGGCGACCAGGGTGCGGCCGTGCCATTGGGTCTTGTATTCGAGCATGGTGCGCAACTGCCGCCAGGCCGCGTCGCTGACGGCGCGGGCGAGGCGGTGGTTTTTGACCATGTTGCGCACCGTCAGGTCCTCGATCACGATCGTTTGGTTCTCACGAACGAGCCGAGTACTCAGTTTGTGCAGGTGATCCCTGCGCCGGTCGCTGATCCGGGCGTGGACGCGGGCGACCTTGCACCGGGCCTTGGCCCGGTTCGCGGAGCCCTTCTCCTTGCGGGCCAGGTTGCGTTGGGCTCGGGCGAGCGCGGCCCGGTCCCGGCGCTCATGCTTCGGGTTGGTGACCTTCTCCCCGGTGGACAGGGTGAGCAGGCTGTTGAGCCCGGCGTCGACACCGACCGCACCCGTGGCCGGGACCGGCTCGACCCGGTCGTCGCACAGCAGCGACACGAACCAGCGGCCGGCGGTGTCCTGGGACACGGTCACCGTGGACGGCGAGGCTCCCTCGGGCAGCGGCCGGGACCACACGATGTCCAGGGGCTCAGTCATCTTCGCCAGGGTGAGCCGGCCGTCGCGGTACCGGAACGCGCTGGTCGTGTACTCCGCGGAGCGGCGCGACCGCTTCCTGGACTTGAACGTCGGATACCTGGCACGCTTGGCCCAGAAGTTCGTGAACGCCACCTGCAGGTGGCGCAGTGCCTGCTGCAACGGCACGCAGGAGACCTCGTTGAGGAACGCCAGTTCCCCGGTCTTCTTCCACGCGGTCAGCAGCGCGCTGGTGGCGTGGTAGTCGACCCGTTCCTGGCGCAGTGTCCACGCCTCGGTCCGGGCCTGCAACGCCAGGTTGTAGACCAGTCGGACACACCCGAACGTCCGGGCAAGCTCGGCGGCCTGCCCGGGGGGACGGGTAGAAGCGGTACTTGAACGCCCGCTTCACCGTCCTGGACACGGCTCGCACGATAACAGCCTGGATGGTGAACCTTGCGGTCACACCCGGGCAAACGCCGATCCGCCTTGGCGGCGGATCGGCGTTCCCTGCCCTGCTGGGCAGGAGTTCCGTTTCCTCCCCGGCCCGAAGGCCGGAGTATCCACGGAAGGAATCCGATGACCCCGACCCCCACCGGCCGTTGGACCCCCACCGCCACCGGCGGCGAGCTGGTGATCAGCCGCACCTTCCGCGCGCCCATCGAAGACGTCTGGGCCAGCGTCACCGAGTCCGACCGCACGGCCCGCTGGTTCGGCCCCTGGAAGGGCGACGGGCGTCCGGGCGGCACCGTCCAGTACCAGATGATCCAGGAGGAAGGAGCGCCCTGGTCCGAAGCGCGGATCGAGGCCTGCGAGCCCCCGCGCCGGCTCGTCCTGACCGACTCGGTGGCCCACCTGGAGCTGCGCCTGTCGACCGTGGACGCCGGCACGCTGCTGGAGCTGGTCCACCACATGACCGGACCCGACGGCATCGCCGACTTCGGCGCCGGCTGGGAGTTCTACCTCGACGCCCTCGTGGCCTCCCGCGACGACACCCCCATGCCCGACTTCAACGACTACTACCCGTCCATGAAGCCCTACTTCGAGTCCCTGCTGCGGTGATGCCTCGGCCTTCACCTCCGCCTTCACCTGCACCGCCACCTTCGCCGATCGGGGCAGCGCGGCTTCGGTGCGCCTGATCCGCTCAGGTCGGCGTGCCCGCTGCCGATCGGGTGCTACGGGGCTGGAGCAGGGAGATGGCCGTGAAGCACAGGCTCGTGACGCGCAGCGACTTCGACGGCTTGGTGTGTGCCACGCTGCTGAAGCACCTGGACATGATCGACGAGATCGTCTTCGTGCATCCGAAGGACATGCAGGACGGCAAGGTCAAGATCACCGGGAACGACATCATCACGAATCTGCCGTACGTGCCCGGGGCGCACATGGTGTTCGACCACCACCACTCCGAGACGGTGCGCGTCGGGCCGCAGCCCAACCACATCATCGACGCGTCGGCGCCGTCGGCGGCACGGGTCATCTACAACGAGTTCGGCGGCGCCGACTTCTTCACCGACGTGCCGGCGGACCTCATGGAGGCGGTCGACAAGGCCGACTCCGCGCAGTACACCGTGGAGGAGATCCTCGACCCGACCGGCTGGACCCTGCTGAACTTCCTGATGGACAGCCGCACCGGCCTGGGCCGCTTCCGCGACTTCACCATCTCCAACTTCGAGCTGATGATGAAGCTCATCCACGCCTGCCACCAGCTGGAGAGCGTCGACGAGATCCTGGCGATGAAGGACGTGCGCGAGCGCGCCGACCTCTTCCACGCGCACACGGAGCCCTTCATCGACCAGCTGCGCCGGGTGAGCACCGTCCACGACGACGTCGTCGTGGTGGACCTGCGGGACGAGGACGTCATCTACGCGGGCAACCGCTTCATGGTGTACGCGCTCTACCCCGACACCCGCATCTCGATCCATGCCCTCTGGGGCCGCGACCAGCAGAACACCGTCTTCGCGGTCGGCAAGTCCATCGTGGACCGCACGTCACCGGTCGACATCGGCTCCATCATGCTCGAACACGGCGGCGGCGGCCACGTCGCCGCCGGCACCTGCCAGGTCGACAACGCCACCGCCGAACAGGTCCTCGCCGAACTCATCCAGACCCTGTCCACCCCCCGCGTCGCCGCCTGACCAGCACCACGTCCACACCTGCTCAAAGTGCTCCGGCGTCGGCATACGGCAGTGTCGCGAGGGGCGCTATCTGAAATGGCGAACCGTCGCGCGGGGCGGCGGTCCGAGTGAATTCCGGGACAATTGATGCATGGGGCAGCTGCAATTGTTCAGCAGGACCGAATTGGCTGCCATGCGTGACCGTAGCAGGGCACGAAACCACTCCCCCACCGGCGATCGGTTCCGCCGGGAACATGCCCGGCACCGGGTCTGGGGACTGGCCATGCGGCACGCCGAGAAGCTACGCCGCGCACACGACGACACTCCGCCCGGAACCGCCGCCACCGACCGCCGGAGCGACGCATCGGCCGAACCGGTCACGCCCTGCAGCGCGACCGGAATCCCTGAAGGAACGGCGGCACACGGCTCCGCCGGCACCGACCACGACGCCCCGGCCCACCAGTCGCCCGCCGCCGGTCGAGGCCACCCCACCCACACACCGGCCGCCCACCGACCCGCTGCCGCGCCGCAACGTTCATCCGGCAATTGCCCGCCGCCGCCCGCCAAAAAGATTCCCGCCGGAACCATTCCACGGAAACACTTCTCCGATGCTCGTCGAAAACAACGGGATCCGCATGCTCGAAGCAGTGCAGGACGCCCCGCTGGCTCAGGTAGAGGCATCGCCCCTGCGCGACGGTGGTCGTGCCCCAGCAGTCCTCGACGCGCTGCTCCCACATCAGCGCCTCGGTCGCCGGGTCGAGCCCGACCAGGCGAGAGTACCGCTCCGCCACGACGAGAACATTGGACGCCGCGACCGTCCTCGCGCTCGACCGCATGCACAGCGACCGCGACCACACGATCTCCACGGGCTGGTCCACCGTCAGAAGGCTATCGCCGCGCCGTACATCGGCGGGAACGGCGGTCAGGAGGCGTTGACGTCGCTGGGGCGCATGAGGCGTTCCCAGCCGGCGTCGGCGGATGGGCCGTAGGTGCGCAGGGCGGCGATGGGGTCGGGTTCGGTGGTGCGGCTGGCCGTCGGGAGGGAGACGCAGAACCTGGTGCCGCCGCCAGGGTTGTCCTCGACGGCGATCGAGCCGCCGTGGCGTTCGACGATCCGGCGGCAGATCGCCAGGCCGAGGCCGGTGCCGCCGTAGTCGGCGGGGCGGGCGCGGTAGAAGGACTCGAAGACGCGGGCCTTGTGGCCGTCGGGGATGCCGATGCCGCGGTCGGCGACGACGAGGATGACGCAGTCGGGGTCGGACAGGGCGGTGACCTCGATGTTCGGGGTCTGGCCGGCGGGGGTGTACTTGATGGCGTTGCCGATCAGGTTGTCCACGACCAGGCGCAGCAGGCCCGGGTCGGCCTTGATGTGCGGCAGGTCGCCGATGTGGATGCGTGGCGTGGGCGGGAGGGCGACCGTGGACGCCTTCGCCAGTTGCATGGGCGGGGCGAGGGCGGTGCGGTCGGCGACGACGGACTCGACGACGGCGCGCAGGTCGACGTCGGTGAGGTTGAGGGGCGCGTCGCGGGCGGTGGTGTACGCGAGCAGGTCGTCGATGATCGACCGCATCCGGATCGCGCCCTGGCGGACCCGCTCGACCGCGACCTTCGCCGTGTCGGGGCGGCGCGGGGCGACCTGGGCCGCGTCCGCCGACAGCGCGTCGGCGGCGACGGCGGCGAAGCCGTGCACCGCCGTCAGTGGGCTCTTCAGGTCGTGCGCGACGACCGCGGCGAACTGGGCCAGCTCCGTCTCGTACCGGCGCAGGGCCGTGATGTCGTGCAGCACCGCGACCGCGCCGCGCGGCCCGCCGCCGGAGCGGTCCAGTGGGCGGGCACTGACGCTGACGAGGATCCCGTCGGGGTGGGTGGGGTTGCGGATCACCATCTCGACCCGGTCGACGGAGACGCCCCGCAGCGCCTTCACCATCGGCAGCTCGGCGGCGGGAAACGGGGTCGCGCGGTCCGGCAGGTAGGCGCCGTAGTGCGCCGGCCAGTCCTCGAGCGTGTCGGGGTCGCCGGCGGTGCCGAGCAGCTGGCGGGCCGCGGGGTTGTGCAGCAGCACCCTGCCGTCCGCGCCGACGACGGTGACGCCCTCGCCGAGGCTGGTGAGGATCGCCTGCTGCAGCGCGGCCTGGTCGCGGGCCTCGCGCTCGGCGGCGCGCAGCTCGCGGGTCGCCTCGTGCACCAGGGTCATCGCCTTCGAGCGGCGGGTCGACAGCAGGTACACCAGCAGCGTGACCAGCACGGTCAGCGCCGCGCCGGCGGCCGTCGCGACGAGCGGGCGGTCGGTGTAGGCGCCCGGCAGGTCGCGCGGGTCGGCGGTGACCTCAAGGTGCCACACGCGCTGCGCGATGCCGATGTCCTTCGAGCGGCGCAGGGCGTCGCCGGGCACGGCGAGGCGGTGCACGGTCGCGATGGGCAGGAGGCCGCCGCCGGTCTGGGTCGCGGCCAGGGTCGCGGTGACCCGGCGGTGCAGCACCTCACCGAGCGCCCCGTCGAAGAAGCCCTCGCCGCGCAGGCCGAGCACGACCCAGCCGCGCAGCGCGCCGTCCGCGCCGGTGACCGGGGTGGCGAGGCTGAGCGTGCGGCGCTGGCCGCCCGCGATCAGCGCCGCGTTGGACACCGCCGCGTGCCCGGACAGCCGCGCCTGCCGCATGACGTCGGCGAGGTCCGGGTTGTCGCCGAGGTCGCTGCCGCCGTCGAGCGGGGCGTCTCCGTCGAGCTGCCGCGCGTACACGCCGAAGTAGTGCTCCTGGATCCCCTCCGCGGGCTTGAACGTGAGCCCGGCGGCACCGGCGGCGCGCCACGCGGCCTGCGCCGCGGTCACGCCCGGCCCATCGGCGGGGACGACGAACACGAGCGCGGTGGCGCCGGCGAGCGCCGGGATGCGCGACGTGGCCCGTTCGAACGCCTGCGGGCTCAGCGTGTCGTGCGAGCCGAGCGCGGCCGCCACGTTGTCGATGGTGTCGACGTACCGGCGGACCTCCCCCGCGACCGCCGCCGCCGCGAGATCGGACTGGCGCTGGATCGCCAGCTGTGCCGAGCGCCGCTCCTTGCCGGTGATGACGCTCGAGACGCCGAGCGTGACGAGCGCCCCGAGGACCAGGACCGCGGCGGCGAGCGCCATCGAGCCGTACCACCTCATCGGGGCCGCCGCATCGGCCGCACCACGACCCGCTCGCCGGGGCGTGCCGTCCGCGGCAACACCACCCGGAGCTCGCTGTCGCCGGCGGCCACGCTGCCGCCGTGCTGCTCGGCGATCGCCCGCACCACGGCCGGCCCGAGCCCCACGATGTCGGCCGGCTCGCCGGCGTCGCCGCTGACGGTGACCCACGCGCCGGTGCCGTCGCCGCCGGTGCCGACCCGCAGCTCGGCGCACCCGGCGAAGCATCCGGCGGCATAGTTGAGCAGCGCCACCAGCAGGTGCTCGAGTTGCCTCGGATCCGCCTGTACGACGCAGCTTCCGTCGCCGTCCGCGCACCGCACCGCGGGCTCGCCTGGTCGCACGTGCGCCATGTGCGCCCGCACCACGTGCTCGGCCAGGCGCGCGAGGTCGACGTCCTCGACCACCAGCCCGTACGCGCCGGCGTCGACGGACGCGAGCAGCAGCAGGTCGTCGATGAGGCTGTCGAGGCGGTGGACGCAGGAGTTGAGCATGGTGAGCATGTGCCGCTGCCGCTCGGTGAGCGGCCCGGCCTGCTCCAGCACCTCGGTGTAGCCGCGGATGCCGGTGAGCGGCGTGCGCAGCTCGTGCGACAGCTGCCGCAGGTACTGCGGCTGCACCGCTGCGGTCATCCTCGCGGCCTCCAGACTTGAACCATCCGGAACCACCATAGTTGAGCTGATTTGTCCATATACTCGGATCGGAAGCTTCGCATCGGGGAATGAAAGGTCGGTGCACGTGTCGACGGTGCTCGTGGCCGAGGACGACCTCGCGATCCGGGAACTGCTGACGTTCCTGCTCGACACGTCGGGCCATCAGGTGATCGCCTGCGCCGACGGCGGCACGGCCCTGGACACCGCCCGCCGCGAGCACCCGGACCTGGCGATCCTGGACGTCAGCATGCCCGGCATCAACGGCATCGAGGTCTGCCGCGCCCTGCGCCAGACCGCCGACACCGAGCTGATGCCCGTCCTGATCCTGACCTCCCACGGCCAGTGGCTGGACGTGAGCACCGGCTTCGACGCCGGCGCCGACGACTATCTCGTGAAGCCGTTCGAGCCGAGCGTCCTGCTGGAGCGCATCGAGACCCTGCTCTCCGAGGCCCCTGACTAAGCTCCCCGCATGGGGAAATGGACGGGCCGCGCGGCGGCGTTCGCCGACAGCTACGCCCACCTGTGCGCGTACACGGCACCGGCGCTGCTCTCGGCGGCCGGGCTCGCGCCGGGTGTCAGGCTGCTCGACGTCGGCACGGGCACCGGGACGGTCGCGGCGCTCGCCGTCGCGGGCGGTGCCACGGTGACCGCGGTGGACGCCGAGCCGGGCATGGTCGAGCTCGCCCGCGCGGTCGTGCCCGACGTGCTCCACGCCGGCCTGCCCGACCTGCCGTTGCCGGACGACGCCTTCGACGCGGTGGTCGCGAACTTCGTCGTCAACCACGTCACCGACCCGGCCCGCGCGGTCGCCGAACTGGTGCGCCTGACCGCGCCGGGCGGGCGGGTGGCGGTCACCGTGTGGCCGCACCCGTCGCCGCCGCTGCAACAGCTGTGGAACGACGTGATGGCCGCCGTCGGCCTCACGCCGGCGCCGTCGATCATCCCACCGTCGCTGAACTTCGCCCGGACCCCCGAGGGCGTCACCGGCCTGCTCGGCGGCGCCGGCCTGCGGGACGTCACCTGCGAGACGATCAGCTGGACGCACCACACCGACGTCGACGCCTGGTGGATCGGGCCCGCCAACGGCATGGGCGCCCTCGGCGAGGCGCTCGCCGGCCGGGACCCGGCGACGGTCGCCGCCGCCCGCAACGCGTACGAACGCCTCGCCGCCGGGTTCCTCGACGACGACGGCACCCTCACCCTGCCGACGGCTGCGCTCCTCGCTTCGGGAAGCGCCCCGTCAGTCGCGCGCTGACGCGAACCCGAGCGTCACGGCGGCCGCGCACGCCGCGGCGGACGGCCGGAAAAGGGGTCAGCGGACGGCAGGGCCGTGGGCTATCGTCCGACGCGTTGATCAGACCGGAAGGAACCGCCCGGTGTCCCACACATTCCATGTCGACCTGCGCGGCATCGTCGATCTTCTCAGCCATCACCTGTACGCCAGTCCGCGCGTGTACGTGCGGGAGCTGCTGCAGAACGCGGTCGACGCCGTCACCGCCGCGCGGGCGCAGGACCCCGGGCGGCCCGCGACGATCACCATCGAGACGGGCGACGTCCTGCGCATCGCCGACAGCGGCATCGGGCTGACCGAGGCGCAGGTCCACGAGCTGCTCGCCACCATCGGGCGCAGCTCGAAGCGCGACGAGCTCGGCTTCTCCCGGCACGAGTTCCTCGGGCAGTTCGGCATCGGGCTGCTGTCGTGCTTTCTCGTCGCGGACACGATCGAGGTGCGCACCCGGTGCGGGGACGCGCCGACGGTGGAGTGGCTGGGCTCGTCCGACGGCAGCTACCAGGTGCGCGTCGCCGAAGGGCCGGAGGCGCTGCCGGCGCCGGGCACCGTGGTGACGTTGCGGCCGCGGGCCGGCGCCGAGGAGTGGCTGGAGCCGCGGACGGTGCGGGAGCTGGCGGCGCTGTACGGCTCGATGCTGCCGTTCCCGGTGCTGGTCGACGACGAGCCGGTCACCGTCGCCGCGGCGCCGTGGGAGACCGCCCCCGGCGAGACGCCGCTCGGACGCCGGGCCCGCCTGCTGTCGTACGCGGAGGAGGTCTTCGGTTTCACCCCCTTCGACGTCATCGACCTGGCGGAGCCGCAGGCCGGGCTGCGCGGTGTGGCGTTCGTGCTGCCGATGCCGTCCAACCCGGCGGGACGGGTCGCGCACCGGGTCTACCTCAAGCGGATGCTGCTCGGCGAGGGCATCGAGGGGCTGCTGCCGGAGTGGGCGTTCTTCGTGCGCTGTGTCGTCGACACCGGCGAGCTGCGGCCCACGGCGAGCCGCGAGGCGCTCTACGACGACCCGCTGCTGACCCAGGTCCGCGACCGCCTCGGCGAGCAGCTGCGCCGCTGGATGACCCAGCTCGGCAACGGCGACCAGCTACGGCTGGCCGAGTTCCTGCGCATCCACCACCTGGGGGTGAAGGCGCTCGCCGTCCACGACGACGAGATGCTGCGGCTGGTGGCGCAGTGGTGGCCGTTCGAGACGACGGTCGGGCCGATGACGCTCGCGCAGTTCCACGACAGCTACGGCGTGGTGCGCTATGCGCCGTCGCTGGACGAGTTCCGGCAGATCGCGGCCGTCGCTTCCGCGCAGGGGCTGGCGATCGTCAACGCGGGCTACGTGTACGACGCCGAGCTCGTCGCGCGCCTGCCGCTCGCCGAACGGGCGATGACCGTGGAGCCGCTGACCGCGAGCGACCTCGCCACCCGGCTCGAGGAGCTGGCGCCCGGCGACGAGCTGGCGTTGCGCGGGTTCCTGGTGTCGGCGCAGGCGGCCCTGGACCGCTTCGGCGTCGAGGTGCTCGTGCGGTCGTTCCACCCGGCGGGGCTGCCGGCGCTGTACCTGCTCGACGGCGACACCGCGCTGCGTGAGGATCTGCTCCGGGGCCGGGACGCGGCCGACGACCTGTGGTCCTCGGTCCTCGGCGCGTTCACCGTCTCGGGCGGCACCCGCCGGCCGCAGCTCGTGTTCAACCGCCGCAACCCGCTGATCGAGCAGGCCGCCGCCGTGACCGACCCGGCGCTCGCGGCCCTGGTCGTGGAGGGACTGTACGTGCAGGCACTGCTGCTCGGGCACCAGCCGCTGCGGCCGGTCGACACCGCCGCGCTCAACCAGTCGTTCCTGGGCCTGATCGGCCGCGCGATGGGAGGCCCGCGATGACCACACCGCTGCCCGATCGGCCCGGCCGTGCCCTGGGAGGCCCGCGATGACCATGTCCGCCACCGAGGTGCACCGGCTGTGGCACGAGGCGCAGCACCTGCCGCGCGGCCGGGCGAAGTTCGAGGCGATCGACGCGGTGCTGCGCCACGCCGACGCGGCGGGGCTGGCCCAGGAGGCGTTCAACTTCCGGCTGTCCGCGCTGTCGGAGTTCCACCACGGCGGCGACCCGACGCGGTTGTTCCTGGCGTTCACCCACTGCCTGCGCACCTGGGACGCCGACCCGTCGGTCGGGCACGGGCACGCGGAGCACACGCTGCTGTGGACCTTCAAGTGGATCGCGTGGTCGCTGCCGCAGTTCCCGGAGATCCCGCTCGACCGGACCGCCGCCGTCCTCGACGACATGGAGCAGCGGTACCGCCGGGCCGGGCACAGCCTGCACGCCGTGTACCAGCACCGGTGGCTGGTCGCGCACCACACCGGGGACCCGGCCGCCGACGACTGGTACGCGAAGCTCGTCACCACCGCGCGCGACCGGATGTCCGACTGCGCCGCCTGTGTCCCCTCAGGGCAGGTGCGGCACCTCGTCTCGCGGCACCGCGACGAGGAGGCGATCGAGATCGGCAGCCCGTACTCCCGCGGCGGCTGCACCGAGCAGCCGCACTGGATGCTGTCGGAGCTGCTGCTGCCGTACCTGCGCACCGGCCGGATCGCCGAGGCGACCGACGCGCACCGGGTCGGGTACCCGCCGATGCGCTCCGACCGGCATCACCTGGACAACATCGCCCAGCACGTGTGGTTCTGCGGGCTGTCCGGCAACGAGCCGCGCGGCCTGGAGCTCGTCGACCGGCACCGCGCCTGGCTCGCGCAGCCGCCGTCGCCGTACGCGGCGATGATGTTCGCCGCCTCGGGCGCGCAGGTCCTCGGCCGGCTCGCCGCGGCGGGCCACGGCGACGCCCCGGTCGTGCCGGTGCCCGGCTCCCCCGCGACGACCGTCGCCGAGACCCACGCCGAGCTGGCGGCCATGGCGCGCGAGATCGCCGCCCGGTTCGACGCACGCAACGGCAACGGTCACGTCAGCGGCCTGATCGAGGCGCGGATGGCCGCCGAGCCGCTCGCCGACCGTGCCGACCTGTCCGTCGCCGCCCGGCCGCGGGAGACGATGACCAGGCAGGTCGCCGCGCACATGGACGACGCGCTGGCCGCCCGCGCCGCCGGTGACCCCGCCGCGGCCGGTGAGGCGCTGATCGCCGCCGCCGACGAGCTGGAGCGCACCGGGGGCTGGCAGACCGTGATCGAGACCGTCGAGGAGGCGGTCGCCCTGTTCGATCGGGCGTCGGCCACCGGCCCGGCGCAACTCGGCCGGGCCCGCCTGGCCCGGCTGTACGAGCGGATGGGCCGCCACGACGAGGCCGCCGCGACGGTCGACGGGCTGCTGCGGGAGCCGGCGCTGCCGCCGGGCGCACCCAGCCGCGGCGAGCTGCTCGCGGCCGCGGCCCGCCTCCACGCCGACCGGGACCAGGCGGCGCCGCTGCACCGCGACGCGGCCGAAGCGCTGGTCGCCGAGGGCAATCCCGGCGCCGCGCTGGACACCCTGTTGATCCCGTTGCAGCAGGGTGCCGCCGACGACGCGATGCTGGCGCTGGCGCAGCGACTCGCGGAGCAGGGCGACGCCGACGACCCCGCCTGGCATCCGCGGCTGGCCGTGCTCGACCTCGCCGCGGCCTGGCACTGGCTGTCCGCCGGGCAGCTGGACGCCGCGCTGGGCCACTCGCGCCGGGGCCTGGACCTCGGCGCGACCGGCTGCGTCCTCCCGCTCGCCGGTGCGCTGCTGCGTCTCGGGCAGCCCGACGAGGCGTTGCGGGTCGCTCGCACGACGCACGACGCCGAGGAGGACGACTACGAGGCGGTGCTTGCCCTCGGCGCCGTGCTGCACGCGACGGGGCAGCCGCTGCCCGGCGTGCTGGACGAGTGGGGAGTCGACCCCGAGCAGCTCGACGACCTGCTGCGGAGCCTGGGCGTCGAACGCCACTCCTAGCCGTGGTGACGCGGGTCGTGCTGCCGTACGGCGCTGGCAAGCCCCGCCGCTGGATCGCGCCGCGTCGATGGCGGCCGCCCGCGGCCTCGGACCGCGGGCCGACCGGCACGTTCGTCGTCGCCCGTCGGCTGGCGACGGGCGGCCACGGCCCTGAGGACGTCATGTTCGACGCGTCCGGCGCCGCCGTCACCGGCACCGGCGACGGCCGCCTCCTGCGGCTCGGCCCCGCCGGCTCGCACACGGTCGTCGCCGACACCGGCGGCCGCCCCCTCGGCGTGCAGCCGTGCCCCGACGGCAGCGTCCTGGTCTGCGACCACGACCGGGGGCTGCTACGGGTCGCGGCGGACGGCACGGTCGAAGTGCTCGTCGACACCGTGGACGGCTCGCCGCTGACGTTCGCCAGCAACGTCGTGCAAGGTCGTGACGGCACGATCTGGTTCACCACGTCGACGACCCGCTGGGACCTCGAACACCACCTCGGCGACATGTTCGAGCACACGTCCACCGGCCGCCTGATCCGCCGCGACGTGGACGGCGCCGTCACCACCCTGCTGCGCGACCTGAAGTTCGCCAACGGCCTGGTCCTCGCCCCCGAGGGCTCCCACCTGCTGTTCGCCGAGACCGCCGGTTACCGCATCAGCCGGTACTGGCCCGACGGCCGGGTCGAGCCCTTCGTGGAGAACCTGCCGGGGTTCCCCGACAACATGAGCCTCGGCAGCGACGGCCTGCTGTGGGTCGCCATCGCCGCCCCCGCGACCCGCTGCTCGACCGCCTCCTGCCCCTGCCGGGCTTCCTGCGCCTCCTGGCCTGGAACCTGCCCGCGGCGCTGCGGCCCAAGGCGACCCCGGTCGCGTGGGTCATGGCCTTCACGCTCGACGGCCGCCTCGTCCACGACCTGCGCACCACCGACGGCTCCTACCGCTTCATCACATCCGTCGCCGAACACGCCGGCACCGTCATCGCCGGCAGCCTCACCGCCACCGACGTCGCCGTCCTCGACGTCCCGCCCGCCCGGGTCGTGACAGGGGTCGGCGAGGTGGCCTAGGCTCCGGCCGTGCGGGTGAAGATCCAGGACGAGACGGCGGCGGGCCGTGTGGTCGGGGCGCTGGAGCTGGACGTTGCCGGGCCGGTCAGGTTGCGGGAGCTGATCCGGCTGCGGGTGCGGGAGGAGGTCGCGCGGCACAACGCGCGGCCGGTCGAGCGCTTCCACGGGCTGGTCCGGCCGACGGCCGCCGAGGCGGACCTCAACGGATACCTCATGCCCACGGCCGCCCGCATCGACTGGGAGCGGCAGGCGGACGCGGCGGTGGCCGCCTTCGAGCGGAACGGGTTCTTCGTGCTCGTCGGTGACCGGCAGGTGGAGGACCTCGACGAGGAGATCACGCTCGACGAGGCGTCCCGTGTGGTGTTCATCCGCCTGGTGCAGCTGGTCGGCGGATGACCGCCGCCGACACGCTCGCCGCGCACCGCGACCGGGCCGCGCGGCTGCTCCCGGACGAGGCCGGGATGAACGCCGACGCCGTCGAGCACTTCCACCACCACGTGCTGCCGGGGCTCGACGACGCGCAGGTCCGCTCGGTCATCGTTGTGCTCGCCGAGCTGGCGTCGCACTCCCGCGGCTGGGCGTGGCAGGCGGGCCGCCTCCTCCCCTCGCTCGAGGGCCGCCGGCCGGCGTGGACCGGCAGCGACGTCGAGCTGCTGTTCGACCTCGCCCTCCAGACGCCGGAAGACGGGCCGACGAGGGTGCTGCGGGTCGCCGTCGGGGCCGCCGAAGTGCTGGAGCCGACCGGCCGGGGCATGCTCGCGGATCGGTTCCGGGCGGCACAGAAGCTGGTCGAGCCGTCTACGTCAGCCGCGGCGGGCGAGCGGGCGCAGCTGCTCCGGCGGCTGGTGCTGCTCGCCGACACCGCGGGCGGCGACACGCCCGCCTGGGCGGGGCGGATCCGGGTCGGGGACGGCTGGAGCCGGGCCACGGTCGAGCACCTGCGATCGGCACCGGCCGGCGCGGACGAGCTCGGCCCGCTGCTCGATCACGCACTCGCCCTGGCGTCCGGCCCGCGGCCGACGAAGGCCTGGGCCCGTCGCGCGGCCGAGCTGCTGGACGGCCGGCCCCAGCTGGTCGCCCTGCTGCACGACCTGCTCGAGCTTGCCTACACCTGCCGGCCGGCGCAGGTCGAGCACTGGTACGGGGACCACGACATGCGGGTCAGCATGGACAACGCCGACCTGGTGCGAGGGCTCTTGTGGGCGGCGCAGGTGTCTGGCGAGGCGTGGCTGGTCCCGCTCGTGCTGGCGCTGGAGCCGACGCTGCACGAGCCGAAGCCGCTCAACGCCTGCTACGCGGTGCTGGGCCGGCGCGCCGACGACGCCGCGCTCGCCGCGCTCGTCCGGCTGCAGCGCGCCACCCGGCACCGCGGGCAGCTCAAGCAGATCGCGGCCGCCCTCGACGAGGCCGCCACCGCCGCCGGCGTCAGCCGCTCGGAGCTCACCGAGCTGACCGTCCCCGACTGCGGCCTGGACCGGCGCCGGCAGCGGCGCATCGGCGCGGCGCTGATCGAGATCGACGACCGGGCGCGGGTCCGCGTGACCTGGGACGACGGTGTGAGCAAGGCCGATCCAGAGGTGCGCCGCGCCACCACCGACCTGAAGAAGGCCCTCGCCGACGAGCGGGCCCGCCTTGAGGACCTGCTCGTCGAGGACCGCGACTGGCCCTTTCCGGTGTGGCGGCAGCGGTACGCCGAGCACCCCGTCACGGGCAGCCTCGCCACCCGGCTGCTGTGGACGGTCAGCGACGGCGACCGCCGGTACACCGGCCTGCCGGACACGGACGGTGGCTTCACGCTGCCCGACGGGGAGCCGGGCGCCGCGGCCCGCGTGCGGCTGTGGCACCCGGTGGACGCCGACCCGGAGGAGGTCCGGGCCTGGCGCGCGCACATCCTCGACCACGAGCTGGCGCAGCCGTTCAAGCAGGCGTTCCGGGAGGTGTACCTGCTGACCCCGGCCGAGGAGGAGACCCACGTCTACTCCAATCGGTTCGCGGCGCACATCCTGCGGTACCGGCAGGCCTACGCGCTCATGAAGGAGCGCGGCTGGGGCAGCAACTACCTCGGCGGCTGGAGCGACGGCTACGACGGCGAGGCGAGGCGGGAGTTCCCGGCCGCCGGGCTGACGGCCGTCTTCCACCACCAGCAGGCCACCGACGGCGGCGACCGCGACGCCGTGCAGTTCTGCTCGACCGACCGGGTCCGGTTCGAGCGGGGCCGCGGCCGGGCGCGGCAGGACGTCCCGCTGGCGGGCGTCCCGAGACGGGTCTTCAGCGAGGCGATGCGCGACGTCGACCTGTTCGTCGGGGTGACCTCCATCGCCGCCGACCCGACCTGGGCCGACCGCGGCACCGACGACGCCCGCTTCGGCTACTGGCAGACGGTCGCGTTCGGCGACCTGACCGCCAACGGCCAGGTCCGCCGGCAGGTCCTGGAGCACCTGCTGCCGCGGCTGAAGATCCGCGACCGGGCCAGGATCGACGGCCACTACCTCGTCGTCGACGGCAGCCGCCACACGTACCGCATCCACATCGGCAGCGGCAACATCCTCATGTCCCCGAACGACCGCTACCTGTGCATCGTGCCCGCCGGCGCCGCGAAGACGCCGGGGGTGCGCTTCATCCCCTTCGAGGGCGACGCCATGCTGTCGATCGTGCTGTCCAAGGCCATGCTGCTCGCCGACGACCACAAGATCACCGACCCGGCGATCCTCCGCCAGCTCGGCTAGTACGGCAGCCGCCGTTCGGGATCATGGCCGAAGTTCGAGGCCGAGTCGTCGTGCGTAGTGAGCAGGGCTTTTCCGAAACGGCACCCAAACGACCCACCCGGCGGGGCAGGTGTCAGCGTGTGCCTTCGGGGAGGTGTGATGGCGACACAGGACTCGTTCCACGCGTACGTGTCGGGCCGGCTCGCGGCGCTGTCGCGGCTGGCGTATCTGTTGTGCGGCGACCGGCACGCTGCCGAGGATCTTGTGCAGGTGACGCTCATCAAGGTCGCCCGGCACTGGGAACGGGTGAGCGCCGGCGGTGACCCGGATCCGTACGTGCGGCGCACCATGGTCAGCCAGCACGTGTCGTTGTGGCGCCGGCGACGGCGCCTCGTGCGGCTTACCGAGCGGCCGCCGGAGCGCCCCGTGCCCGACGCTGCGGACACCGTGACCACCGCGCTCGCGGTCCAGGCCGCGCTGGCGAAGCTGGCCCCCGGCAGCGGGCGGTGCTGGTGCTGCGGTACTTCGAGGACCTGACCGAGACGGCCACCGCCGAGGTGATGCGCTGCTCGGTGTCGACGGTGAAGAGCCAGACCCGCGACGCGCTGGCCGCGTTACGCGTCAGCGCGCCCGAGCTGGCCGACCTGGCCCAATCGGCGGAGGTGCCGTCATGACCGTACCGTTGCGTGACACGATGCGTGAGCTGGGCGAACACATGTCGCCTGCGCGGCTGCCCGAGGATCTGTGGCGGCGGGGGAGACGGCAGCGGTACCGGGGCAGGATCGTCGCCGTCGTCGCCGCGGCGCTGCTCTGTGCGGCCGTGGCGATGGCGCCCGGTCTGCATGCCGAGCCCCAGCCGGCCGGGGGCGGCTCGGTCGTCCCCCGCAGCGTCGGGCTTCCGTACTTCTGGCAGGCGACGGTCGGCATGGCGCCGCCGGGCCCGGCCTCGGTGCTGTTCGGCGGCGACAGTCTGGGGTTGACCAGCGACCCGTTCGAGGAGGAGGGCGGCAAGCTCGCCGTGCTCGGCCGTAACGGCGACTACCGCATGCTGCGCTACCCGAGCGACGGAGTGCGCGCCGGGCAGGGCGTGCGAC
Source organism: Dactylosporangium sp. NPDC000521 (assembly GCF_042898305.1). NCBI lineage: Bacteria > Bacillati > Actinomycetota > Actinomycetes > Micromonosporales > Micromonosporaceae > Dactylosporangium > Dactylosporangium sp. NPDC000521. Next base: position 39,829 of record NZ_JBIAYW010000004.1, read on the forward strand.
TGTCCCCGGATGGCAGCCTGGTCGCGCACAGCGATCTGACCGGCGGGCCGGCCGGGTGGCTGGTGGTCACCGATCTGCGTACCGGTCGTAGCCGTGGCTACAGCGGCGGCGAGACGACCTGCTGCGCGGACGTCGTGGCCTGGCGGCCGGACAGCGGCGCCGTCCTGGCACTGCAGGCCGCCCGCGACGGCTACCCGATCGACGGCCCGGCGGCGCGGTACGTCCTGGTCGACCTGGCCAGCGGCGCGGTGACTCCGGTCGAAGACCGGCTTCTGTGGGACGGCAACGCCTCGGCATGGGGGGCGGCGTTCGCTCCCGACGGCCGTGGGTTCGTCGCGGCGCGGCCGGCCGCCCACGGCACCGAGCTGCGCGGCTACGACGCCACCGGCCGCCGGCTGTGGGCCCGCGACCTCGGCAGCCGGCGACTGGCGGGCTCGGGCGCCTACACATCGGACAGTTCGACTCTGGCGCTGCTGACCGTCGACGAATGCCCGTTCCAGTGCGACCACGACCAGCGCGACGCCCGACGGTGGCGGGTCTCGTACATCGACGCCGCCACGGGCACCGACCGCGAAGGGCCGGCGGTGCCCGAGGTGACCGGCGCGGCGGTGCGGGCGCTCGGCTGGCACGGCGATGCCCTCGTCGTCGTGCAGTACGAGTCGGAGGACCACGTCACCGCAGCCGAGAGCGAGACGCAGGAGATCCGGCATGTCCGCGTGCTGGCGCTTCGCCCCGGAGCCGTGGACGTGGTGCTGGACCCGCCGGCCGACGTCACCTCCATCGACATCCCGCAGGACCTGGTCCGCAACGGGCAGTTCGACGGTCCGGTGCCGGCACCGGCGATGCTGCCCGCCCGCTGGTCGGTCGTCGCGCAGGGCGCGCTGTGCCTGCTGTGCCTGCTGGCACCGGTGGCGGCAGCCGTCGTCGTCTCCGTGAGGGTATGGGCGGCTCGCCGGCGTCGCGCCGCCGCACGATGACGGCAGAACGCCGGCCACAACGGCGGCGCCGCCACCAGGCCCGAGCCCGCCGAACCCACGACGCACGACGATTCAGCCTCGAACTTCAGCCATAATCCCGAGTGGCGGCTGCCGTACTAGACGAGTGATGCGGGGACGGGGCTGCGGAGATAGGCAAGGGCCTCCATGATCGACGGTGCTGAGCAACGATGACCATGGAGGCCACGTGCACGTCGATCTGGAGACCCTTGCCATCGCACTGTACGTCAAGATCGACGATGAGATGCGCGCCAGTCCCGAGCTGGCCATCCCACGCCCGCCCGGCGGCATCCCTGCGAAACTGACCGACCCGGAACTGCTCACCATGTCGGTCATGCAGGCCCTGCTCGGCTACCGCTCAGAACGCCGCTGGCTGCGTCACCTCGACAAACACCTGCGCCACCTGTTCCCCTACCAACCCACCCAGTCCGGCTACACCCGCCGGCTCCGGGCCGCCCTGCCGCTGGTCAAGCACTTCATCCGCGCCCTGGCCATCGACACCGCCGTCGCGGGATTCACCGCGGGCGCGGTCACCGTGGGGTGAGCGGCGGCACCGCCGCGCAGCCTCCCGGCGCCGGGCCGCCGTATCAGGTCGCCGCGACAGCCGCTATCCGGGACCGGTCGCTGAACCGTCACGGTCCGCGACGAAGGTGTGTGTCAGAGTGCGGGCGAGCAATTGACCGGCTTCGTCCGCGGTTCTGCGTCCGACCAGCACTTCCTCGTTGGCCGCGCGGCCGAGCCCATGGATCATCGCGTACATCCACTCGGGCGTGAGATCGGTGTGGAGCTCGCCCCGCTCGGCGGCCTTGGTCAGCCACATGAGCAGCGGCTCATCGGCGGCGGGGTGGCGCAGCGGCGCGTCGGTGACGCTGCCGGAACGGTTGTCCAGGAACCGGTAGCGTTCTCCGACCCGGATGATCCCCGGGCCGAGCCGGCCGAAGACTTCGGTCGCCGTGGCGTCCGGCGTGATCGCGGTCGTGACGACGGCCCGTTCCTCCTCCACGACGAGGTCGATGAGCGCCCGGATGAGGTGTTCACGCGTCGGAAAGTGCCGATAGACGGTGATCCGCGCCACGCCGGACTCCGCGGCGATCTGCCGCATACTCGCCTCCGGGTCGGCCGCGAGTATCCGAATCGCCGCGGCGATCACCGCATCCCGGTTGCGCCGGGCGTCCTGCCGCAGTGCCTGTTCGGTCGCATCGAGATGACTGGCGTCGCCCACGAGTAAATGATACAACGTGTCACAACTGATACAGCATGTTTCATTTGGAGGGCGCGTGGGCGCGATCGAAGCAACGGGCATCAACCGCACCCGCCCGTCGAGGCGGAAGCAAAGGATGACCCTCGTCGCGGTGGCTTTGGGCGTGGTGATGGTCAGCCTGGACGGAACCGTCGTCCACATCGCCAACCCGACGATCGCCCGCAGCCTCGGCTCGTCGATGACCGGTCTGCAGTGGGTGACCAACGGCTACCTTCTCGCCCTAGCGGTGACGTTGATCGTCGGCGGCAAGCTCGGCGACAGGTTCGGCCGGCGCAGGATCTTCGTGATCGGCGTCGCCGGTTTCGCGCTCGCGTCCCTCGGGTGCGCTCTGTCCCCGTCGACCGCGGCACTGATCGCCTTCCGCGTGCTGCAGGGACTCGCCGGAGCGATGCTGGTACCGAACACCCTCGCGATCCTGAAGTCGACGTTCCCAGCGTCGGAGTTGCACCGTGCCATCGGGATGTGGGGTGCCGCGTCGGCGTTCGCCGCCGCCGCTGGACCGATCATCGGCGGACTGCTGGTGGAGTACCTGTCCTGGCCGGCGATCTTCGTGTTGAACGTCCCGATCGGGTTGGCCGCCGCCGCGTCGGCGCTGCGGTGGGCCGGCGAGAGTCGCGCCCCGGGCCGTGCCGACCGGTTCGACATCGTCGGCGCCGGTGTGCTGGCCGGGGCGATGTTCGTCCTGGTATGGTCGTTGACCGGCGCAACCGGCCGCGAATGGTGGTACTGGGCCGCGGGCGTGCTCGCGGCGCTGGTCCTCCTCGCCGGGTTCGTGATCCGGCAGCGACGGTTCCCCGCGCCGATTCTCCCGCTGTCGCTGTTTCGTTCCCGGGCGTTGTCGGTGGGTGTCGTCCTGCTCGTGACCGGAAACATTGCGTTGTACGGAGTGCTGTTCTCCATCGGTCTGTACATGCAGAACGTGAACGGCTGCACGCCGCTGGAGACCGGCGTTCGCCTGCTGCCGCTGATGGGGATGTTCATGGTCGGCTCGCCGCTGGGCGGACGCTTGACCGGGCGGCTGGGTTCGCGTTGGCCGCTCGCCCTCGGAATGGCGCTGCTCGCGGCGAGCTTCGTCGGGCTGGTCGGCCTGGCCGCGGGCTCCCCCTACGGCCGGCAGTGGCCGTGGCTGGTCCTGCTGGGCCTCGGCATGGGAATGGTCGTGGTCGCCGGGACCGAGGCCGTCGTCGGAACGGCTCCCGTACAGCACGGCGGAGTCGCCGGGGGCCTGCAGACCACCGCGAATCAACTCGGCGGCGTGCTCGGCACAACGGTGTTCGGGACGGTGATCGCGACGATCGTCGCGCGGACGCTGCCGGCAGAACTGCGCACCGCCGGCGTCCCCGACGCGATCGCGGAACAGGTCGCCATCCACAAAGGCCTGGCCGAACAGGGAATCGCTCCGCTCGGCGCACGGCTGAACCTCACCGGGCAGTTCGACGACGTGGCCGCGGCGGCCATCACTCGTGCGACGGAACGCGCCTTCATGTCCGGCCTGCACACCGTCATGTGGATCGGCGCCGGCATCGCGCTCCTCAGCGTGCTACTGGCGCTGCTGATCCCGGCCCGCAACGCTCCGCCGCATGCGTCCGGTCGCTAGACGAGTGATGCGGGGACGGGGCTGCGGAGATAGGCAAGGGCCTCCATGATCGACGGTGCTGAGCAACGATGACCATGGAGGCCACGTGCACGTCGATCTGGAGACCCTTGCCATCGCACTGTACGTCAAGATCGACGATGAGATGCGCGCCAGTCCCGAGCTGGCCATCCCACGCCCGCCCGGCGGCATCCCTGCGAAACTGACCGACCCGGAACTGCTCACCATGTCGGTCATGCAGGCCCTGCTCGGCTACCGCTCAGAACGCCGCTGGCTGCGTCACCTCGACAAACACCTGCGCCACCTGTTCCCCTACCAACCCACCCAGTCCGGCTACAACCGCCGGCTCCGGGCCGCCCTGCCGCTGGTCAAGCACTTCATCCGCGCCTGGCCATCGACACCGACTTCTGGTTCGACAACCACTGGATCCTCGACTCCACCCCGGTCGAGTGCGGCCGGTCCCGCCCGACCGTGCAACGCTCCAACGCCGCCGGCTGGGCAGTCTACGGCTACTGCGCCTCCCACAGCCGATTCTTCTGGGGACTGCGGCTCTACTTGATCTGCACCCCGACCGGCATGCCGATCCTCTGGGCACTGGCCGATGCCAAGCTCGGCGAACGCGAGGTGGTCGAGGCGATGCTCGACCGCGAACCGCAGCTGCTCGCCGACCGTCCCGGTCTACTGCTGATCACCGACAAGGGCTTCGCCTCCAAACGGTTCGAGACCGACCTGGCCGAACGCGGGGCCACGCTGCTGCGCCCGGCACGCAAGAAGGAACAGCCCCGGGCAGGGCAGGCACTGCTCAAGGCGGTCCGGCAGCTGATCGAGTCGGTCAACGACACACTCAAAGGCCAGCTCGATCTGGAAATGCACGGCGGGCGTACCTTCGCTGGCATCGCTGTCCGGGTCGCGCAACGTCTGCTGGCCATGACGGCCGCAATCTGGCACAACCACAAGACGGGACAACCGGTGACTCGCAGCTTGATCGCCTTTGATCACTGATGGGCAGATAGCTCCCCGCATCACTCGTCTAGGACTCCGGGGTCAGCAGGACGATCGGGATCTCCCGGTCCGTCTTCTGGGCGTACTCGTCGTACAGCGGGAAGATGCGCGCCATCTGCGCCCACAGGGACGGGCGCTCGGCCGGGGACGCGACGCGGGCGCGGGCGGTGAACCGGCGGGTGCCGACCTGCACGCCGACGCTCGGGTCCGCCTGGAGGTTCTTGAACCACGCCGGGTCCTCGTCGGCGCCGCCCTTGGAGGCGACGACGACGAAGTCGTCCCCCGACGTGCCGTAGATCAGGCAGTTGCGGCGCGCCTCGCCGGTGCGGCGGCCGGTCGTGGCGAGCACGAGGGTCAGCACACCGTTGTTCTCGTGCCCCTCGGTGCCGCCGGAGGCCAGGTACTTCCGGGTGTGCTCGGCGACCCAGTCCCACTTCGAGTCGGTGGCACGGTCGAGGTCTGCGGCGACGGCCATGTCGGCGGTCCTTTCTGATGCGGACGATACCCGTTGTTCCTACCCCAGGGACGGAGCCGGCAACACGTTCTCGACATCGGAAAGGACCGCCGTGGCACGTCAGCTCAGGGTCCAGGTCACGGTGTCGGTGACCGGGGTGCCGTTGACGGTGGCGGTGACCTGGACGGTGTTGGTGCCCGCGCGCAGGGTGACGCCGGTCCACTTGAAGATGTGGTCGGTGCTGCCGCGGGCGCCCAGGGAGACGCCGTTGAGGGTGGCGGTGACCGAGGCCGCGTTCGAGTACACCTTCAGCTCGGTCGCGGCGGTGGTGCGCTGGGTCCAGCGGCGGCTGGTGATGTACAGCGTGGGCGCGGACGACCAGTTCGCCTTGTAGAAGTAGAAGGCGTCCTTGCGGGTGACCCGGTCGCGGGTGACCAGACCCTTGTCGTTGATGCCGGGCTGGCCGCCCTCGTTGCGCGCGTCGGCGGCGAAGTCGAACATATTCCACACGTACGTGCCCCACACGAACGGGCGGGCGTCGAGCTGCTTCCAGGATGCTTCGTGCAGCAGGGCCTGGTACTCCTCGGGGTGGTACTGGCCGCCGGGGCTGGGGGCGGCGGGGTTGAGGGCGTGCTGGGTGGTGTTGGCGCCCGCGCCGTACTCCGACAGGGCGATGCGGCGGGACGGGTTCGCGGCGTGCAGGTTGTCCAGGTTCCCGCCGAGGTCGTTGTAGCCGCCGTTGTACCAGCCGAAGTACTTGTTGTAGCCGCTGGCCTCGGCGTGGTTGTTGACGGCGCCGGTGTCGCTGACGCAGCAGCTGGCGTAGACGGAGACGCGGTCGGGGTCCTCGGTGTCCACGAGGCCGGCGAGGCTGTCCAGCAGGGCGTTGGTGGCGGCGTTGTCGACGCGCTGCTCGTTGCCGATGCCCCAGAAGACGATCGACGGGTGGTTGTAGTTCTGCCGGATCAGCTCGGTCATCTGCTGGCGGGCGTTCGCGGTGAAGGCGGCGGAGTTGGTGGTGTCGTTGACGAGCGGGATCTCCGCCCAGACGACGAGGCCGCGTTCGTCGGCGAGGTTGTAGTCCTTCTGGTCGTGCTGGTAGTGCGCCATCCGGATGGTGGTCGCGCCGATCTCGCGGATCAGGTCGAAGTCCTGGGTGTGCTGGGTGTCGTCGACGGCCCAGCCGACGCCGGCGCGGTCCTGGTGCAGGTTCACGCCGTGCAGGTCGTACGGGTGACCGTTGAGGGTGAAGCCGGTGTTGGGGTCGACGCCGAAGGTGCGCAGGCCGAGGGGCTCGGTGACCACGTCGGTGACCTCGCCCGACGAGGTGCGGATCTCGACGTTCGCCTTGTACATGTAGGGGTCGGCGAGCCCGTCCCACCGGTGGGGGTTGGCGATGGTGACGGTCTGCACGACGTCCACGCCGGCGTTCGCGGCCACCGTACGAGCAGGCAGCGACTGGTCCGCGACGACGGTGCCGGACGCGTCGGTGATGACCGTGCGGACGACGACCGAGCGGCTGGACGTGTTGTTGTTGAACAGCTTGGTCGTCACGTCGACGGTCGCCGACGCCGCGGTGACGGACCGCTGACGCAGGTAGACGCCGGGCCCGGCGGAGTCGAGCATCCGCACGGCCAGCGGATCGACGACCTGCAGGCTGACGTTGCGGTAGATGCCGCCGTAGAACGTGAAGTCCGCGGACAGCGGCGGGATGTCGGCGTTGCCGGCGTTGTTCACCTTCACGGCGATGACGTTGTCCTGCCCCACCGTGAACGCCGACGTGGCGCCGAAGCGGAAGCGGGCGTAACCGCCGGAGTGCTTGCCGAGGTAGGTGCCGTTGACCCACACCTCCGCGACCTGGTTCGCGCCGGCGAACTGCAGGAACAGCATCTTGCCGGCGAAGGACGCCGGGACGGTGTAGTGCCGCCGGTACCAGCCGACGCCGCGGTAGTAGTTGTTGCCGCCGTCAGCGCCGTCAGCGGCGTTCCAGGTGTGCGGGACGTTGAGCTGCTGCCACCCGCTGTCGTTGAAGGCGGGGGCCTCGGCGCCGGCGACGTCACCCTTGGTGAAGCGCCAGCCGGAGTTGAGATCGACCCGCTGCCGGAGCGCGGGCGGGGTGTACGTGGCAGCGGACGCGTGGGGCGCCGCGACCACGTTGGCGGCCACGACCATGACGGCGGTGGCGAGCAGAGCAACGAGCCGGGGGACGATCCTGGGCATTGTTCACTCCCGAACGGGACGTATGGCGGTACGCGCCGCCCCGGGGCGGGGCAGGCGGTGAGGTGCCGTGTCTACAACCGCAGCAGGCGTGCGGTGTTGTCGATGAGCAGGTCGCGCCAGGTGGCGCCGAGCGGGTCGCCGAGCAACGGCAGGAGCGCGTCGACGAGTGAGGCGGGGGTGGAGCGACCGGCCGCCGCGGCGGCCAGCGCGGTCGCCTGCGGGTCTTCGACCGGTTGACGGGTCGCGACGTACACCATCCACGCCGCGACGGCGAGCGCCGTCCACTGTGGAGTGTGTCCCGCGGTGAGACGGTCGCGGGCGGTGCCGAGCAGGCGGATCGGCAGCTTCAGCGAGCCGTCGGCGGCGACCTGGACGGTGCGATGGCCGAGCGCGGGGTCGGCGAACCGGCGCAGGATCGACTCCTGGTAGCCGCGCAGGTCGAAGCCGTCCGGAAGGGTCAGGGTCGGCGCGGCGTCCTCGGTCATGAGCCGCCATGCCGCGTCGGCGAGCCCGGGGTCGGTCATCGCCGACGCGATCGTCTCGTGGCCGGCCAGCGCGCCGGTGTACGCGAGCAGCGAGTGGGTCGCGTTGAGCAGCCGCAGCTTCGCCGCCTCGTACGGGGCGACGTCGGTGGTGAAGGTGGCGTCCCACGCCGGACGGCCGGCGGCGAACGTGTCCTCGATGACCCATTGGCTGAACGGCTCCGCGACGACCGCACCTTCGTCACGGACACCGAGGATCCGGCGTACATCGGCGAGATCGGCGGCAGAGGTCGCGGGGACGATGCGGTCCACCACGCACGACGGGAACGCGACCGAGGAGCCGATCCACTCGGTGAGCCGGTCACCGGCCGGCAGGGTGGCGGCGTGGGCGAGGACGATCCGGCGCAGGGTGGCGCCGTTGGCGGGCAGGTTGTCGCACGGCAGCACGCTGAGCGGCCCGGCATCGGCGCGGCGGCGCAGCTCCAGGCCGGCGACGAGCCACTCGACCGCGTTGCCGGGCCGGTAGCCCTTCTCGGTCACGGTGAGGGTCACCAGCCGCACGGCCGGATCGGCGATCCTGTTCACCAGTTCGGACGCCAGGCCGATCTCGCGCAACGCACCGATGATCCGCGGCGGGCCGGCGCCGACGCCCCGCTCGAGGACGGTGTACAGGCAGTCCTGCGGCGCGAGCTGGTCCCGGACGGTCGCGGAGCGCTGGGTGAAGCCGGCGATCCCCCAGGTCGGGTCGGCGGCCAGGGTGGTGTCGGTGTAGACGGCCTGGTGCGCCCGGTGGAACGCGCCGACGCCGACGTGCACGATGCCGACCCGCACGTCCGCCGGGTCATACGGCAACGCCGGCAGCGACCGCAGCGCGGCCATGGACAGGCGGGTCACCAACTGTGCATCGTCCCGTCTTCGAGGCGGTTCACCGGCAGCGACGCCGGCTTGTACGGGTACCGCGCGGCGAGCTCCTCGTCGATGTCGACGCCCAGCCCCGGCTCCTCGGACGGGTGCAGGTAGCCGCCGTCGAAGTGGTACCCGTGCGGGAACACCTCGTCCGTCGCCGTCGTGTGCCGCATGTACTCCTGCAGCCCGAAGTTCGGGATGGCGACGTCGACGTGCAGGGCGGCCGCCATGCAGACCGGCGACAGGTCAGTGGCGCCGTGCGAGCCGGACCGCACGTGGTGCAGCGCGGCCAGGTCGAAGATGCGCCGCAGGTGGGTGATGCCGCCGGCGTGCACGACGGTCGCGCGGACGTAGTCGATGAGCTGCTCGCGGATGAGCTGCTCGCAGTCCCAGACCGTGTTGAACACCTCGCCGACGGCGAGCGGGGTGGTGGTGTGCTGGCGGATGAGCCGGAAGCCGTCCTGCAGCTCGGCGGGGACGGGGTCCTCGATCCAGGTCAGGTCGTAAGGCTCCAGGCTCTTGCCGAGCCGGGCGGCCTCGATCGGGGTGAGCCGGTGGTGCACGTCGTGCAGCAGCCTGACGCCGGGGCCGAACTCGTCGCGGACCCGGGCGAACACCGACGGCACGTGGTTGAGGTACTTCGCCGTGGACCACACGTTCTCGGTCGGCAGGGCGGCGTCGGCGGGCTCGTAGTACATCTTGTCGCCGGAGACGCCGTAGGTGCTGGCGAGCCCGGGGACGCCGGTCTGCACCCGGATGGCGCGGTAGCCGAGGTCCAGGTACCGGGCGACCTCCACCAGCACGTCGTCCACCGTCGAGCCGTTGGCGTGGCCGTAGACGGTGACGCCCTCGCGGGAGCGGCCGCCGATCAGCTTGTACACCGGCAGCCCCGCGATCTTGCCGAGGATGTCCCACAGGGCGGTGTCGACGGCCGCGATCGCGCTCATCGTGACGGGGCCGCGCCGCCAGTACGCGCCCTTGTACAGGTACTGCCAGGTGTCCTCGATGCGGGTCGGGTCGCGGCCGATGAGCTGCGGCACCACGTGGTCGGTGAGGTAGCTGGCGACGGCGAGCTCGCGGCCGTTGAGGGTGGCGTCGCCGACGCCGGTGACGCCCTCGTCGGTGACGATCTTCAGCGTGACGAAGTTGCGGTCGGGGCAGGTGACGATGACCCGGGCCTCGCTGATCCTCATGTGACCTCTTCCTCCTTGACCCGGGCGACGAGCTGGGTCGGGTTCACCAGGCGCAGCGCCAGGACGAGCAGCACCAGCATCGTGCCGGTGTAGATGACGGCCATCGCGTCCACGGACTGCTGCGCGCGGATGCCGGCGGCGGACATCGAGTTGTAGAGCGCGACGACGAGCGTGGTCGAGTCGGGTCCGGCGGTCAGGAACGTCAGCTCGAACATGCCGACGGTTCGGACCAGCACCAGGATCGATGCGGCGAGGATGCCGGGCACGAGCAGCGGCGCGAGGATCCGCACGAACACCTGCCTGGTGCCGGCGCCGCACATGCGGGCGGCACGTTCGATGGCGGGGTCGATCTGCTCGATGAACGGGGTCATGGTGAGGATGACGAACGGCACCGACGGCACCAGGTTCGCCAGCACCACCCCGGTCATGTGCCCGGCGAACCCGTACTTGTAGAGCACGGTCGCCAGGGGGATGCCGTAGGTGATGGGCGGCATCAGGATCGGCAGCAGGAACAGCAGGTAGAGGGCGCGCCGGCCGGGGAACGCGCGGCGGGCCAGGACGTAGGAGGCGGGCACACCGACGAGGACGGAGATGCCGACGACGAGCGCGGACACCTCCAGGGTGGTGACGAGGACGGGGAGCAGCCCGAAGTCGCGCCACGCCTCGCCGTACCACTGGCCGGTGAACCCGGAGGGCAGCCACGTGTCGAACCACTGCCGGCCGAACGAGCTGACGACGACGGAGCCGACGAGGCCGATCAGGTTGACGAAGAAGAACGCGACGACGCCCCAGACGAGCCAGGCGGCAGGACGCGCGGTGATTCTCATCCTTTGCCTCCCGTGGATCCGGTGTACAGCAGCGACCGCCAGCCGAGGACCGCGGCGATGACGGCGAGCTCGACGAGGCCCATGACGACCGCGATCGCGGACGCCTTCGGGTAGTCGTACTGCTCGTAGCCGGCGTGCCAGGCGGCGATGGAGATGACGCGGGTGTCGCCGGCGGGGTCGCCGACGAGGACCGCCGACGGGAACACGCTGAACGCGAGCACGAACGTGAGGCAGAACGTGGTGGCGAGGCCCGGCGCGAGCAGCGGCAGGGTGATCCGCCGGAAGCGCTGCGCCCAGCCGGCGCCGAGGGTCGCGGCGGCCTTCTCCAGGGTCGGGTCGATGCCCGACAGGTACGACAGCACCAGCAGGAACGCGAACGGGAAGCCGGTGATGACGAGGGAGAAGAACACGCCCCAGTAGTTGTGGATGAGCCGGATCGGGTCGTCGATGACCCCGGCGGCCATCAGGGTGCGGTTGAACCAGCCGGTGGGGCCGAGGAAGTTCAGCAGCCCCTGCGCGGTGAGGACCGTGCCGAGGGTGATCGGCACGACGAGGACCGTGGTGAGCAGCCGCTTGCCGCGGAACCTCCCCCGCATCCGGTAGGCGATCGGCACCGACGCGCCGACGTTGAGCAGCGCGACCGGCAGCGACAGCCACAGCGTCGTGGTGAGGGTGCCGCGCTCGTACGCGTCGGCGAAGAACGACCGGTAGGCCTCGAACGGGCCGCCCTGTTCGGGTTGGAACGACAGCCCGATGCCGTAGAAGAACGGGTAGATGAACAGCGTCACCACGAACAGCAGCGCCGGGCCGAGCAGCAGCAGCTGCCGGTCGACGCCGCGCTCGGCGAGCCGGTGCCGCAGCGCGACCCTGGTCATCAGCTCACCTCGCCGGCGGGGAAGACCAGCAGCGACGACGGGTCCACCGCGAGACGGATCTTGTCGCCGGGTGCCGGGCGGTCGGCGGTGCGCAGGTGCAGGCGCTGCCCCGCGTCGGTGACGACCTCCACGGCGAGCTCGCGGCCCTGGTACTCCACCACCTCGACCGTGGCCGGGAAGCCCTCGTCCGCGATGCGCAGCGACTCCGGTCGTACACCGGCGACAACCGCATCATCGACGGCCAGGTCGCCGACGGCGGTGCCGTGCAACGTCAGCCCGCCTCCCCCGACCGTGACCGCCTTGGACGAAGCCGCGACGACCTTCATTGGCAGCAGGTTGCGGAAGCCCATGAAGTCGGCGACGTGCCGGTTCGCGGGCCGCGTGTGCAGCTGCTCCGGGGTGCCGACCTGCTGGACGCGCCCGTTGCGGAGCACGACCAGGCGGTCGGCCATCGACAGCGCCTCCTCCTGGTCGTGCGTCACGTAGACGGTGGTGAGGCCGAGCGCCTGGTGCAGCCGGCGGATCTCGGTGCGCATCTCCAGCCGCAGCTTCGCGTCCAGATTGGACAGTGGCTCGTCCATCAGGACCAGCGACGGCTCCAGCACGACCGCGCGGGCGATCGCGACCCGCTGCTGCTGCCCGCCGGACAGCTGCCCGGGCAGCTTCCGCGTCTGCTGCTCCAGGTGCACCAGGGCGATCGCCTCGTCGGTGCGGCGGCGGATCTCCGCGCTGGGCAGGCGGCGCATCTGGAGCCCGAACGCGATGTTCTTCGCCACGGTCAGGTGCGGGAACAGGGCGTAGTTCTGGAAGACCATGCCGAAGCCGCGCTTCTCCGGCAGCAGCGTGTCGAGGCGGGTGTCGTCCTGCCAGATGCGGCCGGCCGTGAGCGGCAGCAGGCCGGCGAGGCAGTTGAGCGCGGTCGACTTGCCGCAGCCGGACGGGCCGAGCAGGGCGATGAACTCGCCCCGCTCGATCGTCAGGTTGAGGTCGACGAGCGCGTCCTGGCCGCCGAAGCGCCGGGTCACGCCCTCGAGCCGCAGCTGCCGGAAGCCTGTCACTTCTTCACCTTCGCCCCGCCCACCTCGCGGTCCCACTTGTCGAACGCGGCGACGAGCGCCTTCGCGTCGAGCGGGACCTCCAGGGGGTTGCCGGAGATGAGCTGGTCGTACTCGGGGCGGCCGAAGTCGGTGATCGCCTTCTGGCTGTCGGCGGGCGCCATCGACAGCGGCACGTCCTTGACCGCCGGTCCGGGGTAGAAGTAGCCCTTGTCGTAGGCCTTCGCCTGCTGCTTCGGGCTGAGCATGTCCTGCAACAGCAGCAGGATCGCGGCCTGCTTGTCCGCGGAGACGCCCTTCGGCACGACGGCGTAGTGCGCGTCGGTGACCCAGTGGAAGCCGTTCAGCGAGCCGATCTTCGCCTCCTTCGGCACCTGGCCGAGGACGCGCGGGTTGATGTCCCAGCCGGTCGTCGTCGCGATGATCTTCGCCGAGCCGTTCGCGAGCGACTTCATCGTCTCGCTGGTCGAGCTCGGGTACAGCTCGACGTACTTGTTGAGCTCGGTGAGGTACGCCCAGGTCTTCTCCCAGCCGTTGACCGGGTCCTTCGGGTCCTTGTCACCGAGCAGGTACGGCAGGCCCATGAGGAACGTGCGGCCGGGCCCGGAGTTCGCGGGCCGGGCGTACTGGACGGCGCCCGGGTTGGCCTTCGCGTACGCGAGGAGCTCGTCGGCGCTCTTCGGCGGGTTCGGCACCTTGTCCGGCAGGTACTCGATGAGCGGGCCCGACGGGTAGTAGGTGACCGTGACGCCGAAGTCCCCGGCGAGCTTCTGCATCGCGGCGGCGCCGGGAAGGTAGCTGTTCATGTTGGACAGGCGCTGCGCGTACGCGGGGAGCAACGGCTGCCAGAGTCCCTGGTCCACGCCGGCGGCGAGGCCGTCGACACCGGTGAGCACGAGGTCGATGTCGACCCGTCCGGCGTTCTGCTGCGCCTTGACCTTCGGCGCGAGCTCCGGCGCGGTCGCCTTGGAGTAGGTGACCTTGCTGATCGTGTCGCCGTGCGCGGACACGAAGTCGTCGATCATGCCCTGGGTGAGCTGCAGGTTGCCGGCGACGTCGAGGATGTTGAGCGTCACCGGGGACGCGGGCTTGAGCGGCAGGTCGCCGCTGGACGCGGCGGACGGGGTGTTCTTCGTCGGCGCGCCGCAGCCGGCGACGAGCGTGAGGGTGAGCAGCGCGGCGAAATGTCTGCGGGTCAGGGACATAGCGGGATTCCCTTCTGGTGCACGCTTCGGGGGTGTCGTGCGTCGTTGCTCAGGTGGTGCTGGCCGCGGGAGGGCGGCCCGTCGAGTGACGGACCATGAGCTGTGAGGGGAGCTCGCGGCGGGCGAGGGCCGCGCGGTCGGGGTCTTCGAGCAGCTGGAGCAGCATGTCGACGCCGGCGCGGCCGATCGGCTCCTGCGGTTGGGCGACGGTGGTCAGCGACGGGCTGACCATCTGGGACAGCACGATGTCGTCGAAGCCCATGACGCTGATCGCCTCGGGCACCTTCACACCGCGGGTGGCGAACCAGTTCAGCAGGCCGAGCGCCACCAGGTCGTTGTAGGCGATGACGGCGGTGACGCCGGCCGCCAGGACCAGATCCGCCGCCGCGACACCGCCGGCGAACTGCGGCACGAAGTTGCCGACCTCGACGAGCTCGATGCCGCCGGCCGCGGTCACCGCCCGCAGCGCCTTCGCCCGCTCCCGGTTGGACCACGACGCCCGCGGTCCGGCGACGTAGGCGATCCGCCGGTGGCCGAGGGCGGCGAGGTGCGCGACGGCCTGCCGGATGCCGTCGACGTTGTCGATGGTGATCGCCGGGATCTGGCCGACCCGGCGGTTGAGCATGACGATCGGCGTCTCACCGGCGACCGAGCGCAGGTCCTCCTCGGTCATGCGCGGCGAGCAGAGCACGATGCCGTCGACCTGCTTGCTCAGCGCCCTGACCAGGCCGGCCTCGGCGGCCGGGTCCTCGTCGGTGTCGGCGAGGAAGACCGAGAAGTCCGACTCGCGGGCGCGGCTCTGCACGCCCTTGACGACACCCGGGAAGAACGGGTTGGTGAGGTCGGGCACGATCAGCCCGATGTTGCCGGTGCGGCCGGTGATCAGGCCGCGGGCCGCGCGGTTGGGCTGGTATCCCAGCTCGGCGGCCGCCCGCTCGACCCGGGACCTGGTCTCGGCCTGGACGAGCGCGGGTGTGGTCAGGGCCCGGCTCACCGTCGACGGCGACACGCCGGCCACGCGGGCCACGTCCTTGATCGTCACCGGCATCGAGCACGCTCCCTGGGTCTCGTGATGACGGCAAGCATGAAATCGTTTGTAGGTCGATGTCAAGAGATTCGCCGCGCTCGCTCTTGACTCGGCGATTCCGCACGCACACAGTGATGAGAACGTTTGTGGGATCGACCTGTGAGGAGTCAACACGGTGCCGCAGCTCCACCTCGACCCCGACCGGGCCCTGCCACCGGACCCCACGACCAGGGAGCTCGCCCGCACCGTCTACGCCGCGACCCGGTCGCTGCCGCTGGTATGCATGCACGGCCACGTCGACGCCGCGCTCCTGGCCGACGACACCCCGTTCGGTGACCCGGCCTCGCTGCTGATCACCCCGGACCACTACGTGACCCGGTTGGTGCATGCGGCGGGTGTACCGCTGGAGGCGCTGGGCGTGGGGCCTTCGGCCTCGACCGACCCGCGGGCGATCTGGCGGACGTTCTGCGCCAACTGGCGGCTCTTCCGGGGCACCCCGTCGCGGTACTGGCTGACCCACGAACTCGTCGAGGTCTTCGGCGTCTCCATCGTCCCGTCCGCGGCCACCGCCGACGCGCTCTACGACGCCCTGTCGTCGCGCCTCGCTTCAGCGGAGTTCCGCCCGCGGGCCCTGTTCGCACGGTTCGGCATCGAGGTGCTCGCCACCACCGACTCGCCGCTGGACGACCTCGACGCCCACGCCCGGCTGGCCGCGTCCGGGTGGGACGGCCGGGTCATCCCCACCTTCCGCCCCGACGCCCTCGTCCACCTCGACCGTCCATCATGGACCGCCGACGTCGCCGCGCTCGCCAAACGCGCCGACGTCCCCACCGACGACTACGACGGCTACCTGGCGGCGCTGCGCGCCCGGCGGCAGGCCTTCATCGCCGCGGGCGCCCTCGCCACCGACCACGGCCACGAGTCCGCCGACACCACCCCGCTCGCGCCGGCCGACGCCCGCCGCATCTACGCCGCCGCCCTCGCCGGCCGGGTCACCCCGTCGGAGGCCCGCGCGTTCGCCGGCCACATGCTGCACCAGATGGCCGCCATGTCCTGCGAGGACGGCCTCGTCATGCAGCTGCACCCCGGCGTCCTGCGGGACCACAGCACCGCGGCGTTCGAGCTGTACGGCCCAGACCGTGGCTTCGACATCCCGGTGGCCGCCGAGTTCACCCGCTCGCTGCGCCCGCTGCTGCAGTCCTTCGGCCGCCACCCCGCCCTGCGCCTGATCCTGTTCACCGTCGACGAGACCGTCTACAGCCGCGAGCTGGCCCCCCTCGCCGGCGTCTACCCCGCCGTCCGCCTGGGCGCCCCCTGGTGGTTCCTCGACAGCCCCGAGGGCCTGCGCCGCTTCCGCGCCTCGGTCACGGAGACGGCGGGCTTCTACAACACCGCCGGCTTCGTCGACGACACCCGCGCGTTCGCCTCGATCCCGGCCCGCCACGACCTGGCCCGCCGCATCGACGCCGGCTACCTGGCCTCGCTGGTCGCCCAGCACCACCTGGACCTCGACGAGGCCATCGAGACCGCGGTCGACCTCGCCTACACCATCCCGAAGGAGGTCTACACCCGTCCCGCGACGGGGGCCACGTCAGGGTGACGCATCCACAGCGGCCGCCACGACCATCCGGCCGGCACCGCGCCGGCGGCAGGCCATGTGCACGGCACGCGTCAACCGGGACACCATGAGTCGCGAATGCACAGGCCGCCACGCCCGGGCACGTGCCGCGGCCGTCCTCACGCGCTGCGGCATACTCGTCGGCATGCGGGCATCGGTGGAGGCGTTCGCCGGGCTGCTCGACCGGTCGGTGCGGGAGATCGCCGGCCTGGCGGCGGACGGCCGGACCTTCGACCTCGGCCGGATCGGCCGCATCGCCGACATGTGGCACGGCACCGGCATGGATCTGGTGAGCGCGGCGTGTGCGCTGCGCCCGTTGCGGGCCGGGCGCGCCACCGTGGGCCTGCGGTCGATGGCAGCGCTCGCGGCCTCCCGGCGGGCGTTGATGGTCGAGCTGGACCCGGCGCTCGACGGTCTGCTGCCCGCGGCGGTGCCGGCGGACGTCGTGCACCGCGACTTCCAGGCGCGGGTCTGCCCGGGGATTGTTCCCGTCACCGCGCAGCGGGTCGCCGAGCTCGCCGCCGACTACGACCTGGCGGACGCGACCGTGCGTTCGCTCGCCGTGCAGCCGGAGCGCACCGGGCTGGAAGCCGTGGTGACGCTGACGGCCCCGCGACGGTTCGCCGTCGGCGACGGCCGGCGGCCCTGGCCCGCGGCGCGGCTGCGGTTCTTCTGCGAGGGGGTCACCGACCTGCGGTTCGACGCCGAGGACCGGGGCGGCGCGGCGGTCACCTGCGCCGGGGACGGCGTCACGCTGTCGATCGGGCGGGGCGGGGTCCTGCGGGCCACGTCCGCGTCGATGTGGCCGGACGACCCGATGTGGCACGAGTCCGCCGCGGGCCGGGCCGCCGACGCCGTCACGCCGCGCGGGCGGCCGAGCCGCGAGCGGGGCGTGCCGACGTGGTCGCTGGGCCCGGCGCCGCGCGCCGCCGCGCTCGCGCTGGCCGACGTGATGATCCGGATCCGGACCGTCGACTACTACCCGGACCGCGCCGGCACCGTCCCCGTCCGCGAGCTGTGCCACGCCGCGGCGGACGCCGGCAGCGCCGTCCTCGCGGCCGCCGCGGCCCCGGCGGGCCGCCGCCGTGACGCCTTCACCGCGCTCGTCCGGCGGTGGCAGGTCCCGGACGGCGCCCCACCCGAGGCTGTTCCGGCCGGGCCGGCCGTCCTGCGGTACGCCCGCTACACCGAGCCGCACGAGCATCACGACATCCAGCGGGAGGGCTCGGCCGTACTCGCCGCCGCCGTGCCGGCCGCGGACCCGGCGGCGCCGTGGCGCCTGACCAGCGAGCAGCTCGCCGGCGCGACCCGCTTCCAGCTCACGTCGCAGGCCTTCGCCGGCGTCCACGACCTGCGCCGCGACGCGGACACCGTCACGGCCGGCGACGCCCTGCTCGCCGCCCGGCAGCGCTGAGCGCCTGCGCAAGCCCGCCGACCCCGACGGCGTCCAGCAGCCCCGGCACCGGGCGACGTCAGTCCATCATCAGCCACAGGGCGGCCACGGCCAGGACGCCGAGGGTGAGTGCCGTCAGGGTCAGGGTCAGCACGACGCGGCGCCTCGTCCACCAGGAGACGGAGAGCACGACCATCGGGGCGATGAGGACGTAGCAGAACGTCGTCCAGTCCACGACGCGCAACGCGTAGGACTGTTCGGGGGTCGGGTCGACATCCGATTCGGAGCCGACCTGGCCCGCGGCGTAGAGCCAGAACACGGGGCTGAGCAGCCATAGCAGCATCAGCGCGAGCAGCAGTGTGGACAGGGGTGCCCGGCGCCAGGTGAACGGCGCCGGGTCGGGCCGGGCGATCATGCGGTCAAGGTAGTGGCGGCGATCAAGTGCGCCGCCGGACCGGATCAGCGGCGACTGGGTGGCGGCGCGGTGGCCGGGACGCGGAGGCGGTTCCACCACTGGGACAGGCCGACGGCGAGCAGGACCAGCAGGGCGCCGGTGAGGGCGAACCACGACGTCAGCTCGGTCTTCCTGCGCTGCAGGGTGACCTGGCTGGGCAGGTCGCGGAGCACGTCGCCGAGGGATTCGGCGTCCTCGGCCTTGAAGTACTTGCCGCCGGTGGTCTCGGCGACCTTCGTGAGGGTGCCCTCGTCCATGTCCTGGAAGCGGCCGCGCCCGCCGAACTGTCCGCCTGGGCCGGGGCCGCCGCGGAACTGGCCGCCGCTGCTGATCTGGTCGCTGGAGCAGACCATCGGGGAGGGGACGGCGGTGCCGAAGCCGATCGTGTAGACGCGCAGGCGGCGGGCCTCGGCGGCGGCAGCGGCGGTCATGGGGTCGACGCCGTCGGTGTTGCGGCCGTCGGTGAGCACGACGATGGTGTCGGGCTCGTACTCGCCGGACGTGACGCCGTCGTCGGGGACCTCGACACCGGTCGGCGGGACGTCGGGGTTGATCTCGGCGATCGCGTCGATGGAGGTGAGGATGGCCAGGCCGATCGCGGTGCCGCGGGCGGTGCGCAGGCCGTCGATGGCGTCCAGGAGCTGCTTGGTGTCGGTGGTCGGCGGGACGATCAGCCCGGCGATGCCGGAGAACGCGACCAGGCCGATCTTCTGGTTGCCGTCGTGGTCCTTGATGAACTGCCGGGCCGCCTTCTGCGCGGCCGTCAACCGGTTGGGTGCCACGTCGGTGGAGCACATCGAGCCGGACACGTCCATCGCCAGGATGATCGTCGCGGCGCTGTCCGGCACGACGACGGATGCTTCCGGACGGGCGGCCGCGGTGCCGGTGACGATCAGACCGAGAGCGAAGATCCACAACGGGATCCGGCGTTTCCATGATGTACGACCAGGCAGCGCCGCCCTGATCAGCACCACGCTCGGCAGCCGGACGGCGGCCCGGCGGCGACGGCGGCGGGTCCACCAGCGGACGGCGAGGAGCAGCGGAAACGCCAGCAGCGCGACGAGGGCCCACGGCCAGTGCAGCGACATCAGAGGATCCGTCCGAACCAGGTGGTCATCAGTACTCCCCCGATGGTGAGCAGCAGCACGGCGAGCGCCGCGGCGGCGCCGGTCAGCTCGACCGGCTTCGTCTGCACGGTGAGCCGGAGGTCCAGCGACTCGTACACGTCGTGGAGCGCATCGGCGTTCTCGGCGCGGTGATAGTTGCCGGTGGTGGTCTTCGCGACCTCGGTGAGCAGCTCCTCGTCCAGTGACGTCGCGACCTGGAAGCCGTCGACCTCGACGGTCGTGCCGCCGACGGTGCCGACCCCCACGGTCTCGATGTGGACGCCTGCGGTGGCGGCGAGCTGGGCGGCGGCGACGGCGTCGGGTCCGCCGGTGTTCTCGCCGTCGGAGAGCAGCACGATGGTGGCGTTGCCCCAGTACCCGAGGTCCGGCGCGGGCCGGCCCTCCTCGGGGAGCGCGGCGGGCTTGCCGGCGATGACGGTGAGGGAGGCGAGGATCGCCTGGCCGAGGGAGGTGCCGCCGTTGACCCGGAGGCGTTTGATGGCGGCGGTCGTCGCGGCCCGGTCCTCGGACGGCTGCTGCGTGGTGAGCGCGCCCTCGTCGAACGCGACGACGCCGATGCTGACGCTGTCGGGCTGCGCGTCGGCGAACTCGATCGCGGCGGCCTGGGCGGCGGCGAGCCGGGTGGGTGCGACGTCGTCGGCGCCCATGCTGTTGGACACGTCGAACGCGAGGATCACGGTCCCGGCGGCGCGCGCCACCGGCAGGTCGGCCTGGGGCCGGGCCACGGACAGCAGCAGCAGGGTCAGCGCGACGAGGAAGAGCACGGGCGGCAGGTGCCGGCGCAACCCGTCCTTCTTCGCCGTGGCGAGCCCGGCGGTCCGCAGGGCAAGCGCACGTCGGCGCTGCAGCCACCAGTACGCCGCGAAGGCCGCGACCGCGACGACAGCGCCGACAACCAGCAGCAACGGGTTCTGAAAGCTCATGCCGCGCTCCACCCTGCACCCATGACTCGCGGGTCCTCGCTCCGCTGCGGCTCGCTCATGCTCTACGCCTCTTCGACCAGCGGACCATCTCGACGAGGGCGAGGAGCGGGTCCTGGTCGGTGGTGACGAGGTGCGGGGTGACGCGGGCCCGGCGCATGGCCGCCGCGACCGCCGCCTCGCGGCCGTCGACCTCCTCGCGGAGCCGCTGCTGGAACAGCGGGTCGCTGGTGTCGACCAGGACCTGCTCGCCGGTCTCGGCGTCCTCGACGAGGACCAGGCCCAGGTCGGGCAGGTCCAGCTCCATCGGGTCGACGACCCGGATCGCGACGACCTCGTGCCGGTGGGTGAGGCGCGACAGCGACGACTCCCAGTTCACGGCCTCGCCGTCGATGAAGTCGGAGATGACGAACACCAGGGACCTGCGACGGGCCTGCGAGGCGGCGAGCCGCAGCATCCCGTCGACGTCGGTGGCGGAACCCCCGGGCAGCGCCGCGGACTCGGTCACGGCCCGGGAGATCTCGTGGGCGATCCGCAGCACGTGGTTGCGGCCGGTGCGCGGCGGCACGACCCTTTGCAGGCCGTTGTCGTAGAGGACCGCGCCGATCCGGTTGCCGCCCTGGGTGAAGAGCCGCGCGAGGCAGACCGCCAGCTCGGTGAGCAGGCCGTCCTTGCCACCCGAGGTGCCGAAGCGCATCGAGGCCGACAGGTCGAGGACCAGCCAGGCGGTGAGCTCGCGGTCCTCGGTGTACTGGCGCACGTAGGGCTCGTCGAGGCGCGCCGTGACGTTCCAGTCGATGTGGCGGACGTCGTCCTCGTGCGTGTACTCGCGCAGGTCGGCGAAGTCGATGCCCGTCCCGCGGAAGACCGTGCGGTAGGCGCCCTGCAGCTGCCCGTCGAGTCTCCGGATCACCTGCCACTCCAGGCGGCGCAGCAGGCGGTCGGGTGCGGAAGCCACGGGTCAGCGGCTTCCGCTGCGCACCGGCGCCGGCACCGGCAGCGCCGCCAGGACCCGGGTGAGGATCGTGTCGGCAGTGACGTCGTCGGACAGCGCCTCGTAGGACAGCACGAGCCGGTGCCGGAACACGTCGAGGGCGAGCTCGGTCAGGTCGCGCGGGATGACGTAGTCGCGGCCGCGGATGAACGCGAGGGCACGCGCGGCGAGGACCAGGTTGATCGAGGCACGCGGGCTGGCGCCGAAGCTGATGTACCGCGCGAGGTCGCCCTGCCCGACCTCCTCGGGCCGGCGGGTCGCGTTGGCGAGGCGGACGGAGTACTCGATGAGCGCCGGGTCGACGTAGACCTGCTCGACCTCGCCCTGCATCTCGATCAGGCGGGTCGGGTCGACGATCGCCTGCAGCAGCGGCGCCGGGGAGATGGCCCGCTCGACGATGACGAACTCCTCCGTCGGGCTCGGGTAGCCGACGACGACCTTCATCATGAACCGGTCGACCTGCGCCTCGGGCAGCGGATACGTGCCCTCGGACTCGATCGGGTTCTGGGTGGCCATGACCAGGAACGGCCGCGGGATGTGGTGCGTCTCCCGCCCGATCGTCACCTGCTGCTCCTGCATGACCTCCAGCAGCGCACTCTGCACCTTCGCCGGCGCCCGGTTGATCTCGTCGGCGAGCAGCAGGTTGGTGAAGACGGGGCCGAGCGACACCTGGAACTCGCCGCTGATCTGGTGGTAGACGCGGGTGCCGACGATGTCGGCGGGCACCAGGTCGGGGGTGAACTGGACACGGTGGAACTGCCCGCCGATCGCCGCGGCCAGGGCCTTCACGGCGAGGGTCTTGGCCAGGCCGGGGACGCCCTCGACAAGGATGTGCCCGCGCGACAGCAGGGCGACCATGAGCCGCTCCAGGAGCGCGTCCTGCCCGACGATGGTCTTCTTGACCTCGTACAGGACGTGCTCGACGGCGCTGGTGATGCCGCTTTCGGATGGTGTGTCCACGTATCGTCCTTACGTCTGCGAGCGGGTGCTTACTGCTGTGGTGCCTGGTCTCCGCCGCCCGCGCCCAGGGCGGCGCCGATCGGCACGGCGAAGCCGACACCGACGAACGTGCCGGCGGAGGTCGGGTTGGCGAGGGCCACGACGATCGCGATCGTCTCGCCCTTGGCGTTGAGGAGCGGGCCGCCGGAGCTGCCGGGGTTCACGGCGGCGTCGAACTGGATGAGGCCGGTGAGCTTGGTGCCGTCGGGGTTGGTCGCGGTGCGTTGCAGGCCGGACACGACGCCGGCGGTGGCGCTGCTGGTGAGCCCGAGCTGGTTGCCGACGGCGATGACGGTGTTGCCGACGGCGAGCCGGTCGGAGTTGCCGATGACGGCCGGGACGAGCACGTCCGGCAGCCCTTCGGGGGCGAGCGCGGCGATGTCGAGGGCCGGGTCGGACTGGGCGACCTTCGCCGCGGTCTTCGTGCCGTCGGCGAAGATGACCTGGATGCCGCCGGCGCCCTTGACGACGTGGAACGCGGTCAGGATGATCCCCTGCGCGCTGGCGACGACGCCGGTGCCGGTCGCGGCGACGGTCTCGCCGTTCATGGCCTGGATGGTGACGACCGACGGCGCGACGGCCGCGTAGACCTGCGCGATGGTCGGCGGCCCGGACGCCGACAGCGATGGCGACGCCGACGGGCGCGGCTTCGCCGTCCCGGCCCCGCCGCCACCGGCCTGGAACGCGATGTAGGCGGTCATCGCCAGGACGAGGAAGGCGGCGGCGCCCAGAAGCACGCGCCGCCGCACCGATGGCGAAAATCCGGGCAGTCGCCGCGGCGGGCCGTCGCCGCCCTGGGCGAGGACATCGCCCTGGGCAGGGGCGTCGAACTGGACCTCCAGGTCGCGTGGTGCCTCCTCGCGGCGCATGCGACCAACGTAACGGTGTTTCCTGGGAGCCAGGTAAGAACTTTCTGCCAAATCAAATTCTCATCCGGCAACCACCGGATCCTGATGTCCTTTCCGGCGGGTGCCGTTCGTTCCATGGTTGAGTTCCCTTCAGGAAGGAGCGGTCCGATGCCGCAGTACCTCGCACTGACCTATACCGCCGACGTCGACTGGTGGGCGCCGGAGCAGGCGGCCGAGCTCGCCGAATACCGGCAGTTCGCGGTCGACCACGCCGGCAGTCTCCGCGCGAGCGCCGTCCTCCACCCGACCGCGACGGCCACCGTGGTCCGGGTCGAGGGCGCCCGCGGCGGGAAGGTCGTCACGACCGACGGCCCGTACGCGGAGACGAAGGAGGCCCTGACCGGCTACTACCTGATCGAGGCCGCCGACCTGGACGAGGCCGTCGCGATCGCCGCGCAGATCCCGGCGGCGTGGGGCGGCGCCGTCGAGGTCCGGCCGGTCATCGCCGCCAGGTAGCCGGCGTGCCCTCCTTGCACGACGCCGTCGCCGACACCGTCCGGCTGGAAGGGGCGCGGATCCTCGCGACCCTCATCCGGACCGTCGGCGACGTCCAGATCGCCGAGGACGCCGTGCAGGAGGCGGCCCTCGCGGCGCTCGGGGCGTGGCCGGTGACCGGCGTGCCGCCGCAGCCCCGCGCGTGGCTCACCGTCACCGCCCGCCGCAAGGCCATCGACATCCTGCGCCGCGAGCAGGCCCGCCGCGGCAAGGAGGAGGAAGGCACCCGGATGATCGAGCTGGCCCGCGCCGACCTGCCGCCCGACGAGGTCGTGCACGACGACCTGCTCCGGCTCATCTTCACCTGCTGCCACCCGACGCTCTCACCGCCGACGCAGGTCGCCCTCGCGCTGCGGACGCTGTGCGGGCTGTCGCCCGCGCAGATCGCCGGGGTGCTGCTTAGTACAGAGGCGGCGACGGAGAAACGGCTCACCCGCGCCCGGCAGAAGATCGCCGCCGCGCACATCCCCTACCGGGTGCCGGCGCCGGACGAGCTGCCGGCGCGGCTGCCCGCGGTGTGCGGCGTGATCCACAGCCTGTACACGTCGGGTCACGCCGCCTACGACGTCGACGCCTGCCGCGAGGCGGTCCGCCTCGCCGAGCTCCTGCACGCCCTGCTCCCCGGCCAGCCCGCGCCCGCCGCCGTCCTCGCGCTGCTGCTGCTCACCGAGGCCCGCCGGCCCGCCCGCCTCGACGCCGCCGGCGCCGTGGTCACCCTCGACTGCCAGGACCGCACGCTGTGGGACGCGGCGGCCATCGCCCGCGGGATCGCGCTGCTCAACGCGTCCCTGGAGGCGTCGCGGCGGCTGGCCGACCCGTATCAGCTGCAGGCCGCGATCGCCGCGGAGCACGCCCGCGCCGCCTCCTACGAAGGCACCGACTGGCCGGAGATCGTGCGCCTGTACGACCTGCTCATGTCGGTCGCCCCGAACCCTGCGGCGGGGCTGGCCCGGGCCGTCGCCGCGGCGGAGGCGTCGGGGCCGCCGGCCGGCCTCGCCCTGCTCGCGGACCTGCCGCCGGACCCGCGCTGGCATGCGGTGCGCGCCGACCTGCTCGCCCGGGCCGGGCGCCACGCGGAGGCCGTCGAGGCGCTCACCTCGTCGCTCGCCGGCACCGTCACGGACGTGGAGCGCCGCCACCGCGAGCAACGCCTCGCCGAACTGCGCAGGATGGCCTGACATGTCCGACATCTTCGCGGCGGCGCTGCGCAGGTACCCCGGCGACGGCATCGGCCGGATGCTGGGTTCGCCGGCGCTGCGGACCGGTGGGCGCTGTTACGCGTTCGCCGCCGGCGACGACCTGATCGTGAAGCTGCCGGCGGCCCGGGTCGCGGAGCTCGTCGCGGCCGGGACCGGCCGGCCGTGCTCGCCGCGCCCGGGCCGGCCGATGCGCGAGTGGGTCCGCGTCCCGCTCGACCTGTCCGACGTCCTGTCCTACGTCGTCGAGGCCCGGACGTTCGTCGCCGGGCCGTCACCGGACTGACCGGCGGGCTGATCACCGGCCTGATCGGCGGACTGCTCGGCGATGGCCCGCAGCATCGGCAGGTTCTTGCTGATGATGCCCGAGACGCCGAGCTCGCGGGCCCGGGCCAGGTCGCTCTCGGTGTCGACCGACCACACCATGACAAGGTCGCAGTGCCGGTGCAGCTCCTCGACGACCTGCGGGGTGAGCAGGCTGAGCCGGATGGACAGCCCGGCGACCCGCTGCCGCCGCACCAGCAGCCGCGCCTTGGCCAGCTCGCGCCTGCTGCCCGCCGAGTAGATCCGCCGCACGTGCGGCTGGTCCTCGAACGCGTCCAGCATCCGCCACTGCCGCGAGCACACCGCCACCGGCGCCCCGGGCGCGGCCTCCCGCAGCACGGCCGCGGTCAGCGGCGCCACCCCGAGGAACGGGCCCTTCAGGTCCAGCATCAGCCGCGGGTCCCCCGCCGCCGTCGCAAGCACCTCGGCCAGCAGCGGCACCGGCGTGTCGCGCCGGCGCACCACGTCCCGCCACGGCTCCCACAGCAGCTGCGGGCCGAGCGCCTTGGCGTGCCGCATCTCCAGGGCACCGCGGTACAGCCGGACGTCCGCCTCGACGAGGTCGACCCCGGCGTCGAGCGCGTCCCGCAGCTCCGCCAGGTTGTTGCCCGCCCGGTGCGCACACAGCAGCATCCCCGTCACCGCGCCACGATAACGTGCCTGGCGGGCGGCCCGGCAAAGCCCGGCCGCCCGGGCGGCGAACGCTCAGTAGCCGATGGCGGTGGCGGCGACGTCGCGCATCGCGGTGGCGGTCGCGGCGGCGGCGGCGTACAGGTTGGCGAGCGGCCGGGGCGACTCGCGGAACAGGATGCCGTAGAGGGTGGCGGCGTCCAGGTAGACGGCGGTGTCGTTGGGGTGCTTGCCGCCGGCGACGATCAGGAACGACGCGCCAGGCCCGCGAAGGTCCGGCCGGCGGGCGCGGTGCCGCGGTCCCAGACCGTCCAGCCACACCGTCCTGCGGTGCAGCTTCATGCGGCCCCCGACATGACCGGCGCCCGCCGGCCGCTGATGACGATGCACGCCCACCTCCGGCACGCAGTGCCGCACCGGCGCCGGCACACCGGCAGCGCAATTCGATGCCGGTAGGGTCGGCCGGGTGTTTGACGCGTTCTTCCGGCGTGCGACGGGCGGCCCGCCGGACCCGGTGCTGACCGGGCTGGCCCGCGACGGGTTGCCCGGCACGGTCCCGGCCCTGCCCGACCCGAAGCACCTGGTGCTCGTGTGGCTTTGGCGGCGTCTGTACGAGGCGGCGCCGCGCCGGCTCCTGTTCGCGTGGCCGCACGGGTCGCCGCTGGAACCGGTCGCCGAGGACGTCGGGCGGTGGCTCGACGCGCTCGACCTGGCCGGCGAGGTCAGCGTCCACGTGGTGATGGGCGGCGCCGGCGAGGCCGACCGGCGGTGGCGCCTGCACCCGCACCGGCCCGCGGTGGTGATCGGGGCCGCCGACGCGCTCGCCAGCAAGGCCCTCAACCGCGGCTACAGCCTGTTCCCGGGGATGTGGCCGGTCGACTTCGCCCTCGTCACCAACGGCGCGCACTGGATCGTCGCCGAGCCGCACCGGTCCCCCACCGCGACCGCCACCCTGCTCCGGCTGCTGTCCTTCGCCGCTCCGGGCGGGCCGTGGCCGACGGCCGAGCCGCTGTCGCTCACCTGCGTGTCGCCGGCGCCGGTCGCCGCGCCGCCCACGCTGGGGCGGGACGATCTCCTCGCGCTGTTCGACACGGCGGAAGACGTCGACGTGACGCCGTACCTCTCCGAGACGGGCGACTTCGACGTGCAGGTCGCGTGGGCGCGGTGGACCCCGGCCGACGTCTCGGGACGGCCCGCGCCGGAGGCCCGGCCGCCGGAGCAGCGGTGGCGGACCTCGGTGCCGTCCCGCACAGTCCGGGCCTTCGCCGGCCGGGCCGCCGTGTGGTGGTTCGACCACGCCGACGGCCGCTGGGCTCAGGTGACGGCGGACTCGCCGCTGCGGCCCGGGGAGACGGTCCTCGTGGCCGCCGCCGACGGTGGCCTCGGCCCGTCCCCGGGCGTGCCGGTGGACCCGGCGCCCGACGTCGACCCGGTCCCGCGGCCGGTCGGGCCGGGCATCAGTCTGGGCACCGGGCCGGGCACCGGGTGGCTGTCGCTCGACCAGCACAGCGCCGACGTCCGCGACCAGGTCCGGGCGTTGCTGAGTGCCCTCGGCCCGGTGCTGCCGCCGGGCGCGGCGCACGCCGCCGTCACCGCCGGCTACGCGCACGACCTCGGCAAGGCGCATCCGACCTGGCAGGACGCGCTGTGCTGGCTCGCCGGCGACCCGGAGCCGGCGTGGATCACGGCGGGCCGGCCGTGGGCGAAGTCGGGGATCGACGCGCCGCTGCGGTTCCGCGACGACGTCGCCTACCGGCACGAGTTCGGGTCGCTGCTGCTGCTCGACGGGCCGATGCGCGGGCTGCTCGACGGTGTCGACGACCCTGACCTCGTCCGCTACCTGGTCCTGGCCCACCACGGCAACCTCCGCATGCGGGTGCCGCTGCCCGGGGACGTCGGCGCCGGCATGACCGTCGCCGTGCCGGCGCTGCTCGGGCAGCCCGCCGGGGTCCTGACGGGCGGCCCGACGGCCGGGTGGCCGGCGACGGCGGCCGGGCTGCGCGACCGGCACGGGCCGTTCCTCCTCGCATACCTGGAGATGCTGGTCCGGGTCGCGGACTGGCGGGCGAGCGCCGGGCTGCCGCACGCGTCGTGACGGGGCTTGACGGCGGGTGCCAGGCTCTGGGCATGCCTTCGAAGCCGGCGCCCGCGGCCGGGGCGGCGGCGCGCCGGCGCTGGTGGCAGTGGCGCACCGTCCGTGTCCTGGCGATGCTCGTCGCCGTCGTGCTGTACTACGGGCTGCTGCCCATCGTCGGCAGCGTGGTCTGGGTCCGCTCGTCCGCCGACGGTCACCTGTACACCGAGCAGACGGTGCCGGTCGCGCCGGTCGCGCTGGTGTTCGGCGCGCAGGTGTACGCCGACGGGACGCCCTCGCCGTTCCTGGCGGCGCGGCTGGAGCTCGCCCGCCGCCTGTTCGAGGCCGGGAAGGTCAAGGTGCTGCTCGTCTCCGGCGACAACATGCACCACGACTACGACGAGCCCACCGCGATGCGGGCCTGGCTACTGGAGCATGGCGTGCCCGACCGGAAGATCGTCCGCGACTACGCCGGCTTCGACACCTACGA
Source organism: Dactylosporangium sp. NPDC000521 (assembly GCF_042898305.1). Classification (NCBI taxonomy): domain Bacteria; kingdom Bacillati; phylum Actinomycetota; class Actinomycetes; order Micromonosporales; family Micromonosporaceae; genus Dactylosporangium; species Dactylosporangium sp. NPDC000521. Next base: position 68,547 of record NZ_JBIAYW010000004.1, read on the forward strand.
CACGTGCGCCCGCGCGAAGCGTGTCTTCGGCGTCACCCAGGTGACCGTGGTGACGCAGTCGTTCCACCTGCCCCGCGCGGTCATGCTGTGCCGCCGGCTCGGCCTGGACGCCGCCGGGGTCGGCGACGACAGCGTCAGCAGGTTCACCTCCGTGTGGCGCGCCAACGCCCGCCGCGAGTACCCGGCCTGCGTCAAGGTCGTCTACGACGTGGCGTCCGGCCGCGACCCCGTCTACCTCGGCCAGCACGAGACCGGCGTGGAGGACGCGCTGCGCGCGAACTGACTCCGTTTCGTTCTCAACCTCCACCGTGCCCGCACCCGTCGGACGGGGTGAAGGCGCCCACCCCGCCGGACGGGGGGTGCGCAGGGAGGAGCCCGGATGCGCAGTGACAGCGAGGCCGACTACACGACGTACGTGTCGGCGCGGCTGACAGCGCTCCATCGCGCCGCATATCTCCTGTGCGGCGGCGACCAGGACCGTGCCGACGACATCGTGCAGGTCACCATCACGAAGCTGTACCGGCACTGGCGGCGGGCCAGCGGCGCCGACAACCTCGACGCGTACGTGCACCGGATGCTGGTGCGCACCTACGTCGACGAGAAGCGGCGGCTGTGGTCACGGGTGCGCCTGCTGCCGGGCCCCGACGAGGAGCTCGCCGGCGCCGACCGGCCGTACGACGCCGCCGACGACCGGGACGTGCTCATCGCCGCGCTGCGCGGGCTGCCGCCGCGGCAACGCGCCGTGATCGTGCTGCGGTTCCTGCTCGACCGGCCGGTCGAGGAGGTCGCCGAGGCGCTCGGCTGCTCCACCGGCACCGTCAAGAGCCAGTCCTCCAGGGGCCTCGCCGTGCTGCGGGCCGCGCTGACACCCGCGCCTTCTCCGGCCGACACGATGGGAACACTGTGATGACCACAGAAGAGGAGCTCCGCGACCTGCTGCTGGCGGTCGAGGTGCCGCCGACGACCGCCGACATCGGGCTGGCCATCGCCACCGGCCGCCGCCAGGCCGCCCGGCGCGGCGCGATCCTGGCCGGCGCGGCGGCCGCCCTGGTCGTCGCCGGCGGCACCGCATACGCGCTCGGTGCCACGGCACCGGACACGCACCGCGACACGCCCACCGCGCAGGGGCCGCAGGACCCACCGTTCGCGGCGTGCACGCTCGACACGATCCAGGTCCCGGGCGCTCCCGGGACGCCGGTGGTCGATCCTTCGGGCCGTCACGTCGTCGGTTCCGTCGGAGGGATCGCCTCCCGGATCACCGACGGGCAGGCCGTGCCCTACCCCGGCGCCTTCGGCGAGGTGGTGGCGGTCAACGTCGACGGGCTGATCGCCGGCTACGACGACACCGTCGGCTCGAGCCAGCAGCTGGCGTGGACCTACCACGACGGCGCGAAGACGATGCTGCCGAAGCTCGCCGGGTACCCGTACACGACGCCGACCGCCGTGAACGCCCGCGGTGACGTCGTCGGGTACGCGTCGGGCGAGTCCGGCGACGACAACGTCCCGGTCCTGTGGCCGGCGGACCGCCCCGGCACCGTCGTCGCGCTGTCCATGCCGCCCGGGTTCGGCGAGCCGGGCACCGGCGGCTCCCACGCCTCGGGCGTGTCCGACGACGGCACCGTCGTCGGCGTGGTCCGCGGGGTGGCGGTCCGCTGGCTCCACGACGGCAGTGCGAGGCTGCTGCCGCTGCCGCCCGGCTACGAGGGTGCCCAGGTCGTGGCGGTGCGCGGCACCTTCGCCTACGGCTGGGCGGCGGTCACCGGCGGCAACCGGGTCGTGCCCGTCCGCTGGTTCCTCCCGTCGTCATCGGACGACCCCGCGTTCGTGATGGCGGGCGCCCCGTTCGACATCGTCGACGGCACCCCGACCGGCTGGTCCATCACTGGCGGCGGCGACCTGCGCGAACCGGTCAGGATCGCCCCCGACGGGACCGTCAAGCGGCTGCCGCTGCCGCCGGGCGTGCGGCCGCTGCCCGCCGGCCGGGGCGCCGGCGCACGCTCGATCAGCGACGACGGCAGGACCGTCACCGGCGCGACCGGGGACCGCCGGCTGCTGATCTGGCACTGCGACAGCCCGTCCTGAGCCTTGGGAGCTCCGCTGCCGGGCCGCTTCGTCGGCGGCCCGGCCTCAGGGGCGCTTCTTCGGCGGCCCGGCTTCAGGAGCGCTTCGTCGGCCGCCCGGCCTCAGAGGCGCTTCGTCGGCCGCCCGGCCTCAGGGGCGCTTCGTCAGGTCCTTGCCCTCGATGCCGAGCAGGGTGGCGGTCGTCGGGCAGTCCAGCGACGGGCACTCGCGCGGGTGGGCGAGGAACGTCGCGTGGTCGATCGGCACCACCGTGACGGCGAGGGGCCTGAACGGCCCGCGGGACCAGTAGCGCTCGGTGCTGGCGGCCCGCCGCAGGGCGAGATCCAGCGCCGGGCTGAACTGCGTGAAGTCATGGCAGACGAGGACCGGGCCATAGCCCGGCCAGTCGAGGCGCACCGCGAATCCGTCGCCCTGCGCCGGGCGCCGCAGCAGTGCGCGGATGAGATCGGTGAGGTCTTTGCGAGGCATCGGCGAACCACCCTTCCAAGAGCCAACGACCGACCAACGTAGACGTTATTCGTACACGTGTACGAACGCCAGCGTTGCGGGTGGTCTTTGTCAGGAGGGTTCGGTGACCTTCTCCACCCGCGGTGCGGGGGCGGCCGTGAAATGGTGGCTGAGCCGGCGGTACGGGCGGCTGCGCAACGCGATCAGGCTGGCGGCCAGGCCGACGAACCCCGTCAGGACGAACACGAGCGCCAGGCCGCGGTCGGCTCCGGTGCCGAACCAGTCGCCGATCAGGCGGGCGCCCGCGCCGTCGGTCATCAGCGGGATGAACACGAACTGCGCGATCGGCGCGATCAGGAACGCGGTCAGCGGCGACGCCGCCTGCTCGACGCTCTGGGCGAAGCCGAACACGCGCCCCTGCCGCTCGTACGGGACCACCTTCTGCAGGATCGTCTGCTCGGCGGCCTCCGCGTACGGGACGAGCAGCATGTACACGAGCATCCCCGCGCCGAGCAGGACGACGGACGACCGGGCCGGGAACAGCACGGTGACGGTCCACAGCACGACGTTGACCAGCAGCAGCAGGCGGACCGGGCGGCTGCCGAGGCCGGTCCGGGCGACGCACAGGCCGCCGACGATGAGCCCGGCGCTCAGCGCGCCCCACAGCAGGCCCCACGTCCGCACGTCGACGAGCGACAGCCCGTACGCGTCCATGAGGGCCATGTAGACGCCGCCGAGGAAGTTGTTGAACGTCGAGAACAGGATGAGCGCGGTCAGGCCGGGCACCTCGCCGACGACGCGCATGGTGCCCTTGAGGTCGACGCTGCGCTTCGGCTCCTCGCCGTCCTCGGCGGTCGCCGCCGCCGGGACCACGCGGAGGAACGACAGGTGCACGACCGCGGCGGCCAGGACGGCCAGGGCCATGACGAGGACCCAGAACATGCCGCCGACCGCCACCAGGAAGCCGCTGATCACCGACGTCACCAGGAACGACACCCCGGACGTCGTGCCGACGAGCCCGTTGGCCCGGTCGCGGTCGCCCTCCTCGATGAGCGCCGTCACCATCGTCGGCAGCGCGATCGTGCGGATGTTGCCGGCGATGACACCGAACATGAGCAGCACGATCATCACCCACAGCGGCACGCTCGCCGGGTCCTTGAACTCCTCCCGCGGCACCGTCTGGTAGACGCCGAACGCGGCCGCGTACAGCAGGAACGACGCGACCGCGGACACCTGCATCATCGTCGTCTTGCTGTGGTGGTCGACGAGGCTGCCGAACCAGATCCCCGTCAGGGCCGTCATGACCAGGAAGATGCCGGACACGAGCCCGGTCGCGAACACCGACCGCGTCTCCAGGTACACGTAGAACGTGATCGCGAACCACACCGTGAAGTTGACCACCGACACGAGCAGCGTGTTGACCAGCAGCTGGTAGAAGGTTCTGCGGTCTCCCTGAATGGCGGCCATGCAGAAGATCGTAGGACCTCACCGGGACTTCAGGTCCAGTACAGATCACCTACGATGCGCCGGCGCGGGTCACCATGTGGGTGCCCTACGACGAGCAGCGCCTGCGACGCACGATCGCGGTCGTGATGCGCCCGCAGGTGCGGTTGATGCGCGTCATGGGCGGCATCGCCGGGCGGAGGCCGTCCTTCCGGTTGATGATCACGGATCGTCGATGGGCCGCAGCAACCCGGTCAGCAGGGGCGGCCGTAGTCGTACGGGAGGGCCTGCAGCCGCTCGACGGGGATGTCGCCGAGGATCAGGTACTTCTCGACGCCGTCCGGGACGATGTCGTCGGGGTCCATGAGGGCGAAGTACGGGTCGACGCCGCCGGTGGCCGCCATGTACGGGCGCGGGTCCTCGGCGTACGTGACGAGCGCGCCCGCCTTGTCGGTCAGTATCAGGCCGTACTCCTGCATGGCGCGGGCGATGGTGCGGGCGGCCGGGCTGCGCACCACGCTGATGTCGAACGCCGGGTCGAGGCGGAACCGCTGGCCCTCGCACGGGATGTCGGCGCCCTCGGTGTTGCCGTCGTTGCGGGTCGCCGGCCACGAGTCGCAGTCCTTTCGGGTGCGAACGGTGGCGATGTTGACGGCGTGGTCGATCCTGCCCCGGCGCAGCTCGTCGATGCGGATCGTGAACGCGCCCATCGGCAGGCCTGTCGCGGTCGCGCCGAGCGGGTTGGTGAAGATGCCGGGGTTACGGGAGTAGTGCTCGATCTTCCCGCCCCAGCACGCCGACCAGTGCCCGGCGGCGTCCTGCCCGGCGCGCCAGAAGTCCCAGTACGTGTCCGTCGACGGCTGGTAGATCGTCACCGCGGCGTCGGAACCCTTCGACGCGATCAGGTCCGCGGGGGTCGGCACCGCCGCGAGGCTGTCGGCGATGACCGGCGCGAGGTGTGGCAGGTTCAGGCAGTCGGAGAACGTCCACCGCTGCGTCGGGGTGTCCCTGCCGACCGTGAAGATCGGCGTGGAGTACTCGTCGGTGTTCACCGCCCACGAGCCGTAGTTGTTCACCTTGTCGAGGCGGATGTTCTCCACGACCGCGGCGGAGTTGGCGGCGAGCGGCACGTACCGGGGCAGTTTCGTGTTCCACGGGCCCTGCTTGGAGAACCCGTTCGCCGGCCGGCCGTGCTGCCCACCGGCGCGCTGTGGCGCCGCCTCCGCTGCCTGGGCCGCTTGGGCCGCCTGGGCCATGAACACCGTTGCCAGCACCGCCAGGATCCGTGGGAACATGCCGCGCAGCGTAGGGCGGCGACCACCGACGGTGTTGGTTCGCCGCCATGGTACGACCCGGACCTGGGCCGGCACGGTGAAACTTCCACTCACAGCCGGGTGCGCAGCCATCTGAACGCGCCCAGGCCGAGGTGGAGCTTCGCCGCCGTGATGTTCTCGAGGCCGGGAAGCGGCTCCGCCAGTCCCCCGGCGAGCAGGAATCCGGCGTGCGCGGCCAGGATCGCCGTGACATCGTCCGGCCGGATCGCCGTGACGGTCTCCGGCGCGTCCTCCGGCAGGAACGGCTCTGGGTCGAGGCCGTCGGCGGCCACGCTCGACAGGAACGTCACCAGGTCGATGACGGGTGAGCCGCGGCGGGCGTGCGGCCAGTCGACGAACACCACCCGGTCGCCGGTCAGCAGGATGTTGTGCGGGTAGAGGTCGCCGTGCACGAGCGACTCGCCGCGCGCCGCGCCGAGGCCCTGGCGCTCCAGTCCGGCGAGGCGCCGCAGGTCTGCGGCGGCCTCCGGCTCGTACCGGCGCAATCGGGAAACTCGGGAAGGGTCGGCTGCGAGGTCGGACCACCCGCCGAGCCGCGGATGGTCGGCGGGCAGCGGGACCGGTGCCGGGGTGGCGGTCCGCGCCAGGTCACCGATCGCGCCGACGACCCGGTGGATGTCCAGCCGCGTCCACGGCCGCCCGGGCGACCGGCCGTCGACGTCGTCGAAGGCGAGCACGCACCAGTGGCCGTCGTCGTGCACGCCACGCAGCCGCGGCGCGGGTACGGCCGGCGGCAGGGCCGCGCCGATCCTCGCCTCGGTCCGGTACGCGTCGACCTCGTGCGGCCAGGCGTCGGCGTCGATCCCCTTGACGAACCGGCGGTGCCCGTCCGCACGGGTCACCCGCACCGCGAATCCGGGCGAGAAGCCGTCCGCGCACGCGTCGACGCGGCCTCCGCCTCCCACCAGCGCTTCGACCGCCCTTTTCACGGCCTCCGGCAGTTCGGTCCACTGTGGACGCATCGAGCTTCCCCCTTGCGGTTGTGTGCGGATCGCACGTAATATCTGTGCGATGCGCACGGATATGGTTGCGGGTGGCGGGCCGGCACTGTTCCGGCTGGTCCGGTTCTGGTCGCGGCGGTGGGCGGCCGGCATCACCCACGACGAGGGCGGCGACGTGGCGCACATCCTGGTCCTGGAGGCGATCTCCGCCGCGGGCCGGCCCGCACAGATCGGCGCGGTGGCGGTCGAGCTCGGCCTGGACCGCTCCAACGCGAGCCGGATGCTGGCCGCGACCGTCGCCGCCGGCCTGGTCACGAAGACCGTGTCGCCCCGGGACGCCCGGCGGACGTGGCTCGACCTGACCCCTGCCGGCGAGGACCTGCTCGCGGGCGCCAGGGCGTGGCAGGAGCAGACGTTCGCGCGGATGGTCGCCGACTGGCCACCGGCGGACGCTCGCCGGTTCGCAGCCTATCTGGTCCGCCTGGCTTCGTCGTCTTCGTCCGCACCGCCCGCGTCGTCCCCTCCGTCGGGCCGTCCTTCAGGAGAGTCATGACCATCGTGCTCAACCACACCATCGTCCCGGTCGCCGACCGCCACCGCGCCGCGCAGCTGCTCGCCGGCCTCCTCGGCGTCGAGGCCGGCCCGCCCGTCGGCCCCTTCGCGCCGGTACGCGTGAACGCCGACCTCACCCTCGACTTCGACGACCGGTCCGGCGCCCGCCCGGGCCACTACGCGTTCCTCGTCGACGACGCCGTCTTCGACGCCGCGCTCGCGTTCGCCGAACGGACCGGCCTCGAGTGGAGCTCCGCCCCGCACGTCATCGACCACCAGATCAACCATCTGTCCGGCGGCCGCGGCGTCTACGTCCTCGACCCAGACGGCATCGCCTACGAACTCTTCACCGCCGTGCCCTGACCTCCACCGTCACCGCGCCTGCCCCTCCGTCACCGCTCCTGCCGTCTCCGGGGCACGGGACCTGGCGCTGCGGCTCGGCACCGCCCTGCCCCTCCTTCGCCCGCTCCTGCCCCTGCGGCGACTACTGCCCGTGCCTTTTCGGGGACTCCTCCGCTGCAGCGGGTCCTGCCTCTGCAGCGGGTCCTGCCGATGCCCCTGTGGCGACTGTTGGCCGTGCCCCGGCACCGCGGCTAGCTGACGGGCGCCGGCGTTCTACGGAAGTACGCGTTCGACGCCGGCAACGCCAGTAACAACCCCGCAGCGGCAACCCCGGCCACCGAAGCCCCGGCGAGGACGACCGTCAGCGGCCCGTACCAGCCGGGCATCGCCACCTCCATCGCCGCCGCGATCTCATCCGACGCCGCCCCACGGTCCACCAGCCGCGGCGACGTCACCGACCCTCCCCCGAGCAGCCCAGGACTCAGGCAGCCCGCCCCGGCCACGCAGATCGCCCAGGCGACGACCCGCGCCCAGTTCCGCGGCCGCCCGAGCAACAACGCCGGCACCGCACACACCACCGCGATCACCACCGCGGCGAGCACTCCGGCGATCGCCGCCCCGGTCGCCTCGTCCCCACCGCGCATCCCGCCGTACGCCGAGATGTACGCCCGCCGCACGTCATCCAGCAACACCACCCCCAGCAGCCCACTGACCACCGTCAGCACCGCGACCCCGAGCAACGACCACCGCGCGGCGTCCACCGTCCCAGGCCTGCGCACTGCGACTCCCACTGTCATGCAACCCTTCCGCTCAACACCCCGGGCACCCTCGACCCGAAGTACCACCACCCCGCCAGTCGCAATGCTGACATCCCAACGCCACACTGCCCCCAAACTCCCCCAGCCCGGCCCGACACCCGACGCCACCGCGCCCGGCGCCACACCTCCGCGCCGCGCCTGCGGCCGGTGCCGACAACCATGCCGGGGGCGGTCATTGCGCGACGGTGACGAGACCCGTTTCGTACGCGACGATGACCAGCTGCGCCCGGTCCCGCACCTCAAGCTTGGCCAGTAACCGGCTCACGTGCGTCTTGACGGTGGCGAGGCTCAGACTGAGCTGCCCGGCGATCTCCACATTGGACAGTCCCCGCGCGATCAGCGTCAGCACCTCCCGCTCCCGTCCGGTGATCCCGTCCAGCCGCCTGTGCACCGGCGGCACGGTGGCCGGCCGCTGCGCGAACTCCCCGATCAGCCGTCGCGTCACCGACGGCGCGATCAGCCCGTCCCCCGCCGCCACGACCCTGATGGCGTTCAGCAGTTCCCCCGGCGGCGTGTCCTTGAGCAGGAACCCGCTCGCTCCAGCCCGCAGCGCCCCGTACACGTACTCGTCGAGGTCGAACGTCGTGAGGATCAGGACCCGCGTCTCAGCGGTCACCGGGTCGGCACAGATCCGCCGGGTCGCCTCGATCCCGTCCATCAACGGCATCCGCACGTCCATCAGCACCACATCCGGCCGATGCTTCCCTGCCAGCGCCACCGCCTCCACCCCGTTGCCCGCCTCGCCGACCGTCGTGCAGTCGCCGCTCAGGTCGACCAGGACCCGGAAGCTCCCCCGCAGCAACGCCTGGTCATCCGCGATCAACACCCGGATCACGCCACCACCTCCACCGACAAGCCCATGCACCTGACCCGCCTCCACGCTCTCATGCACGCCCATGCCCCCGCCCTCGCGGAACCCGCCACCGCTCCAGCCCGCCCAAGCCCCACCGCCGGCAACCCCGGCCACGCCACCCCAACCCGCCCAAGCCCCACCGCCGGCAACCCCAGCCACGCCACCCCAACCCGCCCAAGCCCCACCGCCGGCAACCCCAGCCACGCCACCCCAACCCGCCCAAGCCCCACCGCCGGCAAACTCAGCCGCAGCACCCCAACGAGCCTGGGCGCCACCGCCGGCAATCCCAGCCGCAGCACCCCAACCGGCCCAGGTGCCACCGCCGACATTCCCAGCCGCACCAGCCCGAGCCCCGCCGCCGCCCGACCCTGTCGCGCCACCATCCCAATCCGCCCAAGCGTCGCTGCCGGAAGGGCAGGACCGACTCGCGCCGCCTCGCCGGCCCGCCCAGGTTCCGTCGCCGGCCGTGCGGGCCGCGCCGGCTCGCCAGCACGTGCGGAGCATCGCGGCCGGGTCATGCCGGCACCTCGACCGGTGTGTACGGCAACCTTGCCGCGACGACGAACCCGCCGCCCTCCCTCGGCGCGGCGGTGAACTCGCCGCCGTGAGCGCCCACTCGCTCACGCATGCCGATCAGTCCATGGCCGGTGCTGTGTGTGCGGATCGGGCGCCGGCCGTCGTCCGTGACCTCCACGTGGACGTCCGCAGGGCCGATCGTGACCGTCACCCGGCAGCGGGCCGGTGCCGCGTGCTTCACCGTGTTCGTCAGGGATTCCTGGACGATCCGGTACACCGCGAGGCCCACCGACTCGGGCACCGCCTCCTGCGGTGCCGTCCCGGTGACCTCCAGGCACGCCTCGACGTCTCCGAACGACGCCTGCTCGGCCAACGCGGGCAGCTCCGCCAGGCCGGGCGCCGGCGCATACGGCGTGTCGTCGCGCAGCATGCCCAGGACGCGGCGCATCTCCAGGAGCGCGCCCCGGCCGGTCGCCTCGATGACCCGCAGCGCGTCGCGGGCCTCCTGCGGGCTCGCCTCGGCGACGTGGTTGCCGACGGCGGCCTTGACCACGATCAGGCTCATCGTGTGGGCGACGATGTCGTGCAGCTCGCGGGCGATCCGCAGCCGCTCCTCCGCGACGGCCTGCCGGGTCACCTGCTCACTCTGCCGCGCCGCGTGCGCCCGCCGCTCCCGCAACGTCCAGCCGATGAGCCAGCCGGGCATGGTCATGACCGCCCCGTACACGACGGCGAAGCTGCTCGACCAGAGGGTGCCGCCGGTCGTGGCGAGCGCTGCGTCAACCGCGGCGAGGCAGCCGGCCGCCACCGGCAGCGACCATCGTGGCGGGGTCGCGACGGCGAGGGTGTAGAAGGCCAGCGCGAGCGAGAAGGATGGCGCGGCGGCCGCGAAGTTGGGGATGACGCCGGTCGCAAGCGCGGCCGCGGTGGCGAGGCTGACCGTGACGGCGACGCCGACCGGGAAGCGGCGGCGGGCGGCGAGCGGCAGGCCGATGACGAGACCGGTCAGCACCGACACCCATGCCGGCTCGGCGACGCCCGGTCCCTCGGGCGACTCGAGCGCCGCATAGGCACACAGTGCGGCACCCACCACCACGGCGAGGACCGCGTCGACCACGTAGAGGTCGACGGGCCGCAGGCGGCGGGTCAGCAGGAGTTCGCTCACGAGGTCGACGGTAGTGGCAGGTGAGGCGGGGCGCGTCATGCTCAGGTCTGCCTCGCGCGGTCATACTTAAGAACTACGGATCGGGCTCCACCCCCCGCGTCTCCGACTCAAGTACGACCCAATCGAACGACCTGAGTCGGACGCGGCGAGGCCCCGGCCGCGGGCAGGCTCGTGGGCATGACACCGACAGTGCTTCTCGACGACGTGCGGGCCGTGTACGGCTCCGGCACACGGCAGGTGACGGCCCTCGCGGGTGTGACGGTGGGGTTCGACCGGGGGACGTTCACGGCCGTGATGGGGCCGTCCGGGTCGGGCAAGTCGACGCTGCTGCACTGCGCCGCGGGCCTGGACCGCCCGGCGTCAGGCTCGGTCACCGTCGACGGCACCCGCCTCGACGACCTGGACGAGGACGCGCTGACGCGCCTGCGCCGCGATCGGATCGGGTTCGTGTTCCAGGCGTTCAACCTGGTGTCGACGTTGACCGCCGCGCAGAACGTGGCGCTGCCGCAACGTCTCGCGGGCCGCCGACCGGCAAGCAATGACGTCGCGGCCGCGCTCACCGCCGTCGGGCTGGCGGACCGTGCCAGGCATCGGCCGAGCGAGCTGTCCGGTGGTGAGCAGCAACGCGTCGCGCTCGCCCGAGCGCTGATCAGCCGGCCGGCGGTCGTGTTCGCCGACGAGCCGACCGGCGCCCTCGACAGCGCCACGTCCCGGCAGGTCCTCGGGCTGCTGCGGGCCCTCGTCGACGAGCACGGGCAGACGGTCGTGATGGTGACGCACGACCCGGTCGCCGCGGCGTGGGCGGACCGGGTGGTCATCCTCGCCGACGGGCGGATCGTCGACGAGCTGGGCGGCAGCGGCGAGCGGGGCGGGATCACGGCCGAGACGGTCGCCGCACGGACGGCCGCCGTCGAAGCCGGCGCCGTGGGGCCGGCATGCTGACCCGGCGGCGAGCGGCACGTCCTGTCAGCGGTGACGGGTGGCGTACGGCGGTGACGCGGACCGTCCGGCGGTTCGCGGGCGCGTTCGTCGCTGTCGCCGTGGGCATCGTCCTGGTCACCGCGGCGACACTGCTGTTCGCGTCGGGACGGCCGCAGGTCCCCGACCGCCTCGCGGCGACCGGCGTGGTCGTCCGCAGCATGGACGCCAGCGCACCCGCCGACTCGTTCCCGCCGGCGGTGCCGTGGTCCTCGGACGCGGCCACGGCGCTCGCTGGGCGTCTCGCCGCGATCCCGGGTGTCGCGGCCGCCGTCCCCGACCGCACGTTCTACATGCAGGCGATCGTCGACGGCCGTCCGTACGCGGCCGACGGGCGGCGGCAGGACGCCCGCGAAGGGCACGGCTGGGCCAGCGCCCAGCTCGGCGGGCTGCGCCTGACGGCGGGCACCGCGCCCCGCGGTCCCGGCGAGGTGGTCGTCGACCGGGCGCTGGGGCTGCCGCCCGGTGACCGGGTCACGTTGCTGACCGCTGCGGGGCCCACGTCGTACACGGTGAGCGGCACCGTCGACTCGCCCGGCTTCCACGTCACCGACGAGGTCGCCGCGGCGCTCGCGCCGGGCGTCGACACGATCGGCGTGATGCTGCGCCCTGGCGCGGACCGCATGGCCGTCGCCGCGGCGGCCCGTGCGGTCAGCGGCGCCGGCGCCCGGGTCCTGACCGGTGACGACCGGGGTGTGCTGGAGCCGCGTGACGACGCGCGCATGCGGTGGATCGGGATGCAGGTGCTGACCGCGGTGGCGGCGCTGTCCGGGTTCGTGACGGTGTTCGTGGTCGCGTCGACGTTCGCGTTCGCGGTGGCGCAGCGGCGACGGGAGTTCGGGCTGCTGCGCGCCGTCGGTGCCACGCCCCGCCAGATCCGGCGGACGGTGCAGGGCGAAGCGCTCGCCGTCGGCGCCGCCGGCTCTGTCGTCGGCATGCTCGTCGGTACCGCCGCCGCAACGCCACTGGGATGGGCGCTCGTCGACGCGGGGTTCGAGCCGGCGACGTTCCGGGTGCGGTTGGTGGCGTGGCCGTTCGTCGTGGCGCTCACGGCCGGGCCGGTCGTCGCGCTGGCCGGGGCGTGGTCGGCGGCGCGACGGGCGGCCCGGGTGCGTCCTCTCGAGGCGCTGCGGGAGGCGGCGGTCGAGCAGCGGCCGATGGGGTGGGCGCGCTGGGTCACCGGGCTGTTGCTGGTCGCCGCCGGTGCCGCGCTCGGTGTGGGGACGGCGACGTCGGGCAGCGCGCAGCATTCGGCGACGTTCGCGCTGTACAGCATGATGGCCCTCGTCAGCGGCGTCACTGTCCTCGCGCCCGCGGTCGTCGGTCCGGTGGTGCGGCTGCTGCGCTCGCCGCTGCCGTCGCGGGGCGGCGCGATCGGCATGCTGGTCCGTGGCAGTGCGCTGACCGCGGCGCGGCGCACGGCCTCGACAGCGGCGCCGGTGCTGCTGACGGTCTCGTTCGCGGTGCTGGTGTCGGGCATGGTCCGCACGTCGACCGGCGCGTATGCGGCGGGGCGGTCCGCGCGGGTCGACGCCGGCTGGGTGGTCGCGCCGGACCGGGCGCCTGGCCTGTCGGACGCGACCGTCGCGGCGGTGCCCGGTGCGGCGATCCTGCCGACGACGGTGTTCGTCCCGCCTGCCGAGGGCGGTGACGGGCGGGCGTTGCGGACCGCGTTCGGGGTGGATCCTGCGGCGTTCGCCGCGGTGAACCGGCGTCTCGAGGTGGTGAGCGGCTCGCTGGCGGAGTTGCGCGGCGACGACACGGTGGTGCTGACGGTGTCCGCTGCCGCGTCGGCCTCGGCGACCGGGTCCGGTGCGATCGCTGGAACGGGCTCGGCCGGCGCATCCGGTGCTGCGGGGCCGTCCGTTGGCGCGGTGCCGTCCGTTGGCGCGGGGCCGTCTGGTGGCGCGGTGCCGTCTGGTGGGGTGCCGTCCGATGGCGCGGTGCCGTCCGTTGGCGCGGTGCCGTCCGGTGGCGCGGTGCCGTCTGGTGGGGTGCCGTCCGTGGGGGTGCCGTCGACATCGGGCGGCATTGGATCATCCGGTAGCACAGGGACGTCAGGTGACGCGGGACCGTCAGGTGGCACGGCGACATCAGCGAGCGCGAGATCGCCCGGAAGCACGGTGACATCAGGAAGCGCGGGGCCGTCCGGACGTGCGGGGCCGACGGGTGGTGCGGGGGCGGCAAGTGGCGGCGCCGGGCAGCGTGGGGTTCCGGGGGTGTATCCGGTGATGTTCGCCGACGGGACGGTGGTGACACTGCGGGTGGTTGCGGTGATCACCGATGCGTCCGTTCCCGGGGACATGGTCCTGCCGCGGGCGGTTGTGCGGGCGCATGACCCGTCGGCGTTGACGTCGGCGGTGTTCGTGCGGGACCGGGTCGAGGTGCCGGCGGGGTCCGGTGCGTTGGTCATCGACGTAGGCACGTGGGCGGCGGAGCAGGACAGCGCCGAGGACCGGCTCGTCTGGATGTTCACGGTGTTGCTGATCGCGGTGTCCGCCGGGTACGGGGCCATCGCCGTCGCCAACACGCTGCTCATGGCGGCGGCTGGGCGGGCGGCGGACGTGCGGGCGGTGCGGTTGGCGGGGGCGACGCGGCGGCAGGTGCTGCGGCTCGTGACGGCGGAGTCGGCGCTCGTGGTGCTGATCGGGGCGGTGCTGGGTGGCGCGGTCGCGCTCGGTGCGCTGCTGAGCATCAGGGCGGGGCTGGCCGAGCAGGTGGGTGCGCCGGTGGAGCTGGTCGTGCCGTGGACGGTGGTGGGCGGGGTCGTCGGGCTGTGCCTGCTGCTGGCGGTCGCGGCGAGCGCGGTGCCGACCTTACGCACGCTGCGGAGCGGGCCGGTGCAGGAACCGCTGTAGCGCCAGCAGAACGGTCACGCCGGCCGGCGTCGCAGCGAGAGGTCCGCGCCCGGCGCAGGGAGGGCTTGGGTGTCGGGCTGTGCCCGCGGATCGGCGGTCGCGGAGAGCGCGGTGCCGGCCTGACGCACCCTGCGGAGCGGGCAGGGGCGGGAATCCGTTGCGGTGCCGGTCGAACGGTGACGGCTGACTAGCGATGCGGGTTTGCGAGGTCCCCGGCATCGGGATCAAGCGTCGTGCAGCGGCGATGGTGTGGCATCTACCGGGTGTTCGGCGGGCTGAGTGTCGAGCAAGGTGAGGGAGGGTGCGACGGGTGATGGTCGTGGGGGAATCGGCGAGTGGTCCGGTCAGGCGACGTCCATGACCTTGGTGGTGGCGGTGGCGAGACCTTCCGGGCTGAGGACCTCGACCTGGTCGGCGAGGAACACCTCGACCTGGCCGAGCCGGTCGCGGACCTCGACGAGGGGGACGCCGCGGTCGATGCCCAGGGTGAAGCGTTCGGCGGTGGTGGGCATGCGGCAGGTGAGCCTGCTGCCGCGGCCCATCACCACGATGCGGCGGGCGGGGCGTTCGCGGACGATCGAGGCGGCGCCGCGGCGGGAGGTGACGAGGCCTTCCTCGCGCAGGATGGCAATGGCACGGCGGACGGTGGTGAGGCTGACGTCGTACCGGTCGCAGAGCTCGCGTTCGGTGGGCAGCGGCTGCCCGGCGGGACGGGTGTCGTGGGTGATCTCGTCGCGGAGGAGGTCGGCGATCTGGTGGTACATGGCCGGGACCTGTCGCTGCACATTCACGGTGTCCACTCTATCATCATGTAGCCATAAGGCCATGCCTCGGAGGCGGATAGACTTCCGCGCCGTGACTGCATCCGCCGCACCGATCGACGTGGCCGTCTCGCTCATGCATGAAGGGCGGTTCGTCGAGGCCGAGGAAGTGATGGTGCGTGAGCTGCGGGCGGTCACCGTCCGGCACGGGCACGGCAGTGCCGCGTGGGCGGCGGCGCAGTGCGACCTGGGCAACATCCTGCTCAACTGCGACCAGCCGGACCGGGCCATCGCCTGCTACCGGGAGGCGATCGCGGTGCCCGCGGTGGACCGCAAGGATCACCTCACGTACCGGATGAACCTCGGCCTCGCGCTGCGCATGACCGGCAGGCTCGAGGACGCCGAGGCCGAGCTGCGCCGTGGGGCGGAGGGGCGGCAGGCGTTCTACGGGCGGGACCACGCCGGGTACGCGTTCGGCCTCGAGCCGCTGGCGGACGTGCTGCTGCAGCGCGGCAACGTCCGGCAGGCGCGGGACGTGATCGAGGAGACGGTGCGCAACCTGTGGAGCAACGGGCACGATCAGGTCGCGTCGGCGCTCGCGCTCCGCGCGGAGATCGTGCACGCCGGTGGGACCGGCGAGCCGCTGTTCCCGGGGCTGGACCAGCTGCCCGACGGGGTCGTCGAGGCGATGGCGTCGGCCGTGCTGCTGCGGCAGGGGCTCGCCGAGCCGGCCGCGCACCGGGCCGTCATCACCGTGCTCGCCGCCGCCGTGGAGGCCCGGCTCGGCCCGGACCATCCCGTGACGCTCAACGTCCTCACCACGCTCGCGAA
The DNA here is from genome assembly GCF_042898305.1 of Dactylosporangium sp. NPDC000521. Lineage (NCBI taxonomy): Bacteria > Bacillati > Actinomycetota > Actinomycetes > Micromonosporales > Micromonosporaceae > Dactylosporangium > Dactylosporangium sp. NPDC000521. The sequence goes on from NZ_JBIAYW010000004.1 coordinate 84,468, forward strand.
CACCGGCCGTGACCTGGGCGACCAGGCCGGGCGGGTCGACGCGATCCGCCGGGTCCTCGCGTCCCACGACCGGCAGGGGCACGCCGCGGACGCCCTCACGGCGGAGCTCGGTCTCGCCCTCGCGTACGGCGATGCCGGTGACCGGGACGGTGCGCTGCGCACGTACGAGGCGGCGCACCGGCGGGCGCTGCGGATCGACCGGCCGGAGCTGACCAGTCTGGCGCTGCGCAACTGGGGGCTGGCGCTGAGCGACGCGGGCCGGACGGAGGAGGCGGAGCGGTGCCTCACCGACGCGGTGGCCCAGGCGCAGCGTGGCGCGGACTTCGAGATCCTCGGCCGGGCCGGCGTCGCCCTCGGGATCTTCCTGCAGCATCAGGAGCGGCTGGCGCAGGCCCGGACCGCGCTGGAGCACGGGCTCGCCGCGCTGCCGGACGCGCATCCTGACGCGATCGCCGGCCGGAGCCACCTCGGCGCGGTCCTGCAGGGCCGGACCTGCGGGTGCGGGGACGTGACGGGGGCGGTCGAGGAGGCGTTCCGCGAGTTCGTGCTGCGCCGGTTGCCGCAGGACCTGCTGGAGCGGTTCGACGCGAAGATCGTCGACGGCGACTTCAAGATCGAGGTGCACCTGCGCCGGGAGCCGACCGAGGAGGAACTGCAGCGGCTCAACGGCGTGGTGCAGTCGGCGCTCGCGGAGTTCCGGCACCGCGTCCAGGAGCAGGGGTAGGGCCTGACGCGGTGTCCCCGGCCGGTCGCTCAGGTCCTGGGAGGCCAGCAGGAGCCTGCCGGACAGCGGTGCACGCCGAACGGGGGCGGGCGTCAGGCGCCATACAGCCAGCGGCCGGACCGCGGCGCCCGCCGTACGGGAGCGGCAGCCAGGCGCCGTACCCGCCGGACCGTCGCGGACCGGACAGCGGCGCTCGCCGAACGGTGCAGGCGTCATGCGTCGGACCGTCACCGGCGGAAGCCGGGCGGAAGCCGAGCGGCAGCCGGGCGGAAGCCGAGCGGCAGCCGGGCGGAAGCCGAACGGGAGCGGGCGGGAGCCGAGCGGGAGCGGGCGGGAGCGGGCGGAAGCCGAGCGGGAGCCGGGCGGCAGGTGCCGTGCAACCGAAACCAGGGGTGGGGCGCACCTAGGGCTAGGGAGGTGCGATGCCGAGCGGAGAGAGCGACGAGCAGCGCCAGTTCCGGGAGTACTTCACGGCCCGGCGGGATGCGGTGCGCAGGACGGCGTACCTGCTGTGCGGGGACTGGCACTGGGCTGATGACCTGACGCAGACGGCGTTCATGCGGCTGGCGGTGAGCTGGCGCAAGGTACGCGACCGGGAGGCGCTCGACGGGTTCGTGCGGACGTGTCTGGTACGCGCGTACCTGGCGGACGTGCGGCGGGTCTGGCGGCGGCGGGAGCGGAGCGTCGCGGAACCGCCGGACGTGGCGGGGGCGGCCGGCGCGGCGGAAGGCAGCCCGCGGCGGATCGCGTTCGCGGCCGCGCTGCGGCAGTTGCCACCGCGGCAGCGGGCCGTGCTGGTGTGCCGGTACTACCAGGACCTCGACGTCGCCGCGACCGCGGCGGTGCTCGGGTGCGCACAGGGGACGGTGAAGAGCCAGGCCGCGCGCGGGCTGGCGAAGCTGCGGGAGCTGCTCGAGGCCGACGGTGAGCTCGCGTTGACGGAGGGGCTGCGATGAACCAGATCCGGGAACGGTTCGACGAGGCGGCCGGTGCAGCGCCGCCGAGCAGGCTGTCCGCCGACACGGTCTACATGCGGGCGTTCCAGCGGCGACGCCGGCGGGCGGCGGGGTGGACGGCCGCCGCGGCGGCCGCGGCGGTGGCCGCGATCGCCGCCGCGACGACGCTGGCGCCGTCCGGGGGGCAGCCCGCGGACCCGCCGGCGCAGACCGCCGACGGGTGGCCGGCCGGCACCCGCGACGGGTCCATCGTGTCGATCGCCGCCGCCGACGCCGAGCACCTGTACGCGAAGGTCAACGCGTGCGGTCAAGGGGCGCAGCGGCAGTGCACGGTGAACCTGGTGGGCTCCGACGACGGCGGCCGGACGTGGACGGTGCGGTCGGCGGACTTCGCCGGCGACGTGTCCGCACCGTCGCCGGGGGTGCTGGCGCAGACCGTCGAGCAGCAGAACACCGACCCGACGGGCCCGCAGCTGCTGCACATCCCGCTGGTGAGCCGGGACGGCGGCCGGAACTGGCAGGTCGTGGAGACGGTCGCCGGGCAGGTGCCGAAGGTGCCGGCGGGCGGCTGGATCATCTGCGCGCCGCCGACGAGGCCCGCCGACCTGTGCACGATGCTCGCCGTCGACCCTGTCACCGCCCGCGCGACGCTGCTGGCGAACCCGCCGGACATCGACGTCCACGACAGCGTCGCCGTGCCGTCGGCGGGCGGGTTGTGGGTCAGCGGCTGGGAGCGCGGCGGCGAGCACCGGCCCGCGGTGTCCGTCAGCCACGACAGCGGCGGCACGTGGACGACGCACGTGTTCGGCCGCGGCGAGGCCGACGTCCCGGTGCCCGACATGTTCCAGTACCCGGTCGTGGCGAGCGTCGACGGCGTCACCGGGTACACGATCATCCCCCTGCCCGATCCGGCGGACACGACCGGCATGGGCCCGACATCGGCGGCGACGGCGGGGATCAAGACGCTCGTCTACCGCACCGGCGACGGCGGGCGCAGCTGGCAGCGCGTCCATCCCGCACAGTCGTTGCCGCGGGTGTACTACCAGGAGGGCGCCGCCTATGTGGCGGCGAACGGCGCCCACGTCGTGATCACCGAGCAGGACCCGCCGCAGCGGTGGTACGCCAGCACCGACGGCGGTCAGACCTACCACCCGGCGAAGCAGCCGGGCCTCGGCACCGCGCTGCTGCACACCGCCTACAAGCGGGTCCTCGCCGCCGGCCCGGGCGCCTACCTGGCGTTCGACGCCGAGGCGCTGTACCGCTCCAGCGACGGCCTCCAGTGGACCAGGACGGTGATCAAGGTGACGACCTGAACGGTGCCGACCTGAGGGACAATGAGGGCCGTGCGGATCGAGGACGTGACCCCGGAGACGCTGCGGCCGGTGCGCCGCTCGATGCTGGTGCAGCGCTGGCACGACCTCGCGTTCCTGCACTGGGCGGTGCTGCCGGAGACCGTCGCGCCGTTCCTGCCCGCGGGCACGGTCCCCGACACGCTCGACGGGGTGTCGTACGTGGGGCTCATCGGCTTCCGGATGGTGCGGCTCGGCCTGTTCAGCGGGCCGGGCCTGCCCTACCTCGGCACGTTCTGCGAGACGAACGTGCGCCTGTACAGCGTCGACGGGGCCGGCCGGCGCGCCGCGGTGTTCCTGTCGCTGGACGCGGCGCGCCTGCTGCCGGTGCTGACCGCTCAGGTGTCGCTGCGGCTGCCGTACAAGTGGGCGGGGATGCGCCTGGTGAAGGACGGCGACGTCGTGCGGTACACCAGCCGCCGCCGCTGGCCGGGTCCCCGCCCCTGCGGTGAACGCCATGGCGGTGCGGGTCGGCGCGCCGATCGCCGAGCCGACGCCCCTGGAACACTTCGTCACGGCCCGCTGGGGGCTGCACACCCGCGCGTTCGGCCGCACGCTGCACCTGCCGAACGAGCACCCCCGGTGGCCGCTGTACCGCGCGGACCTGCTCGACCTCGACGACACCCTGGTGACCGCGGCGGGCCTGCCGGCGCCGGTCGGCCCGCCGGTGAGCGTGCTCTACTCCCCCGGCGTCCCGGTCCGCTTCGGCACCCCGAACGTGGTGGACGTCAGAACGTGACGACGATGCCGATGCTCACCCGCGGGCGGCGCAGCAGCCGGTTGAACCAGTTGCCGATCCGTGAGGAGATGTAGCGGCGGCCGATCGCCCGGCGGATGCGGGCGACCCCGTCCGGGTCCTCGACGAGGCGGGCGGTCCCCTCGAACGACGGCGCGCCCTCCGGCACCCGGCCGCGGATGTCGCTGGGCGCGACCACGACCCGGCCGCTGTTGCGCAGCCGCTTCACCTTCCCCGACCCGGGCTCGGTGAGGATCAGCACCTCGTCGCCGTCGACGACGTGCCACACGGCGGTGGAGACGGGCGTGCCGTCCTTGCGGAACGTGGTGAGGGCGACCTGCTTGCGCCTGCCCAGGATGTCCGTGCGGCTGCTCATGACCCAACGGTAGGCCGCAGCCACGGCTCCACCCGCAGCAGGTCGAACCCGACGGCGTCGAGCTGCTCGTACAGGCGCGGGGTGAGCATCATGAGCTCGACGGTGAACACGTCGTCACCGCCGACGGCCCAGATGCCGCTGGCCGGGTCGGCCATCAGCGGGTCGAGGCCGGCGCTGACCTGCTCCCGCAGCTGCTCCTGCCGGGCGATGCTGGGCCGGCCGGGCGCCGCGACCACGCACAGGTTGCCGTCGAACAGCTTCCGCAGCCGCTGCTCCTCACCCGCGGCGTCTCCGGCGACGACCTCGACGACCATCACCTCGGTCGGCTGCGGGCCGGCCGTCGCCCCGGTCGGCGGCCCGTCCGGGTAGGCGACCCGCAGCGGCCGGAACCGGTCGGGGTGCTGCTCGTAGACGTACCGGTGCATCGCGATGCCGTCGGCGCCGCCGCCGGGCTTCCAGCCGCCCTTCGGCGCCCCGCACGGCACGGTGTCGTCGAGCGTCACCGGCGGCGCCGCGGCCGGTGGCCCCTGCTCGGTCACGTGCAGCTGACCGCCGCGCCAGGTGCCGCGGAGGCGGGCCTGGCCGGCGGTGACGCCACGCACGACGCTCGCACCGGTGAGCTTCGCCGGGTCGACGCCGGTGACGTCGACGCCGAGCGCGCACGACAGCGGCTCGTCACCGGTCCGGCCGATCGCGGGGACCGGGGCGGGCGCGCAGAGCCGGGCCGGTTTCCCCGGCGCGACCAGCACCTGCCCGCTGGCCTCGACGAGGTCGCCGTCGTCGACGACGAGCGCCCTGGGGTCGGCGGCGGCCCTCGTCGGCGGCGGGGCCTGCTCGCCGGGCGCGGCGGGTGGCCGGTTCGCCACCAGTACCGCGGCGACCAACGCCACCAGGGTGCCGGCACCGGCCGCGGCAACCACCGCCCACTGGCGGCGTCCATCCATGCTCATGCTGCTGAGACGCTCCCGCGGCCGATCCGGTTCCGTGCGCGGCGGCGGAGCCGGGAAGCGGGAGCACGTCGCGATGACGCACGCCCAGCAGCCGGGTCCAGCACGACGACGATACCGCGCCGCGGCACCGGGTCAGGGGTCGGCGGGCAAGAGGGCGGCGGGCCAACAGGACGGGTCAAGGAGGCGGGTCAAGGAGGCAGCGGGCCAGCGGGGGCAGAGAGCAGGCGCGTCAGGGGCCAGCGGGTCAAGGAGCCGAGGGGGTCAGGGCGGCTTCCGTCAGGACGAGCGACATGGCGGTCTCGGCGGCGCCGATCGCTGGGCCGTGGGAGCCGAGGGCGGCGGGGACGACCGGGGGCAGCGCGCCGCGGCGCCAGGACATCACGCCCTGGGCGACGGCGGCGTGCAGGGCCGGGGCGGCGACGTCGAGGAGGTCCACGCCGAGGCCGCCGAGGGTGACGACGGCGGGGTCGACGGCGTTGATCAGGGCGCCGATGCCCCGCCCGAGGGCCGCGGCGACGGTTCGGCAGGCGGTGGCCGCGGACGGGTCGCCGGAGCGGGCGGCGGCGATGGTCCGCTCGGCGAAGGCCCGCGGGTCGGCCGGTGCGCGGCGGCCCAGGTGGCGGGCCATGGCGCGGCCGTCTACCTCGAGGTCCCAGCAGCCGCGGGCGCCGCACGGGCAGCGGCGGGACGGGTCACCGAACGGCAGGTGGCCGAACTCGCCACCCGCGCCGGCGGCGCCGAGCACCGGGCGGCCGTCGACGATGAGGACGCCGCCGACGCCGACCTCGACCGTCAGGTGCAGGGCGACGCCGATGCCTTGAGCGGCGCCGCGCAGCGCCTCGGCGACACCGGCGAGGGACGCGTCGTTGCCGACCGCGAGCGGCAGGCCCGCCGGACCGCCCGGCGCGAAGCCCGCCCCACCGCCCAGTACAGAAGCCGCCCCACCGCCCAGCGCGGAAACCGCCCCACTGCCCGGCTCGGAAACCGCCCCACTGCCCGGCGCGGAAGCCGCCCCGCCGCCGGACGCAGAAGCCCCGCTGCCCGAAGCGGCGACGGAGGGGCGCAGGCCGGCCAGGGGGCGGAGGTCGACGCCGCGCCAGCGGAGGTTCGTCGCCTCGACGAGGGTGTGGCCGTGGACGGTGCCGGGGATCGCCACCCCGACCGCGCGCAGGCGGTGCTGGGGAAGGGCGGCGAGCGCTTGGCGTACCAGCGGAAGGACTGCGTCGGCGGGCTGGCCGAGGTGCCGGTGGACGGGCGCGGCGGCGAGCGCCCCGCCGATCGCCGCGGTCGTCACCGTCCAGGTCGCGTGGGTGATGTCGACGACGGCGACCAGCGGCCCGTCGGGGTGCGGGACCAGCGTCGCCGTCGGACGGCCGCGGCCACCGGAATGCGGGGCGGGTGCCTCCGCGAGCAGCCGCGCCGCCCGCAGCCGGCCCATGATGCCGGCCGCCGCGCCGCTGCTCAGCCCCAGCCGCGCCGCCGCCTCGGCCCGCGTGATCCCCGGCGAGCGGTGCGCGCACCGCAGCATCGCGAGCGCCCCCTGCGCCCGCAGCGTCTCCGCGCGATGGTCCATGGGTGCCGATCCTGCCCGTCGTACAATATGCTCGTGCGACGAGTTTAAAGGAGGCGCCATGTCGGTGCTCGGCGTGCTCGCCGGGATCCTCACCACGGGATGCTGGCTGCCACAGCTCGCCCGGTCGTGGCGGACCAGGTCGGTCGGTGACATCTCGTGGTTCTACCTGCTGGCCCTCGCCTCCGGGGTCGCGCTGTGGGTGGCGTACGGCGCATCCCAGGGCGACCTTCCGATCGTCCTCACCAACGCGGCGACGGGCGCGGCACTGCTCACCCTTTCCGTCATGAAGCTCCGGTACCGGCAGGAGGACACCGCATGAAGGCTGTGCTGCTCGACATGGACGGCACGCTCGTCGACTCCGACGGCGCCGTCGAGCGCGCCTGGCACCGGTGGGCGGCCGAACACGCCGTCCCGATCGAGGTCCTCGCCCCGATCCTGCACGGCAACCCGGCCGCGACGACGATCCGCGTCGTGCGCCCCGACCTCGACGACACCGCCGTCGCCGCCGCCGCGCAGCGCAACCTGGAACTGCAGTACGACGACCTCGCCGACGTCACCGCCACCCCCGGCGCCGCGCGGCTGCTGCGAACCCTGGACGAGCTCGGCGTGCCCTGGGCCGTGGTCACCAGCGCCGACCGGCGGCTCGCCACCGTCCGCCTGCACGCCGCGGGACTACCCGTCCGCCACCTCGTCACCGTCGAGGACACGCCCCGCGGCAAGCCGGACCCGGCACCGTACCTGGCCGGCGCGGCCCTGCTCGGCGCCGACCCGCGGGACTGCCTCGTCGTGGAGGACTCCCAGCCGGGGATCGACGCCGGCCGGGCCGCCGGCATGCGGGTCGCGGCGCTCCGCGGCCTGCCGGGTGACCTGCGCATCCGCGACCTGGACGAGCTCGCGGACACGGTCACGGCCGGAACAGCACCTTGATCGTGCCGTCCTTCTTCGCCTGGAACTTCTCGTACGCCACGGGCGCGGCGTGCAGCGGCACCCGGTGCGTCGCGAACGTCTCCACACCCAGCGGGTCGCCGTCGCCGGTCAGCAGCGGCAGGATCTGCGGCACCCAGCGCTTCACGTTCGCCTGACCCATCCGCAGCTGGACCTGCTTGTCGAAGAGCACCAGCATCGGCATCGGGTCCGCGGTACCGCCGTACACGCCGGACAGTGAGACCGTCCCGCCGCGGCGCACCGCGTCGATCGCGAGGTGCAGCGCCGCGAGCCGGTCCACGCCGGTCTTCTCGATGAGCTTCTGCGCGGCCACGTCCGGCAGGAACCCGACGATCGTCTGCGCCAGCTTCCCCACCGGCGACCCGTGCGCCTCCATGCCGACCGCGTCGACGACCGAGTCGGCACCGCGGCCGCCGGTCAAGTCCCGGATCGCGTCGGCGACGTCGTCGACCTGCGTCAGGTCGATCACCTCCACACCGTTCGCACGGGCCCGCTCCAGCCGCTCCGGGACCAGGTCCACGCCGATGACCCGCAGCCCGCGGTGCATCGCGATCCGCGTCGCCATATCGCCGATCGGCCCCAGCCCCAGCACGGCGAGCGTGCCGTTCTCCGGGACGGCCGCGTACTCGACCGCCTGCCACGCCGTCGGCAGCACGTCCGACAGGTACACGAACCGGTCGTCGGCCGGCCCCTCCGGCACCTTGATCGGCCCGAACTGCGCCTGCGGCACCCGCAGGTACTCCGCCTGAGCGCCCGGCACCTGCCCGTACAACTTGGTGTAACCGAACAGCGCCGCGCCCTTGCCCTGCGAGCGCACCTGTGTGGTCTCGCACTGCGTCATGAGCCCCTGCGCGCACATGAGGCAGTGCCCGCACGCGATGTTGAACGGGATCACGACCCGGTCACCCTGCCGCAGATGCGAGATGTCGGCGCCGACCTCCTCGACGACACCCATCGGCTCGTGCCCGAGGATGTCGCCCTCACTCATGAACGGCCCGAGCACCTCGTACAGGTGCAGGTCCGAGCCACAGAGCCCGGAGGACGTGATCCGGATGACGATGTCGTTCGGCTCCTGGATCACCGGGTCCGGGACCGTTTCCACCCGAACGTCCCGCTTGCCGTGCCACACCACTGCCTTCACAAGATCCTCCTGCCGTCGCGCTGCTCCACCCGTCGCGGTTCGTCTTCCGGCTACCCGCCCGCGCCCCTCGGAAACGGATACGGCCGCCCGGCGGCGTGCGCAGCCCCGACGACGTCCCTGGACAGACCCGCCGCCGACCCCCGCGCGCCCGGCGCCGGAAACCGGGTTCTGGCAAATCTTGACGGAACGTTGATCAACCAGTATGAATGCATCGAGAGCGCTCTCCCGTCCTCACCGCCACGAACGGGAGACCACCCATGTCCCGATCACGCACGGTCCGAATGCTCGCCGGTGCGAGCGCAGCCCTACTGGGCAGCGCCTTCGTCGCGCTCGCCCAGGCACCACCGGCACACGCCGCCGACCTCAACCTGACCCAATACGTCAACCCGCTGATCGGCACCGACGACAGCAACTCCCCCAACCCTGTCGGCGGCGGCGCCGGCGGCAGCACGTTCCCCGGCGCCACCGTGCCGTTCGGCATGACGCAGTTCAGCCCCGACACCCCGACCGCGTCCCCGTCCGGATACCGCGACAAGGACCGCACCATCGAGGAGTTCAGCCTCACCCACTTCAACGGCGCCGGCTGCCCCAACAACGAGGACCTCGGAATCCTGCCGGTCACCGGCGCCCTCGGCTCCTCCCCCGGCACCGCCTGGACCAGCTACGCCTCCACGTACACGAAAACCAACGAGAGCGCGTCCGCCGGCTACTACAAGAACCGCCTCGACAAGTACGGCGTCGACGCCGAACTGTCCGCCACCACCCGCACCGGCGCGCTCCGCCTCAACTACCCCAACACCACCACCGCACGACTGCTCATCAACACCAGCCGGTCCGCCACCGGCAACCGCAGCGGCACCGTGAACATCTCCGGCAGCAACGTCACCGGCAGCGTCACCGCCGGCGGGTTCTGCGGATCCAGCAAGACCTACCAGATCTACTACTCGATCCGCTTCGACCGGGCCCCGTCCTCCGTCGGCACCTGGAACGGCGGCACGATCAGCAACGGATCCACCAGCACCAGCGGCGTCAACACCGGAGCGATCATCACCTGGGACACCAGCAGCAACCCGACCGTCAACGCCACCATCGCGCTGTCGTTCGTGAGCGTCGCCAACGCCACCGCCAACCTCAACGCCGAGACCGGCGCGTTCGACACCGTCCGCGCGAACGCCAACGCCGCCTGGAACACCGCCCTCAACCGCGTCCAGGCCACCGGCGGCACCGCCACCGAACTGCAGAAGTTCTACACCGCGCTCTACCACGTGATGGTCAACCCCAACATCGCCAGCGACGTCAACGGCCAGTACCGCGGCTTCGACAACGCCGTGCACACCGCCAGCCACCCCGTCTACCAGAACTACTCCGGCTGGGACATCTACCGCTCATGGGCGGCGCTCATCGCGTTCATCGCCCCCGACGTCGCCAGCGACATCATGAAATCCATGGTCCTCGACGGCCAGCAGGGCGGCCTGCTGCCCAAGTGGTCGCAGCAGACCAACGAGGACTTCGTCATGACCGGCGACCCCGGCCCCATCATCGTCTCCAGCGCCTACGCGTTCGGCGCCCGCACCTTCGACACCGCCGCCGCGCTGCAACTGATGAAGAACGCCATCGCCGGCGGCACCATGCAGGGCTCCCCCATCCGCGGCCGCCAGTCGGAGTACGCGTCGAAGACCTACATCCCCGGCGCGCCCTCGGACTCCATGGAGTACTCGGCCTCGGACTTCGCCGTCGCCCAGTTCGCCCGCTCGCTCGGCGACACCACCACCTACAACTCGGCGATGACCCGCGCCCAGTACTGGCGCAACACCTTCAACACCGAATCCGGCTACATCCACCCGCGCAACAGCGACGGCACCTGGCCGTGGCCGCTCAACCCCGCACAGGAGAGCCCCTTCACCGAGGGCAACGCCGCCCAGTACACCTGGATGGTCCCCTACAACCTCGGCGGGGTCATCAACCTCATGGGCGGACCCACCACCGCCGTGCAGCGCCTCGACCACCACTTCACCGAACTCAACGGCGGCCTCTCCCGGCCGTACTTCTACATCGGCAACGAACCCGAGCACAACGTGCCCTGGACGTACAACTTCGCGCAGCGGCCCGGCAAGACCGCCGGCGCCGTCCGCCGCGTCATGACCGAATCCTTCACCACCGGCGCCGGCGGCCTGCCCGGCAACGACGACCTCGGCGCCACCTCCGCCTGGTACGTCTGGTCCGCGATGGGCATGTACCCGGTCACCCCGGGCGCCGACACGCTCGCCATCCACGGCCCCACGTTCCCGTCGCTGCTCATCCAGCGCTCCGCCGGCAACATCCAGATCAACGGCGGCAGCTCCTCGAACTCGTTCGTGCAGAGCCTCACGCTCAACGGCTCCGCCGTGTCCAACAACTACCTGCGCTACCCCGACCTCGCCGCCGGCGGCACCCTGCAGTACACGATGGGCGGCAGCGAATCCAGCTGGGGCACCGGCGCCGGCAACGTCCCGCCGTCCTTCACCGACGGCGCCACCCAACCGCCGACCCCGGCCAACCTCGGCACCAACCTCGCCCTGAACAAGACCGCCACCGGCTCCGCCGCCTGCGCCACCGCCGAATCCGCGGCCAAGGCCGTCGACGGCAGCCTGCAGAACAACAGCAAGTTCTGCACCAGCACCGCCCCGCGCTTCCTGCAGGTCGACCTCGGCTCCAACCAGACCGTCAGCACCTTCGTGCTCAAGCACGCGGGCCTCGGTGGCGAGTCGACCGGCTGGAACACCGGCGCGTTCACCATCTCCACCTCCACCGACGGCGCCACCTGGACCCAGGCCGTGTCCGTCACCGGCAACCGCTCCAGCCGCACCCTGCACCAGGTCACCGCGCGGACCGCCCGGTACGTGAAGGTCGACATCGGCACGCCCGCTAACGACGGCAACGCCGCGGCCCGCATCTACGAGTTCGAGGTGTACGGCGGCGGCACCCCCGCCGGCAACCTCGCCCTGGGCCGACCGGCCACCGCCGACTCGTCCTGCGGCACCACCGAAGGCCCCGAAAAGGCGGTCAACGGCAGCGTCTCCGGCGGCAACTCCGACAAGTGGTGCTCGCTCGGCGCGACCAAGTTCCTCCAGGTCGACCTCGGCAGCACCGTCCACATCGGATCGCTGGTCGTCCGCCACGCCGGCGCCGGCGGCGAGGACGCGGCCTGGAACACCCGCGACTACGACCTGCTGACCTCCACCGACGGCTCCACCTGGACCACCGCCGCGCAGGTCCGCGGCAACACCGCCAACGTCACCACCACCACGACCAACGTCAACGCCCGCTACATCCGGCTGAACGTCATCACGCCTACCCAGAACACCAACACCGCCGCCCGCATCTACGAGTTCGAGGCCTACAGCTGACCCTGTGAACACAGCGCGGACCCGGGCCAGGAACACGGCCCGGGTCCGCGTCGTTCGTGCGCCGCCGATCCGTTGTGGGTGCCGGGCCTCACGGTCCGTAAGTCGCCCTAGGAAGCTAGTTCACCGTCCTAGCCAGGGAAAACGTCCGCCGGGACGGCTGCGAGGTGCGAAGATCGGCGTGGCCCCGACCGCGGAGGAGCACCGGCGTGAGCAAGCCGTCACGGACCGACGACGAGCCGCAGCGGCTCGCCGCGCTCGCCGAGACCGGGATCCTCGACACCCGGGCGGAGGCCGACTTCGACGACATCGCCGCGCTCGCCGCCGACATCTGTGACACGCCGATCGCGATGGTGTCGATGGTCGACGCCGACCGGCAGTGGTTCAAGGCACGCGTCGGGTGGGACCTCGAGGAGGGCGCCCGCGACGACTCCTTCTGCACCCACGTCGTGCGCGACCGCCAGCTGCTGGAGATCGACGACACGGTCACCGACCCGCGCTTCGCCGGCAACACGGCCAACGCCGAGCACGGCGTGCGCTTCTACGCGGGCGCCCCGATGCTGCTGCAGGACGGCCACGCCGCCGGCACCGTGTGCGTCATGGACCGGCGGCCCAGGCAGCTGACCCTGCAGCAGCGCCGGGCCCTGCGATCCCTGGCGCGGCACGCGGCCGCGCATCTGGAGCTGCGGCGGTACGCGCGGACCATCGGCGACACCGCGGACCGGCTCCGCGAGCTGGACCGGCTCAAGGACTCCTTCCTGGCCAGCGTCAGCCACGAGCTGCGCACCCCGCTGTCGTCGGTGCGCGGCTACATCGAGGTGCTGCTCGACGAGGACGAGGCGACCAACGACCCGGAGACCGTGCGCCGCTTCCTGGCCGTCATGCAGCGCAACGCCGACCGCCTGCTGCGCCTCATCGACGACCTCCTGCTGGTCGCCCGCCTGCACGAGACAGGGCTTCGGCTGGACCTGGTGGAGATCGACCTGGCCGAGCTCGCCTACCAGGCGAGCCTCACCTCCCGCCCGATCGCCGAGCACAAGCGGCTCACGCTCACCGCCCGCACCGACCACCCGGTGCCGGCCGCCGCCGACCCCGAACGCCTCGCCCAGGCGCTCAACCACCTGCTCTTCAACGCCATCAAGTTCACTCCCCCGGGCGGGCACGTCACCATCGCCACGACCGCCGAGCCACAGCCGACGCTGACGATCGCGGACACCGGCGTCGGCGTGCCCGCCGAGGACCTGCCGCACGTCTTCGACCGCTTCCACCGCAGCAGCACCGCCGACCACCTCGCCGCCCAGGGCGCGGGCCTCGGCCTCACCATCGTGAAGGCCATCATCGAGGCCCACCACGGCGACATCACCGTCGCCAGCAGCCCCGGCCACGGCACCACGGTCCAGCTGACCCTGCCCGCCACGGCCCCGCCACCGCGCGACGGCGCATCCTGAGCCCGCCCGGCCGGCGCAGCCCCGCCCCCCACCGCGGGACTGGTCAGCGCGAGCCCGCGTGCTGCGGATCCGCCGGCGCCGGTGCGCCGAGCTCGGCGGTGGTGCCGGCAGGTGCCCGGCGGACCCGTCGCGCCACCGCGCGGACGGCGATCACGAACGCCAGCCCCGCGGCGACGGCGAGCTTGACCACGCCGTTGCCCCACAGCAGGCCCTTCACGCCGGCCCACACCAGCAGCGGCCACGGCCGGTCGTCGTGCTGCCCCCACAGGACCACCGCCAGCAGCACCGTCGTCACCGCCGCCGCGCCCCCGACCAGCAGCACCGTGCCGGCCCCCCGCCAGATCCTGGCGCATACATCCGAGCCTATGCCCGGCCCGTCCCGCATTCATCGAGCCCGGGGTGGATTCCCGCCTCCACCCCAGGGTGTAGCCCGGGCGGTACCCGAGGCCGAGCCGGCCCGGCGGCACGGACGAGGCCTACGCCGGTGGCGTGAGGTCGCCGACGGCGTCGGCGTAGTAGGTGCTGCCGAGGTGGAACGCGACCTGCCGCAGCGTCCACGCACCGCCCTCGGCCCGGTCGAGCCGCTCGTCGTCGAGGGCCCGCAGCCGCAGCGCCCAGATCATGCCGAGGCGGTGGAGTCTGCTGTACGCCTCATCGAAGTCCTCCTCGGTGAACGGCGCCAGATCCGCGGGCGTGGTCACGGCCGAGGCGTGCCAGTGGTCGGGCGGTGGCGGCGCACCGGCGAGGCGGGCCTCCAGCTCGGCGAGGTGGTCGACGAGGTGGTCACCGAGGCGGCGGATGGCCTTGTGCGGCGTGTACACCCGGTCGCCGGCGGGAATCGGCCGCCCGTCCCACGCGGGCCAGGTCCGGGCCAGCCGCACGGCGTGCGCCACGGCCTCCTCGATGACGTGGGCGGGGTCGCGGTCGTCAACCTCGGGAACATCGTCGCTCATGCCCGCGAAGGTAGCGCCGGCACCGTTCGGCCCCCGCCGAACGAACCGGGCATCGGGACGGGCGGCGGGGTGTGACGTCGCGTACAGCCGCTCAGCTCCGACCCCCGAATCCCGATGCGCAGGAGTCACCGCACACCGAACCCACCGGGGGACCGACGATGAGCACCACCACCGACCGCCGCGTTCCCGCCGCGAGGCGCACCGGCGCGGGACCGGGCACACCGGTACCGTCGCCGCAACCGCGGACAGGCCGGTGGTGGGCGCTCGTCGTGCTCGCCATGGCGCAGCTCATGGTCGTCCTCGACGCCACGATCGTGAACATCGCGCTGCCCACCGCGCAGCGGGACCTCGGCTTCTCCGACGGCGGCCGGCAGTGGGTCGTCACCGGCTACGCGCTCGCGTTCGGCAGCCTCCTGCTGCTCGGCGGGCGGCTGTCGGACCTGTTCGGCCGCAAGCGGATGTTCCTCGTCGGCCTGGCCGGCTTCGCCCTGGCGTCCGCGCTCGGCGGCGCCGCGCAGGGCCTCACCATGCTCATCGTGGCCCGCGCGCTGCAGGGCGCGTTCGGCGCCGCGCTCGCCCCGGCCGCGCTGTCGCTGCTGTCGATCACGTTCCCCGACCCGAAGGAGCGCGGCAAGGCGTTCGGCATCTACGGCGCGATCTCCGGCGCCGGCGGTGCCGTCGGCCTCCTCCTCGGCGGCGTCCTCACCGAGTACGCGTCGTGGCGCTGGTGCCTCTACGTCAACCTCGTCATCGCCGCGCTCGCCGTCGCCGGCGGGCTGCTCAAGCTGCGCGACGAGCCCGCCCGGTCCCGCGGGCGCATCGACGTCCCCGGTGCGGTGACGGCCGTCGTCGGGCTGGTGTCGCTGGTGTACGGCCTGGCGAACGCCGAGTCCGACGGCTGGGGCGACGCGATGACCCTCGGCCCGGTCACCGTCGGTGTGCTGGTGCTCGTCGCGTTCGTCGCCATCGAGCGGCGGGTCGCGCACCCGCTCCTGCCGCTGCGGGTCGTGCTGGACCGCAACCGGGGCGGCTCCTACGCCGCGGTCGGCATCGCCGGCGCCGGCATGTTCGGCATCTTCCTCTTCCTCACCTACTACCTGACGAGCGTCCTGGGCTTCACCCCGATCCAGACCGGCTGCGCGTTCCTGCCGATGCTGGCCGCCATCATGCTGTCGGCGACCACCGCCGGCTCGATCCTCACCCCCCGGGTCGGCCCGCGCCCGCTCGTGCCGCTCGGCGCCCTCACCGCCGGCGCCGGCATGCTGCTGATGACCCGGCTCGACCTGCACTCCACGTACGCCGCCGGGGTGCTGCCCGGCCTGCTCGTCATCGGCCTCGGCATGGGCCTCATCTTCGCCCCGACGCAGAACGCCGCCACCTCCGGCGTCGCCGGTGATGCCGGCGTCGCCTCCGCGATGATCAACACGACGCAGCAGATCGGCGGGTCCATCGGCACCGCGCTGCTCAGCTCGTTCGCGGCGAGCACGGCCGGCGACTTCATGGCGGGCAAGACGCCGACGCCGCAGCTGGCCGCGCAGGCCGCCATCGAGAGCTACCACACGGTGTTCTGGTGGTCCGCCGGGTTCTTCCTCCTGTGCGCGCTCGTGTCGGCCGTCCTGTTCCGCACCGGCCCACTCGACGTGGACCCCGACGCGCCCCGCGCCATGGCCCACTGACGTGCGAGAGGCCGCCCCTGCCGGGGCGGCCTCTCACCGTCCGGGTCCGGCCGGCCTCAGCGTGGGGACGCGCCGCCGTCGAGGTCCACCGTGGAGCCGGTGACGAACCCCGCCTCCGTCGAGGCGAGATAGACGGCGGCCGCGGCGACCTCGGCGGCGGTGCCGCCCCGGCCGACCGGCAGCGCCGCCACGGTCGCCGCCCGCCGCTCCGGGGTGCTGAACGTGGCGTGGAAGTCGGTGTCGCCGATGTAGCCGGGCGCGAGGGCGTTGACGGTGATGCGGTCCGGCGCGAGCTCCTTCGCCAGGCCTTTCGTCAGGCCGATGACGCCGGCCTTCGCGGCGGCGTACGCGACCGCGCCGGGACCACCCCCGTTGTGCGCCGCGAGGGACGCCATGGTGACGATCCGGCCCGCCCCGGACGCCCGCAGCGCCGGCAGCGCGGCCCGCACGGTGCGGAACGTGGCGGTGAGGTTGACGTCGGTGACCCGCGCGAAGTGCTCGTCGCTCATGTCGGCGACCGCGACCCGGCCGACCAGGTGCCCGGCGTTGCAGACGAGGATGTCCAGCCCGCCGAGGTGCCGCGCCGCCGCGCCGACGAACCGGTCGACCTGCGCGGTGTCGGTCACGTCGCCCGGCACCGCCAGGGCCCGCCGGCCCAGCGCCGCGATCCGCTCGACGACCGCGGCGGCCCGGTCCGCGGACCGCCCGTGGTGCACCACGACGTCCGCGCCGTGCTCCGCGAGCGCCACCGCGATCGCCGCGCCGATCCCGTGCCCAGCACCGGTGACCAGGGCGCGCCGCCCCGTGAGGTCGAACATGCTGCCGCCTTCCGGTCGTGATTGGACGGCACCTTCTACGGTGCCGTGCATGGCAGAGACAATCTTCGCCCTCTTCGGGTTCACCTTGCTGTTCGAGCCGCCCGCGGTCGCCGGAGTCGTCGGGGTGGGACTCACGCTGGCGTTCCGGCGACGGCTCGGCGGGGCCTTCTGGCCGGCGCTGCTCGGGTTCCTCGTGCTCGTGGCGCGGAAGATGGTCGAGGTGTACGTCGACGTGGCGGAGCTGCGGGACGACTGGATCAGGCTGGAGTTCGCGCTGGACGCCGTCTGGTCGGGGCTGCTCACCGCCGCCCTCTTCATCGCGGTCACCCGCCGCCGCGACATCACGGCACCGCCGGAGCCGTCGAGCTGACCCCACACGGGAACCGGCCGACCCTGCCGGGATTCCGCACGGGTATGGACATCGCAAGGAGGTCCGGCCCGACGCGGGTGGCGACACCGGCCGGCGCGCCGCCGCTGAGGCTGAGGTCGGCGACGACGCCGGGCCGCAGACCGCAACTGTGGCGCGTGCGTGCTGCGCCGCTGTGGCGGGCGCATGCGGCTGCGCTGGGCGGCGCGCTGCCGCTGAACCCTACCGCCGGGGTATGACAAGAATGCCCGGTCATCGCGGCGGGGCGGCCAGCAGACGGGCCGCCTCCGGCGTCGGGGCGAAGTCCGCCGGGGTGTGGCCGGCGTGGTCGGTGGCGGCGGGGTCGGCGCCGGCGGCGAGGAGCGCCCGGATCAGGGTCGGCGAGGCGCCGCGGCGGGCCGCGAAGTGCAGCGGCGTGCGGCGCAGGCGGTCGCGGGCGCCGGCGTCGAGGCCGGCGGCCAGGAGCCGGTCCAGGACCCGCAGCCGCGCGTCGGCGGGGAACAGCCACGGCAGCAGGTGGACGAGGGTCCGGCCGTGCGCGTCCAGCAGCCTCGGGTCCAGGCCCTCGTCCAGGAGCGCCTCGACCGCGGTCGCCTCGCCGTGCATGACGTACTCCAGCAGCTGCGACCGCAGCTTCAGCAGCGGCGTCGGCAGCCAGCCGCCGCCGGTCCGCCAGCCGCGGGCGGCGACCGCGCAGCCCGGCTCGACCCGGCCCGCCAGGGCCTGCAGGGCCAGCTCGCGGGTCAGCTCCTCCGGCGGGTGCGGCACGTGCAGCGCGCCGTCGCGGACGGCGACCTCGTGCCACGCGTCGCCGCAGCGGAGCTCCACCGGCCCGGGCAGCCGCGGGGCGGCCGGCATCGTCGGCGTGCCGCGGGCGGGGAACAGCGCGGCGCCGACGAGGGGGTGCAGCTGCGCCGGGTCGAGCTCGCCGCCGCGCAGGTGGTCGAGGACGCCCGGCCAGTGGTGGGCGGCGCGGGGCAGCGCGGGCACGCCAGCCGGCGGGCCGTTGTGGGTGGGCACGACCCGCACGCGGGGCCGGGGCGCGTCGAGGCGGTCGAGCAGCATCCCGTGGAACGACGGCATCGGCACCAGGACGACGTCGCCGCCCGTGGTCTCCGCCAGGTGCCGGGCCCGTTCGGCGAGCATCGTGAGCCCGGGCCGGAAGTGCCGCAGCAGGTGCTCGGGCGCGTCGACGTCGAAGCCGGCCTCGTCCCACGCCTCGGCCGTCCGCCCCTTCGCGAGCAGTTGCACGACGCGTTCGGTGCGGCCCTCGTGGTCGTCGCGGCCGAGCTCCGCCGCGGGCACCGGCGTGCCGGTGGCGGTGAAGAACGGCAGCCGGGTGCGGCCGCCGCAGCGGGCCAGCAGGTCGGTGGTGTGCCGGTCGTCCCAGCGTTCCCGGTTGAGGTGCAGGCCGTGCTGCACGTACCCGGCGACGACCGCCTCGGCGCGCAGCCGCAGCCGCTGGGGCTGGTCCGCCACGTTCGGGCCGTGCACGGTGAGGCCGGCGCCGCCCTCGTACAGCGCGAGCGGCGTCACCGCACGGGCACCGTTGAGCGGCTCGGGATTGGTCGGCAGGTGCCAGCGCAGCAGGTCCGGCACCAGGTGCGCGAGGTCGTCGGCGAGCCGGCCGGCGACGTCCGCGCCGAAGCTGCCGGCGACGGCCGCGAGGTCGAACTCGACGGCAACGTTCGCCACCGCGCACGCCCCGCGCCAGTCACCGGCGAGGCGAAGCCGCGTGGCCGCTTCGATCATGTCCGCCGGCACCCCGTAGCGCCGCACAGGCAACCCCCGTTCACGTCGGTGACGTCCCCCGGTCACCGGCCGGACAGCTTAGTGCGCGGCGTGTTCGCGTTTCGTACAGTGCCCAGTGTGAAGGGCTCAGTGAAGGACGGAGCGGGACTCCCGGCCGGGGTCGAGGTGTACGCACTGACCGCCGACGGCACGGCACTGCTGACGTCCCGGACCGGCCGCGGAGACCTGCTCGACCCGGCCGAGCTGCTGCCGTTCATCGACAGCGGGCAGCACGCCCGGTATCTGATCGGTGACGCGCTGACGTCGCCGGAGCGGCCCAGCAACGCGACCTACAAGCTGGGCCTGATGCGGGGGCACAGCGCGTTCACGCCGCACGCGCACGGCGGGGAGCACTTCGTGCTGAGCCTCGGCTACGCGGCGTGCGGGCTCTACGACGACGAGCGGCAGGAGGCGGTGACGGTACGGCTGACGCCGGGCGTCATGCTCCGCATCCCGGCGCTGCTGCCGCACTCGTTCATCAACCGGGGCGACGGCCGGCTGCTGATCCTCGCCGCCAACACCGGCTTCGGCATCGACCACGACGACTACGCGATCACCGCCGAGGAGGCGGAGCGCCGCGCCGCCGCGGAGCCGCCGCAGCACGGCGACTTGGACTATCCGGCCCTCGCCAAGGCGCTGCGCGCCGTCGGGGAGGCGCCGTCACCGGGTGGGATGACCTTGCGGGAGCGGGCGGCCCGGGCTGCCCGCCGTCTCGCCGTGCGTCTGGAGGGATCGGCATGATCTGCCCGCACTGCACCACCAACCTGAAGCGCACCGAACGCACCGGCAAGACATGCGGCAAGTGCCGGAAGTCGTTCGTGTTCGACCCGAAGGACAACCCGCTCGCGCTGCACGACGTGAAGGTGCGCCGGCTCACCGGGAAGCTCAGCGAGGACAACAACTGGTACACGGTCACGCAGGTCTGGTACGCGGCCGCCCGCAAGACCAACAAGGCCGCCAACGACGGCACCGCCGGCTGCGGCGTGGTCGTGCCGCTGCTGATCGGCACCGTCCTGCTCGCCATCGGCGTGTTCGGTGAGGTGCTGCCGCTCGCGATCATCGGCGGAGCGCTCCTGGCCATCGGTATCGTCATCATCGTGCTGCGGCTGGCCGGCGTCCTCAAACGCGAGGTCGCCGTGAAGATGCCCCTGGAACAGTTCCGCAAGGAGATCCTCGGCGGCTGGAGCCGGGTGTACGGCAAGCCACCCGGCGGGATCATCGACGAGGCGTACGTGAAGCCGGGCCCGCCGCCGCAGCAGCCGGCGTTCGCGATCCTGTGCCCGGACCCGTCCGTGCTCGCCTGCCTGCGCGTCAACGAGGTCGAGCGCTACTTCAACGCCGCGCTCGCCGCGGACGTGGCCGCGCTGCCGCCGTCGGTCCCGGTCGCGGTGCTGCACGACGCGAGCCTCGACGGTGAGGTGTTCCTCGCGACCGCCCGGCACGAGCTGCGCGGACGGCGGGTCGTCGACCTGGGGCTGCGCCCCCGGACCGTCCTCGCGGCGAAGGACCCGTTCAAGCTGCGCACGAAGGCCCGGCAGCCGGAGCGGGTCGCCTGGCTGAAGGCGCAGACGGATCTCACGCCGAAGGAGCTGGAATGGCTCGGCGAGGGCTGGTCGTCGCCGCTCGCGGCGCTGCGCCCGGCGCAGCTGCTGGCCCGCGTCAAGAAGGTCGCCGAGCACCTGCGCACCGCCGACCGCCCCGACCGCGACGAGCAGGCCGCGATGGCGGTCGGCTTCATGACCTGGCCGGGCGAGTGACATGGCCGGGCGAGTGAGCGCGCTCGATCGCGCCGTCGCGTCCGCCGTGGTGCGGGCCGGGGCGCCGGGGCGGATCCGGTTCACCCGCCGGCAGCTGTACTACGAGGTGTGCCGGGGCCTGCTGCCGCTGCACCGGCTGCCGCGCCGGTTCCGGTTCACGCTGCCGGCACCCGTCGGCTACGAGCGGTTCCTCGCGGCGCTGGACCGGCACGGCCCCGTCCCGGGTCTCCTCGACGATCCCGCGGCGCGGGTCGCGGCGCCCGGCGACGACGTGCCCGACCTGTACGACTACGGACTCCCCCGGCTCCTCGTCTGCCAGGACGCGGCGATCGCCGGGATGCTGCTCGCCAACGAGCTGCACATGGAGTCGGCGTGCCCGGTGTTCGCGGAGCGGGACCTGCCGCTCGACCCGCGCCTGACCGCCGCGCTGCGGCGCACCGGCGACGCGACCGTCTTCGTGCTGCACGACGCGGGCGCCGCCGGGTACGCGACCGTCGAAGCCGTCCGCGAGTGGGCGGGTGAGCTGCGCGTACACCCGCTGGGGCTGCGACCGGTGCACGCGGCGGCGCTCCATCTGACCGCCGCCGCGCGGACGGCGGCGTCCCCCGGGATGGCCGCGCCGGCGGGGCTGGAGCCGTGGGAGGTGCGCCGGCTGCGGGCCGGGCACACGGTCGAGGTCGCCGCCGTCAACCCGGCCCGCCTGCTGCGCACCGTGCACCGCCTGGTCCGCGGACAGTCCCGGACCCGCCGCAGATCCGCCCGCCTCCGGCAGCTGCAGGCCGCGGGCTTCATGACCTGGCCCGCCGCATGACAGGAGAGCTGTGAGCCACTACCGGGAGATCCAGTTCACCGACGAGCTGCTCAGCGACCGCAGCGTCCATCGCCGCTTCGCCGACGGCCGGGAGGAGTGGCGCCGCCGCGCCGGCGACCACCACGTGCAGTGGCAGGACAACTCCGGCCGCAGCGGCATCGACGAGATCCTCGGCAACCGCATCATCAAGCGCACCTACAGCACCGGTCAGGTCGTGTACGGCCGTGACCAGGGCTACGGCCGCACCGCCTGGGGCGACGGCACGCTGACGGTGAACCGCACGACGTTCGGCGGCCGCACCGGGGCGATCCTCGCCGCGGTCGGCGCCGGCGCGCTGCTGGGCGCGGTCGTCGCGCCGCCGCTGATGCTGTCGCCGGTCGAGGAGGAGGAGCTGCGCCGCCAGGCCCAGCAACAGCAGCAGCAGTCCTCCAGCGACGGCGGCGGCGATGACGGGGGCGACTCCGGCAGCTGGTCCGACGACAACGACGGCGACAGCGGCTCCGACGACGACTTCGGCTGAGCCGCAGGAAGCTGAGAGCAGGAAGCTGAGCCGCAGGAACAGGAATGGACAGGAGGACCCGTGGCACGCATCGCAGCGACGCTCGGTGACCCGCGGGCGCTGACCGGCCTCGGCGCCCGGCAGGTCGCCTCGGCGGGCCCGGCCGCGCTCGGCATCGTCGACGGCGAGCCGGGGTTCGCGGACGGGCCGTTCGCCGCCGGAGACCTGCACGCCGTCGGCGAGGTCGTCCTGCACAACCGCGCCGAACTGCTCGGCGCGCTCGCCAAGGCCGGCGACCCCGCACCGCCGGACGCACCCGACGGTGCGCTGCTGCTGCGGCTGTACGCCCGGCTCGGCGCCGCCGGCGTCCGCGCCGCGGACGGCATGTTCGTCCTGGTCATCGCCGACGGGACCGACCTCGTCGTCGTCCGCGACCACGTCGGGGCGCGGACGGTGTTCCACACGCGGGCCGGCGGCACCGTGGCCGTCTCGACGTCGCTACGGGCGCTGCGGCACTGGCCGGACCTCGGCACCGGGCTCAACCTCGCCGCCGTGCGGTCGTTCCTCACGTTCGCGTACCTGCCCGGCGACGAGACGCTGCTGCGCGGCGTCCACGAGGTGCTCCCCGGACGGATCGTGCGGCTGCGCGGCGGAGCCGGCCACGAGGGCACCGTCCGTGAGGAGGTGTTCTGGGAGGCGACCGAGGCGGTCGACGAGGCGACCACCGCCGACGGGCACGCCGCGACGCTGCGGGCGCTGCTGGAGCGGGCGACGAGCCTGCGCCTGCCGCAGGCCGAGCCCGCCGCGGTCCTGCTGTCCGGCGGCGTCGACAGCAGCCTCGTCACCGCGCTCGCGGCGAAGCTGCACGACCAGGAGGTCCGCACCTACAGCATCAGCTTCGGTCACGATCTGCCGAACGAGCTGGCGTACTCGGGGCTCGTCGCCGCCCACTGCAACACCCGTCACCAGATCCTCAGCGTCTCCGGCGAGGCGGTCGCCGCGCGGCTCGCGGACACGGTCGCGCTGCTGGACAGCCCCGTCGGCGACCCGCTGACCGTGCCCAACCTGATGCTCGCCGAGGCGGTCGCCGGCGACGGGATGCGGGTCGTGCTCAACGGCGAGGGCGGCGACCCGGTCTTCGGCGGCCCGAAGAACCTGCCGATGCTGCTGTACGAGTTGCACCGCGACGACCCGTCGCCGGACGCGCGGTCGCTGGCGTACCTGCGCTCCTACCGCAAGTGCTACGGCGACCTTCCGGCGCTGCTGACCGCGGACACACTGCGCGCGCTGGACGGCGAGCCGGGGCCGGAGCGCTTCGTCGCGCCCTACCTGTCGCCCGGCACGATGCGCTCCCACCTGAACCGGCTGCTGCACTGCAACCTGCGGACCAAGGGCGCCCACCACATCCTCACGAAGGTCGAGCGGCTCACCGCCGCGCGCGGGCTGCAGGGGCGCGCGCCGCTGTTCGACCGCCAGGTGATCGACCACGCGTTCACCGTCCCGCCGCGGTTGAAGCTCGCCGGTACCGACGAGAAATGGATCCTGAAGGAGGCGGTGCGGGACCTGCTGCCGGCGACCATCATCGACCGCCCCAAGAGCGGCATGCGGGTGCCGGTCCAGCAGTGGCTGAGCGGGCCGCTGAAGGAGCTCGCCGACGACGTGCTGCTCGGCAGCCGCACCAGCGGCCTGTTCGACCCCGTCACGATCCGCGCCTGGCTGCGCGGCGAGGGTGCGCTGCTGCCCCGCCAGGGCGGCAAGGTGTGGCTGGTGCTGACCCTCGAACTGTGGCTGCGCGCCTACGACGTGGTGTGAGCCTGCCCGGCCTTCCCGCCGGCGTGCGTACGATGTCGTGTGAACTTCGTTGACCTGACCGACCCTCGGACCGGCCACATCCGCACGCGCCTGGACTGTGCCGGCCCCGCCGAGGTCTCGGCGGCCGTCGCGTCCGCCCGCGCCGCCCTGCCCGCCTGGGCCGGGCTGACCGCGAAGGAACGGTCGCACCGGCTCCTCGCGCTCGTCGCGCTCATCGAGCAGCACCTCGACGCGTACGTCGCGGCGGAGATCGCCGGCACCGGCAAGTCCGCCGCGGACGCCAGGTCGGAGGTGCTGAACTCCGCCGACGTGCTGCGCTTCTACGCCGGTGCGGTCCGCGCCGACCTCACCCCCGCCGCCGGGCACCGCCTCCCCGGCCGGGAGAGCTGGGTGCGGTGGGAGCCGCTCGGGGTGGTGGCGGCGATCGTACCGTGGAACTATCCGCTGCTCATGGCGGCGTGGCGGCTCGGGCCGGCGCTCGCCGCGGGCAACACCGTGGTGCTGAAGCCGGCCGAGACGACCCCCGACAGCGCGGTGCTGCTGGCCTCGCACGCGGCCGCGACGCTCGGCGCGGGCGTGCTGGTCGCGCTGCCCGGCGACCGCGACACCGGGCGGCTGCTCGTCGGCGCCGACGTCGACGCGGTCGCCTTCACCGGCAGCCAGGCCGGCGGGCTCGACGTCGTCGCCCGGGCCGGGCTGCGCCGGGTCAGCCTGGAGCTCGGCGGCAACTGCGCCGCGATCGTCCTGCCCGACGCGCCCTCGTACACGTACGACGAGCTGGTCGGGGCGTGCACGTACAACGCCGGGCAGAGCTGCGCCGCCCCGGCCCGCGTCATCACGCTGCGCTCCCACCTGGACGAGACCGTCGACCGGCTCGCCGCCGCGATGCTCGCCCGCCGCGCCGGCCCCGACTTCGGGCCGCTGAACAACGCCTCCCAGCTGGCCCGCTTCGACGCGATCGTCTCCTCCTCGGCGGCCGGGGTG
Organism: Dactylosporangium sp. NPDC000521; assembly: GCF_042898305.1. Classification (NCBI taxonomy): domain Bacteria; kingdom Bacillati; phylum Actinomycetota; class Actinomycetes; order Micromonosporales; family Micromonosporaceae; genus Dactylosporangium; species Dactylosporangium sp. NPDC000521. The sequence continues at coordinate 109,517 of NZ_JBIAYW010000004.1, forward strand.
CGCCACCGCGGCTCCCTGGCGGTCGGCGCTGCGGAGGCCGACGGGTTCTGGCGGGCCGGCCTGATCCTCGCCGACCTGCCGCCGGACGACCCGGCCGTCACGTCGGAGATGTTCGGGCCGGCGCTGACCGTACAGGCGGCCGACGACCTCGACGGTGTGGTCGCCCTCGCCAACTCCGTGCCGCAGGCGCTCGCCGCCAGCGTGTGGGGCACCGACGTCGGGCCGTCGCTGCGGGTCGCCGGCCTGCTGGACTGCGGCGAGGTGTGGGTGAACTGTCACCTGGAGCAGACCGCGGAGCTCCCCCACGGCGGCCGGCGCGGCTCCGGCCACGGCACCGACCTGAGCGTCCTGGCGCTCACGGAGTACCAGCGCCCGAAGACCGTCACCGTGCGGCTATGAACACATACTCCAGGCCGGGCCGGTCGGGTGCGTCGCGCACGTCCAGGGTGGTGAACCCGTTGTCTTCGAGGGACGTCATGATCTCCTGCCGGTCACGGAAGCGGAGCGTGGAGTCGGAGTGCACCGTCGCTGCTCCTTCTCCGCCTTGGAAGGTGTACGTGTAGCGGAACGACACGAACGGCGGCCGGACGTCCGTCACCTCGCGCCGCTGCTCCACCACGCCGACCCCGGGCACGTCACGCCGGTGCGGCCCGGGGTCCCGCGCCCAGTCCTCCCAGGCGCGGCGCTCCGGGCGCCTGGTCTCGAACACCAGCAGGCCGCCGGGCTTGAGGGCCTTGTGGATGCCGCGCAGGGTCGCGGCCCAGTCCCGGTCGTCGAGGAACACCTGGGCCACGTTGCCGGTCATCGTGGCCAGGTCCGCGCTGTCCATCGCCGGTGGGAGCGTCGTCGCGTCGCCCAGGATCCAGGTGACCTCGTCGGTCTTCGTCCTTGCCACGTCCAGCGACGCTTCCGCCGGGTCGACCGCCGTCACCCGCTTGCCCCGCGCCGCCAGCAGGAGCGGGAGGGTGCCCGTGCCGCAGCCGACATCGAGGACATGAACGGCCCGGAACTCCTCGACGATGCCCAGATACAGGTCGAGATCGGAGCGGTCGCCGTCGAACGTGTCGTAGATCGCGGCGAGTCGCGGGTGGGTGAAGATGGCGTCGGGCACCTCCGCACTGTGGCACGATTCCGTGCGTGACCGGCAGACCCCCATCGGCGCAGCAGCTCAGCGACCTGGTCCGGCTGCGCCGCGTCCGCGACCGCATCGACCGTGACTACGCGCAGCCGCTCGACGTGGAGGCCCTCGCCCGCGGCGTCCACATGTCGGCGGGCCATCTCAGCCGCGCGTTCCGCCAGGCGTACGGCGAGTCACCGTACAGCTACCTGATGACCCGCCGGATCGAACGCGCGATGTCGATGCTGCGCCGCGGCGACCTCAGCGTCACCGAGGTGTGCTTCGCCGTCGGGTGCTCGTCGCTGGGCACGTTCAGCACCCGGTTCACCGAGCTGGTCGGGATGCCGCCGAGCGCCTACCGGGCCCGCGCCGCCTCCGCCACCGAGGGCATGTCCCCGTGCGTCGCCAAGCAGGCGACCCGCCCGGTCCGGAACCCTGCCAGGCCTCCGGCCGGCCCGGCCACTCCTGCGGCCGGGCATCTGGTCAGGAATCAAGAAGCAGCCGCCGGCGGTTCTCCCATAGCGTGACCGGTATGGACATCGTCATTCACTCATCGTTCCTGCCGCACACCGACCCGGACGCGTCCCTGGTCTTCTACCGCGACGTCCTCGGCTTCGAGGTCCGCGGCGACACCGGCTACGAGGGCATGCGCTGGATCACCGTCGGCCCCGCCGGCCAGCCCGGCACGTCGCTCGTCCTGCAGCCCGTCGCCGTCCCCGGCAGCGGCGTCACCGACGACGAGCGCCGCACCATCACCGAGATGATGGCGAAGGGCACGTACTCCGGCGTCAACCTCGCCACCGACGACCTCGACACCATGTTCGAACGCCTCCAGAAGCACGACGCCGACATCGTCCAGGAGCCGACCGACCAGCACTGGGGCGTCCGCGACTGCGCGGTCCGCGACCCCGCCGGCAACCTCATCCGCATCCAGCAGCTGAACCAGGCCGGCCCCGCCTGACCCCTGCTATTCTGTTGCGGCACACGCCAGGTAATCGCATCACTACGCGGCCGAAGATCAATTAGGTGGCATGCGTTACGGTGCTTAGTGAAGCGGTCGGCGCCGCTCCGGTAGCGCCATCCGCCGACGCCCGCCAACGCCTTGACGTGCCGCCAGCCAGCCAGCCCGGACCCGTGACCGCCGACGACGTGCCGCCGCCCCTACGTCCCACAGCGCGCAACGTCTGGACTTGTCGCGGGAGGGCGGGGTGGTCGGCGGCGTTGCCAGACCTCGGCGTCGGTGGTCCAGCACACTGGCTACCGCTCGAAGCAGTCAGCCGCCTCCACCTGACTTGGCACGCGCCGGGGCGGGGCGCGGTCCGGCGTGACGCGGGTCAGCGGCGCTGCCAGACTTCGGCGTCGGTGGTCCGGCACACAGTGACCACCGCCCGAAGCCGTTCAGCCGCCGCCGGCGGGGGCAAAGGCAGACCGAAGCCGTTCAGCCGCCGCCGTCGGGAGCGAAGGCAGAGTGGTCAGCGGCGCTGCCAGACCTCGGCGTCGGTGGTCCAGCGCAGGGTGGTCACGGCCTGGAGGATCAGGCCGCCGGCGGTGGCGGGGGTGAGGTACAGCTCGTCGGCGAGGGCTCGGATGATGTGCAGGCCGCGGCCGTGCTCGTCGAGGACCGTGAAGTCCATGGCGGCGAGCTCGCTCGCGGTCATCTCCGTCGCGAGGACGAGGCGGCCGGGGTCGATGACGGAGCCGTCGTTCACGACGTGGATCACGCAGCGGACGTCGGTGACGTCGATGCTGATCTCGTAGTCATCGATGTCACGGGCGTGCTCGATGACGTTGGCGCAGGCCTCGGTGAGGATCAGGCCGATGTCGTCGCGGCAGGAGGGCTCGACGCCGAGGGTCTGCAGCGCCTGGTCGAGCAGGCGGCGGGCCATGGGCACCGTCGCGGCGTCCCGCGGGAGATGCAGTGCGAGCCGCAACGCGATCGACACCTGGTCGTCGCCTCCTCTCGAGTGGTCGTTCCCAGCGACCGTACCCTCAGCACCACCGATATCATGTTTGTCCTACGGCAAGAATCCCCACCCGGTGCGGGTGAGGATGGGTCGCGTGGATCTGGGAACGGGTCGGCAATGCGGCGAACACAGTGGTTGCTGGCCCTCGCGGCCGGGTACGTCGACGGCATCTGCCTGCTGTTTCTCGGCGGCGTGTTCGGCGGCGTCGTGGTCGGCAACCTGGTCGTCCTGGGCGTGGCGGGGGTGCAGCGTCTGCCGGAGACGGCGCTGCGGGCGGCGCTGTCCGTGGCCGTGTACGGCGGGACCACACTGCTCGCCCGGCGGGTCGCCCCGAGCCGCTGTCTCGTCGGCGCGCTGCTCGCGCTCTGCACCCTCTGCGGCGGCTGGATGGTCGCCGCGCACGACCCGCGCGGCCTCACCCAGCTGCCGTTGCTCGCCCTCGCCGCCATCGCGGCGGCCCTGCAGCACGCCGCGACCCGCGAGCCGGCGGACAGCCCGGTGACGACCGTCCAGCAGCTGCTGCCGCTCGGCTGCATCCCGGTCGGGGCCGTGAGCGCCGGGCTGCTGCTGGACCACGTGCCGTGGATCGGCCCGCTGCCGGCCGTGCTGCTGGTCGCCATCGCCCTCGTCGTGGGATCGCTGCGGCCCCGGACGGTGGCCGCCCCACCCACCCGGCACCGCGAGCCCGCCAGGCTCTGACCTGCCACCCCACCCACCCGGCACCGCAAGCCCGCCAGGTCCACCGCCACGCATCGCGAGCGAGCCCGCCAGGCTGTGACCGGCCGCGCCGTCTGCCGCGCATCGCGAGCCCGCGAGGTCGGGACCGGCCGTACAGTTGCGGCATGGGCATGGTGCACACGGTCGGGCTGGTCCTGCATCCACGCCGCGACTCGAAGCCGGCGATCGACGCCATCATCGACTGGGCGAAGACCCGCGAGGCGACGGTCCTCGGGCTGCCCGACGAGGTCGACCGCATCGACTGCACCGCCGTCGCGGTCGACGCCGACGAGCTCGTCAGCCGCGCGTCGCTGGTGGTGAGCCTCGGCGGCGACGGCACGATGCTGCGCAGCATGCGGCTGCTGTCCGGCAAGCCGACGCCGGTGCTGGGGGTCAACCTGGGGCGGCTCGGGTTCCTCGCGGAGGTCGCCGTCGAGGACCTGCCGGCGGCGCTGAGCTCGATCGACGCCCACCGGTACACCGTGGAACCCCGCATGGCGATCCGCACCCGGCTGCCCGACGGCACCGACGTCACCGCCTTCAACGACATCGCACTGGTGCGGGTGCCGGGGCAGGGCCTCGCCGCGGTCGGCATCTCGATGCAGGGCTACCCGTTCGTGCGCTACTCCGCGGACGCGCTCATCGTCGCCACGCCGACGGGGTCGACCGCCTACAGCTTCTCCGCCGGCGGGCCGATCGTCTCGCCGAACGTCGAGGGCATCCTGGTCGTGCCGGCGGCGGCGCACTCCGCGTTCAACCGGGCGATGGTCCTCTCCCCGGACGAGGTCCTCGACCTGGAGCTCCTGCCGACCAGCGGCCGCCTCGTGATGGAGGTCGACGGCATCCTCAGCGGCGAGCTGCAGGCCGGTGACACGCTCACGGTGTCGGCGGCCCCGTCCGCGGCGAAGGTGGTGCGCCTCGGGTACACCACCTTCTACGAACGGGCCCGCCGCAAGCTGCAGGTCAACGGCAGCCTGGAGGTCGAGGAGCAGTAGCTCACCCGAAGGCGACGTGACCCAGCCAGTGGCGCAGCACGCCGGCGTCGCCGTCGACCGCCAGACCGTCGGCGTCGCGGCGCCGGTACACCAGCAGCAACAGCTCCCGCAGTGGCGCCCGGACGGTGACGGCCGCGGGCCCACCGCCGCGACGCCACGTGTTGACGTCCCCGGTCAGGTCGACGAACCAGGCGGCGGGCAGATCGTCGGCGCGCAGCGCCAGGGTGCGGCCGGGGCCGAGGATCGCCCGCTTGCCGGGGTTGAGGTCGAAGTGGACCGGGTGCGCGTCGAGCTCCATCCACTCGTCGAGCGCGTCGGCGGCGACGTCCGCCGAGACCACGAACGGCACCCCGGCGGCCAGGCACGCGTCGGCCCGGTGCATGAGCGTCTCGTGCGCGAAGCGGCGCGCCCAGAAGGGCATGCCACCGACGTCGAACGGGGTCCACACCGGCGCGTCCGGGCCGGCCGCACGGAGCGCGCCGGCGAGCTCGCGGGCGCCGTCGAGGAGCCACGCCGCCGGGACGGGCCCGGTGTCGTCGCCGGTGACCTCGCGGACGATGCCGTCGGGCAGGAACCCGGTCGCCCTGGTCCGGACGATCTCCGCGGCCCAGCGGTGCCCGCCGCCGACGTGCCGCAGCAGCGCGCCGAGGGTCCAGCCGGGGCACGACGGCACGGGCGCCGCCAGAGACGCACCGGACAGGCCCCCGACCAGCAGCTCGGTCTGGGTGACGATCCACTCGCAGTGGTCCTCGAAACGCATGGCTCTCCTCGTGTACGCGACGATGACGCTGTCACGAGGAGGTCGGAACCACCACGGATTCCTCGACATACGCCGACGACCCCGGAGACCCAGGAGACCCAGGGGAACCAGAGGACCCGGGAAGCTCCGGCGCCGCGGCGACCGCGATCGACTCCATCGCCCACAGCATCGCCTCGGCGTCGTCCGGGGCGAGGAGGTGGCTGTCCACGTACATCGTGATCTCCACCGCCTCGTCGGAGCCGTCGACGCTGAGGAACAGCGCCGAGGAGGGTTCGTCGGAGCGGTCGATCCAGGTGAACTCGCTGCGTTCGGGGCGCGGCACGTCCTGCAGCTCGCCGCCGAGGCGGCGGTCGTTGAGGCTGAGGTCCAGGGCGAACTGCGGCCCCCGGTCGGCGACCACGGCCGCGATCACCGCGTCGAGGTCGAAGCGGTTGAAGTACGCGTGCTTGTACGCGGCGAGCGCGGCCCGGCGGGTGCGGTGCAGCACGTCGGTGAAGTCGCCGGCGGTGTCGATGACGCACAGCCCCATCTGCGAGACGGGGGCGACGACGCCGGCCAGCCCGGACCGGTAGCGGTTGCTCGAGATCAGCCGCAACGGCACCACTGTGACGCCGGTGACCTGCGCGAACGCGATGGCGAACGCGGCCGGCAGGGCCGGCGCCGGCTCGACACCGGCCCGCAGCGCCGCCGCGCGCAGCGCCGACGGCAGGAGGGTGGAGCGCAGCACGCCGGTCCAGTGCCGCGGGGTGCGCACGTCGCGGGACGGGGCGAGACCCGGGTCGGGGATGGCCCGCAGGTGGGTGTCCCAGTGCCGCAGCGAGGCGGCGTTCTGGCGGACCCCGGCCGGCGACGCCTGCCGCCGGGCCTGCTCGAGCGCGGAGTGGCCCTCGACGGGGGCGTCGGTGCGGGCGTCGGTCTCGGCCATCATCCGGACCGCGCCGGCACCGTCCATGACGAGGTGCGACATGATCAGGACCGCGTGGGAGCACACCCCGGCGGTGCGGACGACGGCCATACGGACCGGCCACTCGCGGACGTGGTCGAAGGGGACGGCGCGGTAGCGGGCCTCGACCTCAGCGGGGTCCACGTCGTCGAGGACCTCGAGGTCGATCGAGCCGGCGCCGTGCACGACCTGGTGCGGCGGCCCGTCGCCGTCGAAGACCAGCCGCGTGCGCATGCTCTCGTAGCGGCTCATCAGGTAGCGCAGCTCGCCGGCGACGTCCTCGGGCGAGGTCCCGGGCGGCAGCGGACGGGTGCCGCCCAACGCCAGGGAGTGCCCGAGCGTGGTCATCTTGAGCCAGATGTCCAGCTGGCCCCAGGACAGCGGTCCGGTGCCCGCGCCGCCGCCTTCGAACGTCACCCGCATCCGCTTACTTTAGGACGCGAAAAAATGCCGGTCTATGGGTGGGACCGCGACGGCAGGCCGTCGACCTTGAGCAGGGCGTCGTCGGCGTAGCACCACACCCACTCCTCGCCGGGCTCGAACGACTGCACCAGAGGGTGGCCGTCGGCGTGGAAGTGCGCGGTGGCGTGCTTCGCCGGCGACGAGTCGCAGCAGCCGACGTGCCCGCAGGTCAGGCACAGCCGCAGGTGCACCCAGCGGCCGCCGGTGGCGAGGCAGTCCTCGCAGCCTTCCGCGCTCGGCTGGACGTCGTGGATCTGGTCGAGGTGCTCACACGGGTTGCTCACCGGCACACAGTATCCAATGGGCGATCGAGGAAACCCGTGGTTGGATTGGCACCATGGCCAAGCCAGCGATCTTGACCGTTGACGACGATCCCGCGGTGTCCCGGGCCGTCGCCCGTGACCTCCGGAAGCAGTACGCCGAGGACTACCGCATCATCCGCGCCGACTCCGGCCAGGAGGCTCTGGACGCGCTCAAGGAGCTGAAGCTGCGCGGCGAGCAGGTCGCGGTGCTGCTCGCCGACTACCGCATGCCCAACATGACCGGCCTGCAGTTTCTCGAGGCCGCGATGGACCTGTTCCCGCGCGCCCGGCGGGTGCTGCTGACCGCGTACGCCGACACCGATGCCGCGATCCAGGCGATCAACGTCGTCGACCTCGACCACTACCTGCTCAAGCCGTGGCACCCGCCGGAGGAGAAGCTGTACCCGGTGATCGACGCCATGATCGAGGCGTGGAAGGCCGCCCCCGACCGGCCGGTCGCCGACGTGAAGGTCGTCGGGCACCGTTGGTCGGCGCCGTCGTTCAAGGTGCGCGACTTCCTGGCCCGCAACATGGTGTCGTACCGCTGGTACACCACCGACGACGCCGAGGGCCGGCGGCTGCTGACGGCGGCCGGGCTGACCGAGGCCGACGTCCCGCTCGTCGTCACCCAGGAGGGCAAGACCCTGGTCGCGCCGGGTGAGGCCGAGCTCGCGGCGCAGGTGGGCCTGACCACGACGCCCGCGTCCGACTTCTACGACCTTGTCGTCGTCGGCGGCGGGCCCGCCGGCCTCGGCGCGGCCGTCTACGGCGCCTCCGAGGGCCTGCGCACCGTGCTGCTGGAGGAGCGCGCGACGGGCGGGCAGGCGGGGCAGAGCAGCCGGATCGAGAACTACCTCGGCTTCCCCGACGGCGTGTCCGGCGCGCAGCTCACCGACCGGGCCCGCCGGCAGGCGGTGAAGTTCGGCGCCGAGCTGCTCACCGCGTGCAAGGTCACCCGCCTGGCGGTGCAGGGCTCGGCCCGGGTGCTGCACTTCGAGGACGGCACGACGATCGCGGCGCACAGCGTCATCCTGGCCACCGGGGTCGCGTACCGGCGGCTGCACGCACCGGGGCTGGAGCAGTTCCACGGCCGGGGCGTCTACTACGGCTCCGCGTCGACGGAGGCGCCGAGCTGCTCCGACCAGGACGTCTACATCGTCGGCGGGGCCAACTCGGCAGGGCAGGCCGCGATGTTCTTCAGCCGGTACGCGCGCCGCGTCCACCTCGTCATCCGCGCCCCCAGCCTGGACGCGTCGATGTCGCGGTACCTGATCGAGCAGATCGCGGCGGTCCCGACGATCGTGGTCCACCCGTGCACGGAGATCGTCGGCGCGGACGGCGACGAGCACCTGGAGCGGCTGACGCTGCGGACGGTCGACGGCACCGAGCGTACCGTCGACAGCTCCTGGCTCTTCATCTTCATCGGCGCGGAGCCCCGCACCGACTGGCTGGAGGGCGTGGTGCAGCGCGACGCCCGCGGGTTCGTCCTGACCGGGCCGGACGTCGCCGCGGGCAGCGACCACCTGGCGCTCGGCCGTGACCCCTATCACCTGGAGTCGAGCGTTCCAGGAGTGTTCGCCGCGGGCGATGTGCGCGCAGACTCGGTGAAGCGGGTCGCCTCGGCGGTCGGCGAAGGCGCGATGGCGGTGTCACTGGTGCACCGGTACCTGGTGGAGGCGCAATGAGCAGGTCTCTGGACGTCGCGGAACTGCGGACGCTGTTCCTCTTCGAGGCGCTCGACGACGCCCAGCTGGAGTGGCTCGCCGCCCGTGGCACCGTGGCGCGCTACGGCGCGGGGCAGCCGGTGTACCGGGAGGGCGAGCCGGCGACCTGCTTCGTGGTGCTGCTGTCCGGCACCGTGAGCCTCAGCCGGAACGTCCGGGGCGACGACATCGAGCTCAGCCGCACCGATCAGGTCGGCGTCTACGGCGGCGCCACGCAGGCGTACCTCGGCGACCGGGTCCCGCAGGTCTACAACAACACGATGCACGCGATCACCGACTCCGAGCTGTACGAACTGCCCGCCGTCGAGCTCGGCGCCGCGATGCGCGAGTGGTTCCCGATGGCGATGCACCTGCTCGAAGGCCTGTTCTTCGGCATGCGCAACGTCAACAACGCCGCCGCCGAACGGGAGCGGCTGCTCGCGCTCGGCGCGCTGTCCGCCGGCCTGACCCACGAGCTCAACAACCCGGCCGCGGCGGCCGTGCGCGCCACCGCCGTCCTGCGGGACCGGGTCGCCGGGATGCGGCACAAGCTCGCGATGATCGCCGACGGCCGCCTCGACGGCGAGCAGCTGCACGGCCTCGTCGAGCTGCAGGAGCGTGCCGTCAAGCTGGCCGCGAACGCCCCGAAGCGCTCCGCGCTGGACGCCAGCGACGCCGAGGACGCCATCGGCGACTGGCTCGACGAGCGCGGCGTCAACGGCGCCTGGGACCTCGCCCCGACCCTCGTCGCCGGCGGCGTCGACGTGCCGTGGCTGGAGGACGTGAAGCTCTGCGTCGGCAAGCTCGACCTCGAGCCGGCCGTGCGCTGGCTCGTCTACACCATCGAGACCGAGCTGCTGATGGGCGAGATCGACGATGCCGTCACCCGCATCTCCGGCCTCGTCGGCGCGGCGAAGCAGTACTCGCAGCTGGACCGCGGCCCGTTCCAGGTCGTCGACGTGCACGAACTGCTCGACGCGACCCTCATCATGCTCAACGCGAAGATCTCCAAGCGGGGCGTCCGCGTCGTCACCCGCTATGACCGCGACCTGCCGCACATCCCGGCGTACGCGGCCGAGCTCAACCAGGTGTGGACGAACCTCATCGTCAACGCGGTCGAGGCGATGGACAGCGGCGGCACGCTCACCATCACCACGTCGCGCGACGGCGACTGCCTGGCGGTCGAGTTCGCCGACACCGGCACCGGCATCCCCGCCGAGGTCCGGCCGCGCATCTTCGAGCCGTTCTTCACCACCAAGCCGGTCGGTGAGGGCACGGGGCTCGGGCTGGACATCTCGTACCGCATCGTGGTGAAGAAGCACCACGGTGACATCCGCGTCACGTCGAGCCCCGGCGACACCCGCTTCCAGGTGCTGCTCCCGCTGACCGAGGCGGCACCGACGGCGTGACGGCGCTGTCCGCGGGGTGTTCCTGGGACGGCGACGGCGACGGCGACGGCGGTGCGGTGGACACGGTGCGGTGGGTCAGCAGCGTGATCGCCGCCGCGGCCACCGCACCGGCCAGGGCCACCGCGACCGCGGCCCTGGCCGCCGTGCCGTCGACGGCCGCGCCCGCGAGCGCGCTGCCGAGGGCCGCCCCGGCCGCCGTCGCCGTGCTCGTCCACATGCGGGCCTCGGTGCCGGTGCCCGGCGGGGCGGCCAGGTCGGTCAGCTCGTAGGCGAGCGCGTTCAGGGGCGCGAGGGGCACCCCGGCCAGCACGAACAGCCCCGCCAGCCACCACAGGCCGGCGGGCAGGAGCAGCGGCGCCAGCACCAGTGCCATCGCGGCCGACAGCAGGGTGAACCTCGCCGGCGCCGCGTGCGGCCCGAGGCTGCCCAGCAGGCTGCCCGCCGCGAACCCGCCCAGCAGCACCCCCGCGAACCCGGCCCGCCCGCCGGCGGTGGCGAACGCGGCCGCCGCCACCTGCACCGCGCCGATCGCGACACCGAGCGCCGCCCGCGAGCCGACCAGCGACAGCACCGCCGGGGCCCGCAGCGGCCCGAGGACGCCCGACCGTGCCCCGCGCGCCGCCGGCCGCCACGCCCTGGCCGGCGGCAGCAGCGCAAACCCTGTCGTCGCCACCGCCGCGAGCCCCGCCGTGAGCACCAGCCCGAGCGCCGGCCGCCCCACCGCCACGACCGCACCCGCGACGACCGGCCCGGCGATGAACCCGACCTCCAGCAGGGCGCTCTCGAGCCGGTACGAGGCCCGCAGCTGCGCACCCTCGCCCAGCATCGCGATCCAGATGCCGCGCATGCACGCCGCGACCGGTGGCCGTGCCGCGCCCGCGACGCCGGCGAGCGCGGCGAGCACCCACAGCGGCGCCGACGGCCGTGCCGCCACGCCGAGCAGGGACCCTCCGTGCAGCGCCGCGGTCGCGAGCAGCACCGGTGTCTGGCCGGTCCGGTCGACGAGCCGCCCGACGATCGGCGCCGCGGCGGCGGTACCGACGGCGAACACACCGGCGACGAACCCCGCCGCGCCGAAGGACCCCCGCTCGTGCTGCACCAGCAGGACCAGCGCGAGGGCGACCGCCCCGGCCGACAACCGGGTGAGCAGGTTCGTGACCGCCAGGGCCGTCGCGAACGGCCGCCGCAGCACCGCCGCCCAGAGTCGTAGCACCCGGCAGTTCTACGCGACCGGCCCCGCAACCCGCACGCGCATTTTCCCGTGCCCGTGTATGGTGCGAGCGCCGTTCGTCGATCGGGGAGATCACAAGCATGGACACGCCGGATCCCGCACCGGGGTCGCGCCGCAGCTGGGTCGGGTGGGCCACCGGGCTCGCCGGTGCGCTCACCCTCGGCGCGCTGGGCGCCGGCCTCGGCGGCTGGCTCGCCTGGTCGGTCTCGCCCGACCTGCCCAGCGACCGGGTCGCGCTCTCAATGTCCCAGCCCCTCGTGCCGGGCACCCGCCTGCACGCCCCCGACCGCCGGCACGACCCGGCGTTCGGCTACGACCCGCCCGAGGGCGTCCAGGCGCTGCTGTTCGGCGGCGACGACTACAACGGCGGCTACGTCGTCTACCGCGTCGATCCTCCGGCGCAGAACGTCACGGGCGCGATCGGCGTCGCGCGGGAGGATCTCGTCAAGGGCAACTGGACGGTGAGCACCCGCGCCCCGGACCTTCCCGGCCAGGCCGAGGGCGTCACCGCGGTCAGGGGCGAGCTGGTCATGCAGGTGTACCAGGAGGGGGCGGGCATGCTCATCCTGGAGATCGGCCGGCGGGAGCCCTCGGCGGTCACGCCGCTGGTCACCCTCCTCGGCCTGGGCGGGCTCGCCCTCGGCTGGGCCGGGATGCGCCGGGCCGCGGGCGACCGGGTGGCGGCCGTGACCGCCTGGGCCGGCGTCGGGTTCCTGGCCCCGTGCACCCTGCTGACCTACGCGGTCGTCGCCACGATGTACCTGTCGCCGGTGACCGGGCCGGTCGCATCATGGGACGCCTACACCGGCATCGGCCTCCGCCTCCTGGCCAACATCGGCGTCCTCCTGCTCCTCGTCGCCACCGCCAGCACCGTCCTGACGGAACGCCGCCGCCGTCTCGTGCTGGCCTGACGCTGCGGTCGTCGCTCGATCCACCCACCTGAGGAGGCCGAGTCATGCGAACATGTGTTCGTGTCCGACGGGGCCTCGATCCTGCACGCTGACCTGGACGCGTTCTACGCGTCGGTGGAGCAGCGGGACGATCCGCGCCTGCGGGGGCGGCCGGTGATCGTGGGCGGCGGGGTGGTGCTCGCGTGCAGCTACGAGGCGAAGCGGCGCGGGGTGCGCACCGCGATGGGCGGGCGGCAGGCGCGGCAGCTGTGCCCGGAGGCGATCGTCGTGCCGCCGCGGATGCGGGCGTACTCGGAGGCCAGCCGGCGGGTGTTCGAGGTGTTCCGGGACACGACACCGGTCGTGGAGGGGATCTCGATCGACGAGGCGTTCCTCGACGTGCGGGGGCTGTGGCGGATCGCCGGGACGCCGCGGCGCATCGCTGAGCGGCTGCGGGCCGACGTGCTGCGGGAGGTCGGGCTGCCGATCACGGTCGGGGTGGCGCGGACGAAGTTCCTGGCGAAGGTGGCCAGCGGGGTCGCCAAGCCCGACGGGCTGCTGGTCGTGGAGCCCGCCGACGAGCTCACGTTCCTGCACGCGCTGCCGGTGCAGCGGCTGTGGGGCGTCGGGGCCGTCACGGCGGCGAAGCTGCACGCGCACCGGGTCATGACCGTGGGGCAGGTCGCCCGGCTCGGTGAGGCGACCCTGGTGTCGATGCTCGGCGAGGGCACGGGCAGGCACCTGCACGCCCTCGCGCACAACCGGGATCCGCGGCCGGTGCAGCCGAACCGGCGCCGCCGCTCGATGGGGGCGCAGCGGGCCCTCGGCCGCGGGCCGCACGAGCCGGCGTTCGTCGACGCGGTCCTCGCGGAGCTGGTCGACCGGGTCTGCCGGCGGCTCAGGGCCGCCGAGCGGGGTGGTCGCACGGTGGTGCTCAGGCTGCGGTTCGCGGACTTCACGAAGGTGACCCGCTCGCACACGCTCGCCAAGGAGACGTGGCACACCGCGACGATTCTGGACGCCGTGCAGCGGCTGCACCACAAGGAAGCGTCGTTGATCGCGAACCGGGGGCTGACGCTCATCGGCATCGCCGTCGCGAATCTGGACGGCGACGGCGCCGTACAACTGGAGCTGCCGCTGCGGGCGCACACCGGCGGTGAGCTCGACACCGCCATGGACCAGGTCCGGGACAGGTTCGGCTCGGCCGCGCTGACGAGGGCGTCGCTGCTGGGCCGGCAGCAGGGGCCCACAACTCCCCTGCTGCCGGACCCGGTCAACCCCGCAGGGCCTTGATGGTGTCGCGGTACCAGAGCGCGGACTGCTTCGGGGTGCGCTCCTGCGTGTCGTAGTCGACGTAGACGATGCCGAAGCGCTTGTCGTAGCCGTACGCCCACTCGAAGTTGTCCATGAGCGACCATGCGAAGTAGCCGCGGATGTCCGCGCCCTGCTGGCGGGCCAGGGCGACCGCGCCGATGTGGGAGTCGAAGTAGGAGATCCGGTCGTCGTCGCGGACGAAGCCGGTCTCGTCGGGCTCGTCGTAGAAGGCGGAGCCGTTCTCGGTGACGAAGATCGGCAGCCGGTAGTCCTCCCACAGGCGCACGAGGAGCTGGGTGAAGCCCTCGGGGACGATCTCCCAGCCCATCGCGGTGATCGGGCGGCCGGTCGGGACCGGGCGGCTGACGGGCAGGCCGGTGGCGTCGTGGGTGTTGCCGTCCTCGTCGACGCCGGAGACCGTCTCGCTGAAGTAGTAGTTGACGCCCAGGACGTCCAGCGGCGTCTTGATGACCTCGAGGTCGCCGTCCTGCACGGGCAGCTCGATGCCCCGCGCGGCGAGGTCCGCGACGAGGTCCGCGGGGTACCGGCCGTGGACGAGGGGGTCGAGGTAGATGCGGGTGCTGAGCGCGTCGCTGCGCCGGGCGGCGTCGCGGTCGGCGGCGCTGTCGGTCTCGGGGGTGCTGACGCCCATGTTGAGCGTGATGCCGAACTCGTGGTGCGGGGCCGCCGCCTCCTTCATGCGCTGGGTCGCGAGGCCGTGACCGAGCAGGAGGTGGTGCACGGCGTGCATGCTGGCGGCGAAGTCGCGCCGGCCGGGTGCGTGCACGCCGTAGGCGTAGCCGAGCATCGCCGAGCACCACGGCTCGTTGAGCGTCGTCCAGGTCTTGACGCGGTCCTTGAGTGCGTCGAAGACGAGCATGCTGTAGTCCGCGAAGCGGTAGGCGGTGTCGCGGACGGGCCAGCCGCCCGCGTCCTCCAGCTCCTGCGGCAGGTCCCAGTGGTACAGGGTGATCCACGGCTCGACACCGTTGGCGAGCAGCTCGTCGGTGAGCCGGTCGTAGAAGCCGAGCCCGGCCGGGTTGACCGGGCCGCGGCCGCGGGGCTGGACCCGCGGCCACGCCACAGAGAACCGGTAGAGGTCGACGCCGAGGTCGCGGATCAGCGCGACGTCCTGCGGCATGCGGTGGTAGTGGTCGCAGGCGACCTCGCCGGTGTCGCCCTTGTCGATCGCGTCGGGCACCTCGCAGAAGGTGTCCCAGATGGACCGGGTCCGCCCGTCCTCGTCGACCGCGCCCTCGATCTGGTAGGCCGAGGTCGCCACTCCCCAACGGAAGGCAGGCGGGAGTGTGGCGATCGGGTTCTGCACATCGAGGGGTGTCGCGGTCGTGTCCATTGTTCTCCTGTTTGCAGTTACTGGGACGGTGTGCCCGCTGGCAGGCTCAGCCGGCGGTGACCGGATGCAGCCAGCAGGCGACGGTGCGGGGCTCACCGACGTGATCGTCGGGCTTGCCCAGGATCGGCAGCTTGGTCGGGCACGGCTCGAACGCCTTCGGGCAGCGCGGGTGGAACGAGCAGCCGGACGGCATGCCGCGCAGGTCGGGCGGCGAGCCGGGGATGCCGGCCAGCTCCCGGCGGGCGCCGCGCAGCGCCGGGAACGAGCGCAGCAGCCCTTCGCTGTAAGGGTGCTTCGGGTCGCGGTAGATCGCCGCCGAAGGCGCCTCTTCCACGATCCGCCCGCCGTACATGATCGCGATCCGGTCGGAGAACTCGACCAGCAGCGACAGGTCGTGCGTGATGAACAGGACGGAGAAGCCGAGCCGCTCGCGCAGCTCGACGAGCTGGCCGAGGATCTGCCGCTGCATGACGACGTCGAGCGCGGTGGTCGGCTCGTCCATGATGACCAGCTGCGGCTCCAGGGCGAGCGCCATGCCGATCATGACGCGCTGGCGCATGCCGCCCGACAGCTGGTGCGGGTACGCGTCGAGCCGGTCCTCGGCGATGCCGACGAGCCGCAGCAGCTCCTTGGCCCGCGCGACCCGGGCCGCCTTGCTGGAGCTCGGGTCGTGCGCCTTGATCGCGTCCATCAGGCCGACGGAGATCTTGTGCACCGGGTTGAGCGAGTTCATCGCGCCCTGGAACACGATCGACGTCTCCGCCCACCGGTACTTGCGCAGCTCCTCGTTGGAGAGGTTCAGCACGTCGTACGGGTCACCGGTCGGCGGGTGGTAGATGACGGAGCCGTTGGCGACCACGCCGGGCGGCGGGAGCAGCCGGGTGACGCCGTAGGCGAGGGTCGACTTGCCGCTGCCGCTCTCACCGGCGAGGCCGACGACCTCGCCGCGGTGGATGGTGAGGCTGACGTCGCGGACCGCCTTGACCCCCTCCTCGCCGAGACCGTAGTCGACGTCGAGGTTCTTGATCTCCAGCAGCGGCCGGGTCAGGGTACGGGTCATGGCTTCGCTCCATCGGTGCCGGTGCTGTGACCCTCGATCGCCGCGTACTCCACCGAGCCGACGGCGTCGTCGCGGGCGTCGGTGTCGCGCGGGTGCTTGATCTCGATCTCGGGGGTGGTGTCGGCGCGGCCGCGGATGACGGGCGTGAACCCGACCCGCATGGTGACCTTGTCGCCGTTGGGGGCGCGCCGGGAGCCCGCGCCGGAGGTGCGCAGGCGGGGGCTGACGAACTCGTCGATACCGAAGTTGATCAGGCTGAGCGCGGTGCCGAGGAACGCGATGGCAAGACCGGCCGGCACGAACCACCACCAGGCGCCCTGCGCGAGGGCCTGCTGCCCCTGCGCCCAGAACAGGATCGTGCCCCAGTTCCAGGTCGACACCGACGAGATGCCGATGAACGCGAGGGTGATCTCGGACATGACGGCGAAGATGACGGTGCCGACGAAGCTGGACGCGATGATCGCGGTCAGGTTCGGCAGGATCTCGAACAGCACGATCCGCCAGGTCTTCTCACCGGTCGCGCGGGACGCCTCGACGTAGTCCCGCCGTCTCAGCGACAGGGTCTGTGCTCGCAGCACCCGGGCGCCGTACGCCCAGGACGTACACCCGATGACCAGCGCCACGACGATGTCGCCGGCGTTGGTGATGGTGGACGTGACGATGATGATCAGCGGCAGGCCCGGGATGACCAGGAAGACGTTGGACACCGCGGAGAGGCTCTCGTCGGCGGCGCCGCCCAGGTAGCCGGACGTGACGCCGATGAGCACCGACAGGACCGTCGCGACGATGCCGGCGATCGCGCCGACCACGACGACGCCGCGGGCGCCGACGAGGATCTGGCTGAAGATGTCCTTGCCGAGGTGGTCGGTGCCGAACCAGTGCGAGCCGGACGGCGCCTGCAGCTTGTCGGCCGTGATGAGGTCCGGGTCGTAGGGGGAGATCCACGGCCCGATGATCGCGATGAGCACGTAGATGCCGAGCACGATCAGGCCGGTCGCGGCCTTGCCGTTGGCGATGAACCGGAACCGCTTGCGCTTCGCCTTCGACGCCGGCTTCACGCTCGGCTGGGCCATCGAACCCTGGCCCGGGATCACCTGCTCGATGCTGGACGGGGTGACGGTCATCTCAACCACTCTTTCGGGTGCGCGGGTCGAGCAGCAGGTAGGCCACGTCGGCCAGCAGGTTGGCCACCAGCACCGAGATCGTGATGACCAGGAAGATGCCCTGCATCAGCGGGTAGTCGTAGGCCTGGACACCCTGGAAGAGCTGGTAACCCACGCCCGGGTAGGAGAACACGATCTCCACCAGGAGCGTGCCGCCGACGATGTAACCCAGCGACAGCGCGAAGCCGGACACGTTGGGCAGCAGCGCGTTGCGGGCGGCGTAGCTGAAGGCGACCCGCTTGTCGGACAGGCCCTTGGCGTGCGCGACGGTGATGTAGTCCTCCGAGGAGACGGTGACCATCATGTTGCGCATGCCGAGGATCCAGCCGCTCATCGAGGAGATGAGGATCGTCGCCGCGGGCAGGATGCTGTGGTTGAGCGCGCTGCCGATGAAGTACTGGTCGAACGCCGGCACCAGGCCGGGGGTGAAGCCGCCGGACGACGGGAACCAGCTGCCGGGGCCGGCGAGCAGGGCGATCGCGACGAGACCGAGCCAGAAGTACGGCACCGAGGACAGGAACGTGGTCGCCGGCAGCAGGCTGTCGATCCAGGAGCCGCGCTTCCAGCCGGCGCCGACGCCCAGCGCGGTGCCGATGAGGAAGCTCAGGATCGTGGTGATGCCGACCAGGCCGATCGTCCACGGCAGGCTCTGGCCGATGACCTCGGACACCGACGTCGGGTAGAACGTGAACGACAGGCCGAGGTCGCCGTGCAGCAGCTGCTTCCAGTAGCCGATGTACTGGTCCCAGAGGCTCTGGTCCTTGTCGAGACCGAACAGCACCTTGATGGACTGGATCGCGTCGCTGGACAGCCGGCCCTGGTTCTTGGAGATCAGGGCGCTGACCGGGTCGCCGGGCATGACCCGCGGGATGAAGAAGTTGAGAGTGATCGCCGCCCACGCCGTGAACAGGTAGAAGGCGATGCGTTGCAGCAGGAACTTCATCGTGCCTCCTCCGTCAGCGTCAAAGCCGGCGGCGTGGGGATGGCGGCGCTGCCGTCGGCCCCTTGACCGGCAGCGGAGCCGATGCCTTCCTTGGCGACGGTGTCCGCGTCGTACAGCCAGCAGGCGGCCCAGTGTCCGTCCCGGTCACCGATCTCCAGCCGCGGCGGCAGGTCGACCTTGCAGCGGGGCATGGCGTGCGGGCAGCGGGGGTTGAAGCGGCAGCCGGCGGGGGGCCGGATCAGGCTCGGCGGCTCGCCGTTGCCACGGTCCAGGTTCGCCGGGTCGGCGATGCCTTCGATGCGGTCCGGGTCGGGCGCGGACTCGATCAGCAGCCGGGTGTAGGGGTGCGCGGGGTTCTGCGTGACGGTCTCGCTGTCGCCGCCCTCGACCATGCGGCCGGCGTACATGACCATGGTCTCGTCGGCGAAGTAGCGGGCCGAGGCGATGTCGTGCGTGATGTACAGGATGGCGAGGTTGAGCCGTTCCTTCAGGTCACGCAGCAGGTTGAGGATGCCGAGGCGGATCGACACGTCCAGCATGGAGACCGGCTCGTCGGCGAGCAGGGCCTCGGGGTCGGCGCCGAGGGCGCGGGCGATCGCGACACGCTGGCGCTGGCCGCCGGACAGCTCGTGCGGGAACTTGTCGATGTAGCGCTCGGGCGGGGTGAGGCTGACCCGGGTGAGCAGGTTCGCGAGGGCCTCCTCGAGCTCGGCCGCGGTCCTGCCGGCGTTGCCGTGGATCTTCAGCGACCGGGTCAGGTGGTAGCGGACCGTGTGCACCGGGTTGAGCGAGCCGAACGGGTCCTGGAAGATGAGCTGCACGCGCTTGACGTAGGCGCGGAAGCGACGACCGCCGTTGACCTTGGTCGACGTGCCGTGCAGCAGGATGTCGCCGCCGGTGCGCGGGTAGAGCTGCGCGAGCAGCCGGGCGACTGTGGACTTGCCGGAGCCGGACTCGCCGACCAGTGCCGTGACTCTGCCCCGTCGCAGAGTGAAGGAGACGTCGTCCACCGCGTGGACGGCTGCCTTGGTGCCGGAGAAAAGGTCACGCATCCGCCTGCGGACGGGGAAATGCTTGGTCAGGCCGACAGCCTCCAGCACCACCTCGCCGACCGGCGCCGCCGTGCTTTCGCTCAACGTCATGCCGATGTTCCTGTCTTGGGGTGTCGTCACGGGGTGGCGCTCCCCGGGTTGCCCGTGCGGGCAACCCGGGGAGCGCCGTCACTAGCGACCGGTCAGGAGGCCGGCTTGAGGTGCAGGATCACGTCGAGCGCGTTCGCCTGGGTGGGCTGGGCGGCGCCGTAGGGGTTGGCGTCGTCCGGCCAGCCGGTCCACTGCTTCGTGGAGTAGGCCCCACCGACATTGTCGGCGCCGACGGGGATCATCGGCATGTGCTCGACGAAGATCTTCTGCAGCGTGTTCATCGCCGCGACGCGGACCGAGTCGTCGGTCGCCGACTGGTAGTCGCGCAGCGCCTTGGTGGCCTCGGGGTTGTTGAAGCGCCCGAAGTTACCGGCGGGGCTGGCGGTGCCGATCGGCTTGAGCAGGTCGCCGTCCATGATCGTCTGGTAGATGTCGTACGGCGTGTTACCGCCGTTGGTCCACCGGAAGCCCGCGTCGAACTGGCCGGCCTCGACGTTCTTGAACCACGCGTCCTGGTTGGCCTTCTCGACCGTCGCCTCGATACCGATCTTCTGAAGGTTGGCCTTCACGATCTCCAGCGAGGTCTGGTAGTCCGACCAACCGGCCGGGTCGGTCAGCGTCAGGGTGACGGCCTTGCCCGTCTTGTCCTTCAGCGTGGTGCCCTCGTACTTGTAACCGTTGGCGGTCAGGAGCGCCTTGGCACCCTCGACGTCGATCTTGTAGTCCTTGCCCTTGAACTCCGGCGCGAGGAACGCGTCGCCGGCGGGGCTGGGCAGACCGGTCACGCTCTTCACCAGCGGGTGGAAGTAGCCGGCCTCGGCCGTGTTGAAGATGTCGTCACGGTCGATGACCATGCTCATGGCCACGCGCAGGTTCTTGTCGTCGAACGGCGCCTTGGTGGTGTTGATGTACAGGCCGTGGATGCCGAGGACCGGCGGGGCCCAGATCTTGTGGTGCGCGGCGTCCTTGTCGATGAAGACCGTCTTCACATTGGGGATGAAGACGAAGCTCCACTCCGACTCACCGTTGGCGAGCGCGGTGGTCTGCGCGTTGTTGTCGGTGTAGGAGGTGTACCGCAGCTCCTTGACCTGCGGCAGCGCCTGCCAGTAGCCCTTGTCGCGGACCGTCAGCGTGGCGGTCTGCGGGGTGAACGACTTCAGCGTGTACGGGCCGGAGCCGATCGGGTTCTTGGCGAGCTCCGCCTTCGGGTCCGAGACCTTCTCCCAGATGTGCTTGGGGACGATCGGCACCTGGGCGATGGCCTTGTGCTGGCTGACGAACTGCGGGTTCTTGAACGTGATGGTCACGTCCGCGCCGCTGGCCGAAGCGTCGGAGATGGTGAGACCGCCGGTGTTGAGCGCCTCGTTGTCGCGCAGCAGCTTGTACGTGAACGCGACGTCCTCGGCCGTGACCTTCTGGCCGTCGGACCAGGTGGCGTTGTCACGGATGGTGGCCTTGACCGAGGTGTAGTCCTTCGACCACTCCGCCTTGGTGGCGAGCCACGGCTTCATCGGGTCGGCCGGCTTGACCGGGTTCCACATCATCAGCGGCTCGTAGAGCGCCCAGCGGTAGCCCGACTTGGACGCCGCGGAGGTGCTGAGGAACGGGTTCTGGTTCTCGGTCTGCGGGCCGTTCGGCATGCCGACGTTGAGGACCGTCGGGCCCTTCTTCGCGTTTTCGGCGTTCGGCGAGTCGCCACACGCGGCGAGGGCGCCGGTGGCGAGCAGGCCGGCGAGGCCGAGCACAACGGAGCGTCTGGTATGCACGGGGGTGTCTCCTTACGTACCTGGATCGACAGGTGGGGCGGGCATTCGGGGTATGACGACGGGGCCTTCTTGCGGCAGGTCCCGCCCTTTGGTGCGGTATCGGTGGTGCGTCGTGCCGGGTGGTACGGGGTGGTGCGGGATGGCGCGGTGGAGCGCTCGGGCTACGCCGGGATGGTCGAGGACCGCACGACGAGCGTGGTGGACAGGATGTTGGGCTCACTCGTCAACGGCGTGCCGTCGAAGTGTGCGATGAGCCGCCGGGCCGCCATCTCGCCCATCTGCCGCATCGGCTGGCGGATGGTCGTGAGTGGGGGCTCGGTGTGCGCGGCGTGGACGATGTCGTCGAAGCCCACGAGGGCGACATCCTCCGGCACCGCGCGGCCCGCTTGGCGCAGCGCCTGGAGGGCGCCCGCCGCGGACAGGTCGTTGTGGGCGAAGACCGAGTCGAACTCCAGCCCCAGACCCAGCGCCCGCCGGATCGCCTGGGAGCCGCAGTCGTACGTGAAGTCGCCCTCCATCACGAAACGCGGGTCGACCGGGTGACCGGCGGCCGCGAACACGTCCGCGAAGCCACCGAGCCGGTCCTGTGTGCAGCCGAACTTCTCGGAGCCGGTGATGACGAGGGGACGCCGCCGGCCGATCTCGAGCAGATGCCGGGCGGCGAGGGCCCCGCCGGCCCGGTTGGTGGTCCCCACCGACGGCATGAGCGGCTTGTCGCCGCGGTCGTCGATCAGCACCACCGGCAGGCCGCCGGCATACAGGTCGGCGAGGTAGTCCAGGGTGCCCTCCGGCTCGATCGCCAGCAGGCCGTCGAAGGCCTTGCCGGAGACCTGCGCCGAGAACTGGCGCATCGACTCGGCGCCACGGTTGCACGTGAAGAGCAGCAATCCGTAACCCTCCGCCTCGACGACATCAACGGCTCCCTGCACGATCTCGCCCATCCAGGGCCAGATCAGCGAAGGCACCAACATCCCGATGACCCTGGTGTGGCCCCGGGCGAGGTTGACCGCCCGCGCGCTGGGCGTGTAACCCAGCTCGTCGATGACCCTCCGCACCCGTGCCGCGGTCGACTCGTCGACCTCGCCTTTGCCGTTGAGCACCCGCGAGACGGTGGTCTTGCTGACCCCGGCTCGTGAGGCAACATCGGCGATGGTGATCGGCACGCCGCGATCCTCTCTGTGAGAGCGCTTTCTGGCAAGAGAGCGTTTTCTGGAACCGGTTCCGCAACCGGTTCCGGGACACTAAATCCGATTGCGGACTGTGGTGTCAATAACACGGTGGTAACGAAAGGTAACGCCTACGAAAAGCTTGCCAAGGCGCCAGAGGGTGGTGTTTGCTCGGCAGCGCGCCGGCGCGCTCGCGGCCACGGCGGCGGGCGATCGCGCCCGCCGCAGCCCGTGCGGCCCGCACGGCTCTCGTGAAAGCGCTCTACCGGCTGGGGAGGCGGATGACCGTGCCGTCGCTGAGCGGCTGCTGCTTGACCACCAGGACGTCGAACCGGAGCCCCTTCGGCACGTCGAAGACGAGCGTGCCGGTGACCGGTTTGCCGGCTTTGATTTCCCCGTAAAGCGGTCGGGTGGCAGCGTTGTAGAGCCACGACCAGTCGTCGGCCTTGTGGTCGTTGCCGTCGGTGTCGCGCAGCCGCTGCGAGCCCTGATAGATGCGGGTGCTGCCGGTCCCGAGGTTCTCGACCCGCACCTCGACCAGGCAGAACTCGCCCTCGGCGTCCTTGACGATCGGCCACTCGCCGATGCGTCGCACGCCGCACTCGAAGCCGGTGACGGTGAACCGGACGCCCCCGTCGGTGCCGACCGGGCTGGGCTTCTTCGACGGCGCCCGGCTCGCCGGCGCGGCGGTGCTGGGGCCGGCCTTCGCGGCGCCGTCCTCGCCCGCGCCGACCGAGCCGGCGAGGTCGAACACGCCCCACAGGCAGCCGAGCACGATCAGCACCGCGACGACGCCGGCCACCGCCCTGCCGATGCGGCGCGGCGGCCGGCGGGGCGGCGGCGGCACCGGCGGCAGCGGCGGGCGCCCGTGCCGGATGTCCGCATGTTGGGACGACAGCGGGACGCCAGAGGCCGGGTCGAGCATCGTCGGGCTGACCGGCACCGGCGAGACGGGCATCGCGTGCACCGCCGTCGGCGACACCGGGATGACGGGCGCCGCGCCGGGCGCGAACCGGCCACTGGCCGGCCGGTGCGGCCGGGGCGGCGCCACGCCGCGGACCGCCGCCATGGGGCGGGTCGCGGGGCGGGTCGTGGTGCGGGTCGTGGGGTCGGCGCGCGGCGACGTCACGTGCACCGCCGCCGGGTCGTCGTCGCCGACGAGCGCGAGCAGCAGCTGGCGGGCCGTCGGCCGGGCAGCCGGGTCGGGCCGCAGCGCCCGGGCCACGATCTCGGCGATGCCGGGCGCCAGGCCGTCCGGGACGGCGCCCGCCGGCATCACGCCCGTGCCCGCCCACGCGACGAGGACGCCCCACGCGTACACGTCGGAGGCCTGGCTCGGCGGGGCACCGCGCTCCTGCTCGGGCGCCAGCCAACCCGGGGTGCCGAACAGCTGCCCGACAGGCCCGTCGTGGCCGTGCGGGCGGGCCACGCCGAAGTCGATGACCTTCGGGCCGAACGGTGACAGCAGCACGTTGCGCGGGCTCAGGTCGGCGTGCACGAGCCCAACGGCGTGGATCGCGGTCAGCGCCGCGGCCACCCCGACCGCGACCGCCTCGACCTGCCCGCCGAGCGGCCCGTTGACGGTCGCGTAGTCGTGCAGGGACGGCCCGGACACGTACTCGGTCACCAGGTGCGGCACCGGGCCGTCCAGCGCCACGTCGAGAACCCGCGCGGTGCAGAACCCGGCGACCCGCGACGCGGCGGCGGCCTCGGCCGCGAACCGCTGCCGGAACTGCGGGTCGCCGTGCCAGACCGGGTTGATGACCTTCAGCGCGACCCGGCGGTCGCCGGGGCCGGCGGCGAGGTAGACGGTGCCCATGCCGCCGACGCCGAGCACGCCGAGCAGCCGGTAGGACCCGACGGTCGGCGGGTCCTCGGCACGCAACGGCGCGGGCATGTCCCCCATGCGACCCATCGTGCCCTATGCGCGCACGCGTGTGTGCTCAGTGCGCCCGTCTCGACGCGAGCAGCGCCGCACCGACGATGCCGGCGTTGTTCTGCAGGGCGGCCGGGACGACCTTCGTGGGCACCGAGACGTGGTGCAGCCACCTGTCCGTCTTCTTGCTCACGCCACCGCCGATGATGATCAGGTCGGGCCACAGCAGCGCGTGCAGGTGGCGCAGGTAGACCTGCACCCGCTCGGCCCAGTCCTGCCAGCTGAGGTCCTCGACCTCGCGGATGCGGTCCGAGGCGTAGTCCTCGGCGTCGCCGCCGTGCAGGTGCAGCCCGCTCATCTGCAGGTGCCCGAACTCGGTGTTGGGCACCAGCTTCCCGTCGATGAACAGCGCACTGCCGATGCCGGTGCCGAGGGTGACCATCACGACCAGGCCGTCGACACCCTTGCCGGCGCCGTACTCGATCTCGGCCACCCCGGCCGCGTCCGCGTCGTTGAGGACCGTCACCGGCATCCCCAGCTTGTCGCTGAACAGCTGCTCCGCCGGCGCGTCGACCCACGACGCGTCGACGTTCGCCGCGGTCTTCGTCACGCCGTGCTGCACGACGGCAGGGAACGTGATCCCGACGCTGCTCGCCGGCGGGAACTGCCCGACGACCGCCGCGACCGTGTCGACGACCGCGGCGATGTCCGCCGGCTGCGGGGTCTCGATGCGGTGCCGATCGGCGGTGAACTCGCCGGTCGCCAGGTCGACCGGCGCTCCCTTGATGCCCGAACCGCCGATGTCGATACCCAGGACCACCACAGCTGCTCCTCCGACGTGTGCCTCAACCAATGCCCTGCTGCTCCAAGACCCAATCATGCAGGGCACTGGCAAGGATCACCCGGGGTACGCCTCCACGGTGTCGCGGATCTCCAGACCGAGCGTGCTGTCGGCCGTGCGGGCACAGTGCGCGCTGCAGTAGAAGCTGCCGGACACCTCGGCGCCGTGGCCGACGATCTTCGTGCCGCAGTGCTCGCAGACCGGCGCGAGCCGGTGGATCGCGCACTCGAAGGAGTCGAAGACGTGCACACCGCCGCCGACCGTCCGGATCTCGAAGCTCATGTAGTAGTCGTTGCCGCAGGTCTCACAGACCGCCATGATGATGCCCCCCATTTTCGGTTCACCGCAGCGTGTGCGGCCGGTGGGCACCGGCGCAACCGGTTCAGCCGGAATCCACCCTGCGAATCACCAGGAGGGCCACGTCGTCGTCCCCGGACCCCGCGCTCAGGGCGCGCAACAGCCGGTCGCAGAACTGCTCCAGGTCGTCCTCGACGTCGCCGACGGCGCGGCACAGCGCGTCGAGACCCTCGTTGAAGGTGTGCCCGCGGACCTCGATCAGCCCGTCGGTCACCAGGATCAGGGTCTCCCCCGGCGCCAGCGTCAGCCGGATCTCGTCCTCGTGCGAGGTCGGCACGCCCAGTAGCGCCACCCGCCCCTCGACGATGCTGACCCGCCCGTCCCGGACCCGCAGCGGCGGCGGGTGCCCGGCGTTGGTGAGCCGCACCTCACCGCTGGCCGGGTCCATGCTGAGCAGGCACATGGTCGCGATCTCCTCCGGCAGCAGCCGCAGCATCATCCGGTTGAGCCGCTCCATGCTCGGCCCCGGCGACGCGTCCTCCACCAGATAGGCGCGCAGCGCGTGCCGGACCTCCGCCATGATCGTGGCGGCGCGCAGCGAGTGCCCGGCCACGTCGCCGATCGCCGCGACGAGCCGGCCGTCCACCTGCAGGATCTCGTAGAAGTCGCCGCCGACCGACGCGTGCTCGCTGGCCGGCTGGTACCGCACCGCGAGCTGCACGCCCGGCACCGCGGGCAGCCGCCGGGGCAGCATGCTCTGCTGCAGCGTCAGCGCGGTGCGGCGCTCCTCGTCGTAGCTGCGCAGCGCCTCGACCGCGAGCGCGACCGCCTGGCCGAACTGGCGCAGCAGGTCGGCGTCGTCGTCGCTGAACCCCTCCGCGGGCACGGCGACGTGCACCGGCTCCCGGCCCCGCTTGGCCCGCGCGACGACCCGCCACACCGCGCCCGGCCACCACGGGCCCTCCTCCAGCCGGAACAGCACCATGCCGGCCTGACCGTCGAGCGGGTCGTGCTCGTACTGCTCGCGCATCGCCGGACGCAGGACCGGCTCGCCGGCGCCGGGGTCGGCCTGCACGGCGATCGGCCCGGACTCCTCCGAGGAGGCGGCGACGGCGGCGGGTCCCTCGAAGACCCGGGCGGCTCCGGTCGCCGCCGCCAGCAGCAGGTCGGTGAGGCTGGTCGCGGCGTTGAACTCGGTCGTGGTGTCCACCAGCCGCGTCAGCCGGCCGGCGAGCCGCTCGGCGCGGCGGCGGGCCCGGTACTCGCGCAGCTTCGCCCGGACGGTGGCGAGCAGCTCGTCCGGGTCGATCGGCTCGGCCAGGTACGCGTCGGCGCCCCGGTTGAGACCCTGGGTGCGGTCCACGACGTGGACGGCGGTCGCCGAGATGTGGATCACGGGCACGGCGGTGGTCCGCGGGTCCTCCTTGATCCGCTCCGCGACCTCGAACCCGTCGACGTCCGGCAGCCGCACGTCGAGCACGACCAGCTCCGCGTGCAGTCCTTCGGCGTGCAGCAGGTGCAGGGCCTCCGTGCCGGTGGCGGCCTCGGTGACGCGGTGCCCGTCGCGGCGCAGCCAGCTGGTGATGACGTACCGCTTGGAAGGACTGTCGTCGACCACGAGAATGTCGGCGGCCGCCTCCCCGGTCACGACGCCACCTCCGCTACGCTCCGGCGCCGCCGCGACCCAAGACTGCACCCATGGTGACCAGCTCCTCCGCTACGCTCCGGGCCGGTCACGACGCCACCTCCGCTACGCTCCGGCGCCGCCGCGACCCAAGACTGCGCCCATGGTGACCAGCTCCTCCGCTACGCTCCGGGCTGGTCACGCTGTGACCCGGGCGACGACGTCGGCGACCAGCCGGCGGGTCAGCGCCGGCTTGGCCAGGACGGCGGCGGCGCCCTCGACATGCCCCACGTCGGCGCCGGTCACCACCACGACGGGCACGTCGCGCAGCTCCGGCACGCCGGCCAGCGCGGCGATCAGCTCCCCGCCGTCACCGCCCGGCATCCACAGGTCCAGGAAGATCACCGACGGCCGCTCCCGCGCCGCGATCGCGAGCGCCGAGCGGGTGTCGGCGGCCTCGTGCACGTGCTCGGCGATGCCGGTCAGGTGCTCGCGCAGCATCTGCCGGGCGGCCGCCTCGTCGTCGACGACGAGGACCGCGGGCACGTGCGGCAGGTTCTGGTCGTCCTCCCGCGTGGGGCGCAGCGGCAGGTCGAGGGTGAAGGTGCTGCCCTCCCCCGGCTCGCTGACCATGCTGAGCCCGCCGCCGAGCAGGGTCGCCAGGCGCCGCGCGTAGGGCAGCCCGAGGCCGGTCCCGCCCGTCTGGTGCGCGCCGCGCACCTGATGGAACTCCTCGAAGACGCGGCGCTGCTCGGCGAACGGGATGCCGATGCCGGTGTCGGCGACCGCGATGTGCAGCCGGCCGTCGAGCACGAGCGCGCTCATCGCGATGCTGCCCGCGTCGGTGAACTTGAGCGCGTTGGTGAGCAGGTTGCGCAGGATCTGGGTGAGCAGCAGCTCGTCGGTGACCAGGTCCACCGGCTCGGCCGGGTCGGCGATCTCGAACCGCACGCCCGGCTTGGCGAGGGGGCGCAGGGTGCCGCGCAACTGGCCGAGGACCGCGCCGAGGTCGACCGGCGCCCAGTTGGGCTCGATCCGGTTGGACTCGGCCTTCGCGAGGTCCAGCAGGTCGTTGACGCGGCCGAGCAGGTCGGCGGCGGAGCCCTGGACCAGCTCCAGCTGGTGCGTCTGGTCGGCGGTGAGCGGCTCGGAGCGGGGGTCGAGCAGCAGTCGCGTCAGGCCCATGATGGCGGTCACGGGCGCGCGCAGCTCGTGCGACACGTTGGCCAGGAAGCGGCTCTTCGCCTCGTTGGCCTGCCGCAGCTGCGCGGAGCGCTCCTCCAGCTCCGCGTACAGGGCGACGACACCCTGATTGGTCTGCTCCAGCTCCTCGGACAGCTGCGTGTAGAGCGCCATCACCCCGCGGTTGGTCTCCTCCAGCTCCGCGTTCAGGGTGAGCAGCTCGTCGCGGTGCGCCTGGACCTCCTCCAGGGCGCTCACGAGCTGCCGGTTCTGCACACTGAGCTCGTCCAGTGCGGTGGTGGGCCGGCTGGCGGCCAGCTCCTCCCGTGCCACGGCCAGCCGTTCCGGACCGACCTGGGCGGGCAGCCTGCGCACCAGGCTGATCCGGTCCCGTTCCACGTGCACCTCGTCCATCAACCGCCCTGCAGCCCCTGTGCCCTCGGGCGGACTGATCCCGATGCCGTCCGCTGCTACAACGATGACCAATCGGGGCCGTCCGGAAACCTCGGCGGTGAACGTCACGGTGGCGCCGATCGCGTGCCGGCCGATCTCGCTGAGCGCGGTGGCGACCCTGACCTGGTCCTGATGCTCCATGCCGACGGCGGCGGCGACCTCACGGCCGCGCTGGCGCACCACGAACACGTCCTGGTCCTCGTGCAGTGTCATGCGCAGCAGCGGCGCAGGCTCCGGCTCCCTCGGCGCGTTCACGGGCGCACCGCCGCCACGCAGGCGTCGTCGCGGCGCACCCCGGCGTCGCGCAGCAGGGTGCCGGCGATGAGCAGCGGGTCCTGGCGGCTCAGGCCCGGGTAGTCACGCAGGTTCCAGCGGTCCGACACGCCGTCGGAGTGCAGGACGACCACCGCCTCCGGCGGCAGGTCGTAGGTGAACTCGCGGACGCCCCGCGACTGGTGCCCGACGATGCCCGGCATGCTGACCATGCCTCGGCGCTCCCCGGCGGGCGAGGCGATCACGCCCGCCACGTTGCCCAGGCCGGCGAAGCGCACCGTGCCGCCCTCGACCCGGGCCACCGACACGGCCGCGCCCCGGGTGTGCGAGATCACCCGGTGCAGGTGCCCCACGATCGCCGCGGGCGCGTCGAGGTCATCGGCGGCGAGGAACGCGTCGACAGCGGCGGACGCGGCCGTCGCGGCGAGGGCGCCGTGCCCGAGACCGTCGGCGACGAGCACGAGCAGCGCGTCGCCGCGCACCCGCGCCGCCCAGCGGTCGCCGCACAGCGTCTCACCGGTGATCGGCCGGGTCAGGCCGGCGACGACCGGCACCCCGGCGTCCCGGCGGTCGGGCCACAGCTGCGCGGTCAGGACGGTGCCACGGCCGGGCAGCGAGTAGCCGCCCGAGTGGCTCGACAGCCGGCGCACCGCGCCCAGCCCGATCCCCAGGGTGCCGGCGGTGCTCGTACCGTCGGAGCCGCTGAAAACCAGGTCCGCCATGCCCGGACCGCTGTCGACGGCCACCAGCTCCACCGCGCCGATGTCACCGCTGCGCAGGCAACGCACCGACAACGCTCCCACGTCGGCATGCCGGTGCAGGTTGCTCGCCAGCTCGGCGGCGACGATCGCCACCTCGCCGGTGCGCTCGTCGCTGAAGCCGAGCCGGCGGGCCAGGTCGACGGCGACGCGCCGGGCGACACCCGCCGCGCCCGCCTCGTCGACAGGGATCCAGCCGAGCTCCTCGACGAGCGGGATGTGCCTGGGGACCTGCGTGGGCGGCGTCACCGTGCCCACTTGGTCACCGTGATCCGGGTGCCCTCCCCGGCGGCGGTGACGATGTCGAACTCGTCGACGAGGCGGCGCGAGCCGCTGAGGCCGAGCCCCAGGCCGCTGCCGGTGGTGTAGCCGTCGGTGAAGGCCAGGTCCAGGTCGGCGATGCCCGGCCCGGTGTCGGCGAACTCGGCGCGAACCCCGGCCCGCCGCCCGTTGTGCACCTGCCTGACCACGGCGTGGCCGCCGCCGCCGTGGATGAGCGTGTTGCGCGCCAGCTCGCTCGCCGCGGTGACCAGCTTCGTCTGGTCGACGAGCGGCAGCTTCGCGGCGATCGCCATGACCCGGACCGCCTGGCGCACCCGCACCACGTCCTTGTCGTCGGCGATCTGGAGCCGCTGCTCGTCTTGCTGCTGCTGGGTCATACGGGCACGTCGTCGGAGCCACGGAAGCCCAGCACACCCACGCCGCGGACCTGCTTCGCCTCGGCGAGGATCTCCAGGGCCTTGTCGACGTTGAGCGCGGTGCGGACGCCGCTGAGCGACAGGCCCAGCTCGACCAGGGTGATCGCGACCGCCGGGCGCATGCCGACCACGACCGTCTCGGCGTCCAGCACCCGCGACACCGACGCGATCGTCGACAGCATCCGGCCGATGAACGAGTCGACGATCTCCAGTGCTGAGATGTCGATCACCACGCCGTGCGCGCCGGTCTCCACGATCCGGTCCGACAGGTCCTCCTGCAGCTGCAGGGCGGTCTGGTCGTCGAGGTCGATCTGGATCGAGACCAGCAGGATCTCGCCGATCTTCAGGACGGGGACGCGGTCCATTACAGTGCCTTGTCGCGGCTCGCCCGGCGGACCAGCTCGACACCACTGGCGCGCAGCGCGTGCAGCAGCGCGTCGGCGAGGTTGGACTTCGTCACGATGTCGCCGAACTCGATGCCCAGGGCCACCACGGTCTGCGCGATCTGCGGCCGGATGCCGGAGATGATGCACTCCGCACCCATCAGCCGCGCCGCCACGACCGTCTTCAGGATGTGCTGCGCGACCTGCGTGTCCACCGCCGGCACGCCGGTGATGTCGACGATCGCATACCCGGAGCCGGTCTCGACCAGGGTCTGCAGCAGCTTCTCCATGACCACCTGGGCGCGGGCCGAGTCGAGCGTGCCGACCAGCGGCACCGCGACGACGCCCTCCCACAGCTTCACGACCGGCGTCGACAGCTCCAGCAGCTGCTCGGTCTGGTCGGCGATCACCGACTCGCGGGCCTTCGTGTAGGTCTCGAACGTGAACAGGCCCATGTCGTCGACGAGCAGCGACAGCACGAGGAAGTCGGTCGTCGCCAGGTCACCCGCACCGGCCGCACCGGCCTCGCCCAGGCCGAGCACGACCTCCTTGACGGCGAAGACGAGGCTCGCCGTCTCGCTCGGCGTGAAGCCCTGCCGGGCCCACGCCCGGGACAGCTCCGCGAGGGCCGCCCGCGACTCGCCGCTGTCGGCACCCGCGACATCGCCGTCACTGTCCGTGCCGAGCATCGCCTGCAGCGCGTCGAACACGTCCCGCACCTGCCGGGTCAGCTCGATGCTGGTGAGCCGGCCACGCAAGGTGCGGGCGGAGATCTCCGTCCAGTGCCGCACGATCGCTTCCTCGTGCGCCGCCAGGAACGCACTCAACCGCTGCCGCGCGTCGGCATCCACCTTCACTCGTGATCTCCTTCGACCTCGTCCGTCGGACCAGACGGTACCGTCCCGCACAGCCAGCGGCGAACGTTGCACCAGATCGGTGTGTCACAACCGCGCCACCCGGGAACGAATACGGCATGGAGACGACCTGGAGACCATTCGAGGCACACGGCACCCTGTCCGAGGAGACCCGCGAGCGCCTGCCCGACAGCGTCTACGCGTTCCCGGAGCAGCGCAAGCTGCCGCTCACCGACGCCAAGCACGTGCGCAACGCGGTCGCGCGGTTCGACCAGGTTCGCGGCGTCAACGACAAGGACCGCGACCTCGCCTTCGCCAACCTGGCGGTGGCGGCGAAGCACTATGACGTGGAGCTGTCCGAGTCGAGCTGGCACGAGCTCGGCCGCACGCCCCACTGAGACCGCTGGCCCGCTCACCGTGCGGGGTGGGCGGGCCAGCGCACTTCCGCAGGGCTCAGATCAGGCCCAGGCGCTCCACCGCGGTGCGCTCCTCGGCCAGCTCGGCGACCGACGCGTCGATCCGGGCCCGGGAGAACTCGTCGATCTCCAGACCCTGCACGATCTCCCACTTGCCGCCCCGCGAGACGACCGGGAACGACGAGATCAGGCCCTCCGGCACGCCGTAGGAGCCGTCGGACGGCAGCGCCACCGACGTCCAGTCGCCCTCGGCGGTGCCGTTCACCCAGTCGTACACGTGGTCGATCGCGGCCGACGCGGCCGACGCGGCCGACGACGCGCCGCGCACGTCGATGATCTCCGCGCCGCGCTTGGCGACCCGCGGGATGAACTCGTCGGCGTACCACTGCTGGTCGCCGACGGCCTCGGCCGCGTTCCGCCCCGAGACCTCGGCGTGCAGGATGTCCGGGAACTGCGTCGCGGAGTGGTTGCCCCAGATCGTGACCTTGCGGATCTCCGACACCGGCACGCTCAGCTTCTGCGACAGCTGCGCCACGGCCCGGTTGTGGTCCAGGCGGGTCATCGCGGTGAACCGGTCCGCGGGCACGTCCGGCGCGTTGCGCTGGGCGATGAGGGCGTTGGTGTTGGCGGGGTTGCCGACGACCAGGACCCGGATGTCGTCGGCGGCACCGGCGTTGATCGCCTCGCCCTGCGGCTTGAAGATGCCGCCGTTGGCCTCCAGCAGGTCGCCGCGCTCCATGCCCTTCGTGCGGGGGCGGGCACCGACGAGCAGGGCGACGTTGGCGCCCGAGAACGCCTGCTTCGGGTCGTCGAACACGTCCACGCCGGCCAGCAGCGGGAACGCGCCGTCCTGCAGCTCCAGCGCGGTGCCCTCGGCGGCGCGGGCGGCCTGCGGGATCTCCAGCAGGCGCAGCTTGACGCGGGTGTCGGCGCCGAGCAGCTGACCGGACGCGATGCGGAACAGCAGCGCGTAGCCGATCTGGCCGGCGGCACCGGTCACGGTTACGTTCACGGGCTCACTCATCAGAGTTTCTCCTGCGGCAGCGGCGGGTGTGCTTCTCCACACAAACTATCCCCGCCCCCAACGACCGTTCACCCACTGTCGTGCCGATGTGGCTTGCAGCACTCGATCAGGTAGCGGGTGGAGTACGCGACGAACGGCCCGTCCGCCCGGATCCGCTCGTGCAGGGCGCGCAGCTGCTCGCGGTACGCCGCCACGGTGAACCCCGGCACGATCCAGATCACCTTCCGGAGGAACACCGCGACGGCGGCGACGTCGCGGAACTCCATCCGCAACCTCACCTCCCGCAGGTCGCGCACCTCGAGGCCGGCGGCTCGCGCGTCGGCGGCCGCGGTGTCCGGGTGGCGGCCCTGGCCGACTGGGGTCGGGCCGAGCATCGCCTCGGTGACCTCGTGCGCGGAGCCGACGCCGACGTGCTGGGCGAGGTAGGTGCCGCCGGGGCGCAGGACCCTGGCGATCTCCGGCCAGACCGCGACGACCGGGTGCCTGGCGCTGACGAGGTCGAACGTGGCGTCGCCGAACGGCAGCGGATCCTCGTCGGCGACGTGGGCGACGGTGCCGCCGTACGGTGCGAGCGCCCGCCTGGCGAGCTCGACGTTCGGCTCCCAGGACTCGGTCACCGCCAGCGGCGAGGGGGCCCGCTCGGCCGTCTGGCCGGCCCGGCGCAGCGCCCAGGCGACGACCTCGCCGCCGCCGGTCTGCACGTCCAGGGCGCTGCCGGTGGTGCGGTAGCGCTCCGCGAGCAGCTCCGCGTAGCCCCAGGGCGGCCGCTCCTCGGTGGCGCGGCCGGAGAACCAGGAGAAGTCCCAGCCCTCGACGGGGACGGACGCGCCCTCCTCGAGCAGGGCTTCGAACTCTGACATGACGTGGTTGCACCTTCCGTTGCCGGGGAATCACTGACAGCATGACGATCATTCCGCAGACCCAGACGTTGTGGCTGGCCACGGCCGCCGACGAGGACATCCAGGCCGGCCGGGTCATCGGCTGGGAGACCGAGCACGTGCAGCCGCTGCCGCTGGTGGCGTGGACCGACGAGACCGGCCTGCTGAGCCGGGTGGGCACACCCGTGAACGCGGTCGTGTGGCTCGGCGAGACCCGCGGCGAGGTCATCGAGTCCGCGCAACGCGAGACCCGGCAACCCGCGTTGCGTTAGCGGCTCCTGTACGACTGACGCCACATCACGCACGCAGGGGGCGGCCCGGCCGGGTTCGTCCACGCGGGTGCCCTGGACGCACCGCGGCGCTCGCGTCGCCCGCTGCTCAGGCGGCGGTGCGGGGCCGGGCGGTCGCGCCGCGGACGAGCTCGGGTCGCTCCCGCATCAGCTCGTTGAGCCGGACGTGCCACGTCGACATGTGCCAATGCTGCGCCGTCCTCGAACCGTGACGCAACCCACTTCGCGTCCCGGAGGTCTACGAGTTCACCGTGGGTGTCTGGCCGGGTGGCGGGTGATCGTGAGGGCCGGGGGGCTTGACGATCGCCCGCTGCTCGACCTCCCGCCGGTGCCAGCCATCGAAGGTCTGGCGCTTGGTGGCGGCGCGCTCGGCGACCGCTGTCTCGATGCCGTTGGCCGCCGCGAGGTAGCCGAGCGCCGCGAGCAGGTCGCCGCACTCCTCGATCAGGCGGTCGCGCAGGTCCGTGCCGTCGTGGTGCTCGGGACGCCCGCCCATGGCCACCAGTTTGCCGGCGACCTGGAGCAGCTCGCCGGCCTCCTCGGCGACCTTCGCCAGCCCCGGCCACACCTCGGCCCCGATGCCGAACGGCTCGGTCACCGCGGCCCACCGCCCGCCGCGCGCCGCTCATCGACCGCCGCCCGCCGCGCACAACCCGGCGCTCGGTGCCGCCGCGGCGGACGCCGCTCATCGCCCGACGCGCAGGCCCTCCGCGGCGACGAACTCGAGGAAGTCGTCGGCGGCCGGTTCGACGGCGCCGTCCTCGTGGTACCGGAAGCTGACCGCGTCCTCGCAGATCCCGTCGCGGACCACGAACCCCCAGTAGTCGCCGGTGCCGACCGGGGCGACCGCGACGAACCCGGATCCGTGCTCGTCGACGGGCTCGTTGGCGCCGAGCAGCGTCTCCACCCAGCGGCGGCCCTCGTCGGCTGGGAGGAGCTCGACGAAGAGGAAGCGGCCGGCACCGTACCGCAGCAGGAACCCGCGATACTGCTCCGGCAGCCGCACGCCCAGCTGCCGCTGGACCCGGACCAGGTCGGCCTCGGTCGCCCGCCAGTGGTCGAAGACGGCGACGTCACCGTCGCGTTCGAGGGCCGCGTAGCGCCGCAACGCCTGCCGCAGCAGGACGTCGAAGTCGGCGAATCGCATTGCGGCAGTCTGCCACCGGCGGCCGCTCCGGCGGCGCCCGGCCCTTGTCCACCGGCCACGCCGGCCATGCGGCGGGCGTCGCCGGCGGCCACGTCAGCGACGCCGAGCCCTTCTCCGGTGGTCACTTCAGCAGTGCCCTGGCCTTCTCCGGGTCGAGCTCGCCCTTGCCGCCGAGGCCGGCCGACGGGCACTCCTCGGCGAGCGGGCAGGCGCCGCACGCGGGCTTGCGGGAGTGGCAGGTGCGCCGCCCGTGCAGGATCAGCAGCAGGTTGACCGGCACCCAGTCCTTCTGCTCGAACAGCGCCGCGACGTCGGTCTCGGTCTTCTCCACGTCCTTCTCCGGCCCCCACGCGAGCCGGTGCGCGACCCGGCCGACGTGCGTGTCGACGGAGATCGCCGGCGTGGCGAACGCGTTGCCCAGCACCATGTTGGCCGTCTTGCGGCCCACCCACGGCAGCTCGATGAGCTCGTCGAGGGTCTTCGGCACCTCGCCGTCGTGCCGCTCGACGAGCGTCGCCGCGAGCTTCATGACGATCTGCGTCTTCTTCCGGAAGTACCCGACGGGCTGGAGGATCTCCTCCATGTCGGCCGGGTCGGCGGCGGCGAGGTCGGCCGCGGTCG
This sequence comes from Dactylosporangium sp. NPDC000521, assembly GCF_042898305.1. NCBI lineage: Bacteria > Bacillati > Actinomycetota > Actinomycetes > Micromonosporales > Micromonosporaceae > Dactylosporangium > Dactylosporangium sp. NPDC000521. The sequence goes on from NZ_JBIAYW010000004.1 coordinate 145,533, forward strand.
GGTACTTGGCGAACAGCACCGGCGTGACCAGGTTGACCCGCTCGTCGAGCGTCTGCGCGGCGAGGACGGCGGCGACGAGCAGCTGCAGCGGCGACTCGAAGTCCAGCTCCAGGACCGGGTCCGGATACCGGGTGGTGAGCAGCTTGAGGATCCGCCGGGCCCGGCGCGTCTGCTCGAGGTCCGGACCGGCCGCCACGACCGCCACGGCCGCCTCGGCGACGGTCCCGGCGGCCTTCGCGGCCTTCTTCGCGGCGGCCTTCTTCGCCGGCGAACCCTCGGTGGCGGCCGTCGCCCCGGCCTTCCTGGCGGTGGCCTTCTTCGCCGGCAGCGCCTCCGTGGCGGTCGTCTCCGCGGCCTTCCTGGCGGTGGCCTTCTTCGCCGGCAGCGCCTCCGTGGCGGTCGTCGCCGCGGCCTTCCTGGCGGCGGCCTTCTTCGGCGCTGCCTTCCGCGGCGCCGCGTTCTCGACCGGCGTGGCGTTCACCGCTGCGGCGGTGGCGTCCGTCGGTGCGGTGGCAGCTGTCGTGGTCCTGTTCCGGCTCGGCACGCTGATGAGCCTACGTCGGAACGCCGGCCCGCCGGGGACCGCCGCGCGCAGTCCCCGGCGAACATGCCGGTCAGTGTCTGAAGCCGCCCACGATCGCGCGCAGCTCCTCGGACATGGCGGTCAGCTCGACGGCGGCGGTGTGGGTCGCCTGCGCGCCGTGCATGGTGTTGTCGGCGGCCTGCACGACCTCGCCGATGCCGCTGTTGATGCGGTCCGCGCCGCTCGCGGCGACGTTCAGGTCGGTGGCCATGCTGGTGGTGACCGCGCTCTGCTGCTCGACGGCCGAGGCGGTCGTCGTCTGGTACTCGTTGATGCGGCCGATGACCCGGGCGATCTCCCGGATGGAGGCGTTCATCTCCTCCGCGCCGGACGCGACGGCCTGGACGCTGCTGGAGACCTCGTGCGACGAGCCGCTGATCTTCGACACCTCACCCGCGGTGCGCTCGGCGCCGTCGACGAGCCCCCGGCTGGCCTGCTGCAGCTCGCCGGCGCGGTCGGGAGCTGAGCAGTACCCGACAAACCGGGCAGTCACAGTGAGGCGGCGACCATCCGGAGCGCCTCGGCGAGGTCGCGGCCGGAGGGGGCGTTGGCCGGGTCGATCAGCCACTGGGTCAGCACGCCGGTGATCAGCGCCTGGTAGAACGAGCCGAGCTGGAACGCCTTCTGCGGCTCGGCCGCGGCGTCGACGCCGTGGAACACCGACGCCCACAGGCCGCGGGCGTCCTGCATGCCCTCCGAGATCATCGCCCGGATCGCCGGCGCGTGCTCCATCTGCACGAACGCGTCGAACGACGCCATGAACGCCGGGCGGTGCGTGCCCATCGAGGCGATGACGCTGCTCCAGTACGCCTCGAAGCGCTCACGGCCGTGCAGCCCGTCGGCGTCGGTGGCGAGCAGCGCGGTGGCCAGCTGCCTGCCCCAGTCCTCGAGGGCCTTCTCGAGGGCCGCGTTGAGCAGCGCCTCGGTGGATCCGTAGTGGTAGCCGATCGAGCCGAGGTTGGTGCCGGACGCGGCGACGATGTCGCGGGCCGTGGTGCGCCCGTAGCCCTTCTCGTAGATGCAGCGCACGGCGCCGTCGAGGAGGTCCTCGCGATGTCCCATGGTCCAGATCCTAGGGTCTATACAAGCGTATAAGACGAATGTATATTTCCGATCCATGGACATCCTCATCTCCGGAGCGAGCGTCGCCGGCCCGTCCCTCGCCCTGTGGCTGCACCGCACCGGCCACCGGGTCACGGTCGTGGAGCGCGCCCCCTCGCTGCGCGGCGGCGGGTACGCCGTCGACTTCCGTGGCCGCGTCCACCTCGAGGTCCTGCGGCGGATGGGCCTCCTCGACGCCCTGCGGGCGAGGGCCACGCACATGGGCGACATCGCGGTCGTCGACGCGGCGGGCACGGTCAAGGCCGCCATGCCGTCGGCGATCTTCAGCGGCGACCTGGAGGTGCTGCGCGGCGATCTCGGCGCGGTGCTGCACGAGGCCACCCGCGACGACGTCGACTACGTCTTCGGCGACTCGATCGCCTCGATCACGCAGGACGCGGACGGCGTCGACGTCACCTTCGAACGCGGCGCGCCGAGGCGGTTCGACCTCGTCGTCGGCGCCGACGGGGTGAACTCCAGGGTCCGCGAGCTGGTCTTCGGCCCGGTGCCGCAGCAGTCCCTCGGCGTCTACGGCTGCATCTTCACGATGCCCAACGAGTTCGGCCTGGACCGTGCGGCGCTTATGTACAACGAGCCCCGCCGTACCGTCACGATCGCGGGCGTCACACCCGACAAAGCCGTTGTCTCTCTGTTCTTCACCTTGGATCAGGCACCGGCGCGCAGCCGCGACGTCGATCAGCAGCGACGCCTCGTCGCGGACGCGATGCAGGGAACCGGCTGGCGGGTGCCGCGCCTGCTCGAGGCCATGCGCACCGCGCCCGACTTCTGGTTCGACGGCACCGCGCAGATCCGGATGGACCGCTGGTCACACGGCAGGGTGGCGCTGCTCGGCGACGCCGGCTACGCGGGCGGGCCCGGCGGCAACGGCACCGGCCTCGCGGTCGTCGGCGCCCACGTGCTCGCCGGCGAGCTGGCCACGCTCCCCCATCCGCAGGCCTTCGCGGCGTACGAGCGGCGCCTGCGACCCTACGTCGCCACCTGCCAGAAGCAGGCGTCCGGCGGCGCCGACTTCCTCGTCCCGTCCACCGAGCGCAAGATCGCCCAGCGGGACCGCTTCTTCCGCACCATCCGCTACCTGCCGCCGGTGAAGCACCTGTTCAGGCACCTCGCGACACGGACCGCGACCGCCTTCGACCTGCCGGACTATGGTGTCCTGGGTCACACACGGGACCTTTCGGGGAACAGAGGGAACGCTTTGTAACTTAAGCCTGACACGCTCAACCCCACAGTGATGGCAGGTGTCTGACATGGCTACTCTCCCGGTTCTTCCCCTGACCGACGACGTCCTGCTCCCCGGCATGGTCATCCCCGTGACGCTCGACGCCACCACGCAGGCGGCCGTCGACGCGGTGCGCCTGAATGCAAGCACTGGCGGCGACAAGCGGGTCCTCGCGGTGCCGCGGGTCGACGGCGCATACGGCTCGTTCGGTGTCGTCGCCGTCCTCGAGAAGGTCGGCCGGCTGCCCAGCGGCGAGCCCGCGGCGGTCGTCCGCGGCCTGTCCCGGGCCCGCATCGGCGCCGGCGTCCCCGGCCCCGGCGCGGCGCTGTGGGTCGAGGCCACCCTGCTCGACGAGCCCGCCCCCGCCGGCAAGGCGAAGGAGCTCGCCCGCGAGTACAAGGCCCTCGTCATCGGCGTGCTCCAGGAGCGGGGCGCGTGGCAGGTCATCGACACCGTCGAGCGCATGACGGACCTGTCGGAGCTCGCCGACTCCGCCGGCTACGCGCCGTGGCTGACCCTGGAGCAGAAGATCCAGCTCCTCGGCGCCCCCGACGTCACCGCCCGCCTGGAGCTGCTCGTCGAGTGGGCCCGCGCGCACGCCGCCGAGCAGCAGGTCAACGAGAAGATCAACCACGATGTCCGCGAGGGCCTGGAGAAGACCCAGCGCGAGTTCCTGCTGCGCCAGCAGCTCGCCGCGATCCGCAAGGAGCTCGGCGAGGACGAGCCGTCCGGCTCGGCCGACTACCGGGCCCGGGTCACCGAGGCGACGTTGCCGGATGTCGTACGCGAGGCGGCACTGCGCGAGGTCGGCCGCCTGGAGCGGGCCAGCGACCAGTCGCCGGAGGCCGGCTGGATCCGCACCTGGCTCGACACGGTGCTCGAGATGCCGTGGGACGTCCGTACCGAGGACAACACCGACCTGGCGCAGGCCCGGGCGATCCTCGACGCGGACCACGCCGGCCTCGCCGACGTGAAGGACCGCATCCTCGAATACCTGGCGGTCCGCAACCGCCGGGCGGCGCTGGGCAAGGAGGTCGTCGGCGGCCGCGGCTCCGGCGCCGTCCTCGCCCTCGCCGGCCCTCCCGGGGTCGGCAAGACCAGCCTCGGCGAGTCCGTCGCCCGCGCGCTGGGCCGCAAGTTCGTCCGCGTGTCCCTCGGCGGCGTCCGCGACGAGGCCGAGATCCGTGGCCACCGCCGCACGTACGTCGGGGCCTTGCCGGGCCGGATCGTCCGCGCCCTGCGTGAGGCCGGTTCGATGAACCCGGTCGTGCTCCTCGACGAGGTCGACAAGCTCGCCGTCGGCTACGCCGGCGACCCGGCCGCGGCCCTGCTCGAGGTCCTCGACCCGGCGCAGAACCACACCTTCCGCGACCACTACCTCGAGGTCGACCTCGACCTGTCCGACGTGCTGTTCCTGGCCACCGCCAACGTGGTGGACACCATCCCCGGCCCGCTGCTGGACCGCATGGAGCTGGTGACCCTCGACGGCTACACCGAGCAGGAGAAGGTCGCCATCGCCCGCGACCACCTGTGGCCCCGCCAGCTCGACCGGGCGGGACTGTCTTCCGACGAGGTCACCATCAGCGATCATGCTCTGAGCACGATCGCCGGCGAGCACACCCGTGAGGCGGGCGTCCGGCAGCTGGAGCGGGCCCTGGCGAAGGTCCTGCGCAAGGTGGCGGTCGCCTACGACGGCGCGCCGGTGCACGTGGACGACGTGGTCAAGTACCTGGGGCGGCCCCGGTTCACGCCGGAGTCGGCCGAGCGCACCGCCGTTCCCGGCGTCGCGACCGGCCTCGCCGTCACGGGCGCCGGCGGCGACGTGCTCTTCATCGAGGCGACCTCGATGGAGGGCGAGCCCGGCCTCACCCTCACCGGCCAGCTCGGTGACGTGATGAAGGAGTCGGCGCACATCGCCCTGTCGTACCTGCGCTCCAACGGCCGTCGCCTCGGCATCGACCCGAACGAGCTCGCCGGCCGCCGCATCCACCTGCACGTCCCGGCGGGCGCGGTGCCGAAGGACGGCCCCAGCGCCGGCATCACGATGGTCACGGCGCTGGCGTCCCTGGCCACCGGCCGGCCGGTCCGGCCCGAGTTCGGCATGACCGGCGAGGTCACCCTGGCCGGCCGGGTCCTGCCGATCGGCGGGGTGAAGCAGAAGCTCCTGGCGGCGCACCGGGCCGGCCTCACCGAGGTCATCATCCCGAAGCGCAACGAGCCCGACCTCGACGACCTGCCGGAGGAGGTGCGGTCGCAGCTGACCGTGCACGCCCTCGCCGACGTCGCCGACGTGCTCGCTCTCGCCCTGCGCCCCGCGGACGTCTCCACCCTGGTCCCGTCCGCCTGACGACGACGCCCGAGCCCGCGGTGGTGGCTTCGCTTCCAGGGCCGCCACCGCGGGCTCCCGGCTGTCCGGAGCATCGACCCTGCTCCGTCGCCCTGCTCCGTCGCCCTGCCCCGTCGCGCCGAGGCCGGCGGTAGCATCACGGCCGTGCTGGACGGCGCGCTGTACGCGATCACCGACGCGCAGGAGCGGTGGCTGCTCGCCCTCGACGCGGCCGAGGTTCGGCACTTCGCCGAGACCGCCGACGACGCGCCCCCGCATCTGTACCCCGTGACCGCCGGGGTCGGCACCGCCTGGGCGCCGATCCAGCGGTGCCTCGGCGAGGAGTACCCGCTGTCGCACGCCCTTCTCGGCGGGCGGGCGCTGTGCGACGGCGAGGCGGTCGTCCGGCACGTCACCGCCGCGCAGGCGCAGGCCGTCGCGCTCGCGCTGCGGCAGGTCGACGAGCAGTGGCTGCGGCACCGGTACGAGCACCGCGTCGGCGGCGACCCGGATCCCGCGATGGCCGTGTTCCGGCGCCTGCGTGACTTCTACGCCGCCGCGGCGAAGGCCGCCCGGGCCGTGATCTTCACCGCCGTCTGACCGCCTGCGTACCTCCGGATCGCGGTGCGTTAGGTTGGGCGGCGTGGATGATCAGCTGGCGTGCCGCCTGCGTGTCGCGGGGGACGTGTTCGACCTGGCCGGACCGGCGGACGCCCTCCGGGAACTCGCCGCCCGGCTGCGGACTGCGGGCGACGTGCACGAGCAGCGCATCCTCAACGGCACCTTCGTCCAGCGGCGAGCCGGTGGGCCGGTCACGGTCGCGCTGCGGGGCGGTCCTGCCCTCGAGGTCACCGGCTCGGACGAGGCGCTCGAAGCGCTGTGGGACGCTCTCGAGATCGTCGCCTCGGAGGCGGACGCCGCTCCTGACGCAGACGGTCCGGCACCGCACCGGCACGTGGAGGCGCTGACCGTGACCGCCGAGCGACCCGCCGCCGAGCTGGTGATCTGAGGCTCCCGTCCGCGGTCCGGCGCGGCCTCAGAAGACCTTGACGACGACGGCGGTGGCGTTGTCGCGGCCGCCGGCCTCCAGGGACGCCGCGACCAGGGCGGACGCCATCGCGTCCGGGGGCGCGCCGGAGCTCAGCGTCGCCTCCATGCGCTGGTACGGCACCTGTTCGGCGATGCCGTCCGTACACAGGCAATAGACGTCGCCCGGGAACATGGTGACGCTCAGGACGTCCGGCTCGGGCAGGCCCGGGTGACCGATGAAGCGGTGCAACTGGTAGCGGGCGGCCTCGGCCTGCGGCGAGTCGGCGGGGAACCAGCCGTGCACGGCGCCGAGCCACGCCTCCGTGTGGTCGATGGTGAGGAGCTCGAGGAGGCCGCCGCGCAGCCGGTACACCCTGGAGTCGCCGATCTGCGTGACCCACGCCCCGGTGGCGTCGGCGACCAGGGCGGTGAGGGTGCAGCCGGTCAGCTCGCGCAGGGACTTGCCGGCGGCGCGGACCTGCCGCTGGGCGTCGGCGACCGCGGCGAAGAGCGGCTGCGGTGCGAACGGCCCCCGGTGCTCCTGCACGGCGGTCGTGAAGATGTCCACGGCGGTGCGGCCCGCCGTGCGGCTGCCCTCGCCCGCGCCCATGCCGTCGGCGACGACCGCGCACAGGCCCGGCCGGCGCTGCAGCTCGGCGGTGTGCAGCACGTCGAAGTTGGCCGGATACCGCCGGCCGATCTCCGTGGCGGTGCCGACCTGCAAGCGGCGCCCCGCGCCCTGGACCTCGATCGTCATCGACGTGAGCGTAACCCGGGCAGACCCCGGAGGTGACCCGGGTTCATGTGCCGTCCACCTCACCGCCGCCGAAGGGCGGAAAGTTGCACCGCGTGGTATCCGCGCCGCTGCGGACCGTGTCTACCGGCGGGACTCGACGCGCCAGGTGCCGTCCTCCAGGCGCTCCCAGCCGTCGACCTCACCGCCGAGCTCGGCGAAGAGCACGACCCGGTCGTAGATCCAGTCGGCGAACTCGTCCTGCTCGTCCTCGTCGAGGCCGGCCCGGATCACCGCGCCGAACGTGATCAGTCCGGTGCCCTCCAGCGGCGACGCGCCCAGGATGCCGATCACCGACAGGTCGTCGGGGGCGATGTCGGTGCGCTCCTCGACCTCCAGGAACCCACCGTCGGGCATCTCCACCAGAAACGCCATCGTGGGTCAGCGCCTCGCCGCGGCGTGCATCCTCATGAGCAATCAATACCTCCCCGAGGTCCCCGGCGACCAGCGACACGCTCGCACCATTGGGGCGTTTCGGCTGGTGCCGGCGGGTTGGGCCACCCCGGTACAGTGCCGGCATGGAGTCCGCCGCGGCGCTACCTGCCCCGCTGACCAGCCTGGTCGGCAGGGACGCGGAGGTGCGCACCGCGGGCCGTCTGCTCGCCTCACCCGACCACCGGCTGGTCACTCTCGTCGGCCCGGCGGGCAGCGGCAAGACGCGCCTGGCGATCGCGGTCGGCGCGGCCGCTACGACGCCGGTGTGGTTCGTCGACCTGACCACCATGCTCCCGTCCCCGCCCGCTCGCCAGTCCCCCTCCTCACCCCCGGATAAATCCAGGCGCAAGCGCCCGGATTTATCCGACATTTCGTATTTGTCGCCGGATGAAGAGGCGGAAGACGGAGCCACGCGTGAAGAGGCGGTAGACGCAGCCACGCGTGAAGACGCGGAAGACGGAGCCACGCGTGAAGAGGCGGTAGACGCAGCCACGCGTGAAGACGCGGAAGACGGAGCCACGCGTGAAGACGCGGAAGACGGAGCCACGCGTGAAGAGGCGGAAGACGCGGCCACGTTCGCGCTCGACGCGTCCGAGACGGCGCGCCAGTCCAACCCCGACATGACACGCCACGAAGAGATAGAAGACGCCGCCGGGTTCACGCTCAACGCGTCCGGAGCGGCGCACCGGCCCGACCTCGACTCGACGCGCGATGAAGAGGCGGAAGACGCCGCCGCGTTCGCGCTCGACGCGTCCGCAACAGCAACAGCAACAGCACGCCAGCCCAACCCCGACACGACACGCCACGCAGCGACGGAAAACACCGCCGCGTTCGCGCTCGACGCGTCCGTAACAGCACGCCGGCCCGACCCCGACACGACGCGCGATGAAGAGGCGGAAGACGCCGCCGGGTTCGTGCTCGACGCGTTCGGAGTGGCGCGCCGGCCCGACCTTGGCGCGACCGGCACGCTGCTCGCCACGCTCGGCGACGGGCCCGTGCTGCTCCTGCTGGACAACTGCGAGCACGTCACCGTCCCGGTCGCCGCGCTCGTCGCCCGCCTCCTCGGAGCGGCGCCGGCCCTGCGGCTGCTCGTCACCGGCCGGCAGGCGCTCGGCCTGCCCGACGAGACCGTGGTCGCGGTTGCGCCGCTGGACGAGGCGACCGCGCTGCGGCTGTTCGAGACGCGGATGTTCGAGCGGACCGGCCGCCCGCTTCCCGGCGAGCACCGGGCCGGCGCCGCCGCGATCTGCCGGGCGCTGGACGGCCTGCCGCTCGCCGTCGAGCTCGCCGCCGCGAGGGCCGCGCTGCTGTCGGTGCCGGAGGTGCGCCGGCTGCTCGCCGACCGGTTCCGCGTCCTGGCCGACGCCAAGGCGACCGGACCCGAGCACCATCGCACGCTCCGGGCGGCGCTGGACTGGTCGTACCAGCTGCTCTCCCCGGACAAGCAGGCGCTGCTGCGGCAGCTCGCCGTGTTCCAGGGGGGCTTCACGCCCGCGGCGGCCGCGGTCCTGCCCGCGCACGGGCCGGGCCTCCTCGACGCCCTCACCGAACGCTGCCTGGTCTCCTCCCCGGTCGGCGGGCCCAGGCGGCGGATGCTGCAGACCGTCGCGGCGTACGCGGCCGCCCGCCTCGCCGAGCTCCCCGACGAGGCCGCCGCCGCCCGGGACGCGCACGCCCGCCACTTCGTCGCCCTCGCCGAGCACGCCGCCGACGGCATCCGCGGCCCGGGCCAGCGGGACCTCCTGCGCACCGTCACCCTCGAGCAGGACAACCTCCGCGCCGCCATGGCCTGGCTGGCCACCCGCCCCGGCGCCGAGGACCTGCGTCTCGCGACGGCCCTCGCGCCCTTCCAGCATTTCACCGGCGTGTACCGGCAGGGCCGCGACTGGCTGGCCGCGGCCCTGCACCGCCACCCCGACGCACCTTCGTCGCTCCGCGTCGCCGCCTGCTCGGCCGCCGCGAGCCTGGCGATGCTCGACTGCGACTACCCGGCCGCCGCCACCCTCGCCTCGCAGGCCCTCGCCGGCTCCCCTGAGGTGCAGGTCCGTGGGCGGCTGCTCACCCTGCTCGGCTGCGTCGAACGTGAACGCGCCGACTACCTCCGCTCCCGCCGCCACCTCGACGAGGCACTGGCCCTCTACCGCGCTGCCGGCGACGCGTGGGGCGAGGGCCGCGCCGGCCAGCTCGCGGGCGGCACCGCCTGGCTGTCCGGCGACCTCACCGCGGCCGCCGCGCTGCTGGACGCGAGCCTCACCGCGTTCCGGGACCTCGCCGACGACGAGTCGGTCGCCTCGACCCTCACCCACCTCGGCGCGGTCGCCCACTTCGGCGGCGACCAGCCCCGGGCCCGCCGCCACCTGGTCGACGCCCTGGACCGCTTCACCGAGCTGTCGTTTCCCGAAGGGATCGGCTGGGCCCAGGACCTGCTCGGCCGCGTCGACCTCGCCGACGACGCGGTCGCCTCCGCCGCCGAACGCCTGCGCGCCAGCCTCTCCATCCACCGCCGCGTCGGCGACCGCTGGCGCTCCGCCAGCGTCCTGGAGGCCCTCGCCGAAGCCCGCCGCCGCCTCGCCGACCCGGCCCACGCCACCGCCCTCCTCGCCGCCGCCGACGCCATCCGCCACGAGATCGGCGCCCCGACCCCCGCCTGCGAGCTCCCCGCCCGCCGGGCCACCGAGGAGGCTCTGCACGCGACGCTGCCGGAGGCGGCCTTCTCCCGCGCGTACCGCTTCGGCACCCGGACCCCCGTCGACGACCTCCTCGACCTGTCCGGCTCCCCCGCCCCCTTGGCCCTGCACCCCGCCCCCTGACCTCGCGGCCAGCCGGGCGGTAACCAGACCTTAAGTGGCGGCCAAGTGGGAGGCGGTCTGCTGGAGGCAGGAAGCAATTGAGCTGAGGAGCGGATCGTGCCGAATCTTGTCGGGATCACTGTGAACCACCGGTCGATGCGCGGGGATGCGCGGCGGTTCGCGGCGTTGTTGCGGGACATGGCGGACGGCAGGGCGGTGAACACGGCGGCGCGGGCGAAGGCCATCGCGAGCTACCTGGAGACGCTGTGCGACGGGATCCACCACCATCACCAGGCGGAGGACGACGTGCTGTGGCCGGTGCTGGAGGCCAGCGCGGGCGCCGAGGTGGACCTGCGGGAGCTCACCGAGGACCACCGGCAGCTCGACCCGCTGCTCGACGCGATCCGGCGGGACGCCAGGGCCCTCGCCGTCGCGCCCGGGGACAGGGACGCGGCGGAGCGCCTCGCGGGTGCGCTGGCCCTGCTGCGGGACATGCTGGACGAGCACATCGAGGACGAGGAGCGGACCTTGTTCCCGGTGATCCATCGGTACGTGTCCGACGCCGACTGGAACAAGGTGGAGACGGCGGTCCGCAAGGGCGGCAAGATGGGCTTCGAGCTGCCGCGGATCGAGAAGTACGCCACCCAGGCCGAGCTGGCGGAGCTCAAGCGCATGGCGGGGCCGGTGCTGCGGGTGCTGCTCGCCGTGACCCGCCGCGGTTTCGCCCGCCGCGAGGCCGTGATCTTCGGCGTCTGACCCCGCCGGGCCCACGGGAGCGCACCTGTCCCCGGCGGGCCCCACGGGAGCGCGCCTGTCTCCGGCGGGCGCCACTGGAGCGTGGCAGACCCCGGCGGCCCCACGGGAGCGTGCCGTGTCGCCGGCAGGCACCACGGCACCACGTCAAACCCCGGCGAACAGCACGGGAGCGCGCCTCACGCGGGCGGGCACCACGGCAGCGCGCCCGTCGCGGCGGCGAGGGCGTGGCCGGCCGTACGGTGCCCGGCGGCCGCACCGGTGTCGCCCAGGACCTCGGCCAGGGCCGCGAGGACCAGGTCGACCGGCGGGCCGCACAGGGATCCGCTCGCCAGGCCCACGAACTGACCCGCCCACGGCAGCAGGTCCGCGTACAGCGCGCGGGCATGCGGCACGGAGCGCAGCGCGGCGGCGTTCAGGGCGCGCAGCCCGGTCCAGGCGAGCCAGTAGTAGTCCTCGCGGACCGGCGCCGTGTCGGGCGACCACATGGCGCGGGCCTCGTCGGCGCGGCCCGCGTCGAGCAGGGCACGGACCATGAGATCGTTGACGGCGTCGGGGATCCGCTCGTACACGGGCTGCAACAACGGCAGGAGATCTCCTGTCGTGCCGTCGGCGAGGTGCACGAAGAAGACGCCCGCGATGCCGACGAGGGCGGCGTTCGGCTGGCCGGTGCGGGCGATGCGGGCGGTGAGGTCCGTGTAGAGGCGTTCGGCGGTGGCGAGGTCGCCGGCGAAGAGGGCGCGCACCGCGGCGAACAGCGCCATCACCGACAGCGCCACGCCGAGCTGACCGGCGGTCGCGTGCCGGACGGCGCGGTCGACGTGGTCCTGGGCGGCGGTGAGGTCGTTGCGTTCGAGGGCGGCCTGGAACAGCACGTGGTGCGCCTGCGCCTGGAACTGCACCAGCCCCGCGGCGGTCGCGACCTCGAGCAGCTGGGCGCCGACGGCGGGGAGCTCGTGCCGCCTGGCGGGGTTGAGCACCGCGAAGTAGCGGGCGTTCAGCGCGTGGCAGCGCAGCAGTGGGTCGTCGCCGGCGAGGGTGAGGGCCTCGGCGCTGGCCGCGTCGCAGCGCTCCAGGTCATCGCCCTCCAGCTCGTAGACCAGCGCGACGAGCAGCCGGCACCGGACCGCCGCGTCAGCCCCCGCCAGCACCGCCCCGGCCGGCGAACCAGACGGCAGCGCCGAATCGGCCGGCGAACCGGACGGCAGCGCCGGATCGGCCGGCGAGCCGGACAGCAGCGCCGCTTCGAGCTGCGCGACGAGCGCGGTGTCGACGGCGCGGTCGGCGCGGATCGTCCAGGCGACCGGGGCGTCGTACGCGGTCAGCGCCGCCGCGGACGGCACGCCGGCGCGCTCGGCGGCAGCGATGGCCTCGGCGCGGGCGGCCCGGGCGGCGATGACGTCGCCGGCGTTGGCGAGCGCCGACGTGAGCCCGCACAGCAGGTCGTGGCGCAGCGCGGGCGGCAGCGGACCGGCGTCCAGCGCGCCGCGGAACAGCCCGGCGGCCTCCCGGTGCGCGTACAGCGCGGCGGCCTGCCGCGCTGCCGCCGCCGCATACCCGGCCGCGACTGCGGCGGTGGCGGGGGTGGCGGCGGCCAGGGCGTGGTGCCCGAGCGCGGCGACGTCCGGCTCCGCGGCGGCCGACAGCACGTCGAGCACCCGGGCGTGCAGGCGGCGCCGGCGCAGCAGCGGCATGTCGTCGTAGAGGACGTCGCGCAGCAGCGCGTGCGTGAACCGGACCCGCCCCGCCGCCGGCTCTTCGAGCAGCCCCGACACGACACCGGCCTCGAGGCCGTCGAGGACGGCGTCCTCACCCGAGCCGTCCGCGGCGACGAGCAGGTCGATGTCGACGTCCCGGCCGAGGACCGCGGCGTGCCGCAGCACCGTCTGCGCGGGAGCGGGGAGCCGGGCGAGGCGCCGCCGGAGGACGTGGCCGATGCCGGACGGGATGGCGCGGACCGCGCTGTCGGCGCCCTCGGCGGAGACGAGCCGGGCGGTCTCGGTGAGGAACAGCGGGTTGCCGCCCGTGCGCGTGACCACGTCGTCGACCGCGTCGGAGGGCACGCCGAGGTGCTGGAGGAGCGCCGCGCCGGCGGAAGCGTCGAGCCCGCCGAGGTCGACGTCGACGGCCCGGTGCCCGGCGAGCGCGGCCCGCACCGGGTCCAGGTCGGGCAGTGCCTCTCCGGGCCGGTGGGTGGCGACGAGCAGCAGCGGCCGGTCGGCGAACGCGACCGCCACGTGCCGCAGCACCTGCAGCGTCTCGCCGTCGGCACGGTGGACGTCGTCGAGCACGACGAGCAGCGGCCCGAACCCGGCGAGGTGCTCCCCGACGGCCTGCGCGAGCGCGAACTGCCCGCCGCCGCCCCCCGTGCTGCCCTCCGTCCCCAGCAGCGGGGCGAGCCGCACATCCGGCCGGTCCGAGGGCAGCGCGCCCAGCACCTCGCTCCACGCCCACGCCGGCGGCGCCCCGTCGACCTCCGGGCACCGTCCCCACGCGACCTTCCAGCCGGGCCCGAGCCCCGCCGCGAACATCCGCAGCAGCGTCGTCTTCCCCGCGCCCGCCTCCCCGCCGACCCACACGACCCGCAGCCCGTCCCGCAGGACCTCCTCGGCGACGTGGCCGAGCGTGGCCAGCTCCTCCGCGCGGCCGAACGTTCCCCTGTTCGCGTTCGCGGCAGATGTACCGCGTAGCCTCCCGGACGGATCGGCATCCAGCAGCGACCCGGACGGAGGGGGTCCCAGCGGTGCCTCCCGCCACGGCCAGTCCGGTGCTGCGGCCGCCGCGCCGGACGCACCCGTCCCGGTCGGCGACAGTTGCTCCGCCGCGCCGCCCCCGTGCCCGTGCCCGTGCCCGTGCCCGTGCCCGTGCGGAGCTGAGCCACCTGCCTGCCCGTGCGAAGCGCCGCCCGCCTGTCCACGCGCGGCGGCACCATCCGCCTGCCCGTGTCCAAGACCGCCGGCCTGCCCGTGCGGAGCAGCGCCACCCGCCGGCCCGTGTGCGACACCGCCAGCCACCTGTCCGCGCGGAGCGGCACCAGCTCCCTGCCCGTGCGGAGCCGCAGCCGCCTGCCCGTGCGGGGCGGCGTCGAGGTGCGGGGCGTGCGCGAGGACGTCCGCCTCGAGCGCCCGCAGCGCCGGCCCCGGATCGACCCCCAGCTCCGCCGCCAGCCGGTCCCGGGCGGACCGCAGCACGGCGAGCGCATCCCCTTGCCGGCCGGCCGCGTACAGCGCCGACGCGAGCAGGTGCACGGCCTCCTCCCGCAGCGGATGCGCGGACACGTGCCGCTCCAGCGACGGCACGGCCAGCGAGGCCCGGCCGAGCCGCACCGCGACCCGCCCGCCCTCCTCCACGCAGACCAGCCGCAGCTCCTCCAGGCGCCCGGCCTCCGGGACGGCCCACGGCTCGTCGGCGAACTCCGCGTACGCCGGACCCTCCCACACCGAGAGGGCCTCCCGCAGCAGCGCGTCGGCCCGCCCGGGGTCGGCGCCCGCGACCGTGGTGCCCTCCCGGAGCAGCGCCTCGAACCGCCACGCGTCGACGGCGTCCGCGGGCAGGTGCAGCGCATACCCGGGCGCCGCCGTCACGAGCACGGTGGCGGGGGTGCGCGGCGGACGGCCGGGCTCCAGCACCCGGCGCAGGTTCGACACGTACACCTGCAGCGCGGCGAGCGCCTTCGGCGGCGGCACGCCCTGCCACAGGTCGTCGATGAACCGGTCGGTCGGCACGACGTGCCCGCCGGCGACGACGAGCCGCGCGAGGACGGCCCGCTGGCGGGGCCCGCCGAGGTCGACCGGCCGCCCGCCGATCAGGCCCCGCATCGGCCCGAGCACGCCGAGCACCGGCTGTTTCATGTGCATGAGGAGCTTCAGTGGAACAGCGAGCTGACCGACTCGCCATTGTGGATGCGGCGCATCGCCTCGGCCATCGCGGGCGCGATCGACAGCACCCGCAGCTTCGGCACCCACTTCTCCTTCGGGATGGGCACGCTGTTGGTGCAGACGATCTCGAGCACGTCGGGCTGGGCGGCGAGCCGGTCGAGGGCGCCGTCGGTGAACAGGCCGTGCGTGCAGGCGACGCGGATGCTCGCGACGCCCCGCTCGCGGAGCCGGTCGATCAGCTCGATGACGGTGCTGCCGCGGGCGATCTCGTCGTCCAGGACGATGACGTCCTTGCCCTCGATGTCGCCGATGACGGCGCTGATCACCACCCGGTCGTCGCTGAAGCGCTGCTTGGCGCCGGCGGCCACCGGTACACCCAGCAACCGCGCGAACGCGGAGGCCACCTTCGCGTTGCCCAGGTCGGGCGAGACGACCACGCTGTTGGAGAGGTCGAGGCCGCGGAAGTGGGTGGCGAGCTCACGCAGCGCGTGCAGGTGGTCGACGGGCACGCTGAAGAACCCGTGGACCTGCGGCGAGTGCAGGGTCAGCGTCAGCACCCGGGACGCACCGGCGGCGCTGAGCAGGTCCGCGACGAGCCGGCCGCCGATGGAGATGCGCGGCTCGTCCTTCTTGTCGGAGCGGGCGTAGGCGTAGTGCGACATGACCACGGTCGTGCGGGCGGCGGAGGCCCCGCGGGCGGCGTCGAGCATCAGCAGCAGCTCGACGAGGTGCTCCTGGACGGGCGGGACGAGCGGCTGGATGAGGAACACGTCCCGCTCGCGGCAGTTGGCCTGCAGCTGCACCTCGAGGCAGTCGTTGGCGAACCGGTCGACCCGCACGGGCTGCAGCGGCACCTCGAGATGAGTGCAGATCTCCTCCGCCAGCCCGGGATGGGCGCTGCCACTGAACACGGCGATGTCCCGCACTGGTCCGGCTCCTCGGTGTGGTCGCGCGCGTGGGCGCTGGGGATCGTCACCCCGTTGATACCACACCCGAGGTGCCAGACTACCGCCTCGTCCCACCACGCCGGGCCTCATCCACCCGTGCCGGTCCGGACCTCCGCGGCCCGCCCGCGGCGCATCGGCCGACGCCGGCAAGCGTCTTCGGGGCGCTGCTCGCGGCTCATCCGCCGGCGCCGACGCGGACCTTGCGGCGCTGCTCGCGGCGGTCCTCGCCCGGGCAGGAGCCGCGCGCCACGTACCGGTCGGTGAACTCGGCGACCGCGTCCCGCACGGCGAGCGGGGCACCCTGCCGGCGCAGGACTTCACCCGCGGCGGTGAAGCAGGTCAGGGCGGCGGCGGCGAGCGCCGGGTCGGCGAGTCCTTCGCGGGCGGCACCGAGCCAGTCGCGGTGCCGGCGCAGCGGGGAGCGCAGCGGCTCGGTCGCGGCGGCGGCCGCCTCGGCGCCCTGCGGGTCGTCGAGCAGGGCGGTGACGACCGCGACGGGCACGACCCAGCCGTCGCCGGGCTGCTGGTCGATCATCCGCAGCTCCAGGTAGCCGCGGGGGCGCACCGGCGGGACGAGGGTGCCGAGGTGCCGCTCGAGGTCGTCGAGGGTGACCGGCCGGGGGCCGTGGCCGCGCAGCCAGGCGCGCATCGTCAGCCCTGCCGGCACGTGCCAGCGGCCTGAGCCGGCGACCATGGCGACGTTGGCGGCGAGGGCGTACCGGGACCAGGCGGCGCGCGGGTCGTCGTCGCGGCGCGGCGCGCGGGTGCGGCTGGCGTCCGTGCCGAAGCGCAGGCCCTGCCGGTGCGACACCCAGCGCCGGCCGGATTTCGAGCGGTGCGGCGAGTTCGCGAACGCGGCCATGACCACCGGGCCGATCGCGTCGGCGAGCCACCAGCGGCGCCGGTAGTGGCCCCAGTCGTCGGGGTCGTCGCTGCCCGCGTCCAGGCAGACCTGGATCGACGCCGAGTTGCACATGACCGCGAGCCCCTTCGGGCCGGACCGTTCGTGGTACTCGGCGAGCGCCACGTAGCGCGGGTGGTCGGTGACGAGCAGCGGCGCCCGCACGTCGTCGAGGCCGGTGCCGTCCAGGACGAGGCCGTGGCCGGCGAGGACGGCGCGGACGAGGGCGAGGTCGGCGGCGAGCGCGGCGACGCAGTCGGCCATCGACGCGCCGACGGCGGAGGACAGCTCCAGCTGCCCGCCGGGCTCGATCGTGACGCCGCTGCCGCCGGGCAGCGGGTTGCCGAGGTGGGCGAGCAGGCCGAGGAGACGGTCCGGCTCGGGCCGGTGCATCGGATCGCTCAGGTCGCGCACGCAGTACTCCAGCTCGACGCCGACGCGGCCGACAGGACCGACCCGGAACCCGGCGGCGGCCACGTAGGCGGCGGCGGTTGCCTCGGTGAGGATGTCGTTCACGGCGGGCCTCCCGTTCAAGGGGTGCGTGCTACCCAGGGTGGTGTTGCGGTTGAGTGACGCGTGCGGCGGCGGTTTCGGTTGTACTCGGTTCTGCGAGCCGTGCGGGCGCTGCTGCCGGTCCGGCGAATCCCGGATGTGCGGCGACGGCTGGCTGAACAGTGGTTGGGCAGGGTTGTGCGGGGTGCTCCGAGGGCCGCCGGGTTGCGGGCCCGGCGGGGTGCATTCCATTAGGCGGTCCGGCGCCCGATCTGTCCAGCCCACCCGGGCAACACGTGGTGAACCCTGGCTGTGAACTGGCTGAATGCCGCAAGATCTGCTGCGGTCCACCGGCGCCGGCCGAGAGCTTGCGGCCCGCGCCAATTCTGCCGGTCCGCCAAAACAAGATCGACTGTTATGGTTTTCTCGTCACTTTCTCAACGACGATTCGCCGACGTTTGGAGGAAAGTGCGCCATGACTATTCCCACCGGGAACGCCGGCCCACTGCCCCGCTCGGCGGGCGTGCGGGAAATGATCGCGAAATACGACGCCGGTGAGCTCACGGCCGAAGATCCGCACCGAGTGCGGCTCGATTCGGCGATCCGTATGGAGGCGACCTGATCGCCGATCAGGTCCGACGGGGAGCAGTGCGCGGCGAGCTTCGACGTTTCCGCTCACCTGCGCCGCTCAACCCGATCATCGAGCCGCCCGGACGGGGTCCGCGACGCGCGCATCACCGCCGCCGCGACCAAGAGGCGCCCCGGCGCCGCCGACGACCAAGAGGCGCCTCGGCGCCGACGACCACGTCGCTTTCCGGCGAGGTTCCCGCGGGCGGTCGTCGTGCCCGCGGGAACCTGGTCCCACCCTCAGCGTGGGCTGGCGAAGTCCTGGGTCCAGTAGGGCACGCCGCGTCCGTTGTACGCGACCGCGACCCCGACGTTGCGGAACCGGCAGTTGAGGATGTTGGCCCGGTGACCGGGGCTGTTCATCCAGTCGTCCATGACCTCGCGCGCGCTGCGCTGGCCCCAGGCGATGTTCTCGCCGTACGACGACCACCGGTAGCCGACGGACGCCACTCTGCTTCCCGGGCCGCTACCGCGGGGCGACCCGTGGGAGAAGTAGCCGCGGTCGGCCATGTCCCTCGAGTGCAGCCACGCGGCATAGCTCAGCCGCGGGCTCAACGTGACCGGGCCGCAGCCCGCCCGGGCGCGTGCACTGTTGGTCAAGGCGACCACACCGCGGACCACGCCGTGGTCGGCCGCGAACGCCGGCACGGCATGGACGACGGCTCCGGCCGCGACGGCACCCGCCGCCACGGCGACGGCGACACCCTTCCGGATTCCCATCTCACCTCCACGAAGTAGGGCAGATGACCCGAAGCTAAACGACCACCATGACGTTGCCAGCAATCTGACAAAACTCGCATTTTTCGGCCGTTCGTACGCTACGACGCGCACGAACGGGCCATCGCGCGCCCGCTTGTGTCACCCGTTCGAGTGATGGCGGCTCACGCCGCCGCGACCCGGACGCGGTCTTCGGGCACGCCGGCGGCCACGACCCGGGCCCGCACCTGCCCGACGCCCGCCGGGTCGTCGGCGACGAACGCGTCGTGACCCGTCCAGTCCTCGTCGTGGCCCGCGGGGAACCGGCCGCGGATCACGACGGTGCCTTCGGCCGCGACGTCGACCAGGCGGTACAGGTCCCGCTCCACCGCCGCCGGCCAGAACACCGTCACCGCCCGCGGATCTCCCGTCGCGCGGAGCATGCCCAGCAGCGCCCGCACCGGCGCCACCGCGTCCCGCCCGGCGACGACGAGCAGCGGCCGGGCCGACAGCGGGTCGGCGGCGGGCTGCCCGTACACCGGCCGCAACCGCAACACGTCGCCGGTCGCGGTCCGCTCCACGAGCGCCGCCCCGACCGGATCGATGCCGTGCGGGACGACGTGCAGCGCGACGACGTTGCCCGCGGCGGGGTCGGGCTCGGCCCAGCAGTGCCGCCAGCGCCCCGGCAGCAGCGCCGACTCGACCACCGCGAGCTGCCCGGGCAGGCACGGATACGGCAGGTACGTCCGCACCCGGAGCTCCGCACCGACCTGCCCGCGCCGCTCGTGCGCGAGCACCGGCGCGCTCCACGACACCGGCTCGTGCGCCGCGGCGGCCGCCCCGTCCGCCAGCCACCGCGCCACGAGCTTCCCCGTCGTCGCCCACGCCTCTTCCTGCTCCCGCCGGACCGGCACCCCCGGCGGGTTGGCCCGCAGCATGTCCACGAACAGCACCGCCAGGTTGTCCAGCCGCTGCGGCGCCACCCCGAGCTGCGCCACGACCGGCCCGAGCTCCGCACACCGGGCCGCGAGGACCTGCGGCTGGCCGACGTGCTCCACCAGCCACCCGACCGCTTCCCGCAGCACCTCCCGCTGCGCCGCCGGCTCCCCGGGCAGCAGCGCCCGCAGGTCCTCGAGCGGCTGCCGCCCACTGCCGGCCGCGGGCGGAGCGGCGGTGCGCGACGAGGGGATCGGCACACCCCCGGGCAGCGGAGACGGCCCCTCCCGCAACGACGGCAACGACGGCAACGACGGCAACGACGGCAACGACAACGGCACACCGTCCACCGGCGGCTGCGCGGCGCCAGGCGGTCGCGCAGAAACACCAGGGTGCTGCGGGAAACCACCAGGAGGTTGCGCGACAGGACCGGGCAGGTGTGGCGGAGCACCAGACGGCTGCGCGGGAGGACCGGGCGGTTGCGCGCCAGGACCGGGCGGTTGCGCGCCAGGACCGGGCGGTTGCGCGCCAGGACCGGGCTGCTGCGCGGGAGCACCAGGTTGCGCGGCAGGACCAGGTGGTAGCGCGGCAGGACCGGGCTGTTGCGGAGGAGGAGCGGGCAGTTGCGGACCTGGGCCGGCCGGTGGTGCGGGAGGACCGGGTTGTGGCGGGCTTCCGGATGGTGACGGTGGTCCGCCCGGTCCTACCGGAACCACGGGCCAGCGCCCTGCGACGATGCCTGGGCGGATGACGTCCCGCATCGGCAGTGCGGGAAGCGGCTCCGGCGTGGGTGCCGGACCGGGCGGTCCGGGAACGGCCCCTCCGCCCGGACGCCTGGGGAGCCGCTGCAGGTGGGTGACCAGCTCGTCCACCACCGTCGCGAGCGCTCCCGGCCGCAGAGTCTCCGCGAGCAGCAGCCGCAGCGCCGGCATCGTCAGGAACGCG
Organism: Dactylosporangium sp. NPDC000521; assembly: GCF_042898305.1. Taxonomy (NCBI): domain Bacteria; kingdom Bacillati; phylum Actinomycetota; class Actinomycetes; order Micromonosporales; family Micromonosporaceae; genus Dactylosporangium; species Dactylosporangium sp. NPDC000521. Next base: position 166,004 of record NZ_JBIAYW010000004.1, read on the forward strand.
CCCGCCAACGGACCGTCCGCCACCCGCACCACCGGTGCCGGTGCCGGGCCGGAGGTGGAAGCCGGCCCGGACGCGGGCACCGTCCCGGACACGGCCGCCGGGGCAGCGGCCGGCGCCGGGCGTGGCGACTGCGCCGGATTGACGGGGTGCGCCTGCGGTGCGGCCGGGTCGGGGCCGATCGTCGTCACCCATCCGAGTGTGACCCGCGACGGACGGTCCCGCCGCGAGTCACCGCATCAGGGTGCCGGTCCCACCGCGAGGGTCGCGGCCGGCGGGGCGCTCAGTCGGCGGCGACGCCCGCGTCCCGAGCCGGCGCGGCGGTGCCGGCCGGGCGGGGCTTGAAGAGCGAGCGCAGGGAGACGAGTGCCCAGACGCCCTCCAGGAGCAGGAACCCCCAGTCGCGGCCCAGGGCGGCCTCGACGGCGAGGGCGGTGGAGCCGATGAGGTTGAGCCACACGTACCGGCGCGACGTGGACGTCCACACGCCGAGCTGGACCAGCACGAAGGGCAGCAGGACGCACAGGGAACCGAGGATCTGGACGAGCATGGCACACTCCCGGGCACCACGCCGTCTTGTCTGGCCGGGTACGACGTGACTCGTCCGGGACCGCGCGCCCACCGCGCCGCCACCCATCGACTATGGCACGCCGCGGGGCCCGCCAGCACCCGGGCGAGTGGAGTGCGACCGTTCTCACCGTCCTGCAACCTGCCGCTGGTTCGCTGAATCCATGATCAGCAGGATGGCGGCGATCGTCGCCGTGTGCGTCGCCGGCGCGCTGCTCGCGGACTCCGCGGCGGCGGCCACCCCGGGCGACTGGCCGCAGCACGGCGGGGGCGCCGCCAACGACAACCACCAGAGCGGCACCGGCGACCTCGACGTGCGGCGGCAGGTGTGGCAGCGGCAGGCCGGCAGCGACGACACCGTCGGCGGCGCGGCCGTCGCCGGCGGCAAGCTCACTGTCGTCTACGGCAAGGGCGCGCTGCGCCGCGTCGACGTGCGCTCCGGCGCGGTCACCGTCGTGGGCCGGCTCGCCGGCCGCCGCCCGCTGCAGCTCGCCGACGTCGGCGGCGCCCTGTACGTGCGCAGCCTCGAGGCCGACGGCACGCGCAGCCGGCTCGCCTCGTACACCCGCGACGGCGCCCGGCGCTGGGAGGTGGCGCTGCCCGCCGACGCCGCGGTCCTGCCCTTCACCGTCGCGGGCGAGCACGTCCTGGTCACCAGCGGACCGAAGTGCCGCGCGCTGTGCACCGGGTTCCACCTCCGCGCGTACCGTGTCCGCAACGGCACCCTCGCCTGGTCGGGCGCGGTGGACGGCGACGCGGCCGGCGCGCCGGCGGTCGTGGGCGACGTCGCCGTGCAGGCCGCCTACGGCCCGGTCCGCGGCACGGGCGACGGCAGCGGCGGGGCGAGCCTGCTGTTCGCGTTCAACCTGAGGACCGGGGTCCGCCAGTGGACCCGCATGCGGCCCGGCTTCTCGCTCGCCGGGCACCGCGGGGCGCTGCTCGCCTCCGGCGCCGGCCCCGAGGCGCTGTGCTCGCTCGCCCCGGCGACCGGCGCCGTCCGCTGGTGCCGCGACACCCCCGCCGGCGACGAGTGGGTCGACGGCCTGTCCGCCGGCGGCGGTGACCTGTTCGGTTACGGCCTCACCGGCACCGTCCGCCGCTACGACCCGGCGACCGGCACCGCCACCTGGGCCACTCCCCTGGCGCTGCCGGGCTACGGGTACACCGCGCTGCACGCGGCGCTGGTCAGCGGCGGCGGGCACGTGTACGCCGCGGTGCGGCACGGCGACTTCACGCCGTCGTCTGAGTTCACGGAGATCGTCGTCCTGCGCGCCACCGACGGCGCCGTCGTGCGGCGGCTGCGGCTCGCCGCCTACCACGACACGTCCGCCGAGCTCATGCTCGCCTCCGGCCGCCTCCTGGTCGTCGGCGACCGCACGATCCGCGCGTTCGGCTGAGCGCGGTCGCCGGGGCGAAGCTGAGACCGGACGGTGTCAGCCGAGGAAGACCCGCCGCAGGATCGCCGGGGCGAAGAGGCGCCCCGGCGGCTCGGTCAGGTTCACCGTGCGGTGGAAGGCGACCGCCACCTCCGGTGAGGTCTCCGCCGCGCGCAGCAGTCTCGCCAGGTACCAGTTGAGGAACCGGATCTTCACGGTGCGCCTGCCGGGCACCGACGGGAAGGCGAGGTCGCCGCCGACGGCCATGTCCCACGGCGTGTCGATCACCGCGGACGCCCTGGCGTAGAAGCGCCGGGGCAGGCCGGCGAGCCCGTCGGCGACCGCGGTCCGCAGCTCCAGGGCCTCGAGCGCGGCGACGGTCATGCCCTGGCCGTAGATCGGGTTGAAGGCGCAGATGGCGTCGCCGAAGGCGAGGAAGCCCTCCGGATGGCGGCGGATCCGCTCGTACCGGCGGCGCACGCTCGCCGGGACGCGGAACGGCCGCGGCGGCCCGAGCGGCCGGGCGCCGTGCACCACCTCGGCGAGGTCCCCGATCGACAGGCGGGTCGCGTAGGCGGCGAAGCCCGCCTCGTCGGTGGGCGGGAGGTCGTCGCCGAGCCCGGCGAGGGTCAGGATCCAGCGGTCGCCCTCCATCGGCAGCAGCGCGGCGCCGTACGGGTACTTCGGCGTCACCCCGGTCAGCACGCCGAGCATGCCGCTGGCGAGGGGGCGGCGCTCGTACTCACGGGTGGCGTACACGACGCCGGCCATGACGCTGTCCTGCTCCGGCGGCGCGTAGCCGAGCTCGGTGAGCCAGGTGGTGCCGCGGTTGCCCCGGCCGGTGGCGTCGACGACCAGGTCGGCCCGCAGCTCCTCGGCCGGCGCGCCGGGTCCGGCGCCGGCGGGGACGGCCCGGACACCGACGACCGCGCCGTCCTCGTGGAGCAGCCCGGTGGCTTCGAGGCCGCCGCGGACGGTGACGCCGGGAAGCCTGCCGACACGGGCGCGCAGGTGGTCCTCGAGGGCCGGGCGGCTGACGGCGAGCACGACGAGGTCGGAGGCGGCGCGGGCCAGCGCGTTCGGGCCGTTGTGCCAGGCGAAGCCCGCGTGGACGTCGACGGTGAGCGCGCCGGCGGCGACGAGCTCGCCGGTGATGCCGGGGAACAGGTCCTCGATGACCTCGCGGCCCTTGGCGAAGAGCATGTGCGCGTGCCGGCCCTGCGGGACGCCCTTGCGGGGGCCGGTGCCGGTGAGGTCGTCCCGGTCGATGACGGTCACGGTGCCGAAGGTGTCACTCAACGCGCGGGCGGCGAGGAGCCCGGCGATGCTGGCACCAAGGATCACCGCCTGGGTGGAAGGTCTGGTCATCGATCCAGCCGACCATTGATCCACGACAATTCATAGGGAGAAGTACACGCAGCGCGAATCAACGGGTGCTGCGGGTCACATTCATGACAGGTTCGCCGGACAAGCAGGTGAACGTCATCCTGACGAGGTCGTTGCCGTGGCGGAGCTCGACGAACGCGGTCGCGGCCGGACCGTCCTGGCGGGTCTCCGTCTTGTACGGCCTGGTCACCGTCACGGCCACGACCCGGACCCGCCCGCCACCGGCGCACGCGGCCTGGGCGGTGGCGGCCTCGGTGGTGAACGCGACCGGCGCGGTCCCCTCCGGCGAAGGCCCGGCGGTGCGCGGCGGCGTGGCCGCCGAGGTGGGCGTGGCCGGTGCGGCCGGCGTGGTCGCGGGCGTGCCGCCCCACGGTTGCGCGGACAGCCCCGAGCCCGTGCCCTGCGTGCCGTCCCGGCCGGGGGCTCCCCCGGTCGCGCCGGTCTCCCCGGCGCCGCTCGGCCCGGCACCCCCGGACCGCGTGCCGGTCTGGGCACCGGGCTGGGCACCGGGCTGGGCACCGGGCTGGGCACCGGGCTGCACGGGGCCGCTGGTGGCCGCGCCGGCGGTGTCGCGCCGGTCGGCGCCGTCCAGCGCGGCCAGGAACCACGGGAAGGCGGCGGCGACGAGGAGGACGAGGGCGGCGACGGCGTACCGGCGACCCCGGCCCCCGCGGCCGGGTCCGGCGTCCTCCGCGGCCGTGACCGGGGCCGGGACGGGCACCGCGCCGGTCGGCGTCGTCCCGGTGGCGGCGGCCGCTGCCAGCACACCCGCGGCGGTGGCGGCGGAAGGGCGGGCGGCCGGTTCCTTCGCCAGGCTCGCCATGCACAACCGGCTGACCGCGCCGGGCACCCCGGGCAGCGGCGGCAGCGGCAGCGGCGGGGTGAAGACGTGGTCGCGGATCAGCTGGGTGGTCGTCTCCGCCGTCCACGGCAGCTCCCCGGACAGCAGCCGGTAGAGCAGCACCCCGAGGGCGTAGACGTCCGACGGCGGCGCGACCTGCCCGGTCAGCCGCTCCGGGGCGAGATACGCGGGCGTGCCGAGGACGTCCTCGGGCAGCCGCGAGCCGGCGGGCGAGGCGAGGCCGAAGTCGACGAGCTTCGCCACCTGGCCGGCACTGCCGGGGGTGACCATGATGTTCGCCGGTTTGACGTCCTGGTGGACGAGCCCGGCCTCGTGCGCGGCGGCGAGCCCGGCGGCGACGCCCGCGCAGATCCGGAACACCTCGGCCGGCGGCATCGGGCCGTCGTCCATGTGCTGCTCGAGGGTCCTGCCTTCGACCAGTTCCATGACCAGGAACGGGAAGCCGTCCTCGCCGAAGTCGTGCACCTGGGCGAGGTTGGGGTGCGACAGCGCGGCGGCGGCGCGCGCCTCCGCCCGGATCCGGCCGTCCTGCCGGTCGTCGTTCAGGTGCAGCACCTTGACCGCCACCGCGCGGTGCAGGATCTCGTCACGGGCCCGCCACACCACCGACATGCCGCCCGAGCCGAGCAGCTCCTCGAGGTGATAGCGGCCCCCCAGCAGCAGCTCGCCCATCGGGGGTCATCCTGCCTCATCGATGCGGGAAGTTCATCATCGCGATCCGCTGTTCTCCTCGCGCCGGCGGCCGATGGGAGGAGTGGGAGGGCACCATGACCACGTTTCTGATCGTGTTGGGCGGCGTCCTGGTCGGCGCCGCGATCGGCTTCTTCGCAGGCCGCCGCGGTGCCGGCGGCGGGGACGAGGCGGCGGAGGTGCTGCGCCGGGCCGCCGCGGGCGACCTCACCGGGCGGGTGCCGGCCGGCGCGTCGCCGCTGGCCGGCGCCGTGAACGGCACGCTCGACCGGGTCGCCGGCACGGTCCGCGACGTCGCCGCGTCGGCGGCCGCCCTCAGCGCCGCCGGCCGGCAGCTCGGCGGGATCGTCGAGGAGATGCTCACCTCGGCCGAGCAGTCCTTCGCCGCGTCGCAGCGCGTCCTGGACGCGGCGAAGCACGTGCACGCCCAGGTCACCAGCGTCGCCGCCGGCGCGCGGCAGCTGGACGCCAGCATCGGCGAGATCTCCCGCAGCAGCGGCGAGGCCGCGACCGTGGCCGCCGACGCCGTCCGGGTCACCGACGCCACCGGCAAGACGATGACCCGGCTCGGCGACTCCTCGTCGGAGATCGGCGCCGTGATCAAGGTCATCACGTCGATCGCGGAGCAGACGAACCTGCTCGCGCTGAACGCCACGATCGAGTCGGCCCGCGCGGGCGCGATGGGCAAGGGCTTCGCCGTCGTCGCCAGCGAGGTCAAGGACCTGGCGCAGGAGACGGCCACCGCGACCGAGGACATCACCCGCCGCATCGCCGCGCTGCAGGCCGACACCACCGGTGCCGTGCAGGCGATCGACCGGATCACCGACGTCATCGGCCGGGTCAGTGGCTTCCAGACGACAATCGCCCGCGCGGTCGAGCAGCAGAGCAGCACCACCGCCGGCATGTCGGGCAGCATCGGCCAGGCGGCCGGCGGCGCCGCCGAGATCGCCGACACGATGACCGCCGTCACCGGCAAGCGCAAGGAGGCGCACGCGACCGTGCTGCGCGCCAAGGAGCTCGCCGCCGACCTCGACCGTCTCACCGCCGGCCTGGCCGCCACCGTCAGCGCACTCAAAGTGCCCTAAACGTCATCGATCGGGTGGTGCTGCGGCGGTTCGCGCCCCGTGCCCGGCGGTTCCGCTGAGACTGGTGTTACCGGAAGGGAAGCATGCGATCGCACAAGCTCACCGGAAGCGAGATGGCCGGCCCGGGCGGGCCGCGGGCCGGCCGGCGCTCGCACCGCATGATCGTCCGGGACACCGCGGCGGGCCGCGGCCTGGCACACTTGGCGCCATGTCCTCGTTCATGTCCAAGCTGACGCTGCACGACCTGACGATGATCGTCGCGGGTGTCGGCGTGTTCGGCGTCCTGCTGATCGTGGTCGGCGTCCTGGGCGTGCGCCGCTCCCGGGCCGCCCGCCGGGCCTCCATCGCCCCGTGACCGCCGAGGCCATTGACTTCTTCGGATGCGCGCCGAGAATCTCCCCGAGCGGTCCGAGACAAGGAACTGGCGGATGGGCGGCAGCACACGTGCCGTTTCACGGTGAGGCGGCCGGAGAGTCCGACACCGCGTCGCCGACCCGGGTCGGGGAGCATCAGACTGTGGCCGGCTGAGGAGTCAGGTGGGGTTCAGGTTCGACGTCGTCGGGGTCGGGGCGCTCAACCTCGACTCGATCGCCCCGGTGTCACCGGCCGCGAAGGCGCTGGTGCGTGGCTCCGTCGACTGGGGCGCGGAGTCCAGGGTCGGCGCGGCGACGGTCGACGCCGCCATGCGCACGGTGCAGGGCGCGTCCGTCAGGGTCGCCGTCGGCGGGTCCGCGTACAACACGGTCAACGCGCTCGCGCACATCGGCGCCGGGCTCAGGCTCGGCTACGTCGGCGTCGCCGGCCGGCTGCCGGTGCCGGGCACCCCGATCGCGGCGCGGCTGCGCGGGCTCGGCGTCGACACTGGGATGCTGCGCGAGGAGCCCCGCGAGCTCAGCGGCGTGTGCCTGTCGCTGGTTGAGGACGGGGAGCGGACGCTGCTGGTCCACCCCGGCGCCAACGACCGCATGGCAGCGCACCTGGAGGTCGAGTTCGAGGCGGTCGTGGAGTACCTGTCGGCGGCCAGGATCGTGCACGTGACGTCGTTCCTGGACCAGCAGACACCGGTGGTGCTCGCCGACGTGCTCGCCGCGGTGCGGGAGCGCAGCCCGGAGACGGTGCTGTCGTTCGACCCCGGGCACGTGTGGACGGCGAGCCGGTCGGCGCCGGTCACCGCGCTCGCCACCATGGCCGACCACGTGCTGCTCAACGAGCGGGAGCTGCAGGCCCTCGGGACGACCGGCGACGACACGTGGGCCGCGGACCGGATCCTGCGGGTCGGCCGGCCGGGGCGGGTCGTGCACGTCAAGCGCCCCGCCGGCGTCACGACGTTCACGCGGTCGGGGCCGCTGCTGCGGGCCCGCTTCCACCCGCAGCACCCGGTGCCCGTGGAGCGGGTCGTCGACGCGACCGGCGCCGGGGACGTCTACGCTGCCGGGGTCGTCGCGGCGCTGGCCGGCGGCGCCGACCTGCCCGACGGCGTCCAGCTCGGGATGGCGATGACCAGGCACAAGCTGGTGCACCTGGCCGACGCGGGCCACCCGGAGCTGCCGGCCGTATTCCGCGCGTGGCAGGAGTGGGCCACGCCGGATCCCTCCTGATCATCCGCACCAGGGCGCCGACGCCGGTCAGCAGCTGCTCAGCCGGTGATGACCGGGTGCTCCGCCAGGCTCTGGGTGCGGGCCACGAGCAGGGTCCGCAGCCGTTCGGCGTCCGACGCGGTGGCCGCCGGGTCGCTGCCGCCGACGGTGCCGAGCACCTTCACGATCGAGTCCAGTGTGGACAACGCCTGCGCGCCCGCGTAGAGGCGGCGGTACAGGTCGCGGTAGGCGCGCTCGTACACCACCTTGAACGCGGGACCGGCCAGCGCCCGCTCCTTGAGGCGGTGGCCGCCCATCCGCCCGCCCATCCGGCCGGCGTCGAACGGGCCCTGGTCCGCGGCGCCGCCGAACGTGAGGTTGTGGTCCCAGGCCACGACGCGGAACCGGCCGGTCGCGGTGTCCAGCCACAGGTAGTAGTTGCGGCCGGGGCCGGCCATGTCGTCGAAGTCGGGCGGTGTGGGGCGGTCGTTCACCGTGAAGCTGCTGTACGCGTAGCGCTGCGCCGGCTCACCCACCGACCTGAGCAGATCCAGGGCGAGGGCCTCGTTGAGCACCGCGGATCCGCCGCCCATGCCGGCGACCCGGACCGCGATCTCCCGGCGCCCCTGGAAGCGGCGGCCGTCGACGTCCGTGTCGAAATTGATCAGCCAGGCAGGGTCTCCGGCTGCTCCGCCTTGAGCGTGACGCGCCCTCCCATCGGGCCGCCGCCTCCGAAGGCCGGACCGCGCTGCCCACCGCCTGGTATCGGGCCCGGGATCTGCGCGCCGCCCGGGTCCGGCCCGCCGCCGGGGATCGGGCCGGGGAGTTGCGCGCCGCCGCCGGGGCGGAAGCCGCCCGGACGGGTCTGACCGTTTCTGGTCAGGCCGCCGAGCGTGGAGTTGCCCTTCAGGCCGATCCCGACGCTGGGCACCAGGACGCCGTCGATCACGAGGTCGGCCTCGAGGTACTCCTTCTCCCCCTCGTCGAAGTACGCGTCGGGGATGCGCTGGTAGTCCGCGTCGCGGAACGTGAGCTTCAGGGTGTGCGCGACGGTCGCGTCGAACAGGTCGCGGCCGCCCTCGACGTTCACCGACACCTTGTCCCCTCCACCATTACGCGCCCGTCGCAGAGGCGGCGGGCGCTCCCGTACGGCAGCGGCGCCCGCCGCTTCGCAGCGCGTGCCCCGCCTGGTCGAAGCTCAGTCGCACGCAGATGAGGGCACCGGACGAACCTCGGAGCCGGCTGGGAGTAGCCACCCCAACTTCCTGCGAACGGAGGTGAACACAGCCTGGGAGATCACGATGCCGATCAATGCTTGACAAGTGTCACATCGACCGGCTTTGCTGTGATGGCTTATGAGCATCCGCGTTGGAAGTTGTTGCTTTTCGCCACCCCTGCTGGTCGCTGCACCCCCGCTGCTGGTCGCTCCTCTCTCCGCCGCTGGTCGCTCCTCTCCTGCTGCTGGTCGCCGAATCCCGCCCGGAGGCGAACATGACAGACGCCCGACTCTCCCGCCGCTCCGCGCTCAGAGGCCTCGCCGCCGCGTCCGCGCTCCTCGGAGCACCCACGTTCCTCGCCGCCTGCGGCGATGACGACGACGGCAAGGCGCCCGACTCAGGCGCCCCCACCGACCCGATCACGTTCGGGTCCAACTACTCCGACGACGCCACCAAGCAGGCGTTCGCGGCACTGTGCGCGGCCGCGACCTCGTCGACGAAGGTGCCGATCACCGTCAACACCACCGACCACAACACGTTCCAGAACAACATCAGCAGCTACCTGCAGGGCACGCCGGACTCCCTCGCCACCTGGTTCGCCGGGTACCGGCTGCAGTTCTTCGCCGCGCAGGGGCTGCTCACGCCGATCGACGACGTGTGGGAGAAGATCGGCGGCACGTTCAACGACGCCGCCAGAAGCCTCTCCAAGGGCATCGACGGGCACTACTACCTCGTGCCGCTGTACAACTACCCGTGGGTCGTCTTCTACAACAAGAGCGTCTTCGCCGCGAAGGGCTACCAGGTGCCCACGACCTGGGACGCGTTCATCGCGCTGTGCCAGAAGATGAAGACCGACGGTCTCGTGCCGATCGCGTTCGCGGAGAAGGACGGCTGGCCGGCGCTGGGCACGTTCGACATCCTGAACCTGCGCATCAACGGCTACGACTTCCACCTGCGGCTGATGAAGCACGAGGTGCCGTGGACCGACTCGAAGGTCGCGGCGGTGTTCGACCAGTGGCGGCAGCTCATGCCGTACGTGCAGAACGGCGCCAACGGAAGGACCTGGCAGGACGCGGCCAAGACCCTGGAGAACAAGCAGGCCGGGATGATGTTCCAGGGGTCCAACCAGGTCGCCGCCAACTACGCTCCGGCGAACCTCGCCGACCTGGACTTCTTCCCCTACCCGGCGATCAACCCCGAGCACGGCCAGTACTACATGGACGCCCCGACCGACGGGTTCATCCTGCCGAAGAAGGGCAAGAACTCGGCCGCCGCGAAGGTGGTCCTCCAGTACATCGGCACCCCCGAGGCGGAGACCAGCTTCCTGCAGAACGACCACTGGGACGTCGGGCTCGCCAACGGTCTCGTCGCGCCGACCTACAACGAGATCCAGAGGAAGTCCGTCGCCGAGATCGCCAAGTGCAAGAACGTGTCGCAGTTCATGGACCGTGACACGGTCCCCGACATGGCCACCGCGATGATCAAGCTGATCCAGACGTTCATCGACGACCCCAGCCCGGGCACGGTCACCTCCATCCTGAAGAGTGCGGAGGACCAGGCGAAAACCATCTTCACCAAGTGAAGCGGCCTCGTCGTCGTCTCCTCACCCGCCGCGACGGCTTCGTCATCGCGGCGATGCTCGGCATCCCGCTGCTGCTGGAGGCGTTCCTCATCTGGGGGCCGGCCCTGGCGTCGGTCGGGCTGTCGTTCACGAAGTGGACCGGCGTCGGCGGTGTGCGGTTGCAGTCCTGCGACTCGCTGCCGTCGGCGCCCGGCATCCCGCAGCCCGGCTGCCTGTACGGCGTCCGCAACTACGAGCAGGCGTTCACCACGTACCCGGACTTCTGGCCGGCCGTGCAGCACAACATCATCTGGCTGCTCGTCTTCGTGTGCTTCGCGACGCCGCTCGGGATGCTCTTCGCCGTCGTCATCGACCGTGGCATCCGCGGCTCCCGCATCTACCAGAGCATCCTGTTCCTGCCCGTGATGCTGTCGCTCGCCCTGATCGGGATCATCTGGGAGCTCATCTACTCGCCGAACTTCGGCCTCGTGAACTCCCTGCTGGACCGTACCGGCGACGACAACCTCATCGACTGGCTCGGCGACCCGTCGCTGAACCTGTGGGCCCTCCTGGTCGAGGCGAGCTGGCGGCAGGCGGGGTACGTGATGATCCTCTACCTCGCCGGGCTCAAGGCCGTCGACCCGGCGCTGCGCGAGGCCGCCCTCGTCGACGGCGCCACCGCCTGGCAGACCTTCTGGCGCGTCGTGTTCCCCGCCATGCGCCCGATCAACATCGTCGTCATGGTCGTCACCGTCATCGAGTCACTGCGCGCCTTCGACCTCGTGTACATCACCTCCGGCGGCAACCCGCTCAAAGGCCTCGAACTGCTGTCCGTCGCCGTCACCCAGAACATCGTCGGCGAGACCCAGCGGATCGGCTTCGGCTCCACGCTCGGCGTCATCCTGCTCGTCATCTCGCTCGTGCCGATCACGCTGTTCCTGTACCAGGCGTTCCGCCGCGAGGAGGCCCGATCGTGACCCGCCGCCCGTGGCGTGTGGCGTCCCAGGCGTTCATGATCGCGATGATCGCGCTGTGGCTGACGCCGATCCTGTTCGCGCTGTACGTGGCGCTGCGGCCGATCGCCGACACGAACGCGCACGGCTACGTCTCGCTGCCGTCGGGCCTGACGCTGTCGAACTTCCGCGCCGCGTGGACCCAATCGGACATGTGGCGCTTCTTCCTGAACTCGCTGATCGTCACGGTGCCGGCGGTGGTGCTGACGCTGTTCCTGGCCTCGGCGTTCGCCTACGTCGTGGCCCGGCTGCGGCTGCGCTGGAACCTCGCCCTGCTCATCCTGTTCACCGCGGGCAACCTCCTGCCGCAGCAGGTCATCATCACGCCGCTGTTCCGCCTGTACCTGGCGATCCCGCTGCCCCACTGGGTCAGCGAGAGCGGCCTGATGTACAACTCGTACGTCGGCCTCATCGCCATCAACGTCGCCTTCCAGCTCGGGTTCTGCGTCTTCGTCCTCAGCAACTACATGAAGACCCTCCCCCACGAGCTCGACGAGGCCGCTGTCGTCGACGGCGCGAGCGTCTGGACCCGGTTCTGGCGGCTCACCCTCCCGCTGTGCCGCCCCGCCCTCGCCGCCCTCGCCACGCTGCTCACCACCTGGATCTACAACGACTTCTTCTGGGCCATCACCCTCATCTCCACCGGCGACAAGCGACCCGTCACCTCCGCCCTGGCCAACCTCCAGGGCCAGTTCGTCGCCAACCAGAACATGATCGCCGCGGCCGCCCTCATCGCCGCGATCCCCACGCTCGTCGTCTACGTCGCCCTGCAGAAGCACTTCATCGCCGGCCTGTCCCTGGGCTCCACCAAGGGCTGAGACCCCGTGCGGGCGCCGCACGGGGTCTCGCGCATCCGCTGTCAGGCGGTGGCCGTCGCCAGCTCCTTGTGCTCGGCCGGCAGGTGGTCCTGGGCCTTGCCCTCGACGTGCAGCTCGGGCAGGAGGCGGCCCAGCCAGGCCGGCATCCACCAGTTGACGCGGCCGAGGATGTGCATCGCCGCCGGGACCAGCAGGAGGCGGACGACGGTCGCGTCGAGGAAGATCGCGGACGCCATGCCCACGCCGATGACCTTCAGGACCAGGTCGGGGCTGGGGATGAAGGCGGCGAACACCGCGATCATGATGGCGGCCGCGGCGGTGATGACGCGGGCGGTGCCGGCGAGGCCGTCGGTGACGGCGCGGGCGTTCTCGCCGGTGCGGGTCCAGACCTCGCGCATGCGGCTGACGAGGAAGACCTCGTAGTCCATGGAGAGGCCGAACAGGACGGCGAACATCAGCACGGGCACGAACGCCGGCAGCGGCGTCTCGGTGTCGATGCCGACCAGCTTGCCGGCCCAGCCGCCCTGCAGGACGAGGGCGACCACGCCGTACGCGGCGGCAACGGACAGCAGGTTCATCACGGCCGCCTTCAGTGCCACCGCGACGCTGCGGAACGACACCAGGAGCAGCAGCATCGACAGCAGGACGACGCCGCCGATCAGCAGCGGGATCCGCCGGGCGATGTTGGCGGTGCTGTCGATGGCGGTGGCCGTCATCCCCCCGACGTGGACGTCGGCGCCGGTACCGGCGACCGTCTGCGGCAGGATGTCCCGGAGCCGCTCGACGAGGTCCTCGGTGCGGGCGTCCTGCGGGCCGGTGCGCGGCAGGACCGTGATGACCGCGGCGGTGCCGTCCTGGTTGACCTGCGCGGGCATCGCGGCGGCCACCCCGTTGACGCCGGGGAGGGCGGCGGCGAGCTTGTCGAGCGCGGTGCGGTCGCCGGGGCGGGGCAGCTCGACGGCGAGCACGAGCGGGCCGTTGGCGCCCGGGCCGAAGCCCTCGGCGACCATGTCGTACGCCTGGCGCGTGGTGGTCTCGGCGCGGTTGTTGCCCGCGTCTGGGAAGCCGAACCTGACGCCGAGGAACGGTGCGGCGAGCGCGAGCAGGATCGCCACGCCGAGGAACGCGGAGACGAAGCGGTGCCGCTGGATCATTCCGCTCCAGCGCAGCCAGCCCTTGCCGGGCTCGACGTGCCCGCCGGCGGCGACCGTCACGGCGCCCTGGCGCAGCAGCGGCAGGCGCAGCTTGTCGACGTGCCGGCCGAGGTACCCCAGCAGCGCCGGGAACAGCGTGACGCTCGCGACCAGCGTGACGAGGACGCCGAGGATCGTGACGAGCGCGGCGCCGCGCATGAACGACAGGCCCATCGCGAACAGGCCGAGCATGCTGACGATGACCGTGCTGCCGGCGACCATCACGGAGCGGCCGGCGGTGTCGAGCGTCGCGACGGTCGCCGCCTCCGGGTCGAGGCCGGCGGCGCGCCACTCGCGGAAGCGGGTGACCATCAGCAGCACGTAGTCGATGCCGATGCCGATGCCCATCATGGTGGCGAGGGACGTGGACCAGTCGGGCGCGTCGACGAAGCGGATGAGGACCCCGGTCAGCGTGGCGCTGACGGCGAGCCCGGCGACGGCGACCAGGACCGGCAGGCCGGCGGCGATCACGGAGCCGAACATCAGCAGCAGGATGACGATGGCGGCGGCGAGGCCGATGCCCTCGGAGCCGATCTCGCCCTGCTCGGCGCGCTGGATGCTCTGCCCGCCGAGCGCGACGGTCAGCCCCGCGTGGCGCGCCTCGGCGGCGATGTCCATCAGGCGCTGGCTGTCCTCGACCGGCATGTCGTCGGGGTTGACCACGTCGAGGCGCAGGTCGGCGACCGCGGTCCGGCCGTCCTGCGAGATCCCGCCGGGCGCGGCGAACGGGTCGGCGACGCCCGCGACGTGGGGCGCGGCCGCCAGCTTCGCCAGCAGCGCCTGCACGTCGCTCTTCACGCCGGCGACGCCGTTGTCGGCCCGCACGACGACCGAGACGGTCGCGCCGGACTGGCTGGTGAAGCGCTCCTCGAGCAGCCGCGTCGCGGCCTTGGAGTCGGAGCCGGGCGCGGAGTAGTCGGCGGCGAAGTCGCCGCCGAAGAAGTTGGACAGCGCGAACGCCGCGGCGAGCGCGACGACCCACGCGACGACGGTCCGGCCACGTCGCCGGTACGCCACCCGGGCGAGCCGCCCGAGCGGGCCGAGCGCTGGGTTCGGGAGGTCGGTCATGATCCCCTGCCTTCAGCAGTGAACTGGCGTCAGTTGCGTTACGCCTATTAACCAACATGACGACCCGTCGCTTGTCAAGCGCCTTCACTTCTGTAACGATGCTTAACGGAACGGTCATCAGGAGGACCCATGAACACACCCAGGCGGGAGAAGGCGCGCGCGGCGACCATCGACGAGATCAAGCTCACCGCCCTCACCCAGATGCGCGAGCAGGGCACCGTCGACATCCGCTTCGCCGACATCGCCCGGGCCATGGAGATGACGCCGCCGGCGCTCTACCGCTACTTCGCCGACCGCGACGAGCTGCTCAGCGCCCTCATCGCCGACGCGTACGACGACCTCGGCCGCTGCGTGGCCGAGGCCCGCGACGCGGTCCCCCCCGACGACGTGGGCGGCCGGTTCCTGGCGGTCGCCGGCTCGTACCGCCAGTGGGCCCGGCAGGATCCGCAGCGCTTCGCCCTGATCCTCGGCATGCCCCTGCCCGGGTACGCCGCCCCCGTCGACGGCCCCACCACGGAGGCCGCCCAGCGAGCGATGTCACAGCTGTCGTCGCTGTTCCTCGAGGCCCAGGCGCTGGGCGTGCTCGGCCGGCCCCGGCTGCGCGACGTGCACCCCGCCGTCGCCGCGTGCGCCGATCAGAAACACCAGCAGTCGGGCGTGCCGGTCTCGGCGGAGACCTTCCAGGCCATGCTGCACGCCTGGTCGTCGCTGCACGGCTTCGCCGCCCTGGAGGCCTACGGCCACTTCGACTGGATCACCGAGGAGGGCCGCGACGCCCTCTTCGACGGCCACGCCCGCCTCACCGCCGAAACCGCCGGCCTCCCCGCCCCCAGGACCTCCTGACCCGGCCCGCGCATACCAGGCAACCGGCCACCATCACACCGCGACCGGCGCCGAGCGGCGGGCGGCCCTCGAACAGCAGGCGCAGCACTGTGCCGGTGTCGCCGCCCGCGGCTTCCAGCAGGCGGTTGGCGTCCAGCTGGGCGGCGTCGGTGGTGGCCTGGGCGGTCAACCGGTGCGCGGCGTGGCCGATGACGGCCGTGAGCTGGGTGACGGTGAGGGCCTGCGGCAGCGGCGCGCCGATCTCCAAGGTGAGCCACCGGGTGCGCAGGCCGAGCAGCCCGGCTTCCCTCCCCCGAAGCCCGAAGCCCGAAGCCCGAAGCCCGAAGCCCGAAGCCTGACAGGCGGAGAGCGTGGTCGATGCTCAGGCGGAGGGGAGCTCCAGCTCGTAGTGGTCGCCGACGCGGTGGAAGCCCAGGCGGCCGTAGTACGGGGCGACCATGCCGGGCGGGGTGCGGACGCGGCGGTAGCCGCGGCTGGTGAGCAGGCCGCTGCTGCGGAAGACGAACTCGCCGGGGCTGAGGTCGCGGAACCGTTTCGTGACGTAGTCGAGCTCGATCTGGGCGACACCCTCGGCGTCCGGGCCGTCGGCGGGGCGCAGGAAGAGGACGCCGACGACCTCGTCGGCACGCGTGATGAGGAAGGCGGCGCGGTCGGGGTTGTCGTCGAAGCGGAACGCCGGGTTGAACTTCGCCAGGTCCGCCCAGTGCACGCGCAGGACGTGGGCGAGGAAGGTGTCGTCGGTGCCGACCTGCACGACGGTGTAGGTGGCCTCGTCGTGGCGGGTCCGCAGCATCTTGTACAGGTGGTAGGTGTTGATGACCGTCATCGCCGCGTTGAGGCCGACCATCGGCCAGACGCTCAACGCGGCGTTGTAGACGACGAGGACGACGGACCCGATCAGGTTGAGCACCCGCAGGCGCAGGAGACGGGCCTGGGACAGCGACCAGACGAGCACCGCCGAGCCGGCCCAGCCGAGGTAATCGAGCCAGTCCACCGCTGCAGGATAGGCGCCTCGGGGCATCGTGCACGGGGCGCGCCGCCGTTCGAGGGAACGGTGAGGGTCCGGTGCGGCGCCCGTCAGCCCAGACCGGCCTCGCGGGCCAGGTCGATGGCCTGGGCACGGTCGGCGACCTGCAGCTTCGCGAAGATGTTGGAGACGTGGTTGCGGACCGTCTTCTGGCTCAGCCCGAGCCGCTGCGCGATCTGCGGGTTCGTCATGTGCTGCGCGACGAACGTGAGGATCTCGTGCTCCCGGGCGGTCAGGCCGGGGATGGTCGGGGTGGGCGGGTCCCGGTCGACGTTGGCGAAGTAGCCCATCAGCCGGGTCGCGATCGCCGGGCCGAAGATCGCCTCGCCGTCGGCGACCACCTTCACCGCGCGGATGATCTCCACCCGCCGGGCGCCCTTCAGCACATACCCGCGAGCCCCGGCGCGCAGGGCGGCGAACACCGAATCGTCGTCGTCGGCCATGCTCAGCACCAGCACGCGCACGTGCGGGCTGGCCTCCAGGATGCGCTGGGTCGCGACGATCCCGCCCATGCCGGGCATCGCGAGGTCGAGCAGCACGACATCCGGCTGCGCACGGGCGAGCGCGGTAAGGGCCTCCTCGCCGCTGGCCGCCTCGCCGCAGACCTCGATCTCCCCGGTGGTGGCGAGCAACGCCCGCAGCCCGGTCCGGAACTGCGCATGGTCGTCGACGATCAGCACCCGGACTGGCGCGTTCACACAGGACCTCCGATCGGCAGGGTGGCGGTGACGGTGGTGCCGTCGTCGGTCGCCGCCACCTCGAGGGTGCCGCCGAGCTCGTCGGCGCGTTCGCGCATCGAGTGCATGCCCACCCCCGCGCCGTTCGTCGCGAACCGGCCGTTGTCGGTGACCGACAGCCACAGCCGGTCGCCGTCCATCCGCAACGCTAGCCGGACCGTGGTCGCGCCAGCGTGGCGGCGGGCGTTGTTGAGCGCCTCGACCGCGATCAGGTACGCCGCGACCTCCACCGCGGCGGGCAGCGCCGGCAGGTCGTCGGCGGCGTCCACGCCGGCCCGCGGCCCGCCGGGCGGCCAGCCGGCGAGGTGGGCGACGAGGGCGCCGCGCAGTCCGAGCGTGTCCAGGGCCGGCGGGCGCAGGCCTTCCACGAGCCGGCGCACGTCGGCGACGGCGGTCTCCGCGTCCCGGACGATCTCCTCCAAGAGGTGCTCCGCCGCGTCCGCGCCGACCGCCAGGGCCGTCTCCGCGCGCATCGTGAGCGCGGCGAGGGTGGGGCCGAGGCCGTCGTGCAGGTCGCGGCGCAGCCGGCGGCGCTCCTCCTCCCGCGCCTGGACGAGCTGTTCGCGGGAGCGCTGCAGGTCGGCGGCGAACCGGCCGGCCTGCACGGCCGGGCCGATGTGCCTGGCCACGTCCGTGAGCAGCCGCAGGTCGCGCGGGCCGAGCGCCGGCTCTCCCGGCCGCGGGCCGATCAGCAGCGTGCCGACGGTGACGCCGCCGGCCACGAGCGGCAGCTCGACGGGCTCCGCCGGGCGGGTCCCGATCTCGTAGGAGCGCCCTCCGTCGGCGTCGATGCGGATGTACGACAGCTGCAACGCCTCCCGGACCGTGGCGGTGCTCGTCGCCAGGACCGCGAGCGGATCCTGGGTCTGCGCGAGCCGTTCGCCGAGCCTGGTGAGCACCGTGTAGGGGTCGTCGCGCTCCCCGTACACCAGGAGATTCACCCGGCGCTGGACCCAGGTGCGGGCCGTGCCGAAGACGAGGGCGGCGGCGACCGCGGCCACCACGGACGAGGCACCCAGGTAGCCGACGATGACGAGGTACGCGCAGCTGACGCCGCCGGTCAGCACGACGAACACGGCGGTGCGGCTGATCAGCAGGTCGATGTCGAACAGCCGGTGCCGCAGCACGGCGACGCCGATCCCGGCGGGGACGAGCGCGAGGGAGACGCTGCCGGCGAGGTCCCACCAGAGGTTCCCGGCCGGCCAGATCTTGTCCGGGTGGGTGTCGGTGAGCCCGGCGACGAGCCGGCCGACGACGACGAGCGCGACGAGGCCGATCGAGTACGCCAGCCAGCGGGCCTGCGCGCGCCTGGCTCCCGTCGCGGTGACGGCCTCGGCGACGACCCCGGCCGCGCCGGCGACGAACAGCAGGCCCGCGGCCGCGGTGAACACGGCCTCGACGACCGGTGCGACGCCGCCGAACGCGGCCACGCCCAGCGGGTTGGGCAGCCCGTCGGGCCCGACCTGGTCGTTGTGCCCCGGCCTCAGCGCGCCGGTGACGGCCGCGGCGGCGCCGAGCGCGGTGACCGTCCACAGCGCCCGGCGCATCCACCGGCCGGGTGCATTGGTCCGCCGGCCGTCGGGGAAGAACGCGGGTACCGCGGCCAGGGCGAGGTTCGCGGGCGCCCACAGCCAGGTCTGCGGCCACGCCGCCGCGGTCGCACCCGGCAGGCCGCGGATCGCGTACTGCCCGAACGCCTCCAGGAACACGAAACACCCGGCGCCGAGCAGCAGCAGCCGGCCCAACGGGTTGGCCGGCCGCTGCCGCAGGACGAGGCCGCCGGCCACCGTACAGGCGGAGACGGCGAACAGATGGCTGACGCCGGCGAGCGGGGCGCCGTTGGCCATCGCCAGCCAGACCGCCACGCCCGCGACGGCGAGGGTGGCCCAGGCTGCACGGTGCATCGCCTTCAGACCCTAACGATTCTTCCGCAGCCCGAACGCCAGGCCGGCGACGAACACCCACAGCGCGCCGGGGAACAGCGACGCGTACTGCACCGGGAACGCCTGCGTCGCGGCCACGAGCAGCGCGAGGACGACACTCACACCCGCGAGCCACTTGCTGGCCGAGCCGTGCCGGAACCCGCCGACGGCGACCGCGGCGGCGGCGATCCCGGCGCCCGCCCACAGCCAGCTGATCGTGTTGTAGACCTCGATCAACGCGGCGATCGTGTCGGGGTCCCAGCGGTCGGGTTCGCCGAGCGCCCAGTACAGCTCGGTGCAGATGCCGCCGCCGATGAACGCGGCCACGGCGACGAGCCCCACGCCGGCGGCCGCGATCCCGGGCACGAGGCTGCCGGCGGGCTCCTGCACGGCGAGGTGCCGGCGCAGCCCGGCCGCGAACACGATCAGGCACACCGCGACGATCACGCTGCTCACCTGGTACACCCAGACGAGCTCGCGGTGCGCGACGATCGCCGCGACGAGCTGCGCGTTGTCCTTGATGCCGTCGCCGACGTCGGCGGTCAGGTCCGCGCCGAGGAAGATGCCGATGGCGCCGGCGAGCCCGCCGATCGCGCCGGTGAGCGCCCAGCCTCTGCGGGGCGCGGTGTATGTCTGAACGGCCGCCGCGGAGCGGTCCGGCACGGTTGCGTTGGTCATGCCGTCGAGCGTGCCGGTCCCGTGTCCCGGGCCGCATGGGTCAGGTGATCCCACCCGCCCGGGACTTGCACCAGGCCGCGTCGGCCCATCAGGAGCTCACCGGGACCTGTACCGGGTCGCGCCGGCCCTTCAGGAAACGCGCCGGGACTTGTACCGGGTCGCGTCGGCCCGCAGGGACTTGTACCGGGTCGCGCCGGCCCGCAGGGACTCGCCAGGGTTTACGGGGCCGCGTTGGTCCGCAGGAACTCCGTGACGGCCGCGGTGGCCTCGGCGGTGCCGTCGGCGGTGACGGTGAGCAGCGCCGTGCCGTGCAGCCTGCCCGGGACGAGGGCGACGCGGCGGCGCGGGTCGGTGGTCGCGCCGTACATCGCCTGGGCGTCGGCGGCGAACGAGGTCTCGCCGGTGGCCGCGACGTACAGGACGGGCACGGTGATCCGGGGCGCCGCGGCGGCGGCGTCCTCGCCCGCGTAGGTGGCGGGCGCCGACAGGCTCACCACGGCGGTCACCGGCGGCTCGGCGGAGGCCGCCGCGACGAGGGAGGCGGTGCCGCCGCGCGACGCGCCGACGAGGACGACCTTCTGGACGCCGAGTGTTCGGGTGTACGCGACCGCCCGCAGGACGTCGGCGGACGGCTTGCTCCCGTCGCCGCGCTGGGAGCGGCCCTCACCAGCGAAGTCGAGCGCGAGGACGCGGTAGCCGGCGGCGGCCTCCTGCTTGGCCCAGGACAGCCAGGAGCACGCGTCGGCGCTGGCCTGCGGCGCGAGGACGAGCACGGTCTTGCTCGTGGCCTCGCCGAGCAGCACGCCGGTCAGGAAGCCGCCGTTGCCCGGGAACGCGACCTGCTTGTCGTTGAGCTCGGGGTCGGCGCAGCGCCGGTCCGTCGGGCTCGGCGCCGCCGGCGGTGCGGAGGTGGTGGCGCCCGTGGACGGTGCCGCGGCCGGGTCGCCGCCGCAGCCGGCGAGCAGGGCCACTGCCAGCAGTCCGAGTCCGATGCGTCTCATGCTGGTCTGGACCGCCGGGACGTGGCCCGGGTTGCGGCCGCTACCGGATCGTGACCCGCCCCGGCTGCGCGGCGGCGACGACGATGAGCAGCGGCGTCTCGTCGTAGCCGCAGACCAGCCACGCGTGGCTCGCATACGTCTGCTGGGTGTACGACGTGTCGTGCGGCATGTGCTGGTACCGGACGCGCTTGCCGTCGAAGTCCAGCCAGTACACGGTGACCGCGTCCTTGCGCGTGTTGACGAACGTGACCGCGGTGCCGGTGCCGGTGGTCCCGGACCTGAGCGTGCCCTCCTCGGTCACCGGCCGGGTCGCGAGCTCCGGCAGCGCCGGCGGCGTCGACGCCTCGGGCCGCTCCGGCAGCCGCGGCGGCGTGGCCTCGCCCGTCGCCGCCGGTGACGTCGCGGTGGCGGCGGGCGCCGCGGTGGTCGCCGGGGCCGCCACGGATGGGTCGTCGTCGCCGCGTCCCCCGAGGCGGACCACGACGACGACGGCGCCGACGAGGAGCGCGAGGACGGCGAGGATCGCGGCGCCGACCACCCAGGGCAGCACGCCCCCGCCACGGGGCGCGTTGCCCCGCTGCGGCAGGTGGTGCGGCGGCGGAAACGGATGCGGCTGCGCCTGCGGCGTCGGTGGCTGCGGCGCCTGCGGTGGCTGCGGCGTCGGTGCCGGCGGGGGTGTCCAGGGCTGCGGACCCGGTGGCGGGGGCCAGGGTGCGGGTGGCCGCCGGTCATCGGGGGGCACGGTCACGGCGGCAGCGTATCGCCGCGACGCCACCACCCGGATCGGCCGATCAACCCGGATCCGCTCAACTGTCACAGCACCACCAGCGAATGTCGCCCGGACACGCCGAGTAGTCGCTACATTGCGTTAGGTAGGCAATTGTCCAGAATGCTCCAGAGGGGACCGTTCCCGTGGTGACCAGATCCGTGCCGCGCCCCGCCCGCCGCGCCGTCCGCGCCGCCCGGGCCGCCCAGGCCGCCCGCGCCGCCCGGGCCGGTCTCGTGCTGGCGGCCGCGGGCATCGTCGTCGTCGGCGCGACCGGAGGCACGGCGTTCGCGGCTCCCGGGCAGTTCAACCACCCGAGCCCGGACGGCGGCGCCGAGGTGCGCAGTCACGGCGTCCACGCGACCGGCGGCAACCGGGAGGCCAACGACCGCAAGATGGGCAAGATCCCCGCGCCCGCGAAGGGCGGCACGGCCGCAGCCGCCCCGAAGTCGAAGACCGGCACCACCAAGGCAGCCCCGAAGCCGAAGACCGGCACCACCAAGGCCGCCCCGAAGTCGAAGGCCGGCTCCACCGGGACCGCCACGAAGGCCAAGGCCAAGGCCAAGGCGAAAGCGCAACGGAACAAGACCGCGCACAAGACCACCGCGAAGCCCCCGCGCAAGGCGCCCGCCGGGTCTCCGTCCAGCCCCGGCGGCACCGCCCTGGCGACCCCCGTGCAGCAGGTGGCCGCCGCACCGACCGCGGTCACGGTCACCCCCCAGTCCCCGACGTCGCTGAAGATCTCGTGGAAGGTCAACATCAGCGAGACCGGCATCGTCGACCACTTCGAGGCCACCGCGCTCGAGGACGCCACGAAGCACTGCCGCACCAGGACCAACGCCGCGACCAGCTGCATCGTGTCGTCGCTGACGCAGGGCGCGACATACACGTTCGCGGTCCGCGCGATCGCCGTCCCGGGCTCCGGCGCCCGCAGCTCGGTCCTGAGCGCCATGTCCGCCCCGGTCACGGTCGCCGGCTCCGCCGCCACCCAGGCGATCACACCCGGCGCCGCGCCGGCCACCGGACCCGCCCGCGACCCGCACCAGACCACCCCGGCCTCGACCGGCAAGGCCCAGACCACGCACGGCGCCACCCCGACCGCGAACGGCGCCCCGCTGGATGCCAGCGCCGCCGCCCAGCACTCGAACCCCACCGCCCAGACCTCAAGCGCTGCCGCCCAGACCGCGAACGGTGCCGCGCAGACCGCAGGCGGCGCCGCACAGACCGCAGGCGGTGCCGCGCAGGCCGCAGGCGGTGCCGCACAGACCGCGAACGGTGCCGCGCTGGGTGCGAACGCCGCCGCCCAGCACCCGAACCGGGCCGCGCAAACCTCGAACCGCGCCGCGCGGCACCGGACCGCGCAGGACTCGACGCGCTGGCTCTCCGGCGCCGACAAGGGCCGCGACACCGCCCAGGCAAGCACCGCGACCCAGCATCACACCGCCAACGGCTTCGGCGGACTGCTCGGCCTGCCGAACGGTACAACTGGCACCGCCGTCGTCGCCGCGGCCACCGCCGAAACCCGCGGCGGACACCAGCCCCGGACCGGCGTCCTCGCCCTGCTCGGCCTCGGCGCGCTCGCTGTCGCCGGCCTCGCCACGGCCGCCGTCACCCGGGTCCGCCGCCACCTCACCGGCTGACCCTCACGACGGGTCAGGTCCACCGCCGGAGACGCCGGAGACGCCCGAGACGCCCGAGACGCCGGTCCGAGCACCGTGACAGCGAGGCGCCCCGGCGTGGTCTCCCGAACTGGACCACGCCGGGGCGGTTCCCCCGCCCCAGGGGGCTCAGCCGAACGCGCGCAGCTCGTAGATCCGGGTTGCGGTGTCGGTCGTCTGGGTGGGTGTGGTGATGTTGAGGCGGATGTACCGGCCGGAGACGCTGACCGGGTGGGTGGTGTTCGCGGCGGTGTTGCCCGTGACCGTCACGGGGGTGGTCCAGGTGGCGCCGTCGGTGGAGACCTGGATGGTGAAGGCCTTCGTGTTGTAGTCGGCGGACTCGCCGCCGGCCTGGGCGTGGGCGACCTCGAAGCGGGTCAGGGCGCGGACCGAGCCGAGGTCGACCTGCAGCCAGGCGCCCGCGACGCCGGAGCAGAACTTGTCGGTGTTGCCGCCGGAGACGCTGCCGTTGACCGCCTTCTCGGGGCCTTCGGTGGTGGCGCAGGCGGCGGAGCCCGTGGCCGGCCTGTTCAGCGCCAGGTTCACCGGGACGGTCGCCGAGCCGTAGGCCTCCAGCTCATAGATGCGCGTCGCCCCGTCGGTGGTCTGCGTCGGGGTGGTGACGTTCAGCCGGACGTACCGCGCGGACGTCGACGCGAACTGGTGGATGGTGACCGGGTCGGCGTTGTTGGTGACGGTGACGGGGGTCGACCAGGTGCTGCCGTCGGTGGACAGCTGCAGGTTGAACGCCTTGGTGTTGAGGTTGGCGGCTTCCGCCCCGGCGCCGGCGTGCTTGACGACGATCTTGTTCAGCGAAGCAGCGGACCCGAGGTCGACCTGCAGGTAGGCGCCGGCGACCGTGGAGCAGTACTTGTCGGTGTTGCCGCCGGTCACGCTGCCGTTGACCGCCTTGGCAGGCGACTCCTCAGCGGCGCAGGCGGTGGAGCCGGTCGCGGGCTTACCCTGCGCCAGGTTCACCTGAGGGGCGGGAAGCGCGGTGTGGTTCGAGGACGGCGGGGTGTCGCCGGCGCCGGTGCCCCACGAGCCCGGGGTGCCCGTCACCGTGTACGCGAGGTTGCCGCCGTGCGCGATGTCCGCCTGCGACAGCCAGGTGCGGCTGAAGCCGGTGCCGTTCAGTGAGGCGGTGCCGATGTAGCGGTTGCTGTCGCTGACCGACGGGGCGGTGATGTTCAGGACCCCGCCCTGCTGGCTGCCGTACGAGCCGATCGTCACCTTCGCCGACGGGAACTGCGGCGTGCTGACCCCGTAGAAGTTGGCGCCGTTCATCAGCGGGTAAAGGCCCAGCGACGAGAACACGTACCACGCCGACATCGTGCCGAGGTCGTCGTTACCGGTGACGCCGTTGGGGCCGTTGGTGAAGAGGGTGTACGCGGCCCGCAGCACGGTCGACGTCTTGTACGGCTGACCGGTCCACAGGTACGTGTACGGCGCGAGCAGGTCGGGCTCGTTGTTCGGGTTGTACGTGGTGAAGCTGTAGTAGTCGTAGGCGCCGTTGACCCAGGTGTTGTGCGCTGTCCCCGACGGGTCCGTCAGCAGGTTGTTGTAGGCGAAGAAGCTGTCGAGCCGGTTGTTCGCCGCGGTCTTGCCGCCGAGCAGCGAGACCAGGCCGTCCGGGTCCTGCGGGACGAGCCACTGGTACTGGTAGGCGCCCGCCTCGTGGAAGGTGTGCGATCCGTCGGTCGGCGAGTACGGGGAGCCCCACCCGCCGTTGGCGTTGCGCGGGCGGAAGAAGCCGATCGACGGGTCGAACAGGTTGCGGTAGTTCTGCCCGCGCGCCTCGAACATGGTGGCGTCGGCGGTGTTGCCGAGGCCGCGCGCCATGATGGCGAGGGCGGAGTCGGCGGCCGCGTACTCCAGGGTGGCCGAGCTCGGGAACTTGCAGTCGTGGTCCATCGGCAGCACCGGGCCGCACGTGACGCCGGTCGGGATGTAGCCCAGCGACGCGTAGTAGGGGTTGCCGTTGCGGCCGTTGATGTTCGTGGGTACGCCGAGCGCGTTCTTGCGCAGCGCCGCGTACACCTGTGACTCGTAGCCGCCGAGCAGGCCGCGCGCCCACAGGTCGACGAGGAACGGGGTGACCGGGTCGCCGGTCATCGTGTTGGTCTCGGTGTTGGCGAGGGACCACTTCGGCAGCCAGCCGAGCTCACGGTCCACCGCGAGCAGCGACAGCCCGTAGTCCCGGGCGACCTGCGGCTCGAGCAGCGCGACGAGCTGGTTCTGCGCGCGGTACGTGTCCCACAGCGAGAACGTCTGGTAGGGCGTGTACCCGGACGCGGTCCGCACGACGTTGTCGAAGCCGCGGTAGGAGCCGTTGACGTCGCCGGACAGGTTGGGGTGCAGCAGCGAGTGGTACAGCGACGTGTAGAACGCCACCTGCCGGTCGGTCGTGCCGCCGTCGACCTCCGCCTTGTGCAGCTTCGCGTTCCAGGTGTCGCGCGCGGCATCGCGGACGGTGTCGAAGTTGAAGCCGGCGGCGCTGGTCTCGGCGGTGAGGTTGGCCTGCGCTCCGGCGATCCCGGTGTACGAGAGGCCGACCTTCGCCGTCACGACCCGGTCGGACGAGGTGTCGAAGCGCACCCAGCCGCCCTTCGCGCCGCTGCCGGACGAGGCGCGGCTGCCGCCGGTGAACGTCGTGCCCGACCAGGTGCCGAAGGAGGCGAACGGCCGGCTGAACTTGGCCGAGAAGTACACGGTGTGCGCGGGCGCCGAGGCGCAGAACCCGGCGGTCGTCACGGACCCCTCGACGGTGTCGCTGCCGACGATCGAGATCGACGACGACTGCGCGCCGGTGCCGCTGCCGCGCGCCTGCGCGGTGTTGAACAGCACGTTGGCCTGGGTGCTCGACGGGAAGGTGTACCGCTGCCAGCCGCTGCGCAGCGTCGCCGTCAGCTCGGTGGTGACGCCGTTCGGGGTGGCGAGGCGGTAATAGCCGGCGGTCGCCTGCTCCTGGGCGTGGTTGAGCGTCTGCCCGTAGGTGTTGGGGTCGGCGGAGTTGACCGCGCCGATCGTCGGCATGAGCGGCACCTCGCCCATCACGGGGCAGCCGACGCCGGACAGGTGGGTGTTGGAGAAGCCCCACACCTTGCCGTGGTCGTAGTTGTACCCCGTGCCGTGGCCGGTGTCCGGGCTGACCTGCACCATGCCGAACGGCAGCGCCGCTCCCGGGAAGGTGTTGCCCTCCTTCTGGGTGCCGATCATCGGGTTGACCAGCGTAGTCAGGTCTGCCGGCACGGCCGCCCGAGCCGGCATCGCGGGCAGGCCGGCGACCGCCGCGGTGACCGCCACCAGCAGTGTGCTGAACCGCAGTCTTCTCACAAACGCTCCGTTCGGATGCCACGGCACAGCCGCGGTGGGTGTCCCTGTGACCGCGGCGCGCCGATCGCCGGGGGATGGAAGCTGGCGGGCCTCCTGCTGGAGAGATTCGTCGCTGGCCCAAGTTCTGTCAATACTTGACATTTACTACGGCCGTCGATCCGATCCATCCACGGACACGAAAACGCCCGCCGCGCCGGATGGCGGGCGGGCGTCGTACGGTGCGGGGTCAGATCATGCCGATGACCGCCCGCAGGACGATGATCGACAGGAAGACGACGATGAACGCGAGGTCGATCCCGACCCCGCCGAGACGCAGCGGCGGCAGGGCGCGCCGGACCGGCGCCAGGATCGGCTCGGTGACCGCGAACACGCCCGCGGACAGCCGCGAGCGGATCGAGCCGTGCGCCGACGGACCGGCCAGGACCACACTCCAGTCGAGGATGGCGCGCGCGATCAGCAACAGCTGCATCACGAGCAGCACCAGACTCACGATGCCGAGAACGAGACCCATCGGATGCCTCCAGTGACCGGGCGGGACTTCCTCCAACTGTGCGTCACGAATCTGTGGATCCGCTGAGCGCGGGCTGAGATTTGGTTCATGATCCTGGTCGCCCGGCCGATGCCGACCTGTGTGAGAGGTGTGGCGGTCTGGCGTCCGACCGGTCTGCTGATCGGCGCGGCCGTCGTGCTGGTCCTCGCGGAGGCGTGGTTCCTCGTGGGGCTGGCCCGGGTGACGCCGGCGCTGGTCAGCTGGCTCGCGGTCCCGTTGGCGGTCGGGTTCGCGGTGCGGGCCTGCTGGACGACGAGCGCGGCGCCCGGGATGGCCCCGGGCGCGCGGCGCTTCTGGCGGCACGTGGGGCTCGGCATGGTCTTCATCGGCCTCGGCGGCGCCAGCAAC
Source organism: Dactylosporangium sp. NPDC000521 (assembly GCF_042898305.1). Lineage (NCBI taxonomy): Bacteria > Bacillati > Actinomycetota > Actinomycetes > Micromonosporales > Micromonosporaceae > Dactylosporangium > Dactylosporangium sp. NPDC000521. The sequence goes on from NZ_JBIAYW010000004.1 coordinate 193,280, forward strand.
GGCGTCGACATGCTCCTGCACCTGGTGGCGCCCCAGCACGTGAGTGGTCTCACGGCGACTGTGTACCTGGTGGGCCTGCTGGTGATGCTTCGGGGGATGGTACGGACCCCGGGCGCCCGCCGCAGCCGCGGCGAGTGGCTCCGGTTCGGCCTCGACACCGCGACCGTCCTCGTCACCGTGGTCACCTTCGCCTGGCACTTCATCATCCGGCAGTGGGAGACGTGGTCCGGCGGCAACACCGCCGGCGCCTGGGCCGTCATCGCGCTCGTCGCGACCGGGTCGGTGTGCGTGTTCGCGTTCATCAAGGTGGCGTTCACCGGCACCGGCCCGCTCGACCGCAAGGCCCTCTACCTGCTCGCCCTCGCCGGCGGTGGCGGTGCGGTCGGCGGCGCGCTGACGCCGCTGCTGACCGACCGCCCGCACCTCAACGGCACGCCGGTCGTGCTGCCCCTGACCTGCTTCCTGCTGTGCCTGGCCGCGGACCGGCAGCGGCGGGCGGCCGGGGTCGAGCCGCCGCCGGCGGCGCGGGGGGAGCGGCGGCCGCTGGTGCCGTACCTGGCGGTCTTTGCGACCGGGGTGCTGCTGCTCGCCGACGCGGCCGCCGGCGGCGACGACGTGCTCGGGGTCGCCCTGGGCACCGTCGTGCTGGTCCTGCTCGTCGCGGCCCGGCAGGCGGCGGCGCTGCGCGACAACGCCGTCCTCGTCGACACGCTCGACAGCCGGCTGCGGGAGCTGGAGGAGTACCAGCAGACCCTCGCGTGGCAGGCGACCCACGACGCCCTCACCGGGCTGGCGAACCGGCGGCTGCTCATGCAGTACACCGGCGAGATCCTCGATCCGGGTCAGAACACGGTCGCGGTCGCGCTCGTCGACGTGGACGACTTCAAGGGCATCAACGACGACCTGGGGCACGCCGTCGGCGACGCGCTGCTGACCGCTGTCGCGGAGCGGCTGGTGTGCCTGCAACCCGACGGCGGGCTGGTCGCCCGGCTCGGCGGCGACGAGTACGCGCTGGTCTTCCCCACCACCGGCGAGCAGCACGCGCTGCAGGTCCTGGAGACCGTGGCGACCGAGCTGCGCCGCCCGCTCGACGCCGCCGGGCACGCCCTCGTCGTCGAGGCGAGCATCGGCCTGGCCCTGCACGCCGGCGACGCGACCGCGGAGGAGCTGCTGCGGCGCGCGGACGTCGCCATGTACGAGGCGAAGGCGCAGGGCAAGGGGCGGCGCGTCACCTATGCGCCGCGCCTCGACCAGCACAGCGCCGAGCAGGCCCGCACCGCCGCGGACCTGCGGGTGGCGCTGGACACCGGGCAGCTGCGCCTGCACTACCAGCCGATCGTGCGGCTGTCGGACGCCCGTACCGTCGCCGTGGAGGCGCTCGTGCGGTGGCAGCACCCGGAGCGCGGCATGGTGCGCCCCGACCTGTTCATCCCCGCCGCGGAGCGCACCGGCCTCATCGTCCCCGTCGGCCAGTGGATCCTCACCGAGGCGTGCCGGCAGGCCGCCAGGTGGCGCGACGAGCTCGGCCCCGACTGCCTGGAGTACGTGTCGGTGAACGTGTCACCGCGGCAGCTGCGCGAGGCCGGCTTCGCCGCCCAGGTCCAGGCGACCCTGCAGAGCGTCGGCCTGCACCCCCGCCACCTCACCGTCGAGGTCACCGAGACGGCCGTGTTCGACGGCGGCTCCGGCCTGGAGGAGCTGCACCAGCTCAAGCGGCTCGGGGTCAACGTCGCCCTCGACGACTTCGGCACCGGCCACTCGTCCCTCGGCCTGCTGCGCACCTGCCCCGTCGACCTGCTGAAGGTCGACAAGTCGTTCGTCGACAACATCACCGACCAGGGCGAGCGGTCAGTGATCGCGGAGGCCCTCATCGGCATCAGCAACGGCCTGCGCCTGCGCGCCGTCGCCGAGGGCGTCGAGACGGAGGCCCAGGCGGAGGTGCTGCGCAGGCTCGGCTACCGCTACGCGCAGGGCTACCACTACGGCCGTCCGATGCCGGCCGCGGCCCTCGCCGCCCATGTGAAGGCCGCCCACCCCGCCACCGTCGGCTGACCGCCCCCGGCCCGGCGGACGCATCACCCGTCGAGCGGGGCGTCGCAGACGGCGCAGGCGAAGTCGCCGTCGTGCACGATGTTGCGCTGGCCGCAGCCTGTACAGCGGCGGAAGACCACGGCGTCGGTGAACCCTCCCGGGTGGGGCGTGCCGGCCGCGTCGAGGGCGGCCGCGACGGCCGGCCAGGACGCCGGGTCGGGGCAGTAGCCGGTGGACTGGTTGCTGACCCGGTCGACCCGCCCGCCCGCCGCGAACCCCATCTCCCCCGCGGCGAGGACGGGCCGGCCGCCGGCGCAGGCGACGTGCTCGCTGCGCCGCGGCGCGAGCCGGAGCGTCCCGCCGAGGTCGACGACGAACGTGAACGGCTCCGCGACCTCCTCCCGCGGCCGCGTCGCGAGCCACGCGGCGAGGTCGTCGCGGGAGCGGATCCCGGCGACGTCCACGGACGGCAGGTCGCGCAGCTCGGCGGGCCCGACGTACTCGTACCGCCGCATCACGAGGCCAGGCGGGTCGTGGCGGCGGCGCGGACCTCAGGGGTCTCCAGAGGGTCGTCGCGCAGGACGGCGAGCCGGTGTTCGACGGCGGGGCTCAGCGGTGCCCGCGCGGCGGCGAACTCGCGCACGTCCGCCTCGCAGTCCCAGAGGCCCTCGGTGAGCTGCCGGGTCGCGGCGTCAGGGTCCAGTGCGGTGAACGCCTTCAGGGTGGCGGCGCGCTCATAGGAGTGTGGGGTGAACCAGGCACGGCGCAGCTTCGGGACCGCGGTCCGGGCCGCGTCGCCGCCGATCCGGGCGAGGCCCGCGGCGAGCTGGTCGTAGCCGCACAGGTCGGCGCGGCCGTCCAGCCACGTCCAGCCGGCGAGCAGCGCCGGCCCGTCGGACTCGTCGCCGTGCTCGGCGAGCAGCCGGCACCCGGTCCAGCCGATCTGGTGCGGCAGCCTGGCCGCCCATTCCCGGGCGACCGGCACTGCCGCCGCGCCGAGCTCGCTCAGGGCGTTGCCGAGCGGGCGGTGCAGCTCCTCGACGGGCAGGGTGGCGACCAGGTCGAGCAGCGCCGGCTGCGGGCCGTGCCGGCGCAGGTGCCGCAGCGCGTGCCGGCGCTCCTCGACGGTGCCCGTGCGCACCTTGGCCAGCAGGTCACCGGCGGAGTCCCCGCGCCACGGGCACTGCCGGTCCGGCGGGCGGCACGCGGTGATCGCGACGGCGACCCGGTCGTCGCGGGCCGTCCAGTCGGTCCACGGCCGGCGCGCCCAGCCGATCACGTCCTCGGGGCGGAGCCGGTCCGCGGCCACCGGCAGCAGGTCGTCCCACAGCTCGGCGGGCCACGCCGCGGCGATCTCCTCCAGCGCGTCGACCCAGTCCGCCCCGTGCCGGACGTACTCCCGGACGCCGTCGACCGCGACCGGGTCGCCGCCGCGGCCGAGCTGCACCAGCACTTGCGTCGAGTTGCTGACCGCGTTGTCGTCGTCGTCCTCGGCCCGCAGCACGTCGACGACCCGCCCGGTGTCGATCCTCAGGTCGCGCACGAGCCGCGCCAGGTACAGGGCCCTGTCGTCGAAGACCCACCAGAACCGGTAGTCGCGCCGGACGCAGGCCATGACGTCGTCAGGATCCCGCACCAGCGCGGCGCCCCGGCCCAGCCCGCGTTGCAGCGCCCCGGCGACCGTGGACGGGCTGTCGTAGTACCAACCGCTGCTCAAGCACCCCATGCTCCGCCCGCGGCGCCCGGACCGCGAGCGAATTGCCGCCTGCTGCTCAGTAGGTGCGGTAGTGGCACCAGGAACGGGCGGCGCGGGTGTTGAGCAGGATCAGGAACAGGGCCGGGAAGGCGGCGCTCACGATGGTCGACACGGTGAGCATCGACGTGGAGTACGCCTCCCACGCGACCGAGGCGAGGCTGAGGACGTTGAGCACGGTCAGCAGGATCCGGGCCCAGTTGCGGCCGCGCTGGACCTTGCGGCCGAGGATGATGGCGATCAGGCCGACGCCGGCGAACACGGCGACGACGACCGCGACGGCGGACGTGACGGACGCGTCGTAGGTCCCGAGGCGGTCGCCGAGCTGCTTGGTCACCTCCGAGGCGGCCAGGGCGAAGAGCGCGGCGATCCCGAGCATCAGGAGGCCGCCGAGGTACTGGAAGATCGCGACGACGTGCAGCGAGGCGGGTGCCGTGGTGCGCACCGCGTACGCCGGCTGGGGCGGGTATGCGTAAGCCATACCGAGGAGCATGGCCCGGCGCCGCGGCGGGCGACTCGCACGTTCATGCCACTTCAGTCCGGTGGCCCGGCGGACGTACGGCAGGGCCGCTCCGTGCTACTCGGGTGGCCCCCGGCGGACGTACGGCAGGGCCGCTCCGTCGTCGGCGCGGACCACGCGGCGGTCGCCGAGCGGCCTGGACAGCGTGAGGGAGTCCCACGCCGTCGTGCCGTCGGAGCCGAGGCCGGCGCAGTTCGCGCCGGGGCGCTGCGTCTTGCTGACGACGTCGCCGACGCGGACCTCGGTCGACGTCTCCGCGGCGGCGATGGTGAACTGGCCTGAGCACCAGCCGTCGTGCGGCCAGTCGAAGCGGATCACGATGGTGTCGGGGTCGCCGCCCGGGCCGAGGTCCGAGTACGCGGTCGGCCGGTGCCGCGTCTGCGCCGGCCCGGCGGCGTCGCCGTAGAAGAGCGCGGTCACGACCAGGCCCGCGAAGCCGAGCAGGACGATCCACCAGTGCCGCACGCGCCGATGGTACGGCCGCGCCGCGTTACGTGAGGGCCCGCAGCGCGGCCGCGATCTGGGCGACCGCGACGGCCGCGTCCTTGGTCAGCGCCAGCTTCCTCGGGAAGTTGTGGAAGGTCCCCTGGTACCGGGTGGCGATGACCGGCACCCCCGCGGACGCGAGGAGGGCGGCGTACCGCTCGGCCTCGTCGCGCAGGATGTCGAGCTCGGCGGTGACGACGACCGCCGGCGGCAGGCCGGCCGGGTCGGCGAGGAAGGGGTCGAGGTCGGGCTGGTGCCGGTCCACGCCCGGCGGGCAGAACAGGTCCCAGAACTCGGCCATCTCCTCGGGCCACAGCCCGTCGTTGCCGAGGTCCGGGTAGTCCATGGCGGGGCTCAGCGCCGGGCAGATCAGCACCTGCGCCAGGAGTCCCCGCCCGGCGTCGCGTTCCCGGCGGGCGGTGACCGCCGCGAGCAGCCCACCGGCGGAGTCACCGGCGACCGCGACGGCCGTGGGGTCCAGTCCGTGCTGCCGCCCGTACACCCGCAGCCACCCGCACACCGTGTCGATGTCCTCGAACGCGGCCGGGAACGGCGACTCGGGCGCCCGCCGGTAGTCGACGGCGAGCACCGCCCAGCCGGTCTCGGCCGCGAGGAGCCGGCACAGACCGTCGTGCGTGGTGAGGTCGCCGAGGACCCAGCCGCCGCCGTGCGCGTAGACGATCACCGGCGTCTCCGCCGCGTCACCGTCCTGGTAGAGCCGGACGGGCACCCCGTCCGCGTCGAGGTCCCGCACGGTCCGGACGGCCCGCCCGGGCCCGACCTGCTCGCCGACCGCGTCGACCATCACCTGCCGCTGCGCCACATGATCCACGGCAGCAGTATGCCGCAGCGCCTCGCGGCTCGACCCGCGACGGCGACCTGGTCCGGCAGAGGCGGATCACCGTCGACCGTCAGGACGTCGACCGTCAGGACAAGGCCGGCTGGACGGCCGCGCAGAAGCAGGACCTCCGCGACCGTCTCGTCACCGTCACCCGGGCGCCGCTGCCGAAGGTTACGGCAGCGGTGCGTTGACGATCTGGATGTCGTCGACGTAGCCGCGGAACGTGCCGGTGGCGCCGGGCTGGTCGTAGCCGATGCGGAGCTGGTCGACGGTGCCGCCCGCCAGGCCGGCGAGGCTGACCTGCACCAGGTTCCACTGGTTGACCACCAGGCGCCGGCCCTCGCCCTGGAACTGCGGGTGCGCCCTGACGCCGAACTGGTCCACGGCGCCGGAGTCGCGCAGCGACCTGCCGTCGGTGAGCGCGAGGTCGATCGCCACATGGGTGCCGTTGACGGACTGCGGATAGATCCAGTAGGTGAGCGTCGTGCCCGTGGTCAGCGGCAGGTGCACGTCGAAGACCCGGTTGTAGGAGTACGACCCCGCGGCGCTGGTGTCGGTGCCGGAGTACATCAGCGCGTAGGTGCCGCCGTGCGCGACCTCCGCCCGGCGGCCCGACTCCATCGACGTGAGGCCGCAGCAGTACCCGGTGACGTTGCGCGACGCCTGCACCGTGTCGGTCCACGTGAGCGGCGGCGCGGCGGCCCCGAAGTCGGTCCTGAACAGCGGCCACGGCCGCCCGGCGCTGAGCACCGGCTGGAGCGCGGAGAACCACACGTCGGCGAGCTTGGCGTAGCCGCCGTCGGTCGGGTGGATCCGGTCGGGGCCGATGTCCGACAGGGTCAGGTTGCCGTGGAAGTCGGCCAGGCGGACCTTCTTGCCCGCCGCGGCCCTGGCCTGGACGATGCCCGGGATCTGGCCGTTGTACGCGCGGACTCTCGACTCCACCGCCGCGTCCGGGTTCGGCACGAGCGTCGAGACGACGACCGTCACAGGGGCGGCCCGCAGGATCTGGTCGACCAGGGCGCCGAGCCGCGCCGGCGCGTTCGGCAGGTCGTAGCTCTGCAGCATGTCGTTGGTGCCGACGTTGAGCAGCACGACGTCGGGCCGGGCCGCCGCGATCCAGGCGTCGGCGCCGGCCGCGACCTGGTCGATGCGGAACCCGGGATGCCCCTCGTTGTCGTTGTCCGCGGCGGTGCCGGAGCGCTGCGAGCCGACCATGTCGACCGCGACCCCGGCGTCGTCGGCGAGGTGCCTGCGCAGCGCCTCCCGGTAGCCGTTGCCGTCGGCGGAGCTGGTGCCCCACGTGATCGACGCCCCCAGCGACATGATCCGGACGGGCGTCGCCGCCTGGGACGCGGCCGCGGGGACCAGCGCGGCGACCGCGGCGGTCACCACCGTCGTCAGGGCGCGGATGGACGGACGCACGGCAGCTCCTCGATCGACCAGGACATTGCCGTACAGCTAAGGGCATCGATGCGTGTTGTGTCAACGATGTCAGGCGACGCCCGCTACGGGACCCCCGAGGGGTGGCGTCACCGCAGCCAGGCGCGGATGCCGTCGAAGACGGCAGGGCCGTAGTCGCCGGTGACGCTCTCGGCGAGGTCGGCGATGGTGACCGCCCGCAGCGCCTCCCGCCAGGCATGCTCGGCGGCGGCCATCGCCCTGCTGATCGCGCACGGCGCCGCGCACATCTCCGCCGGCGTCGCGAGGGGCCCCCGCTGGCGGATCTCCGTGCACACGAACGCCGGCTGCGGCCCGTCCACCGCCACCACCACGTCCAGCACGGTGATCTCACTCGCGGGGCGGGTGAGCCGGTAACCGCCGGCGTGCCCCTGCACCGAGTGGACCAGCCCGGCCCGGGACAGGCTCTGCAGCTGCTTCGCCAGATAGCTGCCGGAGACGTCGTGCAGCTCGGCGAGCCGCCCCGCTGGCACGGGCGCCGGCGCCGCGGTGAGCACCACGCAGCAGTGCAACGCCCACTCGACCCCGCCCGACATCTTCACCCCGTCATCCTACTTGACTCGGACACTTCATGTCCGGGTATGGTGATGGCGTCATCCCGGACAAGAGTTGTCCGAGTTGAATTCCGAGGAGGAGACCCTCATGAAGTTCGTCATCATCGGCGGCACGGGGCTGATCGGCGGCAAGCTCACCCACCTGCTGCGTACCGCCGGCCACGAGGTCGTCCCGGCCTCCCCGGCCACCGGCGTCAACACCGTCACCGGCGAGGGCCTTCCGGAGGTCCTGTCCGGCGCCCAGGTCGTGGTCGACGTGTCGAACTCGCCGTCGTTCGAGGACGCGGCGGTCCTCGAGTTCTTCCGCACCTCGGCCCGCAACCTCCTCGCCGCCGCCCGCAGCGCCGGCGTCTCCCACGTCGTCGCCCTCTCGGTCGTCGGCGCCGACCGCCTGCCCGACAGCGGCTACCTGCGCGCCAAGGTCGCCCAGGAGGCCGCGATCACCGCGTCCGGCCTGCCGTACACGATCCTGCGGGCCACCCAGTTCTACGAGTTCACCCAGGCCATCGCCCAGTCCGCGGTCGTCGACGGCGCCATCCACCTCCCGCCCGCGCTCTACCAGCCGGTCGCCGCCGACGACGTCGCCGCCACCCTCGCCGACGTCGCGCAGGCCGCCCCGGCCGACGGCGTCATCGAGCTCGGCGGCCCGGAGCCGGTCCGCATGGACGAGCACGTCCGCCGCTTCCTCGCCGCCCAGGAGGGCGCCGAGCCGGTCCAGCAGGTGACGACCGACCCGCACGCCCGCTACTTCGGCACCGAGCTCGACGACACCTCCCTGACCCCGGGCCCGGCCGCTCGCATCGGCACCATCCACTTCGTCGACTGGCTCGGCAAGCCCTGATCGGCCGTCCCGATCCGCCGCCCCGGGCGTCACGCATCGTGAGAGGGACAACGGGAAGCGTGATGATTGGTTACCGTTGATGGGTGACTACCGCGCCGAGCACGCCGATGTTCACGCAGGACTTCTGGGACGACCCGCATCCGGTGTACGCCGCGATGCGGGAGCAGGCGCCGGTGCACCGGCTCCAGCTGCCGACCGGCATGGAGATGTGGCTGGTCACCCGGTATGCCGACGCCAGGTCGGCGCTCGGCGACCCGCGGCTGTCGAAGCGGGTCGGCGCCACCCAGAACGCCGCCGTCCTCGCCCGGGAAGTCAGCGCCCCGCTGACCAGGCACCTGCTGGCGAACGACCCGCCTGACCACACCCGGCTGCGGCGGCTCGTCGCGCAGGCGTTCACCGCACGGCGGGTCGAGCGGCTGCGCGGCCGGGTCGAGGAGCTCAGCGCCGCCCTGATCGCCGGCCTGGCCGAGCGGGAGCGCGGCGACGTCATCGACGACTACGCGGTGCAGCTTCCGATCCAGGTCATCTGCGAGCTGCTCGGCATCCCGCAGGAGGACCAGACGGAGTTCCGGCGCTGGACCGGCGTCCTGGTCGCCGGGTCCGTCGACCGGTCCGGCGTGCCGGAGGCCGCCGCGAGCTTCCTCACCTACCTGCGGGCCCTGATCGCGACGAAGCGCGCCGAGCCGGCCGACGACCTGCTCAGCGCGCTCATCGCGACCACCGACGAGGGCGACCGCCTCGACGAGGACGAGCTCACGTCGATGGTGTTCCTGCTGCTGATCGCCGGGCACGAGACCACGGTCAACCTGATCGGCAACGGCATGTGGACCCTGCTGACCCGCCCGGAGGAGCACCGGCGCCTCCTGGCCGACCCGTCGCTGATCCCGAGGGCCGTCGAGGAGTTCCTGCGCCTGGAGTCACCCGTGGAGACCGCGACGTTCCGCGTGGCGATGGAGCCCGTCACGTACGGCGGCATCACCATCCCGGCGGGCGCCGTCGTCGCCATCTCGCTGCTCAGCGCGGACCGCGACCCGGACCGCTTCCCCGACCCGGCGGCCGTCGACCTGAACCGCCCCGACAACCAGCACCTGGCGTTCGGCCACGGCATCCATTACTGCCTCGGCGCTCCCCTGGCGCGGCTGGAGGCGCAGATCGCGTTCCGGGACCTTCTCGCGGCGTTCCCGAGGATGCGCCTCGCCGTGCCCGCGTCGGAGCTCATCTGGCGCCCCGGCGTCCTCATCCACGGCACCACGACGCTGCCGGTCCACCTCGGCTGAACACCAGGATGCCCGGCCACCTCGGCTGAGCACCACGGTGGCCGGGCACCTCGGCTGAGCACCACGGCGGCGGCCGGGCACAGGGCCCGGCCACCGGTCGAGCGCGATCGTCAGGGCAGGACCCAGCGCTGGTTCGCGCCGGCGAAGCAGTCCCAGATCTGCAGGCGGGTGCCGTCCGTGGACACGTTGCCGGTCACGTCGAGGCACCTGCCGGAGACGGGGTTGCGCAGCGTGCCGTCGGACTGCGACTGCCAGACCTGGGCGCCCGTGCCGTTGCAGTCCCACAGCTGGATCTTCGTGCCGTTGGCGGTGCCGGCGCTGGTGACGTCCATGCACTTGCCGAGGGCCCGCAGCGTGCCGTCACCCGCGACGGTCCAGTTCTGCGCGTTGGTGCCGTTGCAGGTGTACAGCTGGACCGCGGTGCCGTTGGCGGAGGACGCGGCGGCGACGTCGACGCACTTGCCGGCGATCCCGGTGATGCGGCCGGTGCGGCCACCCGGGTTCGTCGTCGGGCCGCCGGTCGGCTGGGTGCCGCCGGTGGCCGTGGTGTAGATCGCGCTGACCAGCGAGGTGCTGGTGTTGGTGTCCTGGGACAGCTCCCAGTTCATGATGCCGCCGGCGTTGGCCATGGCCCACGTGGTCTTGCGCTTGATCGTCGGAATGCCGTTGTAGCACTCCTGGACGCCGTTGATCGTGGTGCAGTCCCGGTTGGCGTTCGCCGGGTCGCGGGCCACGAGGTCGCTGTACGTGTAGTAGCCGGGCCGCGAGTAGAACGGCACGCCGAGGACCGCCTTCGAGGCCGGCAGGCCGCGGCCCTTCCAGAAGTTCACGGCCGCGATCGACCAGTCGTAGTTCGCGTGCGGGCTGCCGCCGTCGTAGGCCATGATGTTGAGCCAGTCGACGTAGCCGAACACGGCCGGCTGCACCCCGTTGGCGGTGCCGCCCTCGGACACGACGGCGGCGGTGAGGAGCTTGCCGCGGCTGTGCATGGCGGTGCTCAGCTGCGACATGAGCGCGGTGTAGTTGTTGCCGGAGGTGCCCGGGTCGGGGTACTCCCAGTCGATGTCGACGCCGTCGAGGTTGTACTGGTTGACCAGGTTCACGATGTTGTTGACGAACGCGGTCCGGGCGGTCGCGTTGCCGGCCAGGCCCTCGAAGCCGGAGTCGTTGCCGTCGTTCCAGCCGCCGACGGCGATGGAGACCTTGACGCCCGCGGCGTGGCCGAGCGACACGATCGACTGCAGCTTCGACGGATTGTCGAGGCCCTGCAGGCTGCCGTTGCTGTTGGGCAGCACGAACGCGTAGTTGATGTGGGTCAGCTTGCTGTACTGGATGCTGTTGGCACTGCCGGCCCACGACGGCATGTAACCGACGCTCTTGAACCCGTTGGGCAGCGTGGCGGCATCGGCGGCACCCTGGTTGACCAGGGCGAAGACGCCACCCGCGGCGGCGGTGGCGATGGCGAGCGCACCGGCGGCGAACGCCGACCGGCGGGCCCGGTGGCGTCCGGGACGGGCGGTCCCGGACTCCAGTTCGGACGAGGAGGACAACGGGTGCTCCTTCGGATGGTCGGCCGGCGGCGAACGGGCAGGGTGGGATACCCGCAACCACTGAAGGAGGTGCCACCGGCGCGATGACAGGTGGCTGAAACGATAGGAAAGTTAACTGTCGGATGTCAATCAAAGTCGCGAAGAAAGTCGGTACCAGCGAGTATTCACGCGCTGAAATGTGTCAACCCGACCACCGAGAGCAACGCCAGCTTCTCCGCCGCGTCGGTGCCGGGCTGCGGCGTCAGCACGAGCAGCTTCTGCCCCAGGTCCGGCGTCACCAGCGTCTCGCAGTCCATGTGGATGACCCCGACCTGCCGGTTGACGACCCGCTTGCGGTCGGAGCGGCGGACCGCGACCTCGTGCTCGCCCCACAGCGCCGCGAACTGCGGGCTGACCGCGAGCAGCCGGTGCACCAGCCCGTCGACGTCCGAGTCGCCGTGCCGCCGGGCCGCGGTCGCACGCAGGTCCGCCACCGTGACCCTGCTGTGGTGCTCGGCATCCTCCTGCGGGTACACCTGCCGCCACTCCGGATCGGTGAACCACCGCCACGCGTGGAAACGCCGGTCGCCGCGGAAGCGGGTCTGGTCGCCGAACAGCAGCGTCGCCATCCGGTTCTGCGCCAGGGTCTCCCCCAGGTCGCTCACCACCGTCGCGGGCGTGTCGCCGAGCAGGTCGAGCATCCGCAGCAGGCCGGCCCGCGCGTGCGTGGTCCCGCCCGACGACCGCGGCGGCCGCTGGCCGGCCAGGTGGTACGGTGGTCCCGCTCGTCCTCGGTCAGCCGCAGCGCCCTGGCCAGGGCCGACAGCATCTGCGCCGACGGCTGCGCGCTGCGGCCCTGCTCCAGGCGCACCACGTAGTCGGTGGACATGCCGGCGAGCAGGGCGACCTCCTCGCGGCGCAGCCCGGCGGTACGCCGTCTCGGCCCCTCCGCGAGCCCGACGTCCGCCGGGCGGATCGCTTCGCGCCGGCGGCGCAGGAAGTCGGCGAGGTCGTCACGCTGCATGCCTTCATCGTCGCCGCTCGCGGGGGCGCGCAGCCAGGGACCGCCGCTCCTACGAAAAGCGCTCCGCTGTGTGTTGCCCTCCATCAGGGGCAGTGTCGAGGCATGGAGCAAAACATGAACGGCCCCGTGATCGGGCTGGGCGCGATGGGCATGTCGGGCATGTACGGCCCGGCGGACCGCGCCGAGAGCATCGCCACCATCCACGCCGCGATCGACGCCGGCGTGACCCTGATCGACACCGGCGACTTCTACGGGATGGGCCACAACGAGCTGCTCATCCGCGACGCGCTGCGACCCGGCGACCGCGACAAGGTCCGGCTCAGCGTCAAGTTCGGCGCGCTGCGCGGCCCCGACAACGCGTGGGGCGGCATGGACACCCGCCCGGCCGCGATCCGCAACTTCCTCGCGTACACCCTGGTCCGCCTCGGCGTCGACCACGTCGACGTCTACCGCCCGGCCCGCCTCGACCCCGCGGTGCCGATCGAGGAGACCATCGGCGCCATCGCGGACCTGGTCAAGGAGGGGTACGTCCGCGAGATCGGCCTCTCGGAGGTCGGCGCCGACGTCATCCGCCGCGCGCAGGCCGTGCACCCGATCGCCGACCTGCAGATCGAGTACTCGCTGCTGTCCCGCGGCGTGGAGGACGAGGTGCTGCCGGTGCTGCGCGAGCTCGGCATCGGCATGACCGCCTACGGGGTGCTGTCCCGGGGCCTGCTGTCCGGCCACTGGCGCGCCGACCGCCCGCTCGCGGCCGGGGACTTCCGGGCGCACGGCCCGCGCTTCGCACCCGAGAACGTGGGCCACAACCTGGCCCTGGTCGAGGCGCTGCGGTCCGTCGCGGCCGCGAAGGGCGCCACGGTCGCGCAGCTGGCGATCGCCTGGGTCGCCGCGCAGGGCGCCGACATCGTGCCACTGGTCGGCGCGCGGACCCGCGAACGGCTGGCCGAGGCCCTGGTCCCGGTCCCGCTCACCGCCGCGGATCTCGCCGCGATCGAGGCCGCCGTGCCGGCGGACTCGGCCCGCGGCTCGCGCTACCCGGCGCCGATGATGGCCCACCTGGGCACCGACCGCTAACTGACCGACGGTGCGTGACTGACCGTTCGCCCTGTGTACATCTGTCGATCCCATCTTTACCGTCGAGGCAAGCCTGGCGGTGGGAGGCGAGCACGGCGGGTGGGCCCGGCGATGCGGCGGTCATGGCGGTGACGGCCGCGCTGGCGGTGGGCTCGGGGGGTGTGGCGGCGCCCCACCGGGCCCCGTGCCCACCACCGCGCCGGCGCCCCCGCCATCCACCGCGACGGCCGCACCCACAACAGAGCCGGCACGACCCCGCCCGTGTCGGTGCCGTCCGTCCCCGGCGTGCTGCCGTTCTCCTGCGCGGTTTTCCTGGGAGATGGAGCTGTCCGGCGGCACGTTCAAGGTCACGCGGGCGCGGGGCGTCTGCCCGCCCCTGCCGGTGGACCGGATCTGGCTGCTGGACGCGAAGAGCGGCAACGCCGTCGTCTGGCCGGTCGTGCCGGCCGGGTGCAGCCGCCCTTCACGTTCCGACCGGGCGGCGCCCGGCCCGGCCCGGCGACCGGCCACATGTACACGGTGATCTACGTGACCGAGTCGGTCGCGCGCAACCTGAAGCCGGGCGAGGACGCCACGCTCGCCTACGACACCGCGCACGACATCTCCCTGACCGTGATCGCATAAGGTCGCGACGCCCGGTGCCGAACTGGTCATCGTGGGTCCCAACGTACGCCGGCTGTCCCGCCTGCTGCTTCCGGCCGCGGGCGGGCTCGCCGGTCTCGCGGTCGCGTTCCTGGTGATGCAGCTGATCACCACCGGGGCGTTCGAACGGCTCGAGGCGCGCCAGGTCGCCCAGGACGCCGACCGGATCCGGATCGGGCTGAACTCGCAGGCGGCGCTGCTCACCGCGTTCGGCGCCACGAACGCCGTGTGGGACAACGCCTACTACGACGTCGGCAACAGCGACAAGGCCGGCTTCGCCGCCGACTTCCCGCCCGAGGCGCAGAGCTCCGCCAACGACATCGACGGCATGTTCGGCATCGGCGTCGACGGCACGCTCCGGGTCGGCGGCATGACCACCGACCAGCCGACCCACGGGACCCCGCCGCCGCAGCTGCGCGACCCGTCGGTGCTCAAGCGACTGTTCGACCCTTCCGCCGCGCCCGGCGTGTCGCGCTGCGGCGTGGTGGCGGCGGACGCGCCGTACCTCTTCTGCGGCGTCGGCACGTTCCAGAGCAGCGGCGAGGGCGCCCCGTCCGGCGGCATGATCATGCTCAAGCGCCTCGACGACGCCCGGGTCGCCGGCCTCGCCAAGTCCCTCGACCTGCCGCTGCGGCTCGCCCCGCGGGCCCGCTCCGGCGCCGACCCGCAGCCGGCGCTGCACAGCGAGCTCGGCGACCTGCGCATCACCACGAAGGTCCTCGGCGCCGACCACATCGCGGTCGACGCCGTCATCGACACCGTGAACGGCGACAGCATCGTGCTGGAGGTCGTCGCGGCCCGGCCGATCCACTCCGCGGCGAGCGCGACCGCGGTCAAGCTGTTCGCGTTCGTCGCGGTCGCGACCGTGCTGCTCGTGGTCGGGATGCTGTGGGGGGTACGGGCGGCGCTGCGCCGGCGGGTCGGTCCGCTGCGCCGCACGACCGAGCAGATCATCGCCTCCGGCGACCACAAGCTGCGGATCAACCCCACAGGCACCGACGACATCGCCGTCCTCGGCAGGGCCGTCGACGCGATGCTGGACTCGCTGCAGGAGCAGGAGCGCAGCCTGGCGGAGGAGCGCGCGACGAAGGAGGCGCAGCTGCTGACGACGAACGTGCGTCAGCAGCTCGCCGAGCAGACCGTCCGCCGCCGCGCCGGCGAGGTCATCGACGAGACCAGCGCGTCGGCGCTCGCCGAGCTGCGCACCGTGATGAGCGACGCCGCCGACGTGCTCGCCGCCGCCGACGCGATCGAGCAGCAGGCGACCACCGCGGACCGGGTCACCTGCACCGTCGTGGACCGCGCCGCGGACGCCGACGCCGTGATCCACGCCGTCACCACCAGCCTCGGCCGGGTCGACGGCATCGCGAACCTGATCGCGGGCGTGGCCGGCCAGACGAACCTCCTCGCCCTCAACGCCACCATCGAGGCGGCCCGCGCCGGCGAGGCGGGCCGCGGCTTCAGCGTCGTGGCGGGCGAGGTGAAGAACCTGGCGACGAAGACGAAGGAGTCGACGGGCGACATCACCAGCACCGTCGAGGCCCTCGGCGCCGACGCGGCCGCCATGGCCGGCGTGATCACCGACATGAGCCAGGGCGTCAACGCCGTCGGCGACGCCACCGCCCAGCTCACCGCGGTCGCCGCCCGCCAGCGCGCGTCGGTCGAGCAGCTCGTCGGCGCGGTGCACACCGCGATCTCCCGCATCGAGAGCCTGGCGCAGGTCACCGACCGCCTGGAGCGCCGCCGCCACAACCGCGCCGCCGTCGAGGGCACCGTCATGCTCAGCCAGGGCCCCACGCGGGCCGAGGCGGACCTGCTGGACCTGAGCGTCTCCGGGCTGCGCTGCGCGGCGAAGTCCGGCTGGCGCCCGCCGCTGGAGTCCGTGGTCGACCTGACCCTGACGCTCGGCACCGAACAGCTCCACCTGCAGGGCCGCGCCGTGCGCCACCTCGACACCGACACCGCGGGCGAGGTCGGGATCGAGTTCGTTAAACCCCCGCCGCAGACCGTCACCACGATCGCCCGCTACATCACCACGCTGCTCGGCGACGAGTGACCCGGCGGCGGACAACTGCCGACTCCGCAGGCGAGGTCGGCATCGAGTTCGTGACCGACACCGCGGGCGACGTCGGGATCGAGTTTCGTGAACCCCCGCCGCAGATCGTCGCCACCATCGCCCGCTCCATCACCACGCTGCTCGGCGACGAGTGACCCGGCGGCGGACAACTGCCGACTCCGCGGGCGAGGTCGGGATCGAGTTCGTGGACCCCCGCCGCAGATCGTCGCCACCATTGCCAGCTACGTCACCGCGTTGCTCGGCGAGGAGTGACCCCGGCGGCGGGCACTCCGCTTGAACCGACCGTACATCACGCCTGCAAATCGCCCTCACACACAGCGGTCCTGCGCGCCACTCATCGTAGTAGCACGCAGGTCAGCGACGCGAATCCGAGCGGCCGTTCCCGGCCGGCGCACGCGCGGTGGCGTGCTGCGCGCACGGCTCGCCGCGGCAATCCGGTGCTGCGCGTCCGGCCCACGGCCTCCGCACTGATCGGAGTCGGCGCTACGGGCGTGGCGGGAGGGTAGGGCCGTACATCGGCGGCAAACGCGTCACGGGGAAGGCTGGCTGTCAGGGAGGGCGGCGATGATGGCGTCGCGGGTGGGGCGGCGGTCGATCTCCATGAAGCGGCTGGGGCCGCCCACGGGTTCGAAGCCGGAGCGGCGGTACACCTCGTGGGCGTCGCGGGTGGCGAGCAGGAAGCGTTGCAGGCCGGCGGCCGACAGGTCCGCGACGAGGCTGTCCACGAGCCACTGGCCGAGCCCGCGGCCGCGGTGCGCGCGGTCCACGAACACGTCGCAGATCCACGCGAACGTGGCGCCGTCGGTGACGCTCCTGGCGAAGGCGACCTGCGCGCCGTCGTGCCAGACGCTGTACGGGCGTGAACCGGCGATCGAGCGGGCGACGACGTCGCGTTCGCGGCCGAGTGCCCAGTAGGACTCCTCCGACAGCCACCGGTGCACGGTGTCGAGGTCGACGCGGGCGGGGTCGCTGGTCAGCTCGTAGCCGTCACGGTCAGGTCCGGGGCCCATCGGGAGGGCGCTCATCGGGTGGCCTCCGACAGCCAGTGCAGGGCGGTGTGGGCATGACGCATGACGGTGAGGTGACCTTCCGACGGGACGATCCGCACTGTCGCGCCGGGCAGGGCGGCGGCGAGGCGGGTGGCGTGGACGCTCGGCACCATCCGGTCGGCGGCGCCGTGCATGAGCAGGACCGGCGCGGTGACGGCGTCGAGCGGGAAGCCCCACGGCCGCACGAACGCCAGGTCGTCGTCGACGAGCGGTGCCGGGCCGTGCGCGACGCCGGCCGCCACGACCTGCTGGAACCAGGACCAGTCGGTGTCCAGCGCGGTCCAGTCGGCGGGGAGGAAGCCGATGTCGGCGCCGTCCCCGGGGCGGGCCGCGTGCGCCTCCTTGGCGGCGCGGCCGTCGAGGGCGGCCCGCAGCGACGCGACTCCCCCGTCGGCCATACCCTCGAAGTAGTTGGAGTTCGCCGTGTACGGGCTGAGCGACGCGATGCTCGCGACGGCCGTGACCCGGTCGGGCAGCAGGGCGGCGCAGGCGAGGGCGTGCGGCCCGCCGCCGGAGTGCGCCATGACCGCGAACCGCGATACCCCGAGCGCGTCGGCGACCGCGGCGGCGTCAGCGGCGGCGGAGGCGACGCTGCGGTCGGGCCGCGGGGTGGATCCGCCGTAGCCGGGCCGGTCGTAGGCGATCCACCGGATGCCGAGCGGCTCGGACTCCGCGAACAGCGGCGACGGTGGTGCCCCGGTGTTGGGCGTGCCGTGGTGCCAGAGGATCACGAGGTCGCCCTGGCCGGTGTCGTACGCGTGGAGCGTCCGCCCGTCGTGGAGCCGTACGTCGACCTCTGCCCCCATGGCCAACGACCCTAGCGGCTCGTCCCGAGCCCGGTCGCCCCAATTCCAGGGCCGTGATTCCGCGCACGACGCCGTCCCACCCCGACCGCGGGTTGCGCGAACGCATACCGGGTATGCATACTCCGTATCCATGTCCATCAAGTACGGTCTGCTGGCGCTGCTGCAGCGCGGCACGATGTACGGCTACCAGCTGCGGACCTCGTTCGAGGAGTCCACCGGCGGGACGTGGCCGCTGAACATCGGGCAGGTGTACACGACGCTGTCGCGGCTGGAACGCGACGAGCTCGTCCGGTCGCTGCCGGAGCACGACGGGGGGCAGCGGCCGTACGAGATCACCGACGCCGGGCGCGCCGAGCTCGCCGCGTGGTTCGCCACCCCGATCGGCCGCGGCGACCGGCCCCGCGACGAGCTGGCGATCAAGCTGGCGCTCGCGCTGACCACGCCGGGCGTCGACGTGCCCGGCATCATCCAGAAGCAGCGGACCGCCACGGTGCGGGCGCTGCAGGAGTACACGCGGATGAAGCAGCGCGCGAGCGGCCCGGCCGACCTGTCGTGGCGGCTCGTCCTCGAGTCGATGATCTTCCAGGCGGAGGCCGAGGTCCGGTGGCTGGACCACTGCGAGGCCAGTCTGGCCCGGCACGCCCCCCTTCCCACACCAGAGCCGCAGGCGGCGCCCGTACCGGAGAAGGAGAAGACGACATGAGCGTGTTGGAGCTCCGGGAGGTGCACCGCACCCACGGGCACGGGGAGGCGACGGTCCACGCGGTCCGCGGCGTGTCCCTCACGGTCCAGCCGGGTGAGCTGATCGCGGTGATGGGCCCGTCCGGGTCGGGCAAGTCGACGCTGCTCAACCTCGCCGGCGGGCTCGACTCGCCGACCCGGGGCGAGGTCGCCGTCGAGGGGACCGCCCTGGGCGGGCTCGGCCGCAAGGCCCTCGCCGCGCTGCGCCGGCGCCGGATCGGCTACGTGTTCCAGGACCTCAACCTGCTGCCGAGCCTCACCGCGGCGGAGAACATCGCGCTGCCCCTGGAGCTGGACGGCGTCGGGGTCCGGCGGGCCCGCCGGGCCGCGCTGACGTCCCTGGCCGAGGTGGAGCTCGAGGGGTACGCCCAGCGCTTCCCCGACGAGATGTCCGGCGGGCAGCAGCAGCGGGTCGCGATCGCCAGGGCGCTCGTCGGCGAGCGGCGGCTCATCCTCGCCGACGAGCCGACCGGCGCCCTCGACTCGACCACCGGCGAGGCGGTGCTGCGGCTGCTGCGCGCGAAGGTCGACGCCGGCGCCGCCGGGGTGCTCGTCACCCACGAGGCGCGGCACGCGGCCTGGGCCGACCGGGTGGTGTTCCTGCGCGACGGGGTCGTCGTGGACACGTCCGGCCCCCTCGCGGAGCCGGAACACCTGCTGGACGGGGCGGCCTCGTGAGCGGGTGGCTGGTGTCGCTGCGGATCGCCCGGCGGGAGGCACGCCGGGCGAAGGGGCGCACCGCGCTCGTGCTGTCACTGATCCTGCTGCCGGTCCTGGGGCTGTCGTTCGCCGCCGTCACCTACGACATGTTCACCCTCACCCCGGCCGAGCAGCTGGACCGCGACCTGGGCCGGTTCGACGCGTCGGTGCACTGGCCGTTCTCGGGCACGATCACCCAGGACGCCGAGGGCTTCGGGATGATGAGCCCGGGCGACGGCGGCCCGTCGACCCCGACCGCCGAGGGGCTGCTGGCGCTGCTGCCCACGGGGTCCCGCCTCGCCCAGATCGACGAGCGGGACGTGTTCCTGACCGGCACGACCGGTGAGCAGAAGCTGCGGGGGCACCAGCTCGACCTCGCCGACGCCTCGTACGGCGGCAAGGTGTCGGTCCTGCGCGGCGCGCCGCCCGCCACGAGCACCGAGATCGCCCTGAACGCGGCCGCCATGGAGCTGCTCGGCGTGCGGCTCGGCGGCACCGTACGCCTGAAGGACCGGGGCGACGTGAAGGTCGCCGCCGAGATGGAGTTCCCCGAGAGCCTCCGGCCGCTCGCCGTGCTGCGCCCCGGCACCCTGCCCGTGGAGCCGCCGGGCAGCAGCACCCAGTGGCTGGTCGACGCGCCCGCCCCGATCACCTGGGACCAGGTCAGGGCGCTGAACCAGCACGGGATCGTCGTGCGGTCCAGGGCCGTCGTGCTCGACCCGCCACCGGGCGCGCCGACGTGGAACTCCAGCGACGGCGAGGTGTTCCGGCTCGGCATCCTCGTCTTCGGCCTCGGCGTCCTGGAGGTCGTGCTGCTCGCCGGGCCGGCGTTCGCGGTCGGTGCCCGGCGCCGGCGGCGCGAGCTGGCCCTCGTCGCCGCGAACGGCGGCACCCCGGCACAGCTGCGCCGCATCGTGCTCGCCGACGGGGTGCTCCTCGGCGTCGTCGCCGGGGTGGCGGGCACGGCGGTCGCGATCGTCGCGGCGTTCGCGCTGCGGGGCGTGTTCGAGGAGCACATCTCCTACGCCCGGGCCGGCGGCTACCGGGTCTTTCCGCGGGCGCTGCTCGGCATCGCCGCGCTCGCGTTCGTCGCCGGGGTCGGCGCGGCGCTCGTCCCGGCGTTCACGGCCGCCCGGACCGACGTGGTCGCCGCCCTCGCCGGCCGGCGGAACCGGACCGGGCCCGGCCGCCGCTGGCTGGTCATCGGGGTGTGCACCATCGGTGCCGGTGCGGCCGTCGCCGCGTACGGGGTCGCCGCGATCGACTCGACCGTCGTCATGGCCGGGCTCGTCCTCGCCGAGCTGGGCCTGGTCGTGTGCACGCCGTCGCTGGTCGGGCTGCTCGCCCGGCTGGGCCGGCGGCTGCCGCTGGCGCCCCGCATCGCGGTGCGGGACCTGGCCCGCAACCGGTCCTCGACCGCGCCGGCGATCTCCGCGGTCATGGCCGCCGTGCTCGGCGCGGTCACCATCGGCGTGTACTTCGCCAGCGACGTGCAGCGGCAGCTCGACATGCAGGCCAAGGCGCTGCCCGACGGGTACGCGGAGATCACCCGCGGATGGGACAACAACGGTGGGCGCGCCGCGCCGCTGCCGACGTCGCGGCTGGTCGAGGCGGCGACGTCGACGCTGCCGGTCGCGCAGACCGTCGAGCTGCGGGGCCCCGGATGCGGCCCGGCGGTCACGGGCGAGACGTCGTGCTGGATCACCCCGGTCAAGCCGGCGCACCGGCGCTGCCCGTTCCGGCCGGGTGAGACGACCAAGGAGCAGGAGCGCAAGGCGGCCCGCGACCCGCGCTGCCACCAGGACTCGTACATGATGAGCGGCGGCGGCAACGCGACCACGATCGTCGACGACGGCTCGACGATCGGCATGATCTCCGCCGCGACCGGCGACGACCTCGCCCGGGCCGTGGCCACCCTGCGCGCCGGCGGCGTCGTCGTCGCCGACCCCGACCTGGTGGAGGACGGCAAGGTCATCCTGGCCGTGCCCAGCAAGGACGACCCCGACGGGACAGCGCACACCGTCACCGTCCCCGGCTACGTCAGCACCACCGCCGTCTCCCGGATCTTCGTCGCGATCTCGCCGGAGGCCGTCGCCAAGGCCGGGCTCGCCGTGGAGGTCAAGGGCATCGTCGTGGCCACCAGCCGGATGCCGACCAGGGCCGAGATGGGCGCGTTCAACGCCGCCGCCGAGGCCATCGGCAACAACTACCACGGGTCGGTGGCCTGGCCGTACAAACCGGACTCGACGGTCACCCTGATCGTGCTCGCGATCGTCGCGGCCGTCATCGCGCTCGGCGCGGCGGGCATCGCGACCGGCCTGGCGGCCGTGGACAGCCGCCCGGACCTCGCCACGCTCGGCGCCATCGGGGCCTCGCCGGGAGTCCGCCGCCGGCTGACGCTGAGCCAAGCGGGGGTGATTGCCGGTGTGGGCTCGCTGCTGGGCGCCGCGGCCGGATTCGGCGCCGGATGGGCGGTACTCGCCGCGCTCAATCGCAAGGAGCTGAGCACGTGGCCGAGCGACCCGCTGTATCCGCTGGTGGTGCCCTGGTTGAACGTGGTCGTGGCGGTGCTGGTCGTGCCGCTGGTCGCGATGGCGGGCACCGGCCTGCTCACCAGGGCCCGGCTGCCGATCGAACGGAGGGTCTGATCTCCTGGAAGTCGCCGGGCCACGCTAGGATGTCCCGCAAGTCCGAATAGGGAGATCCCGTGACTTCCGACGAAGAGCCCGAAACGTCCGAATTCCAGGACGGCGGCGCCAGCACCCACGGTTCCGGCGCGCTGATCCTCTACGGGGTGATCGGTGTGCTGGTGATCGTCGGCTTCCTGTACTCAGTGATGAGCCGCTGACGTCGTGGGGCGCCCGCCATCGCGGTGGGCGCCCCACATCCTTTTCAGCCGGTGCCGTCAGGCGCCTGCTGGTAGCCGGCCGGCCGGGTGGTGAACGTGCCCCGGCCCTGGGTGCGGCTGCGGAGCCGGGTCGCGTAGCCGAACAGTTCGGCCAGCGGCACCGTCGCCGTCACGACAACGGTCCCGGCCCGGGTGGTCGAGTCGGTGACCCGGCCGCGGCGGGCCGCGAGATCGCCGAGGACCGCGCCCACGGTGTCGTCGGGGGCGGTCACGGTGACCTCGGCGACCGGCTCCAGCAGCGCCATGGTGCTCTGCCGCAGCGCCTGTTGCAGCGCGAACCGCCCGGCGGTGCGGAAGGCCAGCTCAGAGGAGTCCTTCGAGTGGGTCTGGCCGTCCACGAGCGTCACGTGCACGCCCGTCACCGGGTGGCCGCCGAGCGGGCCTTCGAGGAGCGCGTCGCGGCAGCCGGCCTCGACCGCCTTCACGTACTCCTTCGGGACCCGACCGCCGACGACCGCCGACGTGAAGGCGAACGGCTCGTCCGACGGGGCCACGTCGATGAGCACGTGCGCGAACTGGCCGGCGCCGCCGTCCTGCTTGACGTGCCGGAACAGCACGCCACCGACGCCGGTCACGACGGTCTCACGGTAGGAGACCTGGGGTCGGCCGACGGTGACGGTCACGCCGCTCGTCTGGCGCAGCTTCTCCACCGCCACCTCCAGGTGCAGCTCGCCGAGGCCGGACAGGACCGTCTGCCCGGTCTCCGGGTCGCTGCGCACCGACAGGGACGGGTCCTCGTCGACGAGGCGGGCCAGCGCCACCGCCAGCCGCTCCGTGTCGCCGGCCACGCGGGCCTCCACCGCCACGGAGACGACGGGCTCCGCGGTCGAGGCGGCCTCCAGTACCAGCGGCGCATCCGGCGAACAGAGGGTGGCGCCCACGCCGGCGTGCTTGACGCCGACGACCGCGACGATGTCGCCCGCGGCCGCGTCGTCCAGCTCGGTGTGCCGGTCCGCCTGGACGTGCAGGATCCGGCCGACGCGTTCGGTGCGGCCGGTGCCGGTGTCGAGCACGGTGGCTCCTTTCGCGATCGTGCCGGAGTACACCCGGACGTAGGTGAGGCGCCCGGTCGGTGCGGCGTGCACCTTGAACACCAGGCCGGCGAACGGGGCGTCCGGGGTCGCCGGGCGCTCCGGGTGGACGGGCGGGACGTCCAGCGGTGACGGCAGGTACGCCACGACCGCGTCGAGCAGCGGTTCGATGCCCCAGTTCTTGTACGCGGACCCGCACAGCACGACGACACCGGCCCTGGTGTTCGTCAGTTCGCGGAGCGCGTCGCGCAGCGTGGCGTCCTTGAGGGCGTCGTCGGCCACGAACTCCTCCATCGCGGTGTCGTGCAGGTCGGCGACGGCCTCCTCCAGCGCCCGCCGGTGCTCGCCGGTGCTCGCCGGGGCGTCCGTCTCGGTCATCGCGCCATCCGCCCACCTGAATGCGCGGCGCGTCACGAGGTCGACGACGCCGTCCCCCGTCGCGAGGGGCAGCTGCACGACCAGCGGCGTCACCCCCAGCCGCGTCCGGATGGACCCGACGGCGGCGCCGAGGTCGGCGCCGGCCCGGTCGAGCTTGTTCACGAACGCGATCCGCGGCACGCGGTGCAGGTCGGCCTGCCGCCACACCGACTCGGTCTGCGGCTCGACCCCGGCGACCCCGTCGAACACGACGACGGCGCCGTCGAGGACGCGCAGCGAGCGCTCCACCTCGGCGGAGAAGTCGACGTGGCCGGGCGTGTCGATGAGGTTGATCCGGTGGCCGTCCCAGGTGCAGCTGACCGCGGCGGCGAAAATCGTGATGCCGCGCTTGCGCTCCTGGGCGTCGAAGTCGGTGACGGTGGTGCCGTCGTGGACCTCGCCCTGCTTGTACGTGGCGCCGGCGCGGAACAGGATCCGCTCGGTGGTGGTCGTCTTGCCGGCGTCGACGTGGGCGAGGATGCCGATGTTGCGGGTCAGGGACAGGTGATCGGTGCGCACGGCTCTGCGGCCTTTCAGGGGAATCTGAACAGGGCAGCGCGATTACCCCGCCACGGTCAGGGCAGGGTCCGGCCGGTGTAGCCGCGCGGGCTCACACCAGCGGGCGGGAAGACACCAGGATCACCTCGTGCCGGGACTGGGGGACGACGACGCGGTAACGCATGGCGGTCTCCCCCTTCCTCAGCACGGTCCGGCGATCATCTCAGACGGTGGTGGTGACCGGAACCGATTTTCCGCCCCGCAGCGCGTACGCCCCGGCCAGGCCCGTCCCGACGCACAGTGCGGCGGCGCTGAGCCCGAGCGACCAGTGCACACCGATGGCGGCGCCGAGCAGCCCGACGGTGAAGCCGCTGCCGGCCCGCAGCCCCTGCGCGGACACGCCGTAGACGCCGATGACCCGGCCCCGGTCGGCGGGCGGCGCGAGCAGCTGCACGACGGTCTGCCCGATCGACATCGACGCGAGGTTGGCCACGCCGCCGAGCAGCAGCAGCGCCACCGCCACCGGGTAGCTGGTGGTGATCGCGAAGCACAGGCTGGTGACGCCGTAGACGGCGGTGCTGATCACCGCGGCGAGAACCGTCGGCCTGATCCTGCCGGTCGCCTCGAGGAGGATCCCGCCGATGACCCCACCGGCGCCGTTGGCGAAGAGCAGCACCCCGTAGGCGAGGCTGGCCCCGTCGATCCCTTCCCCGCTCGCCGCGCTCCCTGTCCCGGTCGCAGCCCCGAGGTCGTGGGCGAAGATGGGCATCGCGGACTGCATCGACGCGCCGACGAAGAACGACCCCAGCCCACCCAGGATGATCATGCTGACCAGCGTGTGGTTGCTGCCGACGGCCTTGAGCACCCGCACCGACTCCATGAGCCCGACCCGCGCCCGCGGCACCCCGTGGTCGCGGGTGTGCCCGGTGAACTTCGTGCGGAACAGGAACAGCGTCAGCGGCAGGAAGAACAGCACGTTGACGAAGATCCCGGCGGTCGCCCCGAGCCCGAGCAGCAGCGCCGACCCGACGACCGGCCCGAACAGCACCCCGAGGCTGCGGAACGTGGCGTTGAGCCGGACCGCGCTGGGCAGGTCCTCGTCGCCGACGAAGTCGTGCAGCATGAGCTGCTCCCCCGGCCCCCACAGCGACCCGGCGAGGCCGTGCAGGACCAGCAGCACGCACGCGTGCCACACCTGCAGCGTGCCGGTCACGAACAGCACCCCCCACGCCACCGACACCGAGGCGAAGAGCAGCTGCGCGACCTGGATGACCCGCCGGCAGTCGAACCGGTCCGCGAGCGAGCCGAAGTACACGGAGAACAGCAGGAACGGCACCCAGTGACTGATCACCTGGAACCCCGACAGCGCGGGCGAGTGGAACTTCTCCCACAGCACCCAGTACGTGATGACGTGCTCGATGTTGTCGGCCATCATGGCCAGCGCCGCCCCGAACAGGTACGGCCGGCAGTCCTTGTTCCGCAACGCCGCGAACTTCCGCGGCTTCTGGACCTGCCCGGCTGCGCTCATGCCGTCCAGCCTGCACCCCGCAGCTTCTGGCGGTCCCGCCCCGCTCACCCCGAAGTGATCACCGCCACGCGCCGACCACGACGGTCAGCCGACCCGCTCCTGGCGATCCGGACCACGACCGGCGGCCAGCAGTTCCCGCGGTCCGTTGTGCGGGTGCGGCGCGGGTCACGGGCGGGGAAGGGTGAAGCGGAAGGTCGAGCCCTCGCCGAGGGTGCTCTCGACGGTGAGGTCGCCGGCGTGGTCGCGGACGATCTGGCGGGCGATGGTCAGGCCGAGGCCGCTGCCGCCGGTGGCGCGGTCGCGGGCGGGGTCGGCGCGCCAGAAGCGCTGGAAGACGAAGGGCACGTCGGCGGGGGCGATGCCGCAGCCGGTGTCGCGGACCTCGACGGTGATGTGGCCGGCGTCGGGGAAGGCGCGCAGCGACACGTGGCCGCCGCGGTCGGTGTACCGGATGGCGTTGCCGATCAGGTTGCCGAGGACCTGGCGGAGGCGGTCGTGGTCGGCGTGCACGGGCAGCGGGCCGGCGGTCTCGGCGGTCAGGCGGACGCCGGCGGCCTCGGCGACCGCGAGGTGCGCCACCCGGGCGATGTCGACGAGGTCGGCCAGGTCGAAGACGCTGCGGCGGTACGTGAGGTGCCCCGCCTCGGCGAGGGTCAGGTCCTGCAGGTCGTCGAGGATGCGGCGCTGCAGCTCGGCCTCGTCGTGCAGCGAGGCGAACAGCTCGCGGCTCGGCGCGACCAGGCCGTCCTGCAGCGCCTCGAGGTAGCCGAGCAGGTTGGACAGCGGGGTGCGCAGCTCGTGCGCGACGCTGGCGACGAGCCGGCGCTGCGCCTGCTCGGACGCCTCCAGCGCGGCCGCCATCCGGTTGAACGAGTCCGACAGCTGCCCGAGCTCGTCGCGGCCGCCCGAGCGCACGCGGGTGTCGAGGTGCCCGTCGGCGAGGCGCCGGGACGCGGCGGTGAGGTCGCGGACGGGCAGGCTCACGTGCCGGGCGATGACGGCCGTGCCGAGGATGACCAGGATCAGGACCCCGCCGCCGGCGATGAGGCCGGGGCGGCTGATGAGGTTGGTCGCGTCATCGGCAACGGCACCCAGGTACAACAGGAGGGGCTCCGGCGTGAACGTCGCGACCCGCTCGCCGAACGACCTCGTCAGGCACGGCGCCGGCTGGTCCTCGCTCCGGCAGCCGCTGATGAAGGCGAGGTCGCCCTGCTGGTCCTGGGCGGCACTCGCCTTGGCCTCCTCGCCGCAGCCGTGGTCGTCCGCGAGGTGGACGTTCGCGACCGGAATGCCGTACTCGTCGGGGGCGACCGGCGGCGGCTGCACGTACTGGTTGGTGAGGCAGCGGGCGAAGAGCACGGTCCTGCGGTACTGGGCGATGGCCGACGCCGTCACCGGCTCCAGCCGCCCGCCGCCACCGGTCTTCGCCCTTTCCGGGTCGGCCGCCGACAACAGCTTCTGCGGGAACGTGAGCGTCGGCCGCGGGTCGATGAGGGCCGGCGCGGCGACGACCTTCCGGGCCTGGCGGTTGGCGAGGTGGTCACTGTCGACGGTCACCTGGCCGTACAGGTTGGTGAGCCTGATCCTCTGCTGGTTGGTGTTCGACAGCCGGCGCACGAGGTTGTCGATCCCGGCCCAGGTGCCGTGCCGGACGGCGTACTCGCGGATCTCCCGCACGGTGGCGACCTCGTTGCGGGTCGCGGTCTGCTGCGACTCGGCGATCTGCAGGGCGGTCAGCCGGATGCTCAGCCACGCGGTGACCCCGATCGCAATCACCGCGACCAGCAGCACCAACCCGAACACCCGGAAACGAAAGCTCATGCCGACTCGTTCAGCCGGTAGCCGCGGCCGTACACCGTCTGCACGTAGCGCGGGTCGGCCGGGTCGGACTCGATCTTGCGGCGCAGGTTGACGACGTGGGCGTCGACGGTGCGCTCGGAGACGTCGCGCTCGAAGCCGAAGACCCGGTTGATGATCTCGCCGCGGGTGAAGACGCGGCCGGGCTCGCCGGCGAGCAGCTCCAGGATGCCGAACTCCTTCGCGGTCAGCACGACCACGGTGCCGTCGACGCGGACCTCGAACCGGCCGGCGTCCACGACCAGGTCACCGACCCGCAGCACCTGCTGGTGGCCGGGGCTGCTGATGCCGGAGCGGCGCAGCAGCGCCCGGACCCGGGCGGCGAGCTCCCGCGGGCTGACCGGCTTCGTCATGTAGTCGTCGGCGCCGAGGTCCAGGCCGAGCAGCAGGTCGTCCTCGGTCGAGCGGGCCGTGACCAGCAGGATCGCGACCGTCGACTCGGCGCGGATGATCCGGCACACGTCGAGGCCGTCGACCAGCGGCATCATGACGTCGAGGACCAGCAGGTCGGGCCGGCGCGACCGGCACTGCTCCAGGGCGAGCCGCCCGTTGGGGACGGTCAGCACGCTGTGGCCGTCCCGCTCCAGGTACAGGCGAATCAGCTCGGCCTGCTTCGGGTCGTCTTCGGCGACCAGGATCCGTGCGCTCATCGCCGATCATTGTCGCGCGCAGGATGTGAAGAACCTGCGAAACCTCGTTCGGGTTTCGATCCGGCGCACACTTCTTCATCAGTTCCCAACGACCGGCTCCGCACCATCACCGGCATGTGTGGATTCCTGGTCTTCATCAGTGCCTCCGGTGAGGTGGACGCCGACCGGCTCGCCGAAGCCCTCGACCTGCTGCGCCACCGCGGCCCCGACGAGACGACGCTGCACGTGGAGGGCGGCGCCGCGTTCGGCTTCCAGCGGCTCGCCATCGTCGACGTCGCGCACGGCCGGCAGCCGGCGGTGTGGGGCTCGTGGACGGTCGTCTTCAACGGCGAGATCTACAACTACCAGCAGCTGCGCGCGGAGCTGGCCCGCGACCACGCGGCGATCTTCGCCACCGAGGGGGAGGCGGAGGTCCTCGCGGCGGCGCTGCACCACTGGGGGCCGTCGGCGGTGCGCCGGCTGCGCGGGATGTTCGCGATCGTGGCGCTGGACCGGGCGACCGGCACGGTCCACGCGTTCCGGGACCCGTTCGGCATCAAGCCGCTGTACCACCTGACCACGCCCGACGGCATCTACCTGGCGAGCGAGAAGAAGGCGCTGCTGCCCTTCGCCGGCACCGGGACCCGCGTCGACACGGCCGCCCTGTCGCACTACCTGACCCTGCAGTACGTGCCGGAGCCGGAGACGCTGCATCCGTCGGTGCGCCGGCTGCCGGCCGGGCACGCGCTGACCGTACAGGCGACGGAAACCGAGATCAGTGCGTACTTCCGGCACTCGCTCCGGCCCGCGCAACGGCCGGACGCGATCACGGCCGTCCGCGACGCGCTCAG
Source organism: Dactylosporangium sp. NPDC000521 (assembly GCF_042898305.1). Taxonomy (NCBI): domain Bacteria; kingdom Bacillati; phylum Actinomycetota; class Actinomycetes; order Micromonosporales; family Micromonosporaceae; genus Dactylosporangium; species Dactylosporangium sp. NPDC000521. Next base: position 222,404 of record NZ_JBIAYW010000004.1, read on the forward strand.
GGACAGTGTGCACGCCCACCTGCAGGCGGAGGTGCCGCTCGGCGCGTTCCTGTCCAGCGGCATCGACTCCACCGCCGTCGTCGCGCTCGCCCGCGAGAAGCACCCGGACCTCCACACGTACACCGTGGGCTTCGACGACGAGCGCTACAGCGAGATCGAGGCGGCGGAGGAGACCGCGGCCGCGCTCGGCGTCGGGCTGACCGCGACCCTGGTCCACGACGCCGACGTGATCGCCGAGCTGCCGCGCATCGTGTGGCACCTCGACGACCCCGTCGCCGACCCCGCGATCGTCCCGCTGTGGTTCCTGGCCCGCACCGCCGCCCGCGACGTCACCGTCGTGCTGTCCGGGGAGGGCGCCGACGAGCTCTTCGCCGGCTACGAGATCTACCGGGAGCCGGCCGCGCTCGCCGGCGTCGCCGCGCTGCCCGCCCCGCTGCGCCGCGGCCTGCGTGCCGTGTCGGCGGTGCTGCCCGAGGGGGTGCGCGGCAAGAGCTTCCTGGAGCGGGCCACCACCCCGATCGACGAGCGCTACTACGGCAACGCCCGCATCTTCGGCACCGCGGAGAAGGCCCGCCTGATGCGCGGACCGGCCGACCCGCACACGACGGTCACGGCGCCGCTGTACGAGGCTGCCGCGCACCTCGACGACGTGGCCACCATGCAGTACGTCGACCTGCACACCTGGCTGCCCGGCGACATCCTCACCAAGGCCGACCGGATGTCGATGGCGCACTCGCTGGAGCTCCGGGTGCCGTTCCTGGACCGGGCCGTCTACGCCGCCGCCGCGCAGCTGCCGACGGCGCTGAAGCTGGCGAGGACCACGAAGTTCGCGCTGCGGGAGGCGATGCGCGGCATCGTGCCGGACTCGGTCGTCGACCGCCGCAAGCTCGGCTTCCCCACGCCGACCCGGGTCTGGCTGCGCGGCGGTATCGGCGAGTGGGCCGGCGACGTGTTCGCCGACGCCGCCGTCGACCACCTGCTCGACCTTGGCCACGTCCAGCGGCTCCTCGCGGCGCACCGCCGTGGCGACGCCGACCACTCCCGCAAGATCTGGACCGTGTTGATGTTCTGCCTCTGGTACGGGCAGCAGAACGCCCGGCCTTCCCGCTCCCGCGATGAGCAGGTCCGGCCCACGGCGTAGGCGCGCTCCAGCGCGTCGCCGATGGAGTCGGCCGCGGCGCGCCTGACGAGCCGGTCGGTGTGATGCCGGACAGGGTGCCGTCCGGCTGCTTGGCGGCGGTCGGCACGCCGTCAGTGCCGGTCCACGGAGTACCTGGCCTGCTTGCTCAGGGACACCTTGCGCAGGGGCGTGCGGAAGCCGCGCCCGCGGACCGCCGTGACGGCGGACGGCTGCCTGGGCGGCGCCGCACGGTTTGAGGATCCGCCCGGCGGGTAGGCCCCGCGCCGGCGTATCCCGGAGGGGAGTGAATCGGCGATGACGACCCGCACGCTGCCCGACCTGTTCACCTGGCTGGAGCACGCGCGCCTCGCCGGCGACGTGCACTACGACGAGCGGCAGCGCTCGTGGCTGGTGCTCGGGCACCCCGAGGTCACGGCGGTGCTCGGCGACCCGCACCGGTTCTCGTCCGACCTGGGCGACCTGCTGCCGCGCCAGGAGGACCTGGAGCTGTTCCGGCGCGGCAACTTCGTCCAGATGGACCCGCCCCGCCACGACTCGCTGCGGCGGCTGGTGAGCCGGGCGTTCACGCCGCGGGTGGTGGCCGGCCTGGCCCCGCGCATCACCGCGGTCGCCGAGGACCTGCTCGACGAGGTCGCCGGGGCGCAGCGGTTCGACCTGGTCGACGACCTGGCGTACCCGCTGCCCGTCATCGTCATCGCCGAGCTGCTCGGCATCCCGGCGGCGGACCGGCCGGTGTTCCGGCGGTGGGCCGACGCGCTGTTCGAACGGCCGGAGATCGGTCCGGACGAGCCGCTGACCCGGATGATGGACGACCACGCGGTGCGCACGCTCGCACCGATGCTGCGGGAGATGAACGAGTACCTCCTGCGGCACGTGCGGGCGCGCCGCGCGGCCCCCGGCGACGACCTCACGAGCGCACTGGTGCACGCGGAGGCCGACGGCGAGCAGCTCGACGACGAGGAGATCATCGGCTTCGTCGGGCTGCTGCTGCTCGCCGGGCACATCACGACGACGGCCACCCTGGGCAACACGGTCGCCACCCTCGACCAGCACCCGGACGCGGCGGCGCAGCTGCGGGCCGACCCGGCGCTGCTGCCGGACGCGATCGAAGAGGTGCTGCGCCTGCGCACCCCGTTCCCGCGCCTGGCGCGGCGGGCCACCGCCGACACCGCCGTCGGCGGGGTGACCGTGCCGGAGGGCGACGTCGTCGTCGCATGGCTGGCCGCCGCCAACCGCGACGCCCGGGTCTTCGCCGACCCGGCGCACTTCGACATCCGGCGCAGCCCGAACCCGCACCTGACCTTCGGGCACGGCATCCACTTCTGCATCGGCGCGCCGCTGGCCCGGCTGGAAGCGCGGATCGCGATGGAGCTGCTGCAGCGGCGGTACCGGACGATCGCCGTCGACACCGACGCGGCGGTGTTCCGCAACCCGTGGGTGATGCTGGCCCCGACGAAGCTGCCGGTGACGGTCGACCTGGCCTGAGCCCCACTGTGGCCCGGCTGCTGTCGCGCCGGGATGCATTCGAGGGTCAGGACCCGGATCTCGTCGTCCTTCTCACCGCCGAGAAGGACCGCGGCGGGACGGACGGGCACGGGACTCAGGTCACCAGTCCGTGCCGGTACGCGTAGATCACGGCCTGCACGCGGTCGCGCAGGTCCAGCTTGGTGAGCAGCCGCGACACGTACGTCTTCACGGTCTCGGGGCTGATGACGAGCGTGGCGGCGATCTCGGCGTTGGTCAGCCCCTCGGCGATGAGCCTGAGCACCTCCAGCTCGCGCGGGGTGAGCGGCGAGCCGTCCGCGCCGTCGGCGGCGGGCCGGATCCGCGCGGCGTAGCGCCCGATCAGCTGCCGGGTCACCTCCGGGTCCAGCAGCGAGGCGCCCGCCGCCACGGTGCGGACGCCGTGCAGCAGCTGGGCGGTCGGCGCGTCCTTGAGCAGGAAGCCGCTCGCCCCGGCGCGGAGGGCCTCGTAGACGTAGCCGTCGAGGTTGAACGTCGTCACCACCAGCACCTTCACGGGCTCGGCCACGCCTGCGCCGGCCAGCCGCCGGGTCGCCTCGATCCCGTCGAGGACGGGCATTCGCACGTCCATCACGACGACGTCGGGCCTGAGGCGCCCCGCCAGCTCGACCGCGGCCCGGCCGTCGCCGCACTCGCCGACGACCTCCATGTCGGGCTGCGCGCCGATGATGGTGACGAATCCCGCCCGTACGAGGGCCTGGTCGTCGGCGACCAGGACGCGGATCGTCACAGGGGGATCCTGGCGGTCGTGGTGAACCCGCCGTCGGGCCGCGGCGCCGCGGTGAAGGTGCCGCCGACGGCCTGGACGCGTTCGGCGAGGCCGGTCAGGCCGCGACCGCCGTCGGTGGAGACCTCGACCGTGAGCTCGTGCGCGCCGTGATGGAGGTGGACGACGGTACGCCGGCCGTGGGCGTGCTTGAGCGCGTTGGTCAGCGACTCCTGGACCACGCGATGGGCCACGGCCTCGGGGTCACCTGGCGTCTCCCGGTGGCGACCGGACTCGGTGACCTCGACCGGCTGCCCGGCACCGCGCGCCAGCGCGACCGGGGCGTGGAGATCGGCCTGCACGACCGGGGCACGGAGGTCAGCCTGCACGACCGGGGCGTGGGAGCCGGCCTGTCCGCCGTGGACGGGGTTCAGGACGTCCAGGAGCCGGCGGAGGTCGGAGATGGCGCGGCGGCCCGTGCCGGCGACCGCGGCCAGCGACTCGTCGAGGCGGTCGGGCGCGGCGGTCAGATAGCGGGCCGCTTCCGCCTGCACGACCATCGCGGTCACGTGGTGGGTGACGACGTCGTGCAGATCGCGGGCGATCCGGGCACGCTCGGCGGCGCGGGTGCTCTCGGCGACGTGCCTGCGGCGCTCGGCCTCGGCGGCGCGGGTCACGCGCAGCCATGCGCCGATCCCCCACGCGAACGCCACGGCGAGATAGAACGTGAGGTACCCGGTGATGCCTTCTCGTGAGCCCTGCCGGTCGAGGGCCACGGCGAGCGGCACGTACGCGACCGTGACCGCCACCGCCGTGAGCACCCGGACCCGGCGGGCGGCACCTGGGCGCCCGCCGGGCAGCTCGCCGGTGCCGAGGTGCGCACCCGCGCTCACCAGGGCGATCGGCAGCGCGGTGCCGGCGACGAGGTGGTAGCCGAAGAGCTGGTCGGCCGCGAACCCCGCCGCGACGAGCATCAGGCACAGAGCCGGCCGGCGCCGCCGGAGCACCAGCGGCAGGCACTCGAGGGCGGCGACCGCGACGGCCCATCCGTCCACCGGGCGGGACGGCAGGTCCTCGGCGAGGCGCGTGCCGTAGCCGTGCAGCGCGGGCACGAGCGACGCGGCGGCGAGCAGCAGCGCGAGCGGCAGGTCCCGGACCATGACGTCGAGGCCCGCCCACCGCTCACGGAGCCGCTGGACGTCGATCACCGGGCGAGCGTAGCGGGCTCGCGGCGCGGCAGCACGCGACCCCGGCGCCGGGCGAGGGTCATGAAGGCCACGGTGGCCGCCAGCCCGGCGACGACCGACGCCAGGCTCGCCTCGGGGCCGAACGCGCCGCCGGACAGCAGCACCGGCCCGGACAGCGCGCCGTCGAGCAGGCCCTGCGCCGTGTCGTTGCCGGAGACCTCGGTGCCGAAGACGCCCGCCTCCGCGAAGTTCCATGCCCAGTGCAGGCCGATCGGCAGCCACAGGGTCCGGGTGGCGGCGTAGGCGGCGCCGAGCATGCCGCCCGCCTCGATCGCGATGGCGACCGCGCCCCACAGGCTGGCGTGCGGGTTGAGCAGGTGCATGAGGCCGAAGATCGCGCCGGTGAGGGCGAGGGCGGGCCAGGTGCCGGTGCGGGCCTCGACGACGCGGAACAGCACGCCCCGGAAGATGAGCTCCTCGGTGACGGCGGCCGCGAGCATCAGTCCGAGCAGGGCGGCGGCGCCGGACAGCGATCCCCAGCCTTCGACGCGGTACCCGCCGAGGAGCGCGATCACCGCGATGACCGCCGTGAACAGGGCCGCGCCCAGGACGGCGCCGCGGCCGAACGCGGTGGACGCTCCCTCGCGGGGCAGGTCGGGTGACGGGCGGCGGCCGATCAGGACGTACGCGACGAGCGCCAGGACCGCGGTGCCGGCGCCGGCGAGCAGGGTGAGCCACGGGCTGCCGCCCGCGACGAGACTGCCGAGGAACGAGACCGCGAAGACGGCGGCGAGCTGCAGGAAGGATCGCATGCAGTGAACGGTATGGATTCCCGCCCGCCGGCGCGTCACCGCGCGGTGGACAGCTGCCCGTAGCTCGCACGGGGGACGTGGCCGGCGTCAGGCGAGTGCGGCGACACCGCGTTCGTCGCGCCGAGGACCTGCAGCACCTCCGCCTGTCCGTCGAGGCCGATCCGGAGCCGCTGCGCGTCCTGCGCGGCCTCCCGGGCCTCGAGGGAGTCGAACGCCCCGGTGGTGATCTGCTGCATGACCAGGAACGCCGCGGCGAGCCCGGCCAGCGGTCCTGCGAAACGTGTCAGTCCTGCCATATCGGGTCGTTCGGCGCCTGTTCGGACGACTTGAGGCCAAAAACGATGTTTACCACGTGTGCGGTGTCATGGACCGCACCGAACCGCGGCAGTGTGACGGTGAGCGCGTGCTCGTGCTCCGCCGCGGTCATCCCGCTCATCGCGTCGGCGGCGAAGACGACCTCGAAGCCGTGGTCGGCGGCAGCCCGGGCGGTCGACTCGACCCCCATGGTGGTGGCGATCCCCGCCATGACGACGGTGTCGACGCCGCGCTCGCGCAGCCGGTCGGCGAGGCCGGTGCCGTAGAACGCGCCGATGGTGCGCTTCACGATGACGACGTCGCCGTCCTGCGGCTCCATCTCAGGCACGAAGCCGCTGCCCGGCGGCTGCTCGGCGACGTTCGGCCGTTCGACGCGGACCAGCACGACGGTGCCGCCCGCGTTCCGCGCCGCCGTGGCGAGCTCGGCGGCCCGCGCCACGACGTCCGCGCCGCGGTGCGGGCCCATGTCCTGCTCGACGATGCGCGGCATCAGGTCCACGACGATCAGGGCGGTGCTCGATGCGGCGGACGTCATGCCCGGGAGCCTATCCGGCGTCAGAAACGGTGCCGACCGCCTGGCCGACGGGCATCGGTGACCAGGTCCGTCAGTGGCGGAACGAGGCGGCGAGGTCGCGCAGGTCACGCAGGTCACGCAGGTCGCCGGCCAAGGTGGCGAGGCCCGCCGCGGAGCGCTGCGCCGAGGTGGCCTCCGTGGTCGCGGCGGAGGCGTAGGCGGCGACGACGGCGGTCATGGTGTCTGCGGGGCGCACGGCCGAAGGCCGTCCCCGGCACTGCCGGGGACGGCCTTCAGGTCGGACAGGTCAGCCGCGCAGGCTGGTCATGCCCTTGGCGCTGATCTTGGCGAACCGCAGCGACTGGCCGGGGTCGGCGTTGCCGCCGGGGGCGTTGTCCTGCTCGTAGTTCGAGTTGTGGAAGCCCTTGGCGCCGATGTTGCGGTAGAACCCCTTGTAGTCGATGTCGCTACGGGGGTCGCCGAACGGGATCCACGAGTAGCCGTCGCCCACGCCGGGGGCCTGGCCGGTGGCGTCGCCGTCCTTGGCGTGGAACAGCGCGTACCGCTTGGTCTGCTTGGCGACCTGGGCGGTCGGGTCGAAGATGTCCTCGACGCGCTTGCCCTCCCAGTCGTAGCGCCAGCGGTGCTGGTGCTGAGCGACGTGGGCCCAGTAGACGTCCATCTCGATGACGACCAGGTCGGGGCTGGTGATGTCGAGGTAGTGCTGCATGAGCCGCTTGCCCGACTCGCCGCGGACCTGGGTCGGCGCGATCGGCGCACCGGTGATCCGGTCCTGGGTGACGGTGACCAGCGGGCCGTCCTGCAGGAAGTTGTAGGCCGGCGAGTGGTTGTGGGTGTACATGTGGATGCCCCACTGGCCCACGCTGATCTCGTTGAGCGCCGTCCACTTCTCGCCCGCGAGGGTCCACGGCTCGATGTTGCGGTTGTTGGCGCTCGTCGGGTCGCTGCCGGTGCCCATGAACGGCATGCCGAGGATCGACGCGAACTCCAGCTCGGTCTGCAGCCGGTCGTAGTCGGCGGTGGTCATCTTGCCGCCGGCGCTGCCCGGGCCGTTCCAGGTGTTCGGGACGAACCCGTGGTTGCCGATCGCCTGCAGGCCGTAGGCGTCAAGGAAGCCGCGCAGGGTGCGGGCGTACGCCAGGTAGGCCGCACGCGACTCCGGGGTGGTCACGCCGCCCGGCGCCGGGTTCGGCGCGGCGCCGCCCGGGTTCGAGGCGTGCTGGCCGTAGCCGGCGAACTCGATCTGCTTGAAACCGGCGTTCGACAGGAAGGCGAACAGCTCCAGCCAGCCACCCGGCAGCGGCACCAGCGGCCCGAGGTCGGTCGGGTCGTTGGGGAAGTCGGGACCGCCCAGGTAGCCCATCGTCGGCGCCACACCCAGCGCGGCGCTGCCGGCGATGCCGAGCCGGGTGGGGACGTCACGCTGGCTGTACGTGATGGTGCCGACCTTGCCGTCGGGGATGAGCCGGCCGTTGGCCGCGCTCGCCAACGAGGGGGAGAAGACGGAGGCCGGGCCGAGCGGGGAGAACGCGGCGGCCGCCGTGAGGCCGGCGCCGGCCAGTAACCGGCGGCGGTTGATCTTTCCGGACATTGTGTTGCTCCTTCTGGTGGTTGTGCGTGCGGTTCAGACCGGGGCGGGGTGCGGTCACTGCGGGGGTGTCGCACCCCGCCCCGGCGGGTGGTGCTAAGGCGCGCTCACGCCCTTGCCGCCGAACTCCACCCAGTTGAGGTTGAAGAAGTTGTTCGTCGGCCCGCCCGCGACGGGACGGAACACCAGGTACATCCGGTGCGCCCCGCCTGGGTCGGTGATCGGGAAGGTCTGGCTGGCGTACGTGGTCGCGTTCGCGGTGGGCGCGATCGTGACCGTGGTCAGGACCGGTCCGTCGACCGCGTCCAGGCGGACCTCGACGGATCCGGTGCCGGCCGCCCCGCTGCCGCCCGACGTGCGGAACGTCAGCGAGTTGATGTTCTGGAGGTTGACCGTGCCGTTGAGGGCGATCCAGTCACCGGCGCCGAGGCTGCCGCGCTGCAGCCCGCCGCCGGTGTCGGCGGTCGCCGCCGTGTTCGTGCCGGACTGGTCGACGGCCCACTCGACCTCCTGCTTCTTCTGCCGGATGGTCGTCTGTGCGACCGTGGTCAGCGCCGGGATGCCGCCGGGGCCACCCTTGTCGGTGTAGGAGACGCTGATCACACCGAACACGTTGCCGCCGTGGGAGACGTCCTCCTCCAGCGTGGGCAGCGTCCCGGAGCAGCCGGTCGCGGTGGACTCGGCGTGGCCGTGGGTGTCGTGCCCGAGCACGAACGTCACCTCGACCCGGGAGCAGTCGATCGCACCGTCCTGCGGGTCGGTGACCGTGACGTTGAACGGGATCGTGTCGCCGAAGGCGAACATCCCGCCCTCGACCGGCACGTTGACCTTGACCGTCGGCGAGGTGTTGCCGACGGTGATCGTCGTGTTCGCCGAGGCGGTCTTGCCGCTGGAGTCCGTGACGGTCAGCCGGGCCGTGTACACCCCATTGGTTGTGTAGGTGAACGACGGGTTGGGGTCGACGGAGTCGGTCGTGCCGTTGCCGTCGAAGTCCCAGGCGAACTTGATGGAGTCGCCCGGGTCCGCGTCGTTCGAGCCTTCGCTGGAGAACGCGACGGTCAGCGGCCCGACGCCGTCGGTCGGAGTGGCCGACAGCTTCGCGACCGGCGCCCGGGTGCCCTTCACGTAGCTGAACTTCACCAGCGCGGCGTCGGGGTTGACGTTGAAGAAGCCGTCACCGTAGGTCAGCAGGTAGAAGTTGCCGTCCTTGCCCCACTTCATGTCCATGGGGTTGTCGCACAGGAACGGGCGGGCCGCCGTCGCGGGACCCTGGCCGCAGCTGAGCAGGTCGTTGATCTTGAAGATCTGGTTGGACCCGTCCAGGCGGATCTCCCGCAGGTAGTCGCGGGTGAACTCGCCGAAGAAGATGGACTGGTCGTAGTACGCCGGGAACTTCGTCGGGTTGGGGTTCTTCGCGTCGTAGTCGTACTTGGCCGCGCCGTGCGGGCCGACGCCGCCGGTGCCGAGCTCCGGGAAGAGCTGCGGGCACTTGCCGGGCGGGTTCTGCATGTAGTACGCCGCGCAGGGCGTGCCGAGCGGGTTGGCCGCGTTGTTGTCCTGGAACGAGTACCACATGTCCGGCTGCGCGATCGGCGGCGCGTACGTCAGGCCGGTGTTCCACCGCGACGTGTTGGCCGGGCCGCGCTCCGGGTTGTTGCACTCGAACGGCTGCGCCGGGTCGTCCAGCGGCTTCGAGGTGTTGAAGTCCCACCGGTAGTACGGCAAGGACGGCGAGTAGCACAGCGGCCAGCCGTAGTTGGCCGGCTTCCGCACGATCTCCATCCGGCCGGTGCCCGCGGGACCGCGGTTCACCTGCGGCGTCGACGAGTCCGGCGAGTAGTCGGTGACGTAGGCGACGCCGTTCTTGTCCACGGTGATGCGGAACGGGTTGCGGAAGCCCATGGCGTAGATCTCGGGCCGGGTCTTGCCGCCGCCCTCCTCGTTGCCGGTGAACAGGTTGCCGGCCGGGATGGTGTACGAGCCGTCACCCTGGACCTTGATGCGCAGGACCTTGCCGCGCAGGTCGTTGGTGTTCATCGCCGAGCGCCGGGCGTCGACGTACGGGGCGTTGTACTGCCCGGTCGTGGTGAGCTGGTCGTTGAACGGCGCGAAGCCACCGGAGTTGCCGCCACCCGCCGGGGTGTCGTCGCCGGTCACCATCCAGAGGTTGTTGTCCTTGTCGAAGGTGATGTCACCGGCCACGTGGCAGCAGGCCCCGCGGTCGACCGGCACCTTCATGATCTTCTGCTCGGACGCCACGTCGAGGGTCGGGTTCGGCCCGTCGACGAACTTGAACCGGGACAGCTGGAAGTAGCCCTTCCACGGGTCCCAGACGCTCGGGTCGGCGCCCGTGGTCGGCGAGTTCGCGGTCGGCGTCGTCTGCGGGTACGGCGCCTCCTGGGTCAGCGGCGAGTAGTACACGTAGACCCAGTGGTTGTTGGCGAAGTCGTTGTCGATCGCCGGGCCGTACATGCCGTCCTCGCTGGCCATGTACACGGGGATCTGCGCCAGCAGGTGGGTGGTGTTGGTCGCCGGGTCGTGCAGGCGGACGCCGCCACGGCGGTCGGTCTGCACGACGCGGCCGTCGGGCAGCACGTCGAAGCCGATCGGCTCGCTGACGTTCGGCGGCGCGGCGATGTAGTCCATCTGGTAGTTGGCCAGCACGGTCGCGCCGCAGTCGCCGTCGGTCACGCCGGCCGCCCACTGGATCGCGCCACCGAGGTGGGCCTGCAGGTCGGGCGTGGCGAAGCTCGCCGGGGTGTCACCCAAGCCCGTGTAGAACGAGCGGCCGCCCTGGTAGTCCTTGCACCAGGTGATCGGGTGGTCGAACCCCATCGTGCCGCCGGTGTAGGTGTTCTCGTCGACGGTCGCCAGCACGTGCGAGAAGCCCCGCACGTTGGACGTGAAGTTGTACCACTGGTCGGTGCGGTTCCAGTACTCGGGCAGGTTCGCCGACGCCGGGTGCACCCGGTCCGCCACCTTGACCGTGGCCTTCGTGACGCCGGACGAGCCGGACGCCCTGGTGCCGAGGACATCGGTGAGGAACTTCCAGTTCGGCTGGGTCTCGATCGCCGAGTGGATGCCGACGAAGCCGCCACCGTCACGGTAGTACGACTCGAACGCGGCCTGCTGCGTCGCGTCGAGCACGTCGCCGTAGGTGTTGAGGAAGACGACCACCCGGAACTGCTTGAGGTGAGGCTCGTCGAACTTCCTGGCGTCGTCGGTCTCCTCGACGGTGAACCGGAGCTTGGTGCCCAGCTGCTTGAGCGCGTTGACGCCCGCCGAGGTCGCCGGGCTTTTCGCGCCGGTCGACTTGGTGAATGCCAGGACCTTGTACTGGATGCCATTGCTGGTCGGTTGGGGCGCGGCGACCGCCGGGGCGGACGCCGACACCGTCCCGACCAACATGGATGAAGCGAGCGCGAGCAGGCCGGCGTACGCGGTGGTGACGCGACGGCTCGGAGCTCTGGTCATGGGACCTCCTCCGCAGGGTGCAGGGCGAACGGACCGTCGAAGGCCGCGGCGGGGTGGCCGCGAGCGGACGACGTCCGTTCGGGTGACGGGTGTGGTGGTGCAGCACGCCCGGAGGGAGGCGTACGGGGTGTGTGTCAAACCGCAGTGGCGTGACCGAGCTGCGCGTCAGTGCTCGCCGGGATCCCGCTCAGCGGGGCGAACGTCTGGCTCGGTCAAGCTGTAGCCGACACCGTATAACTCGCCTCCATCAAAAAGAAAGAGCAGAACCAGCAAAAGTTCGGCATGATCGGTCCAAACTTTTAATCTTGCTCACAAAAGTCCCTTCATACCGGTGGCGGGGTTCACCGGTCATGAGATTGCCCCTGTTCGAAGGAGCGGAAGGCGAGCGATTCGCGTTACAGGTCGCACCGACGGATGATCGAATCCGTTGCGCCACATGGCGAACAGCCACCTGGCATTTACCGTTGAGGCCATTGGCAGTGGCGCGGACACATCGATTCCGGCGACGCCACGGACACGCCGCAGGGCGCCACCAGTGCACTTTCGCTGAATCGAACGAAAGTTGGTTCGTATCGCATCGAAGCTCTGGACATCGCGCGCAGAAGACTTCTACTGTGTCGGCCACGGGGCAGCACCGTTTCGACTATGTGAACGAGCAGCGCTGACCCGACGACCGTCCTCGAGGACGCTCCGCTGGGACCACCGCTGCGATCGACGCATGCGCACGAACCGGCGGCGCACGCGGCGGTACAGATAGCTCTCCGGCAACGCCGTCCAGAGGGTCCGGCTGTGGCTGCGCACCACAGCCGGAGGCGGCGAAGCAGGAGTGGTCGGCCGGTGCGGTCGGGGGGACGGGACCCTTCCGGCCGCACCGGAGACCGGCAGTGCCCCGTTCCCGTTCCTGAACTGGAAGGAAAGCCATGCCCAGTCAACCCCCGACCACAGGAGCCCTGGGGTCGCACCCGTTGAGCCGAGCACACAGAGACTCCCGCCGGCACCTGTTACGGTGCCTTGTCGCCGCCGTTCCGGTGGCGTCCATGTCCCTCGGGGTGCTCGTCGTCGCCACCCCGGCATGGGCCGCACCGACGAGCGCACCGGCCACCCTCACCCCGGCCACTGCCAGCGGCACCAACAACTACTACCGGGGCCCGGTCACGCTGAACCTCTCCGCGACCGACACGGCCAACGGTGTCCAGCGCCTGGAGTACCGGCTCGGCAACACGGCCCCGTTCCAGACCGTGGTGGCCGCGACCGGCTCGAACCCCACGACCCTGACCGGCTCGGTGCAGATCACCCAGCAGGGCACCACCACGGTCGGGTACCGCGCGGTCGGCGGCGACGGTGCGGCCGAGGCCGTCCGCACGATCACGGTCCGGATCGACACCGTCGCGCCGGTGGTGAGCTGGCCCGGTATCGTCGACGGGCACGTCGGCCACACCGCAACGCTGATCCCGACCCGGACCGATCCCGCACCCGGCTCCGGCGGCGTCTTCATCCACCGCATGTGGATCGACCAGACCGAGACCACCCCGCTGCCCGTCGCCACCTCCACCCTGGCCCCCGGAGCGCACACGATCAGCGCGGTGGCCAGCGACGCCGCCGGCAACGCGGCGCGGTTCGACCAGACGTTCGTGGTGACCACGTCGTTCGCCGACCTCGACACCCTGATCGGCGGCTTCGTCACCAGCGGCGCGATCAGCGCCGACCTCGGAGCCGGCCTGCGGGCCAAGCTGGCGGAGGCGGCGGGCCTCGCGGAGGCGGGCAACGCCAACCAGGCCAAGCGGGCCCTCAACCAGTTCGTCGCCGCCGCACAGGACGCATCGAGCTCCGGCGCGGCCCGGGACACGCTCGTTGGCGACGCCCGCTACCTGCAGGACAAGCTCGCCGGGAAGCTCCCCGCCGACCCGCAGACCGGCATGACGGTCACGCCGGCCATCGGGCCGAACCCGATCGCACCGGCGACGCCGCTCGCGGCCTCGACGAACTTCCCCGGCGCCACCTACCGGGTGCTGTACTTCTCGGCCACCAAGGGCTTCCGGCACGACCACATCGCGGACACCGCCCTGCTGGTCCAGCAGTGGGGTCAGCAGCACGGCTTCGACGTCGACATCTGGGACCCGAGGCTGGCCCCGGCGTCGCTGTCGAGCACGCCGTTCACCTCCGCCGCCGACCTGGCGAAGTACAAGACGATCATCTTCGGCTCCCCGGTGGACGGGACCAACCCCAACAGCGCACCGGCGGCCGACGCGCTCAACGCCGCCGAGCTGGCCGCGTTCCAGGGGTACATCCAGGCCGGCGGCGGGTTCGTCGGGCTGCACGGCGCGTCCGACGCGATCCACAACGTGCCCTGGTACCGCGACCTGGTCGGGGCGTGGTTCACCAACCACCCGGGCGGGCAGAACGGCGAGGGCACCTGCGGCAGCTGCATCAACGTGCGGGTCAACACCGAGGACCCGACGAACCCGGCCACGGCGCACCTGCCGAAGACCTGGCTCACCATCGACGAGCTGTACAACTTCGACCACAACCCGCGGGCCGAGGTGCACACGCTGCTGAGCCTCGACGAGTCGTCGTACCGGCGCAGCCTCAACAGCGGCAACGCCGCGAACAACCCGATGGCGCTGATGGGTGGCGACCACCCGATCGCATGGTGCCAGAACTACGACGGCGGCCGCGCCTTCTCGCTGATCCTCGGCCACGACCGCGCGCTGTACTACCGTGAGACCTTCACCAAGATCCTGCTGGCCGGCATCAACTGGACGGCCGGCCAGAGCGAGGCGAACTGCTCGACCTTCCGGCAGACCCGCACGCTCATCACCAACGGCGCCGGCGGCGGCACCCTGGACCCGGAGTCCGCCGCGGCGGTCACCGCGCTCCTCGACGACGCCCAGGCCGCCTACCTGCGGCTGGACTACAACGCCGCGACCACGTCGCTCAACAAGATCATCGCGCTGGCCGGCTCCCCCGCCGCCGGCACCGACGCGGCGCGTGGCGAGCTCGACCGCCAGGTCCGCCAGCTGCGGGACTGGATGATGGCCCTGAAGTAGCTCCGCACCGAACCGACCTGCCGCCGGCTCCCCAACGGGCCGGCGGCAGGTCCGTTTTTCGTGCCGGGCACGTCGGGTCGCGCCGACGGGTCCTCAGTCCGCCTTGGCCGCCTTCTCCGCGGCCCACTGGTCGAGCAGGGCCGGCAACCGGTCCTGGACCCAGGTGTAGAAGTCACGCATCCCGGCGAGCCGGGCGCCGGCGGTGGTGCCGGGTCCACCCGCCGCGGCCGCCCCCTGGCCGGCGGCGTCGGCGAGGGTCTTCAGCAGGGACATCTTGGCGACGGTCACCTCATACCAGGAATCGTCGACGAGCCGGTAGCGGTCGCGGCGGTCGCCGGGGACGTGCTCGCGGGCGATCATCGAGATCTGCGACAGGTAGCGCACGGCGCCGGAGATGGCGGCGGCGCTGACACCGAGGCGGTCGGCCAGCTCGCCGGCGGTCAGGGAACGCTCGTCGGCGGCCATGAGCGTGAAGACCACCCGGCCGGCCATGCGCGGGAAGCCCCAGTCGCCGAGCAGCCTGGCCATGTCTTCCACGAAGGCCCGTAACGCCGCCTCATCTCGCATATGGGATTCCATGAGTCAATTCTCCAACACGAACTTTCACACTTGTGTGAAACGAGTGTAGCGTCTGAAGCATGGAAAACTCCATTGAGGTCGCCGGACTGATCAAGCGGTTCGGCCAGACCACCGCGCTGGACGGCCTCGATCTGACCGTGGCGCAGGGCGAAGTGCACGGGTTCCTCGGTCCCAACGGGGCAGGCAAGACCACCACCATCCGCATCCTGCTCGGCCTGCAGCGCGCCGACGGCGGCACCGTGCGGCTGCTCGGCGGCGACCCGTGGGCCGACGCCGTCCAGCTGCACCGGCGGCTGGCGTACGTGCCGGGCGACGTCACCCTGTGGCCCGGCCTCTCCGGCGGCGAGGTCATCGACCTGCTGGGCCGGCTGCGCGGCGGCGTCAACCGGGCCCGCCGCGACGAGCTGCTCGAGCGCTTCGACCTCGACCCGCGCAAGAAGGGCCGCGCCTACTCCAAGGGCAACCGGCAGAAGGTCGGCCTCATCGCCGCGCTCGCCTCCGACGTCGAGCTGCTGCTGCTCGACGAGCCCACCTCCGGCCTGGACCCGCTGATGGAGGAGGTGTTCCGGCAGGTCGTCGCCGAGGAGACCGAGCAGCGTGGCCGCACGGTGCTGCTGTCCAGCCACATCCTGTCGGAGGTCGAGGCGCTCTGCGACCGGGTCAGCATCATCCGCCAGGGCCGCACGGTCGAAACCGGCACCCTCACGCAGCTGCGGCACCTGACGCGCACGTCCATCTCCGCCGAGCTGAGCACCCCGCCCAACGGCCTCGCGGACCTCGCCGGCGTCCACGACCTGCACGTGCACGACCACCAGGTGCGGCTCCAGGTCGACTCGGCGCAGCTCGACACCGTGCTGCGCCAGCTGACCTCGCACGGCGTGCGCAGCCTCGTCAGCCAGCCGCCGACGCTCGAGGAGCTCTTCCTGCGCCACTACGAGACGGAGCCGGCGAAATGAGCGCGTTCACCGGCACCGGCGCCCTCGCCCGTCTGATCGTGCGCCGCGACCGGGTGCTGCTGCCGATCTGGATGCTGCTGCTGGGCCTGCTGCCACTGTCCCTCGCGTCCGGCACCGCGCAGCTGTACCCGACCGACGCCGGGCGGCAGGGGTACATCGACAACCTCGCCGGCAACCCGATGCTGCTGCTGTTCTACGGGACGAAGCCGGACAACGCGAGCCTCGGGGCGCTGATCTACTGGCGCTCCGCGACCGGCATGGTGGTCATGGCGCTGATCGGGGTGCTGTTCGTCATCCGGCACACCCGGGTCGAGGAGGAGGCCGGGCGTCGCGAGCTGCTCGGCGCGACCGTCGTCGGCCGGCACGCCCCCGTCGCCGCGGCGCTGGCCACCATCTCCTGCGCGAGCCTGCTCGTCGGCGCGCTCGTCACGCTCGGCATGATCGGCCAGCGGACACCCGCCGGCGGCGCTGTCGCCATGGGACTGGCCTGGGCGTTCGCCGGCATCCTGTTCGGCGCCGTCGGCGCGGCCGCCGCACAGCTCAGCGAGGGCGCGGGCGCGGCCCGGGGCATCGGCGTCACCGTCGTCGGCGTCGCGTTCGGGGTGCGGGGCGTCGGCGACGTCGCCGGCGGCGGACTGTCATGGCTGTCGTGGGTCTCGCCGCTCGGCTGGATCTACCACGTGCGCGCCTACGCCGGCGACCACTGGTGGGTGTTCGCGGTCATCGCCGCCGCCGCGGTCGCCGTCACCGCGCTCGCGCTGCGCCTGTCGGCCCGCCGCGACGTCGGCGCCGGGCTGCTGCCACCGAAGCTCGGCCCGGCGTCGGCCGGCCCCGGCCTCGGCAGCCCGCTCGCGCTCGCCTGGCGGCTGCACCGCGGCTCCCTGTACGGCTGGCTGATCGGCCTCGGGGTCGTCGGCGGGCTGCTCTTCGGCGGCGTCGCGAAGACCTCAGGGGACCTGCTCGCCGACAACGAGCAGCTCAAGCAGATCATGGAGCGCCTCGGCGGTGCGTCCGGCGCCGGCGACGTGTTCATCGCCGGCTCGCTCGGCCTCGGCGCGATCGCGGTCGCCGCCTACGGCATCTCCGCGGCGCTGCGGATGCGCACCGAAGAGGCGGCGCTGCGCAGCGAGGCCCTGCTCGCCACCGGCGTGAGCCGGCTGCGGTGGGCGGCCTCGCACCTTGTCTTCGCCTTCCTCGGCCCCACCCTCGTGATGGTCGTGACCGGTCTCGCCGCTGGGCTCCTCTACGGTACGGCCACCGGCGCCGTCGGGCGGGAACTCCCCCGCGTCCTGGCCGGTGCGCTGGTCCAGCTGCCCGCCATCTGGCTCCTCGCCGCGCTCACCGTGGCGGTCTTCGGCCTGGCACCCCGCCGCGCTCCCGCGATCGGCTGGTCGGCGCTGTCGCTGTGCGTGATCCTGGGGCAGATCGGCGCCGCGCTGCAGCTGAGCCAGGCGCTGCTCGACGTCTCCCCCTTCACCCACATCCCGCACGTCCCGGGCGGTCCGGTCACCGCGGCGCCACTGCTGATCCTGACCGCGCTCACCGCCGCCCTGGTCGTCGCCGGCCTGGCCGGCTTCCGGCGCCGCGACGTCCCCATCACCTGAGCGGCGCTCCCTCCGCATCACCGGCCTGCCCCGGCTCCACCGCGTCGAGCGGCGCCCGGGGCAGGACGCCCGACCCGAACGGCACGACCCGACCAGCGCGCCGCGTGCTGTTGCCGGCCGAGGCGATCCACGCCGCGCCGCACCGGCGTCCATCGCCGCCAACCTCAGCTCGCTGACGTCCGCCTACGAGGCGGTGGCGGTCACCCGGATCGGTGCCGGCGCCTACGTTCCACCACCGTCCACTGTGGACAGATCCATCGCTCCCGTCACCGTCGCATCACCGCCGCCGGGCGGCTCATCACCCGTCGAGCTCTTCCAGCCCGCTCACCGCTGGGCAGCGCGGGGACAGCCCGCAGTTCATCACCACGCTGGGCCACACCCGGGTGACCAGCGCCGCCGAGGGCCGGCCACGGACCCGGCCGGACCGAATCCTGGCCGACAAGGCATACCACAGCCGGGCCGACCGGGAGCACCTGCACCGCCGTTCGATCGGCGAGCAGTGGCCATCCACCACGACAAGCTCGCCGAGCGGCACGAAACCACCACAACCATGAGCATCATCGACATCCGGCATCGCCGCTTGACCAAGCACGCATGACCTGACCAGCACGTATCGAATCACTGCAATATTGGCCTCATCATGATCAACCGCTGTGCAAGGCTTTGGCCGAAGCCATCAAACGCCCGAATCATGCGTTGTCGGCGTTCGTCCGAACGCCGCCTGGACTGAGGATCAGCCATGCCGTTGACAACGAGTGCCCCGAACGGTCGCGCCACCGACGTCACCCGCCGCCCGAACGTCATGAAGGGCGCCCAGACCCCGCCCCGCGGTGGGCAGAAGCCCGCCGACACCGAGGCCAGCCGCCGCCAGGCCCGCTCCGTCGCCAAGCAGCAGCAGGCGGCCGAGCGCATCGCGTCGGCGACCGCGGAGATCTCGGCCCAGAACGCCGAGGCATCCGAGGCCTCCCGGCAGCTGAGCGAGTCGATGCAGCAGATCGCCGCCGGCGCCGAGGAGGCCTCGGGCGCCACCCAGCAGAGCCTGGCGGTGATGACCCAGGTCGAGGAGCGGGTCGCCCGTCAGCAGACCGTCACCCGGCGGGTCGCCGACCTCAGCCAGGCGCTGCAGACGCTGCTGGTGGAGACCCGGGTCGGCATCAGCAGCCTGCTGGCCAACGTCGACCGGGCCTCGTCGCGGCAGACGGAGTCCGTCGCGACCATCTCGGAGCTGGAGAAGCAGGCCGACGAGATCGGCGAGATCGTCAAGACCGTCGCGCACATCGCCGACCAGACCAACCTCCTCGCGCTCAACGCCGCCATCGAGGCCGCCCGTGCCCGGCAGCACGGCAAGGGCTTCGCCGTCGTCGCCGACGAGGTGCGCACCCTCGCCGAGACCAGCGAACGCAGCGCCCGGCAGATCCGCGACCTCATCGACGAGGTCCGCACCAGCGTCACCTCCATCGCCTCGGCGGTGCAGCAGTCGGCCGAGACCGCTCGCACCGAGGTCGAGAAGGGCAAGGAGATCACGGAGCAGCTGGAGGGCGTCCGTGACGACATGGCCAACATCATGACCGCCGCGACCGAGATGGCCTCCGCCGCCGTCCAGGCGCAGCGGGCCGCCGGCGACGCCAAGTCCCGCTCCGAGGAGATCGCCGCGGCCGCCGAGCAGCAGTCGGCGGCGTGCGAGGAGTCGCTGCAGACCGTGGGCCAGCAGAGCCAGGCGCTGCAGCAGAGCGAGCAGGCGGCCGAGGTCCTCGCCGAGATCGCCGAAGGGCTGCGCACCAGCACCGACATCAGCAAGAGCGCCGAGGAGGTCGCCTCGGCGGCTGAGGAGCTCTCCGCCGCCGTCGAGGAGATCAACCGCGCGGCGAACCAGATCAGCACGGCGATCAACGAGATCAGCGCCGGCGCCCGTACCGCGGCGGAGAAAGGCGCACAGACCGCCGAGGCGGTCACCCAGATCGAGCAGGGCGCCCAGCTGTCCGCGACCCGCGGTGCCGCGGCCGTCGAGCGGGCCGGCAACATGCTGACCCAGCTCGGGAGCAACAAGGAGTCGGTCGAGTCGATGATCGCGGCGATCGAGCAGGCCGCGAAGGACGGCATCGAGAACGTGCGCAAGGTCGCCGAGCTCGAGCAGATCTCCCGGCGCATCGACAAGATCGTCGACGCGATCGCCAACGTGTCGATCCAGACCAACATGCTCGCCGTCAACGGCTCCGTCGAGTCGGCCCGGGCCGGCGAGTTCGGCAAGGGCTTCGCCGTGGTGTCCACCGACATCCGCAACCTGGCCCGCGACTCCGCCGAGAACGCCGACCGCATCAAGGACCTCGTGAAGGCGGTCCAGGACCGCATCGTCGAGGTCCGCGCCGACCTCGACGAGACCAGCCGGCAGGCCCTCACCGAGGTGGAGACCGCCCGCGCCACCACCGCCCGGCTGGTGGAGATCGAGCGCGACATGCAGGAGGTCCGCTCCGGCAACGCGGAGGTCCGCGACTCCGCCGAGCAGATCGCCTCCGCCCTCGGCGAGGTCAAGACCGGCCTGGACCAGATCGCCTCGTCCGCGAACGAGGCCGAGCAGCTGGCCGGCCAGGCGTCCACCGCCGCCCGGGAGCAGGCCCAGGGCGCCGAGGAGCTCGCGGCCGCGGTCGAGGAGATCGCCGCGCTCGCCGACGAGCTGCAGAACGGCTGAGTCGGCGCATCGTGGAGGACAGAGACATGACGCTCGACGCGGACCCCGACGCGGGCACTGTCGACGACGACAGCGCTGACTACGTCACCTTCGACATGGCGGCCGAACGCTACGCGTTCCCGATGAGCCGCGTGCAAGAGATCATCCGGATGCCCAGCGTGGTGAAGGTGCCGCTCGGGCCGCCGAGCCTGGAGGGGCTGGCCAACCTCCGCGGCCGGGTGCTGCCGGTGGTGAGCCTGCGCCGCTGCTGCGACCTGGAGCAGACGGCGCACGACGAGACGACCCGCGTGGTCGTCGTGGACAGCGGCGTGCCGCTGGGGTTCGTGGTCGACCGGGTCGCCAGCGTGATCAGCGTCGACCCCGGCGCCGTCGAGCCGGCCGAGTCGGTCCAGGCGACCGTGAGCTCCGACGTCCTGGTCGGGGTCATCAAGAGCGACGACGGTGCCATGACGTCGATCCTCGACGTGGACGAGCTGATCGGCGCCCAGTTCGCCGGCGTCGCCGCCGCGGCGCGCGCCGGGTCGGACACCGCCTCGGCCACCGCCCGCGAGGACGGCCAGACGGCCGAGGACGACGGCGACGACACCCTGGAGCTGGTCAGCTTCGCGGTCGAGGGCCAGGAGTACGCGCTGCCCATCGACCAGGTGCAGGAGATCGTGCAGGCGCCGGACGCGGTCAGCCACGTGCCCAACGCGGCGTCGAAGGTGCTCGGCGTGATGGACCTGCGGGGGCGGCTGCTCCCGGTGGTCAGCATGCGCCGGGTGTTCGGGCTGCCGGCCGCCGAGCTGGAGCCGCAGAACCGCATCGTGGTGGTGTCGCTGGACGGCGGCGTCGTCGGCGTCGTCATGGACACCGTGCGGGAGGTCCTGCGGGTCCCGCACGAGCTCGTCGCGCCGCTGCCCGGCGTGGTCGCGGCCGGTGGGCGCGCCACCGAGGTCGAGTCGGTGTGCCGCCTCGAAGGGGGCAAGCGGCTGGTGTCCGTGCTCAGCGTCAACCGCATGTTCGACTCGCCGGAGGTCCGGCAGGAGCTGCAGCAGCGGCAGGACGGCGAGCTGTCACCGGAACAGACCGAGGAGCAGGACATGGCCGACGACGGGCGCGGCGACGAGGAGCTGTTCGTCGTCTTCCGGCTCGACGAGGAGGAGTACGCCGTCGACGTCGACGCGGTCCAGGAGATCATCCGCGTGCCGGAGACGCTGATCCACGTGCCGAAGACGTACAACTTCGTCGAAGGGCTCGTGAACCTCCGCGGCACCGTGCTGCCCGTCGTCGACCTGCGGACCAGGCTCGGCGTATCCCGGGCGGCCCGCGACGAACGGCAGCGCATCATCGTGCTGATCCTCGGCGGGCTGCGCACCGGCTTCATCGTCGACTCGGTCGCCGAGGTGGCGCGGGTCCCCCGGGCCGCGCTGGAGCCCGCCCCGGAGCTGTCGCCCGAGCAGGCGAAGGTCGTGTCCCGGGTGGCGAATCTGTATCAGCGGCAACGGATGCTGCTGCTCGTCCAGGTCGACCAGCTGCTCGGCGCGGCGGACACGGCGGCGCTGTCCGACGTCGTCGCCGAGCAGGACCTGGCCACCGTCTGAGGACCGGACCATGGCCGCCAAGACGGTGCTCGTCGTCGACGACTCGGCGCTCATGCGCAGGATGCTCAAGCAGATGCTCGTCGACGCCGGCGGGTTCGAGGTGCACACCGCACGCAACGGGGTCGACGCGCTCGAGCAGATCGAGCGCGTCGAACCCGACGTCGTGACCCTCGACATCAACATGCCGGAGATGGACGGCCTCACCTGCCTGGCCCACATCATGCGCGAACAGCCGCGGCCGGTCGTCATGGTCTCCTCGCTGACCGAGCACAACGCGCTGGTCACCCTGGAGGCGCTGGAGCTGGGTGCGGTCGACTACGTGCCCAAGCCGGGCGGCACCGTGTCGCTCAACGTCGCCGACGTCGAAGAGGAGCTCATCGGCAAGGTCCGGACCGCGGCGGCCGCCCGGCCCAGCCGGGCCCGCGGCCTCACCCGCCGGCTGCAGGCACAACGGGAACAGACGACGGCCGAGGCACCGCCGCCATCGCGGACCCGCACGGGACGCGTGGAGCTGATCCTGATCGGCTCCTCCACCGGCGGGCCGGCCCTGCTGTCGGAGCTGCTGCCGCAGCTCCCGGGCACGCTGGCGGCGCCGGTGGTCGTCGCCCAGCACATCCCGGCCAGCTTCACCGCACCGCTCGCCCGCCGGCTCGACGAGATCTGCCAGCTGCGGGTCCACGAGGTCACCCGGATCACCCCGGTCCGCCCGGGCAACATCTACATCGGCCGCGGCGACGCCGACGTCCTCGTGGCCCGGCGCACCGACGGCCTCGTCGTGAAGTCGGTGCCGGAGAGCGCGGACCACCGCTGGCACCCCAGCGTGGACCGGCTCGTCGCGTCGGCCCTGCGCTGCTGCGACCCCACCCGGCTCGTCTGCGCACTGCTCACCGGCATGGGCGACGACGGCGCCGAGCAGATGGCCGCGGTCCGGCAGGCCGGCGGGCGCACCATCGCCGAGGCCGAGGCGACCGCCGTGGTGTGGGGCATGCCCGGCGAACTGGCCCGCCGCGGCGGCGCCACCGAGGTCCTGCCCGCGCCGGCCATCGCCGGCCGCATCGCCGAGTGGGCCGCCTGACCGCCCCGAAGGGACAGCAACATGGGACTGGTACGACGCCAAGCCGCCGGAGACACCCAGGAAGTCGACCCCGGCACACTGCAGGACCGGCTCGCCGACCCCGACGCCGAGCAGCGCCGGCGGGCGGCGCTCGACCTCGACGGGCACGCCGAGGCCGTGCCCGCGCTGCTCGCCCGGGTGCCGGCGGAGACCGACCTCGCGGTGCGGGACGCGGTGCTGACCACCCTGGCCGCGATCGACCACGCCGACGTCGCCGCGGGCCTCGTGCCGCACCTGTCCAGCGACGACGCGGCGCTGCGCATCGCGGTCGCGGGCGCCCTCGCCACGATGCCCGCCTCCGTGCCGGCGCTGCTGCCAGCGCTGCTCGCCGACCCCGACCACGACGTGCGGATCATGACGGCGATGGTCCTCGCCGACCTGCCCCACCCCGGGACGGCCGACTGGCTCGCCGAGATCGTCGCGACCGACCAGCACGCCAACGTCGTCGCCGCAGCGATCGACGCGCTCCTGCCGATGGCCGGGCCGCAGCACGCCGCCGTGCTGCGGTCCGCCCGGGAGCGCTTCCCGAAAGACCCGTTCCTGCACTTCACGATCGACGCCGCCCTGCCTGCGCTGGCGGAGGTGGAGACATGACGAGTGCCGCAGCGCAGGACTTCCGGCTCAGCACCGCGGAGTTCGAACGGTTCCGGGAGTACTTCTACAAGCGGACCGGCATCCAGTTCACCGCGGGCAAGCGGTACTTCGTCGACAAGCGCATCGAGGCGTGCGTCCGCGCGTCGGGCCACCACAACTTCGCCGCCTGGTTCAGCTCGCTGCGCGTCGGCGACCGGCCCGAACTGCTGCAGGAGCTCACCAACCAGCTCACGGTCAACGAGACGTACTTCATGCGCGAGGACTACCAGTTCGACGCGCTGCTCGACCCGGTGCTGCCGCAGGTGCTCGCCGCCGCCACGCAGGCGGGCCGCCCGAACGGGCCGATCCGGATCCTGTCGCTGCCGTGCTCGACCGGCGAGGAGCCGTACTCGATCGCCATGCGGCTGCTGGAGGAGTGGCCGCCGATCGACCGCGTCGACGTCGAGATCCACGCCGCCGACATCGACAGCGACGTGCTGGACCGCGCACGGCACGGCAGCTACGGCGAGCGGTCCCTGCAACGGGTGCCGAAACCGTGGCTGGCCAAGTACTTCCACGCGGTCGGCGCCGGCCGGTTCCAGATCGACCAGGGCATCCGCGACGCCGTGACGTTCCACCGGATGAACGTCTGCGACACGCCCTCGATGCGCTCGTTCACCGACTTCGACATCGTCTTCTGCCGCAACGTGCTCATCTACTTCGACGAGCTGTCCAGCCGCCGGGCCGCCGAGAACCTCTTCGGCGCGATGCGGCCAGGCGGGTTCCTCTTCCTCGGCCACGCCGAGTCGATGAGCCGCATCTCACCGATCTTCACCCCGCACCGCCTGCCGCAGGGCATCGCATACCAGCGACCGATGGGAGCACGCCCATGAATGAGACCGCCGACGCCGCCCGCGTCCTGGTGGTCGACGACGCCGCCACGGTCCGGATGTACCACAGCCGGTTGCTGACCGACGCCGGCTTCCGCGTCGAGCAGGCGGCCAACGGCCTGGAGGCGGTCGAGTCCGCGATGGTCAGCCCCTTCGACCTGTTCGTCGTCGACGTCAACATGCCGAAGATGGACGGCTACGCGTGCGTCGAGGCGCTGCGTGGGGACACCGTCGCCACGTCCGCGCCCATCGTCATGATCAGCACCGAGGACAGCCCCGGCGACGCCGACCGCGCCTACCGGGCCGGCGCCAACCTGTACCTCGTCAAACCCGTCGACGCCGCCCGGCTGGTCCGGGTCGCCACCATGCTCTCCGGTGCGCCGCTGTGAATCCACTGCTCGCTCAGTTCCTCGCCGAGGCCGACGACCTGCTCTCCCAGGTCGGTGACGGCCTGCTGCAGCTGGAGCTCAGCCCCGACGACCCGAACCGCATCAACGACGTGTTCCGGGCCGCGCACACGCTGAAGGGCTCCTCCGGGCTCTTCGACTTCCCGGAGCTGACCAGCCTGACGCACGCCGCCGAGGACCTGCTCGACGCGGTCCGCGCCGGCCGGGTGCGGCTGGACCCGACGATGACCGACGCGCTGCTGTCCGCGTTCGACCTCATCCGCGGCTGGCTCGCCCACGTCACCGTCCACGAGCAGCTGCCCGGCACCGCGCACGCCGACGCCGCCGCGCTCGTCGTGGCCCTGCGGGCGCCGATCGGCGGGGGCACCGCCCCGGCCGCGGCGGCGGTGCGGCCGGCCGCCCTGGCGACGCACGCCCCGGCGTGGATCACCGCGCTCGGCGAGCCGGCCGTCGCCGGGCTCGTCGACTGGCTGCGGGTCACGTCGGCCACCATGCGCTTCGTGTGCTACCAGCCGGACGAGGGCTGCTTCTTCCGTGGCGAGGACCCGCTGCTGTTCATCCGGCAGATCCCGGCCCTGGAGCGCCTGGGGGTGCTGCGCCCCGACGCGTGGCCGGCCCCGGACGACTACGACGAGTACGCCTGCAGGCTCGGCTTCGTCGTGGCCACCCGCGCGTCGGTCGCCGAGATCGGGTACGTGCTGCGCTACGTCATCGAACAGGTGGAGATCGTCGAGCTGGACGCCACGGCGCTGGCCACCCCGCCCCCGCCGGACACCGACCTGCCCGCCGCGCCGCCGGCCGAGGGCGCCACCGACGCGCTGGGTGTCCTGGAGGCGGCCCGGGCCACGCTCGCCGGACCCGCCCCGGACGGCCCGCACCTGCGCTCGATCGGCCGGGTCGTGGCCGGCGCGGCCCGCAGTATCGGCGCCGTCGTCGACGTCGACGACGCCGGCGTGCCGGAGCTGGCCGGCATCGTCGACGGCCTCATCGGCCGGGTTCGTGCGGCCGGCCCTGCCGCCGCGGACGGCTCCCCCACGGCCGGCTCTCCCATGACCGGCGCCGCGGCCGACCGGCGCACCGGGCCGGCCGACCGGCGCGCCGCCGAGCCCGACCATGAGACCGGACAGGTCGGCACGCGGGTGCTCAAGGTCGACCAGGCCAAGGTGGACCGGCTCATGGAGCTCGTCGGCGAGCTCAACGTGGCCAAGAACGGCCTCACGTACCTCGCCGAGGCCGCCGAGGAGGAGTTCGGCAGCCGCGTCATGGGGCGGCGTATCAAGGACCAGTACGCCGGGCTGCACCGCATCGCCGAGGAGCTGCAGTCGGCCGTCATGGACGTGCGGATGCTCCCGCTGTCGGTGTCCTTCTCCCGGTTCCCGCGGCTCGTGCGCGACCTGAGCCGCCGGCTCGGCAAGCGCATCGAGCTGGTCACCGAGGGCGAGGACACGATGGCCGACAAGGACGTCATCGAGGCCCTCGCCGACCCGCTCGTGCACCTCGTGCGCAACAGCCTCGACCACGGCATCGAGACACCCGACGAGCGCACCACCGCCGGCAAGCCGCCGCAGGCGTCGATCACGCTGTCCGCGGTCGCCGACGGCGACGCCGTCGTGGTCGAGGTCACCGACGACGGCCGCGGCATCGACCCGGTCCGCGTCCGGCAGAAGGCGTACGAGCGTGGCCTCATCGGCGAGGAGCAGCTGGAGACGATGCCGGACGCCGACGCGGTCAACCTGATCTTCCAGCCCGGCTTCTCCACCGCCGAGCAGGTGTCGGACCTGTCCGGGCGGGGCGTCGGCATGGACGCCGTGCGGGCCAGCGTGGAGCGGCTCGGCGGCACGGTGACGATGCGCTCCGAGCGCGGGGCGGGCACCGTCACCCGGCTGCGGCTGCCGCTGTCGATGGCCGTCACGCAGGTCATGGTGATCAGCGTCGCCGGGCAGCGCTTCGGCGTCCCCGTCGACCTCGTCGTGGAGACCGTCCGGGTGCCCCGCGACGACGTCGGGCGGGTCCTGCACCAGGACGTCGTGGTCCTGCGCGACCAGGTCGTGCCCGTCGTCGACCTCGCCGCCGAGCTCGGCCTGCCCTGGACCCCCGACCCCGGCGCCGACCGGGCGATCCTCGTGGTCAGCGTCGGCGGCGGCAGCGTCGGCCTGCTCGTCGAGCGTTTCCACCGCGAGGTCGACGTCATCCTCAAACCGATGGAGGGCCTGCTCAGCAACGCCGGCCACTTCGTCGGCACCGCGCTGCTCGGCGACGGGCTCGTCCTGCTCGTGCTGAACCTGAAGGAGGTGCTCAGCCTTGGCGCTCGAGCTGCGTGAGCGCACCGCCGTGCTCAGCGAGGCGGTGACCGTGGAGGAGGTGGAGGAGCTCGTGGCCTGGCTGCGGCGTACCCCAGAGGCCCGGGTCGACCTGCGCAACTGCAACCATCTGCATACCGCCGCTTTCCAGGCGATCTTGGCGTTCGGGCCGAAGTTATCCGCGACGCCGGTCGACAGCTTCCTCACCACCCAGCTGCTGCCGGCGCTCGAACCGCCAAAGGCCGCTGAACACGAGGAGAACGACGATGACGACGGTGATGCTGGTTGACGACTCCGCCACCATGCTGATGAGCCTGAAGACCATCCTGACCAAGGCCGGATACTCCGTCGAGACGGCCGGGCACGGCCGGGAGGCGCTGGACAAGCTGAGCGCCGGGCTGCGCCCGAACCTCATCATCAGCGACGTGAACATGCCGCAGATGGACGGCATCTCCTTCACCCGCGAGGCCCGCAAGTCCGCGGGCATGCGCTTCACCCCGATCCTCATGCTCACCACCGAGTCCGAGCAGTCCAAGCGGACCGAGGCCAAGACCGCCGGCGCCACCGGCTGGCTGGTCAAGCCGGTCGCGCCCGACCAGCTCCTGGGCGTCATCAAGCAGGTCATGCCCAACGCGTGACGGCGGCCCGCCCATCGACTGCCGAAGGGAACACCACGTGACATCGCTCAGGGCGCGGCTCACCGCGAAACGGCCGGACGGATCCGCCGACAACGGCTCCGTCCGCGCCGTCGTCGGTGAGGCGATGGCGCCGCTACCGGCCTACTGCGACGTCATCAACGCCCACCTCGACGACGTCGTCGAGCACACCGCCGAGGCGGCCGAGTCCATCGTCGCGCGGCTCGTCCGGGTCGACGAGCTCGCCGAACAGACCGCCGGCAAGGTCTCCGGGCTGGCGGGTGCGCTCGAGCACACCCGCCGGCAGGTCGGCGAGGCGGCCGAGGCCAACGCGCAGCTGGTCGACCGGCTCGTGCGGTACTTCATCGCCCGCGACCGCCAGGTCCGTGCCCTCGTCGAGCAGATCCGCGACATGCGCAGTCACGTAGCGGCCATCGAGGAGGTCAGCCGGGCCACGAACATCCTCGCCCTCAACGCCATGATCGAGGCCGTCCGCGCCGGCGAGTCCGGCCCCGGCTTCGCCGTCGTCGCGGGCGAGGTCCGCAAGCTCGCCGAGCGCTCCGCCGACGCGGCCGGTGGCATCGGCGCCAGCATCGCCGACCTCACCGCCCGCCTCGACGCCGTCCTGCAGGACGACACCGGCTTCGACCGGGTCGCCGACCAGGCCACCGACACCGTCGGCGCCGACACCGCCATCACCCGCCGCCTCGCCGGCATCGCCGACGCGCAGCGGGGCGTCGCCGGCATGATCGAGCAGGCCCTCAACGACACCGTCCAGGCCGCCGAGGACGTCCGGTACAGCTCCGACGCCCTCACCGCCGAGACCACCGGCGCCGTCGGGCACGTGCAGTTCCAGGACATCAGCCGCCAGATGATCGAGCACGTCACCGAGGCCGTGGTCGACGTGCGCCGCGCCGCCGACGACATGCGCCGCTACGCCAACGAGGAGCTTCCCGCCGACGAGCTCCTGCGCCGCGTCCTCGACGTCGAGGACCTCCAGCGCCGCCACGTCATGGCCCAGCAACGCACCACCCACGGCGCCACCGTCGGCACGGCCGCCACCACCAACACTCCGGCGACGGCTGCGATCGAACTGTTCTGAGCCCCGGCCCGCGCCCACCCCGATCTCGCGGCGTCCTATGGTGCGCC
Source organism: Dactylosporangium sp. NPDC000521 (assembly GCF_042898305.1). Lineage (NCBI taxonomy): Bacteria > Bacillati > Actinomycetota > Actinomycetes > Micromonosporales > Micromonosporaceae > Dactylosporangium > Dactylosporangium sp. NPDC000521. The sequence goes on from NZ_JBIAYW010000004.1 coordinate 251,209, forward strand.
CATGCGGCGGACGACGACGCCGAGGAGGCGGTCGGTGGTGAAGTAGCCGGAGCGGCGGGAGTCGTGGGACAGCGCGAGGTTGTCGCCGAGGAGCACGACGCGGCCGGCGGGCACGTGGCTGCCCGGCGCGGCGCGGAGCGCGGCCACCGTGTCGCGCGGGATCGGGTCGTCCGGCTGGCGGCCACCCGCTTGACGATCCACGCCGGTCGCTGGGGCGCGGGCGGAGGTGGGGGCGATGCCTCGAACACCACCACCTGGCCGGTACGCAGCGCTTCGGGGGCGATCCTGCGCACCAGGAGCCGCCCGCCCGACCGGTACGTGGGCAGCACGCTCGGGCCGTCGACGGTGACCGTCAGGTACCGCCGGCGCAGCCACCACATGGCGACGACGGCGGCCGGCACCGCCACGGTGAGCGGGATCCACATCATCCGGTCACCACCGCGGCCGTCACGTCGCCGTCGCGGTAGCCGGCGGCCTGGCGGGCGAAGAGCCGCGCGTACCCACCGCCCGCGGCGACCAGGTCGGCGTGGGTGCCCTCCTCGGCCATGACGCCGTCGGCCAGCACCACGATCCGGTCGGCGTCGCGGACCGCGCCGAGCCGGTGCGACACGACCAGGCTGGTCCGCCCGGCCCGCAGGGTACGCAGGTGGGTGTGCACCTGGTGCTCCGCCTCGGGGTCCAGCCCCGCGCTCGGCTCGTCCAGGATCAGCAGGTCCCGGTCGCGGCGCAGGAACGCCCGCGCCAGCGCCACCCGCTGCCACTGGCCGCCGGACAGCACGGAATGGTCAGGTTCAGCCCGCGTAGCACCCACGGATGGTCGGGGCTGTAGCGGAACCAAACGTCGCGCAGCTCGATCCCCCGGCGCAGCCGTGGCAGCGGGCGGGGCGATGCAGGCACCGGCAGGTCGGGCTCGGCGGTGACCACCGCGACGTAGTGGTGGAACATCAGCAGGTGTTCGTAGGCCATCACCCCGGCCGAGACGACCGTACCCAGGGACGCCTGCACACCGGCCATCGCGGCCACGATTGTTGGCATCCGGCCAGCACGAGTGTTAGATAGACATCGCTGAGTCAGGCATTGACGCCGGGCGCTGCCAACGGGGGCGGTGGCATGGAGATTCGGTTGCTCGGGCCGGTGGAACTGCGGCTGGACCACCACGTGGTGTACGCCGGGCCACCGCAGCAGCGACCCGTCCTGGCGGTGCTGGCCGCCGACGCCGGCCGCCCGGTCACCCTCGAGCTGCTCATCTGCCGGGTGGCCCTGGACTGGTTCCCGGTCCGGCGACCGGTTCAACGAGACCAAGGTGCTCACCCACCTCGGCGACACGCATCTGGCGTCCGGCCGGCCGGACGCCGCGCAGGCCGCGTGGCGGGTCGCCGGGCAGATCCTCGCCGACCTCGGCGACGCCGACGCGGAGCAGGTGCGCGCCCGGCTCACCACCGTGACCGGCGTGGCCGGTTGACCACCGCACTGGAAGGTATCGGACGATGTCGTATCTCGCGTTGGGGTTGCTGGCGGTGCTGTGGTGCGTGTTCGCCGCCTCCGCCTGGAGCAAGCTCCGCAGCCGCGCCGCTCAGCAGGCGTTCGCGGAGTCGCTGCGCCCCGTGCCGTTCGTCCCGGCCGGCCACGTGAGCGCCGTGGCCACGGTGGCCACGGTGGCCGAGGCCGGCCTGATGGTGGGCCTCGGCGCGGCCGTGGTGGTGCTGGTCGGTGGGTGGCCGGCGGCGCGGCCCCTCGTCATGGTGGTGCTCGCCCTGACCGGCGTCCTGCTGGCCGTGCTCACCACCGGCGTGGCGCTCGTCGTCCGCCGGGGCACCGGCGCCCGCTGCGCCTGCTTCGGCGCGGCCGAGCGCCCGCTGAGCGCCCGCCATCTGGTCCGCAACGGGCTGCTGCTGGCGGCGGCCGGCGTCGCGGCGGCCGGCGTCGCCGTGGCCCGGACGCAGCACCTCGATCCGGCCGGCACGGCGGTGGCGCTCACGGCGGGTGCCGTCTGCGGCCTGCTGGTGATCCGCCTGGACGACCTCGTGGACCTGTTCGCGCCGGCCCCGGTACGCCGCCCGTCCGTGCGGACCGGTCAAGACCGGCGCGGCTGAGCCCCGCCGCGCCTCCTACCTGCAGCTGCCCGTCCAGGCGCGGTAGCCCGCTTGCCGGGACCGTGTCTCACGGGTGAAGCTGACCGCGACGGCGAACCTCGACCAACGGTGGTGGGGCATGATGAGCGGTGAAGCGACCCGGACGGCCTTCGGACCTGCCCGCTGTGCGAGGCCGTGTGCGGGCTGGAGCTCACCGTCGCCGGCGACCGGATCGTGGCGGCGCGCGGCGACCGGAAGCACGTGCTCAGCGCCGGGTTCGTGTGCCCGAAGGGCGCCACGTTCGGGCAGCTGGTCCACGACCCGGACCGGCTGCGCCGCCCGCTGCTGCGCGGCGCCGACGGCCGGCATCACGAGGTGAGCTGGGACGAGGCGTTCGTCGCGGCCGCGGCCGGGCTGGCCAAGGTGCGGGCGCGGCACGGGGCGGACGCGGTCGCGGTGTACCTCGGCAACCCCAACGTCCACACCATGGCCGGGCCGCTCTACGGCGGGCCGCTCGTCAAGGCCTTCGCCAGCCGCAACGTCTACTCCGCCAGCACCGTCGACCAGATGCCGAAGCACGTCTCGTGCGGCTACCTGTACGGCAACCCCGACGCCATCCCGGTGCCCGACGTCGACCGGACCGACCTGCTCGTCCTCATCGGCGCGAACCCTCTGGAGTCCAACGGCAGCCTGTGCACGGCGCCCGACTTCCCCGGGCGGCTCGCCGCCGTCCAGGCCCGCGGCGGGCGGATCGTCGTCGTGGACCCGCGGCGGACCCGGACCGCGGCCGTCGCCGACGAGCACGTGTTCATCCGGCCCGGCGGTGACGCGCTGCTGCTGTTCGCGCTCGTGCACACCCTGTTCGACGAGGACCTCGTCGCGCTCGGCCACCTCGAGGGGCACGTCCGCGACGTGGAGCGGGTCGCGGTCCTCGCGAAGGACTTCGCGCCCGAGACCGTCGCCGCCGCGTGCGGGGTGCCGGCCGCGGACATCCGCCGGCTCGCCCGCGACCTCGCCGCCGCGCCGTCCGCCGCCGTGTACGGGCGGATCGGCACCTGCACGGTCGAGTTCGGCACCCTGACCAGCTGGCTCGTCGACGTCGTGAACGTGCTCACCGGCAACCTCGACCGGCCCGGCGGCGTCATGTTCCCGCTCGCGCCGCACGCGCGGAAGGCCGCGGCACCGGGCGGCAAGGGCTTCCGGGTCGGCCGGTGGACCAGCCGGGTCCGCGGCCTGCCGGAGGTCAAGGGCGAGCTGCCGGTCGCGACCCTCGCCGACGAGATCACCACCCCCGGCGACGGGCAGGTGCGGGCGCTCGTCACCGTCGCCGGCAACCCGGTGCTGTCCACGCCCAACAGCGGGCAGCTCGACGCGGCGCTCGGCGGGCTCGAGTTCATGGTGAGCGTCGACCCGTACCTCAACGAGACCACCCGGCACGCCGACGTGATCCTGCCGCCGACCGACCCCGCCCGGGTCGGCCACTACGACTTCGCGTTCCTGACCCTCGTCGTGCGCAACACGGCCGCGTACTCACCGCCCGTGCTGCCGAAGGATCCCGGCGGCATGGACGAGGCCGACATCCTCGCCCGCCTCGCCGGGGTGGAGCACGAGCGCCTGCTTCTGCAGCTGCTGCAGCGTGCCGTCGACGACCCCGGCTCACCGGTCCACGGCCGGGACGTCGCCGAGCTGCGGGGCCTCGTCGGCGGCGACGGACCCGCGGAGCGGCTGCTCGACGTGCGGCTGCGGCTCAGCTCGTACGGTGAAGGCTTCGGCGCCGACCCGGACGGGCTGACGCTGCGGAAGCTCCTCGACCACCCGCACGGCGTCGACCTGGGCCCGTTGCGGCCGCGGGTGCCGGAGGTGCTGCGGACCCCGAGCGGGCAGGTCGAGCTGTGCCCCGCGCCGATCGCCGAGGACGTCGACCGGCTGCGGGCGGCCCTCGACCGGCCGAGCGACGGGCTCGTCCTCGTCGGCCGGCGGCACCTGCGGTCCAACAACAGCTGGATGCACAACGTGCCGGCGCTGATGAAGGGCAAGGACCGGTGCACGCTGCAGGTCCACCCGCACGACGCGGCCACGCTGCGCCTCGCCGACGGCGGCAGGGCCACGGTCGCCTCCCGCGTCGGCACGGTCACCGTCGCCGTCGAGATCACCGACACGGTCATGCCGGGCGTGGTGAGCCTGCCGCACGGGTGGGGGCACGGCGTGCCGGGCACGCGAGCCTCGGTCGCCGCCGCCACACCCGGGGTCAACAGCAACATCCTCACCGACGACCATGCCATCGACCCGCTGTCGGGCAACAGCGTCCTCAACGGCATCCCGGTGACCGTCTCCCCCGCCGCCTGAACGCCCCGCCACGACCACGTCACGGGCCGCAGGCGGTCCGGCGCAGGAGGTACTGCCGTTCGGGTTCGGTGCGCACCAGCCGCAGCGACTCGTCCCAGGCCGCACGGGCCTCGCCGGGCCGGCCGAGACGCTGCAGCAGCTCCGCCCGCACGGCCGGGACGAGGTGATGGCCGGGCAGCCGCTCGGCCGCCTCGTCGGTCAGCGCCAGCGCCAGCGCGGGGTCGCCCGCCTCCGCGACCGCGACGGCCCGGTTGAGCCGCACGACCGGCGAGCCGGTGCGCGCCTCCAGCCGCTCGTACAGCCCGGCGATCCGCGCCCAGTCGGTGCCCTCCGCTGTGGCCGCCCTCGCGTGCTCGGCGGCGATGAGCGCCTCCAGCGCGTACCGGCCGGAGCCCTCGTCGTCGCGGACGAACGCCAGCAGCTCGAAGCCGTGCCGCAGCTCGGTCCGGTGCCAGCGGGACCGGTCCTGCTCGGACAGGCGGACCAGCTGCCCGTCACCGTCGACGCGGGCGTCGCGGCGGGCGTGCTGCAGCACCATCAGCGCCAGCAACGCGACCGGCTCCGGCTCGTCCGGCAGCAGGACGCCCAGCTCGTAGCCAAGCCGGATCGCCTCCTGCGCCAGCCGCGGCCGCAGCAGCTCCGGACCGCCGGTGGCCCGGTAACCCTCGCTGAACAGCAGGTACACCGCCGTCAGCAGCCCGTCGAGGCGGCCGGCGAGGTCGGCCGGCGCCGGTGCCCGCAGCGGGATGCCGGCCTGCGCGATCTTCTTCTTCGCCCGGGTCAGGCGCGCCGCCATCGTCGGCTCCGGCACCAGACACAGCCGCGCGATCTCGGCCGTGGTCAGGCCCGCCCCGAAGCGCAGCATCAGCGCGGTCCGCGCGTCGGGCGCCAGCGCCGGATGGCAGCACGCGAACAGCAGCCGCAGCCGCTCGTCGCCGACCCCGTCCCCGTCCCCGGCGCCGGCATCGGTGCCGGGCGCGTCGACGACCAGCAGCGGCAGCCGGTCCCGGTCCGCCTCCTCCCGCCGCACCCGGTCGAGCGCCCGCCGCCACGCCGCAGTCATCAACCAGCCCGGCGGGTTCGCCGGCACGCCGTCACGATCCCAGCGCTCGACCGCGGCCGCGAACGCGTCCTGCAGGCTCTCCTCGGCGAGGTCGAACCGTCGCAGCCGGGTGACGAGCAGCGCGAGCAGGCGCGGCCAGTGCTCCCGGTACGCCTGCTCGACCGCTCCGCTCAGCTGGACTCCTTCGGGCCCGGCACCATCGGCCGCACCTCGACCACCCCGGACGGCAGCTCCCGGGCCAGCGCCAGCGCCTCGTCCAGATCGGCCGCCTCGATCAGGTAGAACCCGGCCAGCTGCTCCGCCGTCTCCGCGAACGGCCCGTCGGTGACGCTGACCGCCGCGCCGTCACGCCGCAGCGTTGTCGCCGCCCCGGTCGGCGCCAGCTCCGCCCCGCCGACCAGCGCGCCACGCTCGACGAGCAGCTTCATGAACCGCTCGTGCCTGGCGTAGATCTCGCGCCGGGCGGCCTCGTCCGCCTCCTGCCACACCCGTTCATCACCGTAGAGCAACAGCGCGTACTGCATGTCTCCTCCTTCGTCCGATGCCACCATGACGCGGTCACCGGCCCGAAATCGACAACCGGCCCGGAAAACATCGCGCGGCCGGTCCGGTTGCACGCCGGCTGCACGCGTGGGCGGACAAGGTGACGGCGTGTTCGCAACTATTCCAGCGGCGCCGCGCGGCCGCCCTGATCCTGTCGTGCCTGCTGCCGCTGGCCGCCCTGACCGCCTGCGACGACGGCGACGCACCGCCGCCGGCCGGCGGGGCAACGGCCACACCGTCGCAGGTCGGCGGAGTCGCAGCCAGACCGCCGGCAGCGGGCGAGGCCCCGTCGACACCGCCGGTCACAGAGCTCGTGACGGCGCTCGGCCGTCTCGCGGACACCGAGAACTTCCGCACGAGCATCCATTTCGCGGATGAGGCGGTCCTGGCGCAGCACGCGGGCAGCACCGGTGACAAACCCGTGAACTGGCGTGACCTCGCCGGCCGTGGCAGCTACCGGCTTCGCGCCGTGGCCGCCACACTGCCGGTCTACGACGTCCGGCCCGGCCGCAGCGACTACATCGTGACCGCCGGCGTCCCTTTGGGCGACGTGACGCTCGTCGCCGGCGGGCAGGACCAGGCCGCGGTGACCGGCACCCTCGTCGCGGCGGGCTGGCGCGCCGGCGACGGCACGCTGGTCGCCCCGCCGGAGACGAAAGCCAGCCGCGGGAGCTGCAGTACCTGATCCTTGCCTTGCCACGGGTGCACGGCGAGGGCGGTGACCTGCTCGTCGCGGCGGGGCGCTGGCTGAGCGCTTCCGCGACGTCACGGTCTCCGCGCTCGGCGGTGAGCAGCACCTGGTCCGCGCGACGTCGGACTCGAACGATCCCGGCGACATGTTCGAGCTGCACATCGAAGGTCAGGTGCCGGGGATGCGGCGCGGCTGACCGGCCCCGACGGCGGCATGCCGGTTGCACGTCCGCTGCACGCGCCGGGCGGCACAGTGCCGGTATGTTCGCACTTTTCTGGCGCCGGATACCCGCGCTGCTCCTGTCCTGCGCGGTCCTGCTCGGCACCGTGTCCGCCTGCAATCACCGTGAGGCGGCGCCGGGCGCGGACGGCGGCACCGAGACCGTCGAAGCGCCGGGTGCGGACGGCGGCGACACCGAGCTCGTCAAGGCGCTGAGCCGGCTCGCCGACACCGAGGACTTCCGCAAGAACATCCTCTTCGCTGACGAGGCGGTCGCGCTGCGGTTCCCACGCGTGACCAGCGACCGGGCGGTGAACTGGCGCACGCTCATCGGTCGCGGCAGCGCCCGCCTCAGGCCGGAGACCAAGATCCTGCCCGACTACGGCATCCGGCTGGACAACAGCGAATACGTCGTGACCGCCGGGACCCCGCTGCGCGACGTGACGCTCGTCGCCGGCGGGCAGGACCCGGCCGCGGTCACCGGCAAGCTGCTCGCGGCGGGCTGGCGGGCCGAAGACGGTGACCTCGTCGCCCCGCCGATCTTCACCGACGATTGGCACATGCGGTTCCTCAGCATCGCCCTGCCGCTCGTGCACGGCGAGGGCGTCGATCTGTTCGTCGGTGGCGACGACGCGAACTGGGACGACGCCCGGGTCGCTCCGGAGCGCTCGCTCGCGGCGAACCCGACGATCCGCGCGCTGGCCGACTGCCTCGGCGACGCAATCGCCGCGTACTTCCGGACCCGCACGCACGACGATCGGACTTTCGTGATCGCCGCCGGTGTGCAGCGGAAGGGTGCCGGCTCCGGCAAACCGGCCAAGGTCGTCGTGTGCTCGTCGTGGAGCACGGCCGAGGACATGGACCGCTCCGTCGCCGAGCAGCGGCAGCAGTACGCGCAGGGCCGGCCGGCCGAAGTGTTCCGCGACGTCATGGTCACCGCGGTCGGCGGTGAGCGGCACCTGGTCCGTGTGACGGCGGACTCCCGCGAACCCGACGCGATCCTCGCCATGGTCGACGACGCCAACGCACCCGGCATGCATCACAGCTGACCGCCGGTCCGCCCATCCGGTAGGAACGCTCCCATTGATATAGCGATCAAGATCGACCACCCTGCCTATCGGTATCCCCCCGATGGAAGAATGCATCGAGTACGCGCACGAGGAGGACGAAGAGCGCGGCGGAGCCCTGGCCGAGCGCTTCCGCGACGTCGGACTCGAACGATCCCGGCGACATGTTCGAGCTGCTCATCGAAGGTCAGGTGCCGGGAATGCGGCACGCCTGACCGGCACGCCGGCTGCACGTCCGCTGCACGCACGGGGCGAGACAGTGCCGGTATGTTCGCACGCTTCCGGCGGCGCCGGGTGCCCGCGCTGCTGCTGTCCTGCGCGGTCCTGCTCGGCACCACGGCCGCCTGCAACAATCGCGCCGCCGAGGAAACCGAGCTCGTCAAGGCGCTGGGCCGCCTCGCCGACACCGAGGACATCCGCAAGAACATCCGCTTCGCCGACGAGGCGGTCGCGATACGGTTCCCGCGTGGGTCGGCGAACTGGCGCAAGCTCATCGGTCGCGGCAGCACCCGGCTCCAGCCGGAGGTCACGGACCTGGCCGCGTACGGCATCCGGCTGGACAACAGCGAACACGTGGTGACCGCCGGGACGCCGCTGCGCGACGTGACCCTCGTGGCCGGCGGGCAGGACCCGGTCGCGGTCGCCGACCACCTGTTCACGGTGGGCTGGCGGGACGACGGCCGTGGCCAGGTCGCCCCGCGGGCCCTCACCGAGGACGGCCTGCGGTTCCTCCCTCTCGCCCTGCCACGCGTCCACGGCGAAGGCTTCGATCTGTTCATCGGTGGCGACGACGCGAACTGGGACGACGTCCGGGCCGCCCCGGTGCGCTCGCTCGCGGCGAACCCGACGATCCGCGCGCTGGCGGACTGCCTCGGTGATGTGGTCGCCGCGAACATCCGGACCCAGGTCCGGGACGAACGGCCGTACGTGCTCGCCGCCGGTGTGCACCGCAAGGGCGCCGGCTCCGGCAAACCGGCCGAGGTCGTCGTGTGCTCGTCGTGGAGCACAGCCGAGGACATGGACCGGTCCGTCACCGAGCAGCGGCAGGAGTACGCGCAGGGCCGGCCCGGCGAGGTGTTCCGCGACGTCGAGGTCACCGCGGTCGGCGGCGAGCGGCACCTGGTCCGCGTGACGGCGGACTCCGGCGAACCCGACGCGATCCTCGCCATGCTCGATCACGGCGACGCACCCGCGATGCAGGACGGCTGAGCACCGCGCTGGGCCGCAAGGAGCAACATCACCGGGAACGCTCCCATTGACACTACGCCCGATATCGATCAACCTGCCTATCGGTATCCCCCGATGGAAGGATGCATCGATGGTTCAAGCCATGGGTCGGCTCGCCGACCGCGTGCTCGCGCGCCTCGCCCCGACGACGGAGGCGGACGCGGGATGCGCGTACGAATGGGAGACGTGCTACTGCAAGGGTGGCCTGCGGTACCGCCGCAAGTGCATGTACGGCTGCTCCGGCGTGCCGAACCACTGCTACTCCTGCACGGTCACCGGCACGTGCTGAACCACACGACGGCCGGGCGCGCCCCGGCGGGTCACCGATGCCGGTGACCGCGGTCGCCGTCGGCGCCTTGGCCGTCGTGTTCGCGATGGCGGTCGCCGGGAAAGTTTCATCCCGGTCGTTCACCCGGTTCCGGCGCAGCGCGGCCGCGCTGCGGCCGGGGCCGGGACGCCCCCGCACCACCGCGGCCGTGCTCCTTGAAGGCCGCCCCGGCACCGCCGCCCCACCCCTGATCCGCGCGGTCGCCGGTGGCGCCGCCGGGCTCACCCCTGCGTCGCTGGAGGACATCGTGTCGCTGCTCAGCATCCCGCCGGCACCGGCGAAGGGAGCGGGCCGGTGACCACCGCGCTGCTCGTCGCGGTGCTGCTGCTCACCGCGCTGACCCTGTTCAACCTGGTCGTCGTCCTCGGCGTCGTGCGCCGGCTGCGGGCGTACGAGAACCGCCTCGGCGACCTGGCCGAGCCGCCGCCGGTGTCGACCGCGACCGTCGGCGAACCCGTCGCCGACTTCTCCGCGTCCACTGTGGACGGCCGGCGGGTCGACCGGTCCTCGCTCACCGGCCAGACCCTCATCGGGTTCTTCTCACCCGACTGCCCCGCCTGCCATGAACGGCTCGGCGACTTCCGGGCGGCCGCGGCCCGGCACCCCGGCGACGTCCTCGCGGTCGTCGTCGACGACGGCGGCGACCCGGCACCTGTCGTCGGCGCGCTCACCGGCGCCGGCGGCGTCGCGGTCATCCTGGAGGACCCCGAGGGCCCGGTCGCCGGCGCGTTCGGTGTGCGGGGCTTCCCCGCGTTCGTGCTCGTGCGGGACGGGGGTGTCGTCGAGTCCGTCGGCTACCAGGTGCCCGTGCCGGCGTGACCGCCGTGCTGTCCCGTGCCGGCGCGGCGCTGCTGCTCGCGTGGCGGGCCCGTCCGGTGCTGCTGTGCGGGTACGTCGCCGCGCGCCTGCTGTCCGGCGCGCTGCCGGCGCTCGCCGCCTGGCTGACGAAGGTCGGCATCGACCGGGTCGTCGCGGGCGATGCGGCCCCGGCCGTGCTGCCGGTCGCCGCCGCCCTCGCCGCCGCCGGGCTGCTCGCCGCGCTCGGGCCGCCCGTGCTGCGCCACGTCCAGGCGGAGCTCGGGCGCGCCGTCGCCGTCATCGCCAAGGACCGGCTCTACGCGGCCGTCGGCCGGTTCACGCTGCTGCAGACCCTCGAGGACCCGGCGTTCCGGGACCGGCTGCGGATGGCCGAGCAGGCCGGGAACGGCGGCCCGAGCCAGGTCGTCGACAGCGTCCTCGGCGTCGCCCAGGCCGTCGTGACGATCGCCGGGATGGCCGGCGCGGTCGCCGTCGTCTCGCCGTGGCTGGCCGCCGGTCTCGTCGCCGCCGCCCTTCCGGCGCTGGTGGCGGAGCTGCGGCTGAGCCGGCGCCGGGCCGCGCTCACCTTCAGTCTCAGCCCGGCCGAGCGGCGGGAGCTCTTCTACACCGACCTGCTCACCGACCTCAGCGCCGCCAAGGAGGTGCGGCTGTTCGGCGCCGGCGACCTGCTGCGCCACCGGATGCTCACGGAGCTGCGCGCCGTCAACGCCGGGTACCGCCGCATGGACCGGGCCGAGCTCGGCAGCCAGGTGACCCTCGCCGCGCTGTCGGCCCTGTCCGCCGGCGCCGCGGTCGCCTGGACGCTCGTCGCGGCCGCCGCGGGCCGCCTCAGCGCCGGTGACGTCGGCGCCGTGATCCTCGCGGTCGCCGGCGTGCAGGCCGCGCTGTCCGGCGGCGTGCAGTACCTCGCCCTGGCCCACCACGCGGGGCTGCTGTTCGACCACTACCGTGCGCTGCTGGCCACCCCACCGGACCCCGCGGCGCCGACGGGTGCGCCGGCCGCCGGCGAGACCGGGATCGTCCTGGACGACGTGTGGTTCCGCTACGGCGACGAGCATCCGTGGGTGCTGCGCGGCGTCAGCGTCACCATCCCGCCCGGGTGCGCGGTGGCGGTCGTCGGCGAGAACGGCTCGGGCAAGAGCACCCTGGTGAAACTGCTGTGCCGCCTGTACGACCCGACCCGCGGCGCGATCCGCTGGGACGGCGTCGACCTGCGGGACCTGCCCGTCGACGCGCTCCGCCGGCGGGTGGCGGCCGTCTTCCAGGACTTCATGTGCTACGAGCTGACGGCCGCGGAGAACATCGCGCTCGGCGACACCGACGGGCGCACGACCCTGGACACCGACCCGTCCCGGCTCGCGGAGCCGGCGGCGCGGGCCGGCATCCACGACACGCTGCTGGCGCTGCCCGGCGGGTACGACACGCTGCTGTCCCGCACATTCGTCGACTACGACCGGCCGGAGGGTGTGCTGCTGTCCGGCGGGCAGTGGCAGCGGCTGGCGCTGGCCAGGGCGTTGCTGCGCGGCCGGCGGGAGCTGCTGATCCTGGACGAGCCGAGCTCCGGGCTGGACGCCGCCGCCGAGCACCGCATCCACCGCACGATCGCCGCCCACCGCGACGGCCGCACCAGCGTGCTGGTCTCCCACCGGCTCAACACGGTCCGCGACGCCGACCGCATCGTGGTGCTCGCCGACGGTCGGATCGCGGAGACGGGGACGCACGCCTCGCTGATGGCGGCCGGCGGCAGGTACGCGGCACTGTTCCGGTTGCAGGCCAGCGGTTACGACCTGGACCCGGCGTCGCCATGACGTGGCTGCTGCGGGTCTTCCTTCGACGCTGGCTCGTGGTGACGGTCCGCGGCGGCAGCATGGAACCCGCGCTGCGCGACGGCGACCTCGTCCTCGCGCGGCGGCGGACCCGCCGCGATCCCCGGCGCGGCGACATCGTGGTGCTGCGGCGCCCGGACGCGACCGCACCACCGCCCGGCGCCGAGGTCGTCCACAGTGGACCGCGAGCGGCCGCTCCGTCTCAGTGGCTGGTCAAGCGGGTCGCCGCCGTGGCGGGCGATCCCATCCCGCCGGACGTGCCGTCGGCGGCGCCGGGTCCGGTCCCGGCCGGCATGATCGTCGTGCTCGGCGACCGCCCCGGCCTGGACTCCAGGCTGTTCGGCCCGACCCCGCTCACCACGGTCCACGCCACGGTCGTGCGGACCATCGCCACCGCCCGCTGACCCGCGGCGCGACCACCGGAGCCGGGCCGGCCGGGGTGCCGGCGGCTTGCTACCAGCGGGTGAATTCGTAGGGTTGTGGCAGATCCCCGACACCGCCATGGTCCGGCGGGCCGCCATCATCCGGGGCATGGGGCGGTGGTGGGTGGAGCGCCCTCCGGCCGTCCCGCCGGGTGTGGACCAGACCCGCGAGCAGCAGCTTCGCCAGGTGCTGCGAAACCGCCGGGCGGGCGGCGCCGACCGCTGCGGATCAGGGTTCGCGCAGGGTGCTCTCGATCAGGTCGTGGCCGAGGTCGAACCGGATGCCGTCGGGGTTGGTGAGGCCGACGTCGGCGTACCAGGACTGGTCCGCCTCCGGGTGCGGGCCGACCAGCCCGACGCGCCCGGAGCCGTAGCCGGTGACGACGGCCGCGGCGCCGCCGGTGTCGTACGTGGCCAGGACCGTGACCGACGCACCCGGGCGGGGGCGGAACAGCGCGCCGTCCTGGAAGAACATGTGCCGCCGCCGTCCCCGCCAGTCGACGCCGACGACGGTGTCGGCCGTGTCGTGGACCGTCGCCCCGGCGCTGTAGATGTACCCCTCGACCCCGACCCCGATCAGCAGGCCGAAGCCGGGGTCGGCGCCGGCGAGGTAGGCGCCCAGGCAGAACCCGAGATAGTTGCCGCCGCCGTGCACGAAGTCGCGGACGTCCTCGGCGTGCCCGCGCAGGCGGCGCCACGCCTGGCGGACGTCGCCGCCGCCGGGCTGCGCGTACACGGCGGCCCCGGCGAGCGAGTCCGCGGACAGTGCCCGCTCCTCGCCGGGGCCGCAGAACTCGGTCCGGAACCCGCTCGGCGTGCCGCGCAGCAGGGCCGCGACCGCCTCGGAGCAGCCCGCGCAGGCGGCCGGGCCGCGGTAGACGAGGGCGAGCGGCCGGTCGCCGGACAGCATCACGTATCCGGCGCCGGCCACCCCGCCGAAGGTGGCGAGGACGCCGGCGGCACCCGCGCCGAGCAGCAACCGCCGCCGGTTCACCGGCCGCTGCCCTGCCCTGCCCCGGGCTGCGTCCATCGCCGGGTGACGCGGCGGCGGCCGCTGCCGGGCCCGCGGGGCCGTCGCGGCGGCCGCCGCTGCCCCGACCCACCGGCCCCCGAGCCACCTGACCCTGACCCGCCTGACGCCGACCCATCTGACCCCGACCCATCAGGTGCCGGTCCACCGGACCCCGACCCATCGGACGCCGTCACAGCCGGTGCCGGTGCCGGTGCCGGTGCCGCCGACGCCGCCGTCGAAGCGGTCGAAGCCGTCGAAGCCGTCGAGGACTCCGAGGACTTCGCCAGAGCCGGCGCCGAAGCCGCCGGCACGGCCGAGACCGGCGCCGGCGAGGCCTGGACCGGGATGGTGGCGGTAGCCGTGGTGGCGGTGGCCTGGACCCCGCTGCGGGACGTGGTCCACCGCCGGGCGCGGGTGGCCAGCGCCGTGACCATCGCCTCCAGCGGGCCGCGGCCGACCGTTCCCCTGACCGCGAGGCCGATGAGCAACACGCCGACGATCTGCACGAGACAGCCGTTCCCGGCGCTGTACGTGTCGAATTCCGAGTTGATGAACAGGATGTGCAAGGAGTAGAAGGTCAGCGTCATGCTGCCGGCCGAGGCCAGCGCCACCAGGATGACCGTGCACAGCGGCCCCAGCACCCGGTGGGTGACGTGCGCGGCGAGCAGCATCAGCCCCAGCACCGCGACGGCGCAGCCGGCGGCGCCGAACATGTCGGGCGGTGTGCCCGTGTGCGGGGTGTTGACCGCCAGCCACCACCACGTGGAGGACGGGACGTTGCCGTTGCCGCCGAACGTGAGCAGTTCCGTCGTCTGCGCCGCCGTCAGGCCGCTGCGCGGCTGCGCGGCCCAGATGTGGGCCAGCCCCCCGTAGCGGTGCAGCAGCAGCGTGGAGGCCGCGTTGGCCGCGACGGCGACGACCGTGCCGACCGCCAGCAGCAGGGCGGCGATCCGTCGCCGGTTCAGGTCCTGCCGCCCGATGACGATGCCGGCGCACACGTACGCCAGCCATGTCGGCGACGGGTAGAAGCCGGTGAGCGTCAGCTCGGTGAGCATCCCGATCGGGTCCGAGACGAGCCGCGTGAACGACGGGTTGCCGAGCTCCGGCTCCGGCAGCCGCGGCAGCAGGAAGTAGTCGCCGACCGGGCCCGCGGTCGCCAGGAGCAGCCCCACCACGGCGACGGTCCAGGTGCGCAGGAACACCAGCGGGATCGCCAGCAGGAACACCACCGCCAGGTACGGCAGGATCACCGCCTTGAGCGTCGTGTCGGCGGCGCAGACCAGGAATCCGACCGCACCGATGACGACAGCCCGGGCGGCCATCCCGGCGGCCACGGTGGGACGGTCGGCCGCCGGGACCCGTCGCCGGCCGGACACGAACGCGATGCCGACGCCGGCGAGCAGCGCGAAGGCCGCCGCCGCCCGCCCGCTGAACATCTTCGCCGACCAGGTCGGGTTGCCGGCGGCGTCGGCCTCCCACAGCGCGTGCAGGGTGATCATGCCGAGCAGCGCCACACCCCGGGCGGCGTCGATACCGATGAGCCGTTGCCGGGTGCGTGGCGCCGCGGCGGGCGCGGACACCACCAGGTCGCCGGGGCGCGCCGTGCCGTCCCCCGCGCTTCGCTGCGGAGCGGTCATGTCGTCATCACCGCGTCCACCAGGTCGAGGCCCAGGTCGACGCCGAGGCGGTCGACGCGCAGGCCGGCATCGGCGTACCAGTCGCCGGTCGCCTCCGGGTGCGGGCCGACGACCCCGACCCGGCCGCGCCCGAAGCCGGCGACGAGCGCGGCGACGGTGCCGTTGGGGTACGTGGCGACGACCGTCGCACCGGCGTTCGGCCGCACCCAGAAGTACGGGCCGTCCTGGAAGAACAGCGTCCGGGTGCGGCCCCGCCACGCGACCTCGACGAGCGTGTCGTGCGGCTCGACGACGGTGGCGGCGGCCGAGGCGATGTACTGGTCGGTGTCCCCCGGCAGCAGGCCGAAGCCGGGGGTCGCGCCGGCCAGGTACCCGCCGAGGCAGAAGCCGAGGTACCGCCCGCCGTCGTGCACGAACTCGCGGATCGCGGCGCGGTGCCGGCGCAGGTGGCGGTAGCCGTGCGAGAGCAGGCCGCCGCCGGGCTGCGCGTACAGGACCGCACCGGACAGGGCGCGCGCCGACACCGGCACGTCCTCGCCGGGGCCGACGTAGCGAACGTCGAAGCCCCAGCGGCTGCCGCGCAGCAGCTCGGCCACCGCCTCGGGGCAGCCGGGCAGAGACGCCGGCCCGCGGTACACCAGCGCCACCAGCGGCCCGGCCGACCCGCCGGTGGAGTGCACTGCCGGCGCGCGGCACGCCGCGGCCGTGACGCGCCCGGCGCCGGTGCTCCGGACGCGCCGGGATGCGATCACCGTGACCCCTTCGGCGGCGGGTTGTCCAGGGTCAGGGCGGTGCACCGTACGCCGCCGCCGCCCTTGGCGAGCTGGGTCGTGTCGAGCTCGACCACGTGCAGCCCCCGCTCGCGCAGCGTGGCGGCCAGTCGCGGCGCCCCGCGGGTCATCGTCACGGTGCGGCCGTCGCTGACCAGGTTGAGCGCGAGGCGGGACGCCTCGCCGAGGCCGACCTCGATCAGCTCCAGCCCCAGCGCGCGCAGGCTGCCGCGGCTCGGCTCGTCGAGCGCCTGCGGGCAGTACGCGAGGGTGCGCGGGTCGATGACGGCGACGGCCAGGTCGAGGTCGTACCAGCGCGGGCCGACGGTGCGCAGCGGGATCACGTCGTATTCGAGCTCCTTGGCCAGGATGGCGTGCATGCGCTGGTCGGTGCGCTGCCCGTAGCCGGCGAGCAGCAGGTCGCCGCAGGCGAGGGCGTCGCCCTGGCCGCTGAACGGGTACGGCGCCTCGATCACGTCGTAGCCGCGGTCGACCAGCCACTCCTGGAAGTACGAGGTCTCCGCCTTGCGTTCCGGCGGTGGGAAGCCCAACACGGCCTGCTCGCCGCGGACCACCGCGGCGTTCGCGGTGAACACCATGTCCGGGCACTCGGGTGCGGCGGGGACGTACTCGACGAGGCGGCCGGCGGCCAGGTGCGCGGCGATGATCGCATCGTGCTCGGCATTCGCCGCGGCCGGGTCGGGCTGTACGTCGGTGTGCATGTACGGGTTGATCTCGTAGTCGATGCGGAAGTGGGTGGCGTCGGAAACCAGCAGTTCGTTGTTCATGGGGCGGTGTGCTCCTTGATCTGTGATGGGATTGCGAATCGGAAGGTGCGCGCGGCCGGTGAGCGGCGGGCCGGGCGGCGGTGGGTTCAGGCGGCGAGCGCCGGGGCGGTGGCGACGCCCTGTGCGGGGATGCCGCGCCATCGGCTGCCGGGCGTGAGGTGTTCGCCCTTCATGAGCAGCGACAGTGACCCGAGCGACACGCCGTCGCCGACGACGGCGTCGTACAGCACGATCGCCCGGGTGCCGATGCTGGCGCCGGCGCCGACGGTGACGACGGACATCTTCATCACCCGGTCCTCGAACAGGTGCGTCTGCAGCGACACCTCGGTGCCCACCGTGGCGTCGTCGCCGATCTCGACCAGGTCGAACTCGGTCAGGTACGTGGTGCCGATCCAGGTGCGCCGGCCGATGTGGGCGCCGAACCAGCGCAGCACCGGCGGCAGGAACGGGGTGCCGACGAGCATGCCGACCCCGGCCGGGATCGCCGCGGCCTCGTACAGGCCGGTGACGAACTCGGTGCGCCGCACGAACGTGCTCCACAGCGGCTCGACCCTGGGCCGGTAGGTGCCGATGATGCTGCGTTTCGTGGCCGCGCAGCACCCGATCACGGCGGCGCACGCGGCTATGACGACCAGCGGGGAGACCAGCGCCGGCACCGCCAGGTCCCGGCCGCGGGCCAGCGCCGACAGCACCCACAGGTACAGGTAGACGCTCATGCCCAGCAATGACGCGGGCGCGGTCGCGCGGGCGAACTCGACGGCGAGGCGGTGCGCCACCAGCCGCCGCGGCGGGCGGAACGTCTCCTGTTCGCTGAACGTGCCGCTGCTCTGCCGCTGCGGCAGGTGCATCGCGGGCGAGCCGAGCCACGAGGTGCCGTCGGGGACGTCGTCGTCCGGTGGCAGGGTCTGCACGCCGACGAGGCTGCCGGCGCCGAGGGTGGTGCCGGCCGGCACGAACGCGGCGTTGCCGACGAACGCCCGGTGCCCGACCCGGGTCGGCAGCAGCGCCATCCGCCCGTTGGCGAAGGTGGCGGCGCCGACGCTGGCCATGTCGGCCACGAAGCTGTCCGGGTCGAGGGTGAGCAGGTCCGGGTCGAGGTGCGCGGCGGTGGACACCTCGGCGCCCCGCCCGACGCGGGCGCCGAGCAGCCGCAGCCACGGCACCGTGTACAGCGTGGAGTACAGCGAGTTGGTGAACAGCAGGCTGAACTCCAGCAGCTTGTCGGCGATCCACTTGCGGACGCCGAGGCCGGAGCGGGCCGGGTGGATGCCGGCCGGCGCGTGCCGCAGCACGAGGCGTTTGCCGGCTGCGATGACCGCGCAGGTGGTCAGCACGTAGAGCGGCCCGGCGGGGACGGTGGCGGCGAGGCCGGCGAGCAGCCCCCACTGCAGCAGCGCCCACCAGACGAGGACCACGCTGGGCACGACGGTCGCGATGGCGCTCAGCTCGAGGCCGACGGCGCCGAGGCCGGCGGCGAGCAGATGCTTCGGGTGCCAGCCCTGGCGGTGGCCCCTGGCCGACATCATGACCTCCACCGTCGTGCACAGCGCGTCGACACGCGCCGCCGGGGAGCCCGCCCACCGCGCGCCGGGCGGGACGGTCTCGCCCTGCTCGAGCACGGACTGCTCGCCGAGCCCGGCACCGGCCCGCACCGATGACCCCGGCTCGAGCACGGCGTTGGCGCCCACGAACGCGTGCTGCGCGACCGTGATCGGCTCGACGACGACCCAGCCGTGCTCGACCCGCCACGGCCGCATCGACACGCCGTAGCCGATGGTGGCGTCGGCACCGATCTCGATCAGGTTGGGGACGCCGATCGAGCTGGTCGCGATCGTGGTCCGGGGACCCACGCGGGCGCCGAGCAGCCGCAGGTACACCGCCATCAGCGGGGAGCCGCTGAGCACGGGCATCGGCCCGAGCGCCAGCAGCAGGTCGAGCATCCACAGCCGCACGTAGGTCAGGCCCCACAGCCGGTACCGGCCGGGGCGGATGCCGGCGGCGACGGGCCGGGCGAGCAGGACCGGCACGATCCAGCGCACGCCGAGGTAGCTCACCAGGATCGCCATCATCAGCTGGACGAGGACCTCGACGGACACGCGGCCGTTGTTCCAGGTGTACACATAGGACACCGGCAGCGTGATGAGCAGCACCAGCAGGTAGATCACGAATGCCTGGCCGGCGCCGGCGGCCGCGATGCGGCGGCTGCCGTGGCGCAGCGGCGCCGGGCTGCGCGGCGCGGCCGGCCCGGCGACGGGCGCGGCGAGCCGGCCGGCCATGCCGCGCACCGTCGGGTTGCTGTACAGGTCGCGCACGGCGGGGCTCGCGCCGATGCCGCGCGTGCGCAGCATCGACACGACCCGCGCGGCGAGCAGCGAATGCCCGCCCAGGTCGTCGAAGAAGTGCGCCTCGACCGACAGCGCCTGCGGGTCCAGCCCGAACGCCTCGGCCCACACCGCGTGGACCTGCTCCTCGAGGTCGCCGTCGGCGGCGACGACGGTGCCGCGGGCGGGGCGCCGGTGCACCGGGGCCGGCAGCCGTTTACGGTCGACCTTGCCGCTCGGCATGGCGGGCAGCGCATCGACGACGTCGAGGTACGCCGGCACCATGTACCCGGGCAGGCGCTCCTGCAGCTGCTCGTACAGGCGGGGCACCAGCGACCCGTCCGCGGCACCGCCGGGTGCCAGGCAGACGATGTAGGCGGCGAGCTCCCGGGGCGCGTCGGCGCCGGTGCCGACCGGGACGAGCGCGGCGACCGCCTCGCTCACGCCGGGGTCTTCCAGCAGGACGCTCTCGATCTCGCCGAGGTCGACCCGGTGGCCGCGGATCTTGACCTCGGCGTCGGCCCGGCCGAGGTACTCGATCTCGCCGTCGGCGGTGAGCCGGCCGAGGTCGCCGGTGCGGTACAGGCGGGATCCCGCCGGCGCGAGGGGGTGCTCGATGAACCGGTCCGCGGTCAGCTCCGGCCGGCCGACGTAGCCGCGGGCGACACCGGGCCCGCCGATGCAGATCTCGCCGACGTCGCCGTCGCGGACCGGCCGGCGCTGCTCGTCCAGCAGCACGGTGGTGTAGGTGGGCAGCGGCCGGCCGATGGTGACGGTCCGCCCGGGCCGCAGCTCGCACCAGGTCGCGGTGACGGTCGCCTCGGTCGGCCCGTACGTGTTGAGGATGCGCCGCCCCGGCCGGCTCCATCGCTCGACGAGCTGGCCGGGGCAGGCCTCCCCGCCGACGAGGAGGTTGCGGATGCGGGGCAGCTCCCGGGGGATCGTCGCGAGCAGGGTCGGCACGCAGTACAGGACGGTGATGCCGGACGTGTCGAGGAAGTCGGCGAGCTCGGCGCCGAAGCGCCGCGAGTCGGTCGGCCCGGCGACGAGGGTGGCGCCGACGGACCACGTGGGCCAGATCTCCTCGATCGAGAAGTCGAACGCGATCGTCATGCCCTGGTAGACCCGGTCGCCGGGGCGCACGTCATACACCCGCGGCACGACGTCGAGGAAGTTGCAGATGCTGGACTGGGCCACCTCCACGCCCTTCGGGCGGCCGCTGGATCCGGAGGTGTAGATGATGTACGCGGTGGGGTCGCCGGCCGCGTCGGGGGCCGGGCGGTGCGCGGGCGCCTCGGCGGGACCGCCGTCCTCGCCGGCCTCCGCGGTCTCGTCGGCGCCGCCGGTGTCGTCGACGCGCAGCACCGGGCAGGACAACCCGTCTGCGCGGTCGGCGAGCCCCGCCGACGTCAGCAGCAGCGCGATCTCCGAGTCCTCGGCGATGTAGGCGACCCGGTCCGCGGGCGACTCCGGGTCGATCGGCACGAAAGCCCCGCCGGCCTTGCCGACGGCGAGCAGCGCCACGTATGTCGCGACGGAGCGCTCCAGCAGGATCGCCGTCCGGGCGCCGCCGCTGATGCCGAGGCCGCGCAGCCGGTGCGCGAGACGGTTGGCGCGCTCGTCGAGGTCGCGGTAGGTGAGGCGGATCCCGTCGCACTCCAGCGCGACGGCGGTGGGGGTGCGGTCGCACGCGGCCTCGAACACGTGGTGCAGGCGCCGGGCCGTGAGCTCGTGCTGCCGGGACGGCGGCACGGTCGTCCTGGTGGTTGCCTGGATCAAGGAAACTGCCCCATCTCTGCTGATGTCGCTTCGGCACCGGCACCGGCACGGGCCGGCGGCGCGGGTCGCCGCCAAGGCACGGCGGGCCACCGCGGCAGGTGTGCGCCGGCCGCGGGTCTCAGCGACAGTGATGAACCGGGGGGCGCGCCGGGACGGGTCCGGGCGTGCCGTGCCACAGCGTGGCCGGTGCGGCCAAACGGAGGCGGCGGCACCTGGGTGGGCGCCGCATCCTTAGATTGCCGTCTTGTTTCCGGTCGTGGGAGCGACGTCGGTGGTTCTCACAACGAGACCACCCGCGGCGGCCGCCACGGTGACCGCGGCGCCTCGCGCGCGTCACACGCCGCCTCATGCGATGCGGAACCGGCCGCGTCCCGCGGCCCAGGCTCCCGCGACGCCCGCTGGACGGGTCCGCCGGGTCAGCGGCGCCGGCGGCGACGCACCGCGACCTCGGTCAACCGCCGGCACTCGAGATGATCACCGGCGTCGACGCCGGGCGAGGCCGAGTTGAGCGCCGGGACGGGCCTGGACGGGTTCACAGGGCCGGTGGTCAGGTTGACGGCGTCATGGTGGCGCGGCATTGCCCGCACGACGTCCGGTGTGCGGGAGGCCGGCCGGTCGGCGTGATCGTGCTGCTCTGTGTGCCGCACGCGCATCGCCCGTCAGCGATGTTCATCCGCCGTTGCGGCTACCGGCTGCGTTCAGCTCCGGCGCGGCGGCAGTGCCGTCGTCAGGGTCGCCCAGATCACCTTTCCCGCCGCGGTCGGCGTGGCTCCCCAGGCGTTCGCCGATCGCGCGACGATCCCCAGCCCGATGCCCCGGACGTCCAGCGGCACGTCCTCGCGGTGCACCTGCTTGACCTTGCGGGGCAGCACCGGGTCGCCGTCCTCGACCGCGAGATGCAGCAGGTCCCAGCGCCGGGAGGCGGTCACGGTGAACGGCGTCCGTGCGTGCTGCACGGCGTTGGTCACCAGCTCCGAGATGATCGCGCGGGCCGGGTGCAACAGCGTGCGCAGGCCCCAGGAAAGGACCGTGTCACCGATGAACGTCCGCGCCTCCGACGGTGCCATGACTTCGGGCTGCAGGTCGAGCCTGACCCGGCCGAAGGGTGGTGTGCTGCGGCTGAGCGCGTGCCGCGCCGCGGCCATGGTGGTGTAGATCGGGATCCGTGTCTCGACCCCGGCGCCGACCAGCTTGCGCCAGGCGGCGTCGGATGCCACGAGCACGAGCGGGACCGGCGGGTGGACGGCGCCGCTGGTGCGCTCGGCCAGGAGGACCGCGCCGACGAGCGCAGGGTTGGGCGCCTTGACCGCGGTCAGGTTCAGCAGCAGCGCCCTCGGACGCTCCGCGAGGCCTTTCCGCACCGCGGCGGCGAGGTCGATCTTGACGCGCCCGTCCCACGGCCCGTCGACGATGACCTCGACCGTGCCCTGCTCGATGTCGCTGCGCAGACCCACCCTTGACTCGATCACCGCCGCCCCACTTTCCTATCCATCCCGATGGATCGGCACCTGCACCCGCAGACTCGGAGTGTGGCCATCATCCAACAAGAATTGCGCCGCGGCAGCGAAACGGCTAATCCGTTTGGTTGAAATTTGCACTGACGGACAGGCCGTAGCGGTGCAAATCCATTATTTTCCGGCAGTCTCCTTCCCGGCCGGTCACCGCACAGTTACTGGAACCCACAGCTCGACCTCGGTGCCGATGCCCGGGCGGCTCTTGATGGTCGCGGTGCCGCCGAGGTCGTGGATCCGGCCGCGGATCGACTGCTCCACCCCCAGGCGCCCGGACCGGGCCGCGTCCCGCAGCCGATGCGACTCGAAGCCGGCACCGTCGTCGCGGACCGTCACGCGCACTCCGTCGTCCTCGTCCTCCAGGAGGATCCAGGCCCGCGCCCCCGGGCCGGCGTGCTGCCGGACGTTGTCCAGGGCGGCCTGAACGGCCGCGAACAGCTCGGCCGCCAGGGAGGACGGCAGCATGACCGGGTCGGCGGGGGCCGCGACATCGACGGTGGGCGAGGACAGCGTGGTGAGCTCGGCCCGCAGGTCGGTCTGGGCGCCCGCCCCGGGTGGCGACGTGGTGCCGCTCAGCAGATTCCGCAGTGCCACCTCCTGCTCGCCGGCCAGTGCCGCCAGTTGCGCGCCGGTGCCGCCCAGCTCCGAGCCCTCGCGCTGCACCATGGCGAGGACCTGCAGCACGCCGTCGTGGATCGGCCGGGCCAGCCGGTCCCGTTCCGCGGCGGCCGCCTCCTGGCGGATCAGCTCGGCCTGTTTGCGCTCCGCCCAGCGCTCGGAGATGTGGTGCGCGATGCCCAGCCCGCCGATCGCCGCGGCCGACACCAGCAGCAGCATGCCGGCGGTGTCGAGGTGGAGCATCGCGTCGACCGACTGCGGCGGCGCTCCACCGCCCAGGTCGATCACCGGGGCGGTCTTGACGCCGGCGGCGACGAGCACGCCGGTGATCGGGCCGAGGACCGCGGGGAGCGCGCCGCGCGGGGCGAGCACCGGTGCGGTCGCGCCGGTGACCGCGGTCGCGGCCGCGGTGACCAGCACGATCATCAGCAGGGCGGGCGTGGCGCCGTACTGCCCGGCAAGCTTCTGCGGTTGGCCGCTCGTGCCCGAGAACGCGATGAACAGGCACGTCGCCGCGCCCACCGTGAGCGCGACCGTGGCCGCGGTCCGCCACCTGTTCGCCACGGCCGCGGCGCCGATCGCCACCCCCAGCAGCGCGCAGGACCAGCGCGCGGGGCCCGCGTCGCGGGTCGCGAGCAGCGCGATCACCAGCGGCGCGGAGACCGCGATCTGTGCCGTCGCCGCGGTCAGCGCCCCGGCCAGCGACCACACTCCGGCCAGCGTGGCCAGGATCGCCGCCGCAGCGAGGGTCATCCCGCCGAGAATGGCGGTCCTGGCGTTCGGATAGCTGACGAGCGTCCGCCAGCTGACGCCCAGCAGCTCCGCGAGCCGCTCGGTCGAGAGCATGGCGAACGGCAACGCCACGACCGCCACCAGCCCACCGGCGACGATCGGCCGCAGCCGCTTCCAGCTCCAGCCCTTCTCGTCCGGCAGCCCGATCGCGGCAGGATCTCCACGCCGCCACCACCAGGTCGCCGGGGCGACGGCGGCGAGACCGGCCGCGACCAGCAGGCCACGCCAGACGGGCAGCGCCGGGTCCAGGAACTGGTAGATCGTGCCTGGCAGGGACTGGCCGAAGAGGCCGAACCCGATGACGAGGCCGGCCACGGCGGCGCCCAGACCCGGCGCACCGGTGCACAGCAGCCGCTGCGCGGCACCCAGCACCCCGATGGCGAGGAGCGGGAACGCCGCGCCGCACACGAAGTAGAAGGTCATCGTGTCCGGGACGGGAATCACCTCCGGCCACGCGATCGGCACGCACAGCAGCCCGCCCGCCGCCACCAGGTAGGGCCACCACCGCAGCAGGCACAGCGCCAGCACGGTCGCCACGGTGGGGATCAGCGGCGTGTACGGGTCAGGCCCGTAGTACGCGTCGGGCCCCTGCACGCCGAGCCGCGGCGAGAATCCTCCCCCGTGCGAGGACTGCACCACCGCGATCAGCAGACTGCCGCCCAGACCCGCCAGCGCGATCCACCACCGCGACGTCCGTTCACGCATGCCCGTGATCATGACCGACGGGCCGCGTGCGCGACGGCCGGGTGTGCCAGGCGGGCCGGGCGGCCATCCGGGTGGTACTCGAAGTGCCACCACTCGTTGTCGTACATCCGGTACAGGCCATACCGCGCGCCGTGCACCTCGAGCCAGCGCGCACCCTCCGACGGCCGGACGTCGAGCGCCAGACCAGCCACGTGCCGCGACTCGTCCGGCGGCAGCGTCCACCGCCGGGCCAGCTCCTCCGAGCCGCAGCGTTCGACCTGCGCGGCGTACAACGCGGCCTGGGCGTCGGCGTCCCGGTGGCCGGAGGTCAGTCCGAGCAGTTCCCCGTGCCGCCACAACGCCTGCGTGCGTGCCGCCTCGAACGCCGCCCGCGTCGCGGGGGTGAGACCGGCCAAGTCCTCGGCCGGGAAGCGCAGGGTCAGCGCCCACTGGCAGGCGGTGTGCCGCGCCCGCCCCGGGGTGACCAGTGCGGCGACCGGCGCCAGCGAGACCGCCAGCAGGCGGGTGACGGCGCGGTACACCGGGTCACGGCGCCGGGCGACGCCGTGCCGCCGGGCGACCACCGTCGATTGATACAGGGCCATGCACAGACCATTCCGCAACGGCGGCGGCCGGGCATGAGTAGAAGTACTCAGTCGAGACCGTGCTCGAGTGCGTAGCGCACCAACGCGCTGCGGTTGTGCAGCTGCAACTTCCCCAGCGTGTTCTGCACGTGGTTCTGCACCGTGCGGACCGAGAGCCCCAGCTCCTCCGCCACCAGCTTGTACGGCAGGCCCTTGGCGACCAGCCGCAGGACCTCGGTCTCCCGCGCGGTCAGCGCAGGCCCGCCGCTCGTGGACCGGGCCAGCTTCCGGTACTCCCCGAGCACCAGACCGGCGAGCCCGGCGGTGAACACGGCCTCGCCCTCCGCCGTGCGTCGCACCGCCTCCAGGAACTCCTGCCGTCCCGCCGACTTCACCAGGTAGCCCGTGGCACCCGCCTTCAGCGCGTCGAGCACGTCGCGCTGCTCCCCGCTGGCGGACAGCATGAGGATGCGCACCTCGGGCAGCGCGTCGAGCAGCCCGCCGATCACCTCGACACCGGACAGGTCGGTCAGCTGCAGGTCGAGCACGACCACGTCGGGGCGGGCCGCCCGCGCGACCCGCAACGCCTGCGCTCCCTCGCCGATCACGGCGGTGACCAGGTAACCGGCGTCGGTCAGGTCCCGTGCCACCCCGTCCCGCCACATCGGGTGGTCGTCCACCACCATCACCCGCACCGGCACACCGGTCACCCTATATCGGCGAGGCCCTCCGGGGAGGTGACCGGAGCGCACCCGCAGAGCCTTCGGGTGGTTGCCGGGGGACCATCGGCCGGCCGCCGAGTCCGTCGCGCGCCCGCGAGCAGTTTCACCGAAACCCGATCGCCAGGTCACGACCTGGTTATGCTGCTGGCGAAGCTGCGGCGAGCCTCAGACGTCTGCCTGTTCGGACGGCGGCGTTGGCCGAACGTCGCTGCCCGGCGCCGCGGAAGGTTTCGCGCGCACGGGGTTCTCGCGACCGCAGGGCACATCTGCCACCACTTCACGCAGACGCTCGGAAACTGGCGGCCTGAGCGTT
The DNA here is from genome assembly GCF_042898305.1 of Dactylosporangium sp. NPDC000521. Classification (NCBI taxonomy): domain Bacteria; kingdom Bacillati; phylum Actinomycetota; class Actinomycetes; order Micromonosporales; family Micromonosporaceae; genus Dactylosporangium; species Dactylosporangium sp. NPDC000521. The sequence continues at coordinate 277,363 of NZ_JBIAYW010000004.1, forward strand.
GGCGCATACCCATCACTGCGATTGAGGGTGAATTCGTGACGCTGAAAGTCGGCTACATCATCGGCAGTCTGTCGGCCTCGTCGATCAACCGGACACTGGCCAAGGCCATCGTCCGCCTCGCGCCCGCGGAACTCGACCTCGAGGAGATCCGCATCGCGGAGCTACCTGTCTACAACCGCGACTTCGACGCCGACTACCCGCCGGAAGGCACAGCGCTCAAGGAGGCCATCGCGTCGGTCGACGCGGTCCTGTTCATCACCCCTGAGTACAACCGCGACATTCCCGGCAGCCTCAAGAACGCGATCGACTGGGCCAGCCGACCGTGGGGGACGAACTCATTCGACCGGAAGCCGTCCGCGGTCATCGGCACCTCACCGGGAAAGATCGGCACCGCGGTCGCGCAGCAGAACCTCCGGGGAATTCTGAGCTACTGCAACGCACCGCAGATGAGTGCGCCAGAGGCGTACATCCAGTTCACCCCCGGCCTGATCAACGACGACGGCGAGGTCGCCGACGCCTCCACCGAACAGTTCCTGCGCGACTTCATCGACGAGTTCTCGCGGTTCATCACGCGAGCCCTCACGGTGCTCCCTCGTTAGAGGACGATCATGGCACCGCGGCTCAGACGCCGACCCGTTCCCGTTGCTTCACCCGAGGCAGAACCTCCTTGGCGTACAGGTCGAAGAACCCTCGGTGGTGCGGCCCGATGTTCGCCACGTACACCTCGTCAAAGCCGGCGTCGACGTACCGTTCGATCATGGCCAGGTGTCGGCCCGGGTCGGGACCGAGCGCGAACTGGTCGGTGAGCATCTCGGGCTGGACCAGCGTGGTCGCCTGCTCGAAGTGGCGTGGCGACGTCAGCACCTGCGCCAGTTCGCCCGGCAGACCCTGCTGGCTCCACCTGTCGGACGCCAGCCGGAGCGCCTCGTCGTCGGTCCGCGCGTAGCAGGCCTTGAAGCCGCCCTGTGCGGGTTTCGTGCCGCCGCCGTGGTCACGGAACCGTTGCACCAGTTGAGGTTCGATCTTCGTGGAGATGTACCCGGTTCGCCCGAGGCGGTGTGCAGGTGAATTGCCGTGAGACAGGGGGTACGTGCCGACAACGGGCACGCGCAGTCTTCATACACGGAAGGGCACCTTCAATGCTTCGACCGCGTGACACCGCGACCAGGGAACGCATCGGGCGACGGTGTGGGTGGACGACACCGAGGTCGTCTCCCACGAGGGTGGCTACACCCCGTTCGAGGCGGACGTCACCGCGCACGTCCGGGCCGGTGCCGAGGTCCGGATCACCGTCGCGACCGACAATACGCTGACCTTCCGGACGATCCCGCCGGGCGTCGTCGACGACACGCCGGACGGTCGCAAGCAGCGGTACTGGCACGACTTCTTCAACTACGCCGGCATCCACCGACCGGTCTGGCTCTACGCGACCGGCGCGGCTCATGTCGCGGACCTGAACGCTGACCACCGGCCTGGACGGCGCCGACGGCTCGCTGTCCTATCGGGCCGAGGTCCGCGACGGGCACGGCACGCAGGTGCGGATCGTCCTGCGGGACGCCGACGGTGCCGAGGTCGCCGCACGGTGCCCGGCGTGCACCGGTGGGCGCCCGGCGACGGCTACCTGTACGACCTGGAGGTGCGCCTGGTCGACGGGTCCGGCGAGGTCGTCGACGACTATCGTCAGCCCGTCGGGTTCCGCACGGTGGCCGTGGACGGCATCCGGTTCCTGATCAACGGCGAAGCGTTCCACTTCACCGGGTTCGGCATGCACGAAGACCACGCCGTGATCGGCAAGGCGCACGACGACGCACACATGCTCCACGACATCGCGGTGCTGCGGTGGGCAGGCGCGAACTCCTTCCGCACGTCGCACTATCCGTACTCGCAGGACGTCCTGGAGTACGCCGACCGGCACGGCCTGGTGGTGATCGACGAGGTGGCTGCGGTCGGCCTCAATATGTCGCCACCGGAGCGCTGACCGCGATCGGTGGTCTCGGCGTCGCCTTCTCCCCGCCCGACGTGCCGGCGGTGCCGCTGGTCTCGTTCGCCGTGTACGGCATGGGGATCGCCGCGGTGCAGTCGCTCATGTGGGCGTTGCAGGCCGACACCGTCGAATACGGAGACTGGGCCTCCGGCATGCGGATCGAGGGCGAGCACTTCGCTGCCTGGCTCGTGGGGGCAGGGCCGAGCGAGCGGTCCGGGTCCGATACGGTTGATCATCCGTTCGGGTGATGTCGGCAACCGGAGGTTGGGAACGGCAGATGGTGGATGCAGCGGCAATGCGGGTCGAGTCCGATGATGTGACCTCGGACTGGACCCGTCCGGGCGTGTTCGAGGTGGCCACCGGGGTGTATCGCATCCCGCTGCCGCTACCGCAGGACGGTCTGCGATCGGTGAACGTGTACGCCCTGGCCACCGGCGACGGCCTCGTGCTGGTCGACTCGGGCTGGGCCATCGCCGAGGCCAGACAGGCACTGGATGCGGCTCTGGCCGCCCTGGACGCGGGCCTCGGGGACGTACGGCGGTTTCTCGTGACGCACGTGCACCGGGACCACTACGCGATGGCGGTGGCCGTGCGGCGCGAGTTCGGCACGGCCGTGAGCCTCGGCGAGGGAGAGGAACCCGCGATCCGTGCGCTGTCGACTCCCGGCAGTCAGCCGATGTCCGGACACTGGCAGACATTGATCCGGTGCGGCGCAGGCGAGATCGTCGAAGCGCTCCGCGCGCGGGCTGAGCTGGCGCCGCATGATCCGGCGGACTGGGCGGCGCCGGACGACTGGCTGGCCGGCGGAACGGACGTCATGCTGCCGACCAGGACCCTCCGGGTGGTGGCGACCCCTGGACATACCCGTGGGCACGTCGTATTCATCGATCGCGACGCACAGCTGATGTTCGCCGGCGACCACATCCTTCCCCACATCACGCCGTCCATCGGCTTCGAAGCGGCTGCCGCGGCGCTCCCACTGGGCAACTATCTGGACTCGTTGCGGCTGGTCCGGTCGTTGCCCGACCAGCGGCTGCTGCCGGCGCACGGCCCGGTCGGCTCGAGCGTCCACACGCGCGTCGACGAACTCCTGCACCATCACGCCGAGCGACTGGACCATGCCTGCGCGGTCGCGCGGGACGGAGCGACGGCGTATGAGGCGGCGCGTCGGCTGACCTGGACCAGGCGTCAACGCTCCTTCACCGACCTCGACCTCTTCAACCAGATGCTCGCCGTCGCCGAAACGGCCGCCCACCTCGACCTGCTCGTGGCCCAGAGGCGACTGAAGGCCATCGACGCCGATGGAGTGCGTCGCTACGACCCGGCGTGACCTCGAACCGGTCCGGCCCGTCTCCCGCCGGCACCCCGACCAGAACTGGGACCCGGCCGTCGTGACCGGCTTCCGCCTGGCCGCCGATGCCCTCACGACCCTGCCGCCGCTTCCCACAGCAGCAGCTGGCGGTGGTGGCTGAACCCGTTGCGCGCGTAGAAGTCGACCGCCCGCCGTCCCGAGTGGACGGTCACGTGCAACAGCCCCTTCGCCTTTGCCTCCGCCAGGATCGCCGCCATCAGCGCACCGCCGATGCCCCGGTTCCGGTGCTCCTCGCGGACCATCACCGACTGCACGTCCCCGAACCGCCGGTCCGGCTCCCCGTCGCCGGGCACCCGCTCCGCGACGAACAGGAAGGCGCACCCGACCACGGCCCCGTCGACCTCCGCGACGAACGGCAGGTGCGTCTCCGCATGGGCGGCCAGCCATCCCGCGTACGCCTCGAACTGGTCCGGCCCGATCCCCCGCAGCCCGGCGAGCGCCGCCGCATCCGCCGCTCCGCCCATCCGCACGATCACCCGGCGGAGTCTATGCGAGCACGGACCCGGCACCGGTCAGGCACCGGCCGCACCGCGTCGCGGCGACCGCGGCGGCGCCTTCGAGAGGACCGGCGCAGGCGCCGCCGCGATGCAGCGTGACCGTCAGCAGGGGGTGAAGAACACCTGCCTGACGCCCGAGGTGACGCCCCAGCTGCCGGCGGGTTGGCCGCAGCCGGTCCACGACTGCCCGATGAGCTGGGTCTTCGCGGCGTCGGCGTAGTAGGCGAAGACGATGAGGAGGTCACCGCCGGGCGGGGGCGGCGGGATCGCCCCGGCGGGGGTCGCGGTGCCGGCGATCACGGCGCCGGTGACCAGCAGTGCGAGCAGCGAACGACGGATCATGTCCATCCCTTCGACAATGGTCTATGTCGTGACCATCATCGGCGCCCGCGCCCCGCACCACAATGCGCCAGCGCGCCGGGGACCCTTCAGAGTGCGGCGCGGGCGCGCATGGCCGACAGGCAGGACGCGTAGCTCCAGGTGAGGTTGTGGACGCTGCGCTCGTACCCCGTGGTGCCGTCGAACTGCTCGGAGATCTCCAGGTCGTCGCTGTGGTAGACGACGGCCCGCATCATCGCGTCGCCGGTCGCCAGCAGGGCGGTGGCGGCGCCCCGTTGAACGCGCCGCGAACAGCTCCCATCGCGCCGGCAGCTTCTCCCGCCCGGGGTGGAGGCCGCGGTGGCTCAGCCGGCCGGGAGCTCCACCGTCAGGTGCGTGCCGCTGCCGGCGGGGCTGTCCAGGTGCAGCAGGCCGCGGAGCGCCGCGACCCGGGCGGCGAGCATGACGATCCCGCCGCCGATGACCGGCCGTGCGCCGCCGTCGCCGTCGTCCGCCACGGCCACCTGCACCGTCGGGCCGTGCCGCTGGACCGTGACGACCGCCCGCCGCGCGTGCGCGTGCCCGGCGGCGTTGGCAAGGGCCTCGCAGATCACGGCGTACGCGGTCGCGGCCACCGCGGGCGCCACCGGCCCGACGTCCACCGTCACGGTGACGGGGAACGGCATGGCCGAGGCGAGCCCGCGCACCGACGCCCCGAGGTCGGCGACGCCCGTGCCGCCGGCGAGCGCCAGGTCGCACAGGTCCCGCAGCGCGTGCCGCAGCTCGGTCGCGGCCCGCGCCCGCGCCTCGGGGTCGGTCGCCGCGGCCAGCTCCCGCGCCCGCCGGTGCAGGAGGTCGCCGGCATCGCCTGGATCGCCGCTGGTCTCGTCGCGCGTGGCGGGCGCGGACGCCGTACGCCGCCGGAGCGGTCCGGGCCACAGGCCGAACATCCCCACGCCACCTCACCCCTCCCGCGGACGGACGATGCCCGTGCAGAAGGGGCGGATCTCCGGCCCGCCGCGTTACCCGGAGCGGGCGGCCCGGTGCCAGATGTTCGCCGCACCGCCGAACGCGTCGCCGCTCTGCACGCCGTGGGTCAGCACCGGCCGGCCGTCGGGCACGAACGCGACGGACGGCGTGGCCGGCAGCGCGGACGCCGTGACGGCACCGGCCGCGACGGCCGCCGGGGTGCCCAGCACCCGCCGGCGGTTCCAGGTTCCAGAGTCATGTCCCCGGTCCACGCGAGCGGACCGGTCGACCGATGCCATCGACGTGAACGGCTCCGGACCACTCGTGGTCCAGAAACCCCCGGGCCCGGACGGCGGGCGGGCGGGCGGGCGAGGAAAGCGTGGACGCTGAATACCAGATCCTCCGCTTACGCGGAGGTTCCCGAATCGAACGGAAAGCAGGAAGCGCCCACATGGCCTCGGCCGTCGCCGCTCACGCCGGGATCAGCTCATGCAGCCTGTCCAGCGTGTAGGCCTCCGAGCCCGCCGGCAGGCCCTCGGGCGCGTCAATGCCGATGAACGTCACCGGACCGTCCGGGAGCCGCCCGTCCCAGGTGGTCACGCCGGCCCGGTCGCGCCACAGGTCCACGAGGTACGCCACGGTGAGGTAGCGCCGCTCCATCAGGGCCCGCACCCGGTCGGCGGTGGTGAACGTGTGCTGCTCGACCCGGTTGAACGACGGGCGGCCCTCCAGGTACAGGTGCAGCCACACCGCCTCCCAGCCGCGCTCGCCCCGGGCGAACACCATCGGCAGGGCGATGCGGCCCTGGCCGCGCAGGTCCGAGCGGGCCCGCACGGTCCGGGCGTCGAACGGGGCGCCGCGCTGGTCCAGGGCGCGGGTCTGGTAGCCGAACATCGACTCGGCGACCTCCTGGAACGACTCGCCCGAGTAGATGTGCACCTGCGGCACCACGAACGGCGCGCCGATCGTCAGCGGCACGTCGATGAACTCGGTCGCGCCGTGCGGCGCGTCGGTGATGTCACCGGAGTGCACCACCCCCTCGTGGTGGTAGTTCGTCCACGACACCTGGCCGGCGCTGTGGTAGTCGTCGTCGAGCAGCAGCACCGACAGGTCGAAGTCGGTGCGGCGGCTGGTCTGGCGCCAGTAGGTGAAGAACCGCAGCAGCTCCCCCGCGACCGGCGCCCGCGAGCCGCGCGGCAGCACCGCGAAGCCACCCTCCGCCGCCTTGCCCGACAGCGGCAGCGCCACGTCGAGCACGTCCGGGTCGACCAGCAGCGGCCGCACCGGCTCCGGCAGTCGCGCGGCGATCTGCGCGTCCAGCAGCGCCGACAGCTCCGCGACCAGCTCCGCCGGCAGCGGCGGCCGCTCGTCCGGCCCGATCCATGCGCGGCGCGACCGGTTCGCGTACATGCGGGCCGACACGGGCGCCAGCCGGTTGCCGACATGCTCCCGCAGCGAGCACAGCACCCGCCCCGACGCCGAGCCGAGCGCACCGCTGACCGCATCGACCACGACCGCCTGCTCCGCCGGCGAGGCCAGCCGCAGCAGCCGGTCCGCGGAGCGCAGCAGCATGCCCGGCGCCGCGGACAGCACCGACGCCGCCGCGCCGACGGCGCCCGCACCGATCGCCGCCTCCGCACGGCCCGCCAGGTTGCGCACCCGCCGCTCGCCGCGCGCGACCGCGAACACCGCCTGCGCGTGCGGCCACTGCCCGTGCTCGTGCGGGTGCAGGCGCTCGCCGAGCCGCTTCCACCGCTCGGCGTACCGGGCGACGTCGCCGAGCCTGTCCTGGTTGCCGGCGACGACCCGGTCCAGCGCGCCCAGCAGGACGCGCCGCTCCGGGCGCCGGAAGGAACGGAACCGGGTGGGCGCCGCCAGCGAGACGTCCCCGCCGGAGACCTGGCAGGCGAGGCGCAGCACGTCGGTCGTGGTGTCCACGGCGACCAGCGGCCGGCCGAGCACCAGCCGGACCCCGTTGAGCACCGCCCGGTGCTCCCGCACCGGGATCGTCTCCGGCTGCGGGCCGTCCACGCACGCGACCGCCAGCTCGCCGAGGAGCGCGAGGTCCGCCTCCCCGAGCGGCGTCGTGCTGCCGGCCAGGGCCAGGTACAGCCGCTCCGCCTCCACCGCTGCGGTGTCGCCGAGGTGCAGCAGCGTCAGCCGGTCACCGGCCGAGGCGATCAGCGCGTCGTGCGCGGCCAGCAGCTCCGCATACGTGTGCTGGTAGGTGCCGTAGCCCGGCAGGTCGAGCAGGTTCACGCCACCCGAGCGCACGGCGTCGCGCAGCTGCGCGTCGGAGGCCTCACCGCCGCCGGCGAGCACGGCCGCGCGCAGCCGCTGCGTCCAGAACTCCACGGTGTCCGGCACGTCGTGCGGGAAGCCGATGAAGTACGCGTTGTGCTGGACATGGTCGCCCACCAGTTGCCGTACCGCGGACACCACCGTCGCGGCGAGATCCATCGCCGGCCCGGGCGCGAGGCCACCGACGTGCTCCAGCAGCGCCCGCGACGCGGAGAACCCGGCGTCGAGCAGCGCCGCGTCCAGCTGCCGGGCCACCGCGGCGCCGTCACCGGCCGCACCGGTGCTGGCCGGCACGCGCAACGTCCTGGAAATGAGCAGCTTCTCGAGCATGCGGCCCCCGTTCGTTCGACAGCCGGCCGGGGCCGGCACGGTGGAGCGCACGATGCACCATGCGAACCGCGCGATCATGATTCCCGGTGCGACAATCATCGGCCTCAGGGCCAGTCGCCGGGCTACTGCACTGTGACTTGTCGGGCATCGCGCTCTGCACGGTGCCAATCCACGTGTCTCAGGCGAGGAAGCCGTCATAGTCAACTGTGCGGTGGAGCCGGGCGACATTCCCCAGCCATGCGAACCACGTTTACAGGGCTGCTCCGGTCTTGAACGAAGCAGCCCAGCACGTCAGGACGGCGTCAACGTTCGAGGAACCGGTCCACGAACGCACGGCACACACCGGCAACGATGGCATTAACCATGGCAGCGGCGACGGCCGTCCACGCTACGCCGCCCCGGCGGTCTCGGTCTCGCTCCTTCATTCAAAACTCCCTTGAGTGTCGGCAAACGGTCGCCGACAGGCTGCGCGTGGCAACCGGCAAGCGGGAGGTGAGTCGGTGCATGCGGGCGAACTGATCGTTACGCTGCTGCTCCGAGGCGTTGCCCGCACCGTCCAATGCGGGCAACCTGGACGGGAGGGCAAGGAGGCCTACTCAATGCCAAGGCCGCGACCGCAACTATGCCGGCTGCAGGAGGAACTGCGGTCACTGGAACGGCGTGCTGTAGAGGCACAGAAGGCGCGTGGGGAGCCTTGGTCGCGGCGAGCTGCGGCGAAGCACGCCCAACGTCGGCATCACGTTAGGTTGGACGATCGGCGGATCGGTGAATGGCTGGCGGACGACGGGCGGGCACCACGGGACGCCGACCTGGTTTGGGCACTTGTCCAAGTTTGGGCAGAATGGGCAGGAGATGGGCCTGGTCGACAGAAAAAAGGATTCTGGGTCGGACTGGTAGAAAGCGCGCAACCGTCGAACGACCCACTAAATAGACGCCCTGAGCCGGAAAACCAGGCAAAAGTATCCACGCCGCACCAACCATGGTATCTCGTATCGGCTAAGGACTGCCGGCCCGAAGAGATGGGAGTGCACAGCACCAAGGGGCAACATCCACCTTATGTGATGCGCGACCACGATGCCGAACTAAGACGGCAGCTATTGGCGGCGATGACTGACGGGGGGATGATGGTCATCGTCGGCGATTCATCGACGGGAAAATCACGCAGTCTGTGGCAGGCGATTCAGAGCATCATGCCGCACTGGAAAGTACTTCTTGTGGACACGCCAGAGGCGCTCACAGCTACCTACTCCAGCATACCAGGAAATACACTTATTCTGATCGACGACACACCAACGGTGCGGTTCCTCGCGCCGGGAGGGCTGACGCGCACTCAGGTGTTGACCCTACTCAGAAGCGGGCCACGCATCGGACGTTCGACCGAGGGCGGCCCCATTGTGGTCGTATATCTCGTATGGTCTGGGCCGCACGGCGACATGACACGCATGCCGCAAGAACCCAACACGCGTTCGCATGCGGAAACGGAAACCAGAGCAGCGCGCGACGATTGGCGAGACGCTCGCGCTGTGCTGGCATTGGCATATGGTCCAGCGATTCGGGTGCCGACCCGTTTCAGTCCAGAGGAAAGGCACCGAGCACAGTCCGTGGTAGTCGACGATCCCGACCAATCGTTCGCGGTCGCGCTCTCCGACACTCGCTACGGCTTCACACAGAATCTAGCAGGGGCACCTCGCCTCATGAGCCGCTGGCTAGACGCGGAAACGGCGTATCCTTATGGGTGGGCCGCACTGACGGCAAGCATCGACATCCGCAGAATTGGCATCCAGGCTCCACTTACGACTGCCATGCTCAGTGCTATCGCACCTGCCTATCTTACTGACCAACAGTTTGCCGACGCGCCCGCCGACTGGTGCTCCATGGCAATGCAATATGCAACCCAGGACCTGGGCGGCGGGGTACGTGCACTGCATCGGCTGCGCGGACCGGTAGTAGGCTCCGCCGGCGGTTACGACATCGCCGACTACCTGCAGCAACAGGGCGCACAGCGCAGGTACTACACCGTTGTCCCGAACGAATTATGGGACCTGTTGCCCCTACATGTCCACGATCCGAATGACCTCGATCGCCTCGCCGACAGCGCTCGAATCCGAGGTCTGACTGAGCACGCTCTGGTCCTCTTTCGACGCAGGTATGCCGACCCTCAATCTCCCATCAGCTGGCAATTCGCTGCTGCACTCGTCGAACAACGGAACGAGGACGAACTGCGACAGCGTGCAACTCACGGGGACGAAGCGGCTCGGTGGGGGCTGCTCGATCTGCTGCTGCGCGAGGATCGCGTGGACGAGGCACTGAGTCTGGCCCGCAAATATGGCTCCATTGACGACCACAGCGATGCCTGGGCAGATCTGGTCGAGGATCTCTACGACCGAAAGCAAAAGGAAGCCTTGCAGGCTTTGGCTGCAGCGGGGGACGAAATAGGCGAGCTGTTCTACGCCGAAATACTTGCGGATGATGGCCGGGAGACTGAACTTCGCACGCTCGTCGCAAACGGTGCACCCATCGCAATGACGGCACTTGCAACCGTGCTGGAGGAAGCCGGACGAATTGACGAGGCAATCGAAGTGCTTGACGAGCTGAGCGAAATCGGTGGCTATGACGGACCTCACCAGTGCGCCGCACTGCTCGCCAGGCACGGCCGAGAGTTGGAATTGCGCGAGTGGGATGAACAGGGTCCCGGACCGGCTCGCGTCTACTTGCCGTACATGCTTGCTGACCAGGGACGCGAAGATGAGGTACGTGTGTTAATGGAGTCCGAAGACTACGCGGTTCGGCACAATGCTCGACGTGCGTTGGCGTCCCTCCTAGCCGTCCAGAGCCGTGAGACTGAACTCCGTCAGCTTGGGATTGACGAGCACACTGTCGACTTCCTCGTCGACCTGCTCGCCCGACAGGGACGAGAGGGAGACCTTCGCCTACTGGCAACGGAGGGTGCGATCAGCGCCCGGCGCAGGATCGCCCAGCTCATGAGGGAGCAGAACAGAGAGCACGATCTTCGATCCGCTGCCGCCGCTGGTGATCGTGACGCTCGAATCCAGCTCGTCCACCTGCTCGCCGAGCAGAACCGCCATAGCGACCTGCGGCAGCTTGCGGCGGCGGGCGACGAAACCGCGCGTCGCCACGTTGCCGGCCTGAGACCGCGCTGGTGGCACAACTAACACGCCCAACCCTCCACGAATCGGTTTCGGCGACGAACCGCCGGCCAGGCGTAGACGCCAATAGCCTCAAAGGTCAGCCGGTTGAACGCTCCACCTCAGCCTCTCGATGCACACCTACCTTGCTGCACCGTCACTTGGTGCGGCCCCCATGAGCGGCAAACGTTGCCGGTAGAGGTCGGGCCGCAGCGAGCCACCTACCTATGCGGCCCAGCCGAACGACGCCACCGGTTCGCACAATGCGTCACCCGCTCAGGACGAACCCACAGGTGAACGTGCCGGTGAATCGCGCGATGCACCATACGAACCGGGTGATCATGGTGGCGGGCAACTCGATAGCCAGACTCACGACCGTTCCGGGCGCTAAAGCACTGTGACTTGCACCGAATAGGAAGGGGCGTCGCCGGTCACGACCCGGTACATGATCTGCTGGATCTGCCGGTCGTCGGCGAACAGCGCCACACGACCGAGTTCGCCAAGGTGGGACAGGTCGAGATTCGGGGAGACCTGCCTGCCCTGCAACACATCAGCGATGCCACCGAGGAAGTTCGTCCCATCGCCGAGCGGGCGCGGCATCGGCGACCGGACCGTTACGTCGAGCGCGATGTCCTCGGTCACGGCAGTCCAGCCGACCTCCCCCGCCGCCGCAGCCGCCGCAACAAGCAGGCGTTCCACCCGCTCACGCTGTGGATGCCGGGCAGCGAACAGCGAAGTCGCTTCGTTCTTGATCGGCGGCCAGCCAGCCACATCGAACCCGATCGCAGTCACGCGCCCAATCGCCGGCCGCGCACGCTCGGCCTTCCAGATAGCGCGGTCCACCATCCACGGCGTCACTGGCCGGCCCAGGCGCACGGTCAGCTCCTCGGCCGCGCGTTCCAGGACGGTGCGGGCCTCGGCAACGGTGACTTCGCAACCGTGCCGGTCCAGCCACCGCAGGACCATTCGATCCGGCTTGCTGATCTGCTCGGAGCCGCACAACATCCACAGATAGCCCCGCCGCACACCGTACTGACCCTCGCCCGGAACCGCGGCCAACGCCTGGTCGACCTCGTCCCAACGCTTTCCGTCGTCCATCAGGCTTTCCGCGGTGGCCAGGTCAGTCACCTCGTGATCGACGAGCACCTCCGCATAACGCCGCACGGCGTCTGCCTTCGTGATCCCGCCCCTGGTCGAGGTGAGCTGGCCATTCGTGTCACACCTCAGCGCTGCAGCACTCGGGTAACGCTCAAGCAGCGCCGGCAATGGCAGTGGGTCCGGTGGCAGAGGCAGGGACGCATCGATTAGCGGATGACCGTCACCGTTCCGTTCGGCCACGCGCCGGACGAGCGGCACCACGACCTGGTCGTAGCGGGCGGCAACAGACCAGACCGCATCGATCACGCAATACGACAGGCTTCCCCACCGCTCCCCGCGAGGTTCGAGATCCATCCCGACCAAGGTGTTCACCACGTCGAACGACATGCCGCGCAGACTGCCCGATCGCCAACCCGGACAACATCGCCCAACCAGTTGGTGGTTCGCGCACTGCATCGTCCGCCACCCGCATACTCGCAGGTAAGGCACTCGGTGAAGCGCACGATGCGCCATACGAACCGCACGATCAACGTCGAAGGGCAACCGCTCACCACAGACAAACCCAGCACCCAACGCGACAAGAGCACCCCGCGCCTGGGTTGAGGGGGTGTGGGTGGAGCGAAGTTCCCCCACTGGGGAGCACGGCGAAGCCGTGCGCGAGGAATCCACCAACCGCCAGCGAGCGACCCCGAAGGGACCGCGAGCAGGGTTCACGCCGGTTGGTAGAGCTAACGCTGGCCTACTTGAACCGGTAGACCGCGATCAAGCAAGCGTGACGGCACGTCAAACGCCCAAAGCAGACGAATGCAACATTTGACATGTTGTATGAACCTCGTCGTCACGCGGAGGTAGCCTCATCCGGTCCGCCGGTTCCAAAGGAGTGTCGAGATGTCGGAAATCAAGATCATCACGCACGTCCGCGAACTTGATGAGGCACGCGCAGTCCAGCTTGCGCGCTCGATAATCCAGGCCGAGGCCAGCCGCCTCAGATTAGGCGTGGGAAATTTTTCGATGTCGGGTCGAGTGAAAGCCAAAGATCAAGGAGTCGACGGTCGCACCTACTTCCCAACAGACTCCAAAACCATCTTGCCCATCGGACCGCAGGTATGGCAAGTCAAAAGCGGAAAAAGCGTACCGAGCGCCAGTAAAGAAATTAAACCCGCCAACATCGGGTTAATTGAAGCGATCAAGAACGGCCACGACTACGTTCTATTCTGGACGAACGATCCGTCCGACACTTCCAGAAAGTCGGTCCAAGACGACTTTCTAAGCGCCGTTCAAGGTATTCGCCCAGACGCTAAAGTCACCTTCATCTTCGGCGATGAAATTCAGCGTCTATTCAATGCCAACCGCGCGCTTTTAGCGCTGATTCCAGAGTTTCCGCTCGGCGGCTTGATCGATATCACCACCTGGCGTCGAAGCCAGGGATTTCATATAGACTATCAACCCGACGAAGAGCGCGAAAAGCACACATTAGCCATTCGGGCGCATGTCCAAAGCGAGCTAGCATCGGAATCTACCCTAAATCTTTACGGCGACACCGGCGTCGGAAAAAGCCGACTCGTACTAGAGGCTCTATCTGAACCCGGTATTAGCGAACGAGCCTTGGTCGCGATAACACCCGATGTCTTAAATAGTAGCCTAATCACTGCAATTGTCTCAAATCCTGAAAGCAGCCTGATCCTAGTTCTCGACGACTGCGGGGCCGCAGACCGAGCGAAAATTAAAAGCCTTGTCGATCTCGCAGAAGGCAGAATACGGCTAATCACGATTGGTCCGCGATACAGTCGAATGCAATCGGCATCTGATTCCAGATTCCTTGAGGTTCGACCTCTCGAAGCCGGGGCCAGTAAAGCGATTGCGTTGTCTGTAGGTCTGTCTGAGACCAATGCTGAGTTTGTGGCGCGATATACAGAAGGGTACCCGAAGTTAGCGTATGTCCTCGCCGACTCCATTGCACACGCCGCGCCCGGCGCTCATCTACTCGAACGAATGAGAACAGAATCCGTGGGTGGCATTCTTTCATCCATGCTCAATAACAATAATGACGTCGAACTTCTGGGCGGCCTGGCGATGTTCGACCGCTTGGGCTTCGACGGCGAATACGCCATCGAGACACAGCAGGCTTGCAGCGTTCTAGGAATCAGCGAAGAACAGTTCCGAAACGTGGTCGACCGCGAAACCGGACGATTTGTTTCCACAGCCGGACGCTTCAGGCAGATATCCCCCCGACTCCTAGCCGTTTGGCTGGCGGCGCATTATATTGACGGCAATCCAAGGGCACTTACGGTTGCGCTCCAAGGGCTTTCAGAAACGCTTCGCGATCGCATGCTGTCACAGATGAAGTCCTTCACCGGCGATCGCATAGTTGGTCGCGCCCTCGAACTCGCCCTCGGCTCATCCCCTTTCATCACGGGAGCCCTCGCTGACGTGGACGAGGGCTCCGCAAGGCTCATCCACGTCGCGGCGATCGTTAACCCCGGCTCCGCGATGAAGGCGATAGAGACAGCATTCGCGTCCCACACGGCAGATGAACTCGTTGTTCTACAGGGCAGAGCGAGGCGTGGAGTAGTCGAAGCACTTGAGGTCCTTCTCTGGTCTGAGGAAACCTTCGAACGTGCAGCTACGTCTTTATTGGAACTCGCCATTGCAGAGAATGAAACGTGGAGCAATAACGCAACCGGCGTTCTCAAATCACTGTTCCAGGTCTATCTCGGCGGCACGACAGTTTCATACTCTCAGCGCATTGCATGGTGCCGAAATGCTCTCCTAAGGTTCCCAGCAGCAGCCAAACTAATAATCGAAGGTTTGGCTGAAGGACTTGGCTGGAATGAAATGCGCACTCAGACTGACTTTGCCTTGGGAAACGCCCTGCTGGAATGGCGACCTAAAACAATCGGCGAGGAAATTTCGGCCCGGCGCGAAGCGTGGGGATTGCTATTCGAAACCGCCTCTAAGGGAAGCAACTTGGAGGACGTAGCTGCCGCACTCGCGAAGGGTCTTCGCACCGCGGCAGCACGCGGTCTAACAGAAGATATTCTGTCTACTCTTCCGCAAATCGCCTGGCCCTCTAAATCCCGCGTGCTTCTCGCACAGGCCATTGAGCACCTGCTTGAATATGACTCGCCGCCAGAGGACATCGCTATCCGATTTTCGGATCTTCACGGCAAGATCGTAGGCACCTCGATCGCTGAGAAAATTGCCTTGGTCCTCAATAAGGATCCATGGGAACTATATGAGGATGCTGCGACTGCGGAGCCCAGCGCACTTTTGGTTGAAGTCGTAGATGCCATAGCCGATTCTGCCGCTGAGGACGCTATTGCTGTCGCTCGACAAGCAGAGGACAGCAACGCCCAAACCGCCACGCTTGTTTTCGACCTTGTCGCGCGAAAGGGCACGAGTGAGGCATTGCTTACCATCCTTGAAGCTGCTACGCCAACCCTGGATGGAGCCACGCTCGGGACGTTCGCCGGAATGGCTCGCGCGAATGGGGCAGAATGGGCTGTCCAACGACTTCGGCAGTGGCTGAGCCAACCACTCGCGCGTTTGATTCCACGCGCTGCTCATATGCTCAGTGCGAGCCCCGAGTTGGCAACGATCGTGCTTGACGCAGTGCGCAGCGAGGCAGTAAGTGCTGCGGACTTGGGAAGATTTCTGTATGGAGCTTGGGCGCGTGAACTTCCCGCTGCTCAACTTTCTGAGATTGCGTCATTGCTGGCCGCCGAGGGGGACGCCGTACAGGTCGAGCATGCACTTGGAATCATTAGCCAGTGGCTTGACGCTCACGAAGAGCAAGAGGTAGATCCCCAAGTTGTACAAACGGCACGTGCAATATTGATGGGGACTTCACAGTTCGGCGGAAGAGAGCGATCGCGAAGTGCGCTGTACAGAGAGAGGATCTTGTCGCGCCTCGGCCTTTCAGCGTCCGACGACGTGGAGATTGTTGTAGAGCTACTTTCGAACCTAGAGTCTTTTCCGAGCGACCATGACCTTCGTTTGCTTGACAACATCCTTGTGAAGGATTCACCAAAAGCGGTACAAGCTTTGATGCAGCTAATCGTGCCGGGAGATGGTCCAGCCGGCCTAAACGCGTTCTGGCTTGACCGCGCGAACCTCCTTTCTAGAATGGCCACTCAGGCTCCTGCAGAGGTTTTAAGCGCCATCAGAAATCTCGATCAGAGTCGCTGGCGAGAGCTTCCTGCGCACGTCGATTTCTCGGGCGAACCCAATGATCTAATCCGCCTGCTGGTACTTGAAAGCACTGACGAAGTCGTAGGAGCACGTGCCGCCTTTCGATTCATCTATCCAGAAAACTTCTGGACCGGCCCAGAGTCAACTTATCTGCAGGGCCGGCGGGCCGTTGTTGCAACATGGATGAGCAGCTCCGAGGGCCCACGCTTTATCGAGTGGCTCAGCACTATCCGTGAAGAAATTGACCAGCGTATTCAACGTGCTTTACTACAAGAAGCGGAAGAGTATTAATGACCCTCTTCCAGCCTTACGCGGTTAGCCAATGGCGACGCGGCGGATAGAACATTGATTGAGGTCGATACAAGGAGTGGAGCGGCGCCCAAGCAGGCTATTTTCCCGGCGGACGTGTAAGTCGTCCCAAGACGTCTCGCTACGTGCGGTCGAGCGCAACGCAGGTGTGGGCCATGCTTGATTCGCCGCTGAACGCTGGTGGTTGAAGCTTCGGCCGACATGATCGGAGGGGTCCATCATGCATGTGCGCTCGTATGTCCTCGCGGCGGATCAGGAATCGCCCGACATATCTGACGGTGGTCGCGAACGATCGGTCGACCCTGTATCCAGTTGCGAGGCTTGCAAAGCGTGGGAGACCAGATACGTGGTGGCGTTTCACGCGACCTACTATCTGTCGCTTCACCTGGTGAGTCAGCGGTTTCGTGAGCACGTCATAGAGGACCTGGCGGTTGGCTATGCGACCGCGCTTACAAGCAAGGAAATCGGCGCTTTCGCCGAGTATTTCGATGCTTACGTTAGCCGAGTCGAAAGCGCGCTGGATCCGGAGAGGCTCAGCGCTGGTGAGCATATGGTGGAGTACCGGCGCGTCTGGACAAACCATGCGGTTCGGCTGGGTGAGCGGCAGCTTCGGCAGGCGCGGCGTGCCAGGCAGGCTAGCCGACGTAGGCGGTAGCTACAGCCCAGACTCGTTCGATTGCGGTCATGTAGGTGGCGGTCAGGTCGTCTGGCTGGTGGAGTCGTAGGTGCATGACCGGTGCGTGGGCGGCTGGGACGCCGTGGATGTGGAGGTTGACGAGGGCCTCGTTGTCGGCTCGGTAGATCGAGTCGTAGAGGACGGTGTCGTGGAGGCGCACTTCCACATGCGAGAGGCTCTGGAGTGGCTTGATGAGGACTAGGGCGTTGCGGATGCGGGCGGCCATGAGGTCGCCGATCTGCTCCTCTGCGCCTCGGGCTGCGACGTGTCGGCTGTTGGCGTCGCCGAGGGCGATGCGGATCGGTACGCCGGCCTCGGCCTTCGTGGCGAGAGTGCGGAGGATGACCGGGTCTTCCAGCAGGAACAGCGCGCTGTAGGCGACGATGTCGATCGCTTCGGTAGCGCGGCGGAAGACGGCACGCCACGTGTCCAGCGGGACGAGGCTGCGGTGGGCATAGGTCGTCCGGACCTCGTCTGAGCCGACCTGCGGTTCTCGCGGCACGCTGTCGGGCCACAGGTCGGCCGTTGTCCAACCGGTCAGGCGTGACAGTTCGTCGCGGTAGCGCAGGTACGGGATGCGGCCGTTGAACCAGCGGTCGACGGTCTTGGGATCGACCTGGAGGCGGGTGGCGACGTCGAGGGCGTTGAGTCCGGCGCTGGCGAGTGCGCGGGCAAGAGGATGGCGCACGCAGGACCTCCCGTCAGCCATCGAGTGCAGTTGATTCTAGCCAAGACGTCCCAAGACGTCCCTCGAATGCGGTACTCAGTTCGTGGTGTTCCGGGAAGGCTGGGATGGACGGCACGCCTGGCCAGACGACCCGCCCAGGTGCGATGTCGGGGTGGACGAGAGCGAGACGAGCATGGCGGGACATGAGGCGGCTCAGCGAGCGGCGGATGCTCTGGCGGTAGCGCTGGAGGAGGCCGGCTTCGACGTTGGGCGGGCGTTCCCGGAGCTGCGAACGACTGTGGACGCGGACGGCTCGGCGCACGTCGAGATCGGTCCCATCACACCTGATGTCGCGGGTCAGCTTGTGGCGCTGCTGACGGACGCGGCCGGGAGAGGCGTCACGCTCGACGTCCTGGGAGACTGACGAGCGTTCGCTGCGCAGGAAGGGTGTCATGCGGTCAACGGCTTGGGGTGCCTACAAGGGCATCACGGAGGCACTGCGTGCCCGGCTCGCCTCTGGCGAGTTTCAGCCGGGATCCGCGCTGCCCTCAGAGGCCGCGTTGAGCGCCGAGTACAGCGTCGCGCGCAACACCGTGCGCCGAGCACTCGACCAACTGTCCGAGGAAGGACTAATCATCACGCAGCCCGGGCGCGGGCGGCTGGTCAACGCGCCCGGCGAGCGCAACTCGCCGACGCGACCGCAGTACCAGCGCATAGCCACCGACCTCAGGAAACGGATCGAGTCGGGAGACCTAGCGGCCGGCGCGCTCATGCCGAGCGAGTCGGCCCTGGTCAAGCAGTACGGCGTCGCCCGGGGCACGGCTCGGCAGGCGCTCGCAGCCCTCCAAGACGTCACGGTGTCGGTGCAAGGCAAGGGTCGCTACGTCAAGCCTGCGTGATCGACTACCACTAGTCTCGGACATGTGGAACATGTCCGATGGGCGCGGGACCTCGCTGGGCGGTTACTGGCCGAGCCGTTGCCGACGCGGTGGGCTCATGTGCAGGGCGTCGGGCATACCGCTGAGAACATCGCCCAGGTCGTCGGCGACGACGCCGAGCTGCTGATCTGCGCCGCGTGGCTGCATGACATCGGCTATGCCCCGGACCTCAACAAGGTCGGCTTCCATCCCCTCGACGGTGCGCGGTACCTCCGCGACGTCGAGCACGCTGACGAGCGGCTCATCCGCCTCGTCGCCAACCACTCCTGCGCGCTGATCGAGGCGCGCAACCGCGACCTCGACGGTGACCTCGCCCAGGAGTTCCCGAGCCCGGAGGACTTCGTCCTGGACGCGTTGACGTTCTGCGACATGACCACCAGCCCGACCGGCGCCCGCGTCAACCTGGACGAGCGGCTCAGCGAGGCATTCGGCCGGTACGGCGACGGCCACCTCGTCACCCGGTCGCTCACCGAGGCACGGCCGCTGCTGGAGGCATCGCTACAGCGGGTCGGGGAGGCTCTCCACCGCTGAGACGAGCGAGCCCTGCTCGTTACGGCTCCACCTACGGCCGGCGCTGTCCAGAAACTCGATCTCGATCGGCTCCGGGTTGACGTACGACCGTAGCCACGCGACCGGCGCGGGCCGGCGGATCGTTTGCCCCGGCGGCACCATGCCCACGAACTCGACGTCGCGGTCATCGCCGGTCGATGAGGACTCCGGCAGCGGGAGCTCGACCTCGTAGATCGGCATGTCGCTGGCGTTGTGGATGTGGAACGCCAGCTCACGGGTGCCGTCCGGTTTGCGGTACGCCTCAACCCACGCACTGATCCGAGCGGCCTGGCTGCGCCGCTCGTCCTCGGCACGTTCAGCCTCGCGGTTCTGCTCCCTGCGCAGCAGCACGAACCCGACGACGAACGCGCCGACAGTGCCGAGTGCGGAGAAGACACTCGCTGCGGCGTTGACCCAGTCGCTACCCAAGGTGCAGCTTCCCGTTTCCCGCAAGGTAGTGCGAGATCCGCAGCCGCATCGACCGGTCCATCTGGAGTCCCTCCACGTCAGCGGGCGCGACCCAGTGCACCTCCCGCGACTCCGAACTCGGCGTCGGCGTGCCACCAATCGGGCGGGCCGTGTAGACGATGGAGAACTCCTGCCGCGCCTCGCCGTTGCTCGTGTACAGGATGACGTGCCGCGGGTCGGTGTAGATCCCGACCAGGCCGGTCACCTCGACGTGGATACCGGTCTCCTCAAGGGTTTCCCGCACCGCGCAATCCGTCATCGACTCCCCCGGGTCCATCGCCCCGCCAGGCAACGCCCAGTTGTCGTTGTCCGTCCGACGGATCAACAGCAGCTCCCCCGAAGCGTTGACCACAACGACGTTCGCGGACGGCACAACGCTGTTCGCCGGAGGCGCGGCAGGGTCATCGAAGAAGTCAATACGGCGAGCCAAGGCAGGACCTCACTCCAGGGGTGTGCCAGCGTTCCAGACCCGGTCGAAGCTCTCCAAGTACGTGCCGACCATGTCGCCGCCGTTGACGTGCCGCAGGTGCAACACCGGAGCGTTGGATGCCGGCGTGCCGTAAATGTGGGTGTTGACGAGGACCTGGTCGTCGGCGCGGTAGATCGAGTTGTAGAGGATCGTGTTGTGCAGCCGGAACTCGATGCCGTCGATGTTGCGTAGCGGCTGGTACAGCACGATCGCGTTGCGGCACCGCGCGGCCATGTCCATATCGATGCCCTCGTCGATGCCGCGCTGCACGACCTCGGCGCTGTCCGGGTCGCCGATCAGGATGCGGATGTTCACGCCGTCGGCGGCCTTGCGGCGGAAGATGCGCTGCACGCCGGTGTCCTCGGGGATGAACAGGCCGCTGTACGCGAGTACCCCGATCTCACGTTCGGCGTTGTCGAAGAACATCCGCCACATGTCCGACGGGACCGTCCACCGTGCCGGGTAGATGTTGATGATCTCGCTCTCGGAAGCGTTCGCGACCTGGTCACGGGTCAGCGCGTCCGGCCACAGATACGCCTCGTCAACTCCGAGGTGCGCGGCAACGGCGTACCGGTGACGGCGGTACGGCAGCCGCCCGCTGATCCACCGCTCGACGCTCTTGGGATCGACGTCGAGCACATCGGCGAGATTCGTCGGCGTGAGGCCGCGCTCCAGCAGCGCTGAGCGCAGACGTTCGTTCGGCATCGATTCCCCGTCGCAGGACGTCCCGGCAGATGCCCACAGTAGGCGAGACATCTTCAACACGTCCAGCCATGACCTGAACACGTCCCGTGCCCAAGCCGCATGCTCATGGCATCGAAGCACAACGAACCTTCACCGGTCATCCGCTTCGCTCTAGACTTGCACATGTACATCATGTGCAAGTTCTGAGAGGAGGGCCGGTGAACAACCGAAAGGAGCTACAACCTTGCCTCTCCCCGGCCCGCTCGATGGGGAACGCCGCTGCCCGTGCGGGGCACAGCTCGACCGGGATCACGCCACCTACTGCAAGAAGTGCCGCTCCCGGGTCCGCTGGCAGCGGCGGCACACCGGCCGCATCCACCGGCGCCCCGGGCCGTCCACCAACACCCCGAACGCCTGAGCAGAAAGGAGTCCACGCTGTTCGTCTCGGTCTCAGCCGTCCTGTTGCTCGGACTGCTCGTGTACCTGCTGTGGCGCTACGCCCGGCTGCCCCTGTGGCACATCGCCGCCTGCACGTTGTTCGGCTACTTCCTCGCAAGCTCCACGGTCGGACCGCACATCGGCCAGCTGGCCACCGCCGCCGTCCGCTACCTCTCCGGGCTGGACCTGTGACCGCGAAGCGCGACGGCTGGGTCGTCGCCGGGATGTTCATCGCTGCGACCTCGGCGGCGATCGCCAGCTTCACCGGCCTGCGCGGTCTCGCGATGCTCAGCGGCTGGCCTGAGCGGCTCGCCATCCTGCTCCCCGTCACCATCGACGCGTACGCCATGACCGCCGCGCGGGTGTGGCTGTCCGGTGCCAACCCGCGCCGCGCGGTCCGGTTCGCCCGCGCCAACGCCATCGGCGCCATCACGACCAGTATCGTCGGCAACGCCGTCTACCACGCGGCAGCCGCCGACCTCATCATCGTCACCTGGCCCGTCGTGGTTGCCGTCGGTGCCGTACCGGCAGCCGTCCTCGGCCTGACCGCCCACCTACACGCGGTCCGAACCGCCGAGGACACACCGGAACCCGGTCCGACCCCGAAACCAACGGTCCGGACCGAGGACGAACTCCTCACCGCAGCACGCGACGCCGACACCCGGCACCGTGCGGCCAACAACGGCCGGCCCATCACCCGTGACGCGCTCCGCACCGAACTGCGCATCTCCGGACCGCGAGCGACCGCACTGCGCCGACAGCTCGCCGCCGAATCACAAGCACCCGAACGAAAGGAGGCGCACACCAACTGATGCCCGAGGCACCGAGACCAACCGTCGACCGCAACGCTGTCCTCGCCCACGTGGACGCGGCGCTCAACCGTGGCACCCGCGTCGCCCTCTGGACCTCCATCGCCGACATCCCCGTGCTCCTGGCTGAGATCGAGCGTCAAGCCACGCTGCTGACCGTCGCCCGCACCGAGTACGCCAACCTCCTGGCCGCCGCTCAGGCCACCCTCGACGCGCACGACGACGGCGACACCGACCCGCTGACCTACCTCCGCGACGAGGTGCAGCGATGAGGGCGTACAGCCGACGCCACCGCGCCTGGCGACGGCGGCACAGCCAACCGCTGATGCTCGTCGCAGACGAGCCGAGCCTCCTCGCCGAACTCGCCCGGCTGCTCTACCGCTACCGCTCCGAACTCGCACCGTTCACCACCGCCCTGACCCTGTTCGGCATGGCGACGTTCCTGCACCTGAGCCACCCGAACGCCTGGCCCTGGGTCCTGGCCGCTAGCGCCGCCGTCATCGTCCGCGTCCTCACGCGCGGCGAACGTCTCGAAGAACGCCTATACGCCACCACAGCAACGGCAGGCGCGGGCGCCTGGCTCGCCGCCGCCGTCGCAGTCGGCCCGTGGCACGGCCCACTCCCGACGCTGCTCTTCGTCGGCACCGTGACCGCCGCCGTGCCGTGGTGGGCGCACCGGCGCCGCAGGGCACGCGTCCGGGTCGACCGAGCGATTCAGGCATGGCCAGACGTCGCGGAGAGCATCGGCCTCGCCGGGTCGCGCGTCATGTCCGCCGTAGTCGACGTCTGGGGCTGGCGCGCCCGCATCAAGCTCAACAACGGCCAAACCGTCGCCGACGTCATCAGCCGCGTCCCAGCCATCGAATCCGGCCTCGGCACCCGCACCGGCGCCGTACGCGTCGAGGCAGACCCAGCACATGCCGGACGCGCCATCGTGCGAGTCCTCGCCCAGGACCCGCACGCGGGCGCGATCCCCTGGCGCGGCCCGAGCGTCCAATCGGTCGCCAATCCCATCGAACTCGGCGTGTTCGAAGACGCCACACAGGTCCGAGTCTCATTGCTCCGCAAGCACGTCCTCATCGGCGGCACCACCGACTCAGGCAAGAGCGGCGTCC
The DNA here is from genome assembly GCF_042898305.1 of Dactylosporangium sp. NPDC000521. Lineage (NCBI taxonomy): Bacteria > Bacillati > Actinomycetota > Actinomycetes > Micromonosporales > Micromonosporaceae > Dactylosporangium > Dactylosporangium sp. NPDC000521. The sequence goes on from NZ_JBIAYW010000004.1 coordinate 300,691, forward strand.
TCAACAACATCCTCGGCAACCTCGCCGCCTGCCCCGACGTGGTCCTCTGGGGCATCGACCTCAAGGGCGGCATGGAACTGCGCCCCTGGGCGTCCTGCCTCGCCAGACTCGCCACCACGCCCGCCGAAGCAGCAGCACTCCTCCGCGACGGCGTCCGCATTCTCAACGCCCGCGCCGAAGCGCAGAGTCGCGACGGCTCCCGCACCTGGACCCCGACACCACAAGCACCCGCGCTCGTCATCGTGGTAGACGAGTACGCCGAACTCGTCGAACAAGCGCCAGCGGCCGTCGAGTCGGCAGAGTCCATCGCCCGGCGCGGCCGAGCCGTCGCCGTGACCCTCCTCGCCGCCAACCAACGCCCGACCCAGAAATCCATGGGCGGCGGCGCGCTCCGCTCCCAGATGAGCGTCCGCATCTGCCTCCGCGTCCGCGAACGCCGCGACGTCGACCTCATCCTCGACAACGGCATGCTCAGCGCCGGCTGGCACGCCCACACCCTCGACGCGCCCGGCAAGTTCTACCTCCTTGCCGACGGCCACAACCAACCCCGACGCGCTCGCGCCTACCTCGTCACCGACGACAACGTCCAAACCACCGCAGCCCGATACGCCGACACACGGCCGGCGCTCGATGCACTGTCCGAGGCCGCGCTCAACGCGCCCGACGACGAGCCGGTCATCGAAGGCGAAGTCATCGACCCCGAAACCACCCTCACCATGGCGCTGCGCGACGCCCCGAGCGACGGCCTCAGCGTCCCCGAACTCATGCACTTCACCGGAATGGGCCGCACATGGATCTACGACCGACTCCAGACCCGCGCCGAACAAGGCACCGCCCGGCAGGTCAGCCGCGGACGCTGGCGCGCCACCTGAACGTCCGCACGGACGTCCGTCCGCCACGCGCACGCGTCTGCGCCGGAAACGCGCGGACGGACGACGGACGGACGTCCGATCGAGAGGAGGTGCAACGACCCGCAAACGCCGCTGCCGAGCCGCCGTGACTGACGTCCAGGTGGCCGCAGTCGAGACCACACCGATGACCGCCGCCGAGTACGCCGACGCCGTCCATTCCCTCGCCGTCCTCATCGCCAAGCACCAACGCCGACAAGCCATCTGAGCGGCCGGCCGGTGACATCGCCACCGGCCGGCCCACCCCTCACGGAGGACACCGAACGATGACCACAAACCCGAGACGTCGCCGCAACGGATTCGGCGACAAGCCGACCGGCGCCCGCCGGATCGCCATCTACGTCCGCCGCTCCACCGACGACGAGCGTCAGCCCTTCTCCATCGACGCCCAACTCGCCAGCCTCCGCGCCTACATCGCCTCGCAGCCCGGATGGACGCTCGTCGGCGAACCGTTCAGCGACGACGCCTCGGGCGCCACAACCGAGCGCCCAGGGCTCCAACGAGCCCTCCGCGCCGCCAAGGCCGGACGCTTCGATGTGCTGCTGGTGTACCGAGTCGACCGCTTCACCAGGCGCCTGTCCGATCTCCTGGAACTCCTCCAAGGTCTCGACGAGGCGGGCGTGGCGTTCGTGTCCGCCACCGAGCCGTTCGACACCTCCACGTCGATCGGACGAATGCTGGTCCAGTTGCTCGGCGTCTTCGCCGAGTTTGAACGCGAAACGATCATCGACCGGGTCGTCAACGGCATGGCCGCCAAGGCACAGAAGGGGCAGTGGGTGGGCGGCAACCGCCCGTACGGCTACCGCGTCGACCGGCCCACCCAGAAGCTGACCGTCCACGAGGATGAGGCGCCCATCGTGCGGGAGATCGCCCGTCTGTACGTCCGGGAACGCCTCGGCACCCGGGCCATCGCCACCGAACTCAACCGGCGCGGCATCACCAACCGCACCGGCAAGCGGTGGTCCGGCCTCACCATCGGCCGCATCCTGGAGAGCCCCGCCTACGCCGGTGACATCTCCTACGCCGACGTCTACGTTGCCGACGCTCATCCGGCCCTGATTGACCGCGACACCTGGCGCAACATCCGGGAGATCGCCGATGCCCGCTCCGAGGGTTCCCAGCGTGCGATGAGCGACTCCGACTATCACCTCACCGGCCTCATCACCTGCCCGGACTGCGACAACAAGTACATCGGCACCTCAGCGCGGGGAAGGAACCAGACCTACCGCTACTACACCTGCTACTCCCGCAGCCGGTACGGCTCGCACGGCTGCTCGGCTCCCCGCCTCGACGCGTCGGCCACCGACGCCGCGACCCTCCAGGCGCTCTACGACTTCTACAGCGACGCCGACACGCTCATCAGGGATGCCATCGCCAAGGCCCGAGAGCATCACCTGGAAAGTCACCAGGACCGCCGTGCGGAACTCGACACCATCCAGAGCGACATTGCCGCCAAGGGCGCCACGATCGAGCGGTACCTGAGCGCATTCGAGGCCGGCACGCTGGACGACACGATTGCCGGTGAAAGGATCAAATCACTCAAACAGGAAATCGTTGGACTCACCGGTCGGCGTGATGAGATCACGGACCTGATCGAGGACGAACCGACCATGCCCGAGCCAGCCACCCTCGAAAGCATCCGGACCGAGCTTCGGCACGCCGTCGCCGAGGGCACGTCCGCCGAGCGGAAAGCCCTGATCGAGCGCCTGATCGCGGAAATCAAGGTCACGGCCGACTACCGCATCGTCCCGGTCTTCCGGGTCCCGCTGGGCACGCCGGTTCGCGCACTGCCTCACATGGTGGGCCGCCGGGGACTCGAACCCCGAACCCTTCGATCCAACAAGGAGAAGGAAGCGCCTCCATGTCCGCTCAAGCGGGGAGCGGACGCGCTACTCAGTCGAATGCTCTACCAGTTGAGCTAGCGACCCGTGCGTCGATCATCGCACCGCCCCGATCGAGGCGGCCATCGATTATCCGGTCAGCGGCCCGTGAGCAGCGCCGCAAGGGCGGCGAAGTAGTCGGCGAAGCGCGCGGACAGCGCGACGTACGCGTCGGCGTGGCCCTCCGCGTCCCTGGTCCAGGCCTGGCTGACGACGACGTGCACGGGACCCACTCGTTCCGCTGTGAGAACCGATGTTTCCAGCAGAACGCGGCGGGCGGAAGCCCCTGGTTCGCCCGCCGGTGACGGCGGGCTTCGGCAGGGTCAGGCGGGCCTGGGCTGGCCGTGCAGAATCGTCAGGTCCATCGGCTCACTGTTCAGCGTGACCTGCAGCGTGTGCAGCGGCGTCGTGCCGGGCCACACGATCTTCGCCCGGCCGACCACCACCTGCGGCAGCGAGAGGTGGCTGGGCTTCGGCAGCAGGCTCTTCACGTTGCCGGCGAGGATGTTGACCAGCTCGCCGAGCGCGTCGGCGCAGTCGTCGGCGCTGGCGCTCGCGGGGTCGACCTCGAGCATCGCCCCGGCGACCGCCCCCGCGGCCGGCAGCCCGCAGCGCAGCACGGCAAGGCCGTTCCACGCGCCGGCGAGGCCGATGCTGGCCGTCACGTCGGCGGTGTCCGACAGCGGCTCCGGGGCGGCCGTCACCTCCGGTGTGCAGTGCAGGTACGCAGTCCACACCTGCCAGACGATGCCCCGCACGTCGTCCTCGGACAGCGACGGCTCCGGGTCCACGAGACCACCCCCGGTGGTCCCATCGGCAGGCACGCGCCCGGCTTGAGGTCCCGTGAACACGGGACTTCCGGCCCGTCCGTACCGGCGCCGCGACGACAACACTGAAGGCGTCAAGGAAACCGACTGGAGGCCCGAAATGAGCGCCGCGTCCGTCAACCACACCCCTGTCAGTCATCTCGAGCGGGTCGAAGCGCCCGGCAGCATGCTCACCAAGACCGCCGCGAAGGCGCTCGCGGTGCTGCGGGTCGGCACCGGGTTCGTGTTCCTCTGGGCGTTCCTCGACAAGACGTTCGGCCTCGGCTACGCGACCCCGTCGGCGAAGGCCTGGATCAACGGCGGCTCGCCCACGAAGGGCTTCCTGAGCTCGGTCGACGTCGGCCCGCTGCAGTCGGCGTTCCACGCCATGGCCGGCACCTGGTGGGCGAACTGGCTGTTCATGCTCGGCATGCTCGGCGTCGGCCTGGCCCTCATCGCCGGGATCGGCCTGCGGGTCGCCGCCGCGGCGGGCGCGCTCATCATGAGCATGATGTGGCTGGCGGAGTTCCCGATCGCGCAGCACACCGCGGCCGGCGCCGCGAGCGGCTCGACCAACCCGTTCGCCGACTACCACCTCGTCTACGCGCTGGTGCTGGTCGTCCTCGCCGCCGCGTACGCCGGCCACACCTGGGGCCTCGGCCGCCGGTGGGCGAAGCTCCCCTTCGTCCAGCGCAACCGCTGGCTCATCTGACCGCTCTTGATGAACGGCCCGGGACCGCGGGGTCCCGGGCCGTTGGCATGCACCCGACCGGTCCGGGAACAGGCCATGCTCCGCGGACCCACCCCGTCAGGCCCGGCGGATCGGCATGTGCGTCGGCGCCGGCGGCCCGCCGAGGAACGACGCGACCAGGCCGGTGCACAACTGCGGCTTCTCGATCAGCAGCGTGTGCGTGGCGCGTGGCACCACGGCGAGCTCGGCGTCGGGCAGCCCACGGTAGAGCTCCAGCGTGTGCTCCAGGGAGACGGCGTCGTCGTCGCCGACGAGCACCAGCGTGCGGCAGCCGACCGCACCCAGGTCGGCCGCGGTCAACGCCAGGTCTCCCGCCTCGGCCGACTCGGCGATCCGCTCGATGACGGAGGTCAGCTGCCCGGGCCCGTCGGGCGACACGCCGGCATGCTGGTCGTAGATGATCTGTGGGATGTCCGCGGGCGAGGCGGGCGGCAGCAGCCAGCCGTCCTGGTGGAACGCGGCGCTGATCAGCACCAGCCGGGTCACCAGGTCCGGACGGGCCAATGCCGTCAGCAGCGCCACCACCCCGCCCGCGCTGTACCCGACCAGGGCAGCCGGCCCGCCCACCACGGTCTCCAGGAACGCGATCATGTCCGCAGCCATCACCTGCGGGCTGAGCGGGCCGCCCGGGTCCGCGGTGTGCCCGTGGCCGCGCCGCTCCGGAAGGTACAGCCGGAACGATCCCGCCAGCGCGTCCAGGTTGCCGGCGAAGCACCGCGAGTCGACGATGGCGCCGTGCAGCAGCACCACCGGCTCGCCCGAGCCACGCTCGTCGTGCCACATACGCACGCTGTCGCCGTCGACGCACCGCTGCACCAGGACCTCCCCCGTCGCCTGCTCGCGACCGATCATGCCGCACCCGGGCCGATCCCGCCGACCCGGAGCCCGCCCGCTGGAACCGGCCCGGTCGTGGCCCGCCGCGCCGCGGGGTCAGCTGGGGCGGGCGCCGAGCTGCTCGACCTTGTCCGTCGGGCCGGAGACGATCAGGGTGTCGCCGCGCTGGATGACGGTGTCGGGCAGGGCGGTCTCGGCCTCCCGGCCGGCGCGTTTGACGGCGACGACGGTGATGCCGTGCCTGGTGCGCAGGCCGAGCTGGGTCAGGGTCTTGCCGGTCATGTCGTCGGGCGGGCAGACCTTCGCGATGGCGTAGCCGTCCTCGAGCTCGATGAAGTCCAGCAGCTTGCCGGTGACGAGATGCGCGACGCGCTCGCCCATGTCGGACTCGGGGAAGACGACGTGCCGGGCGCCGACGCGCTCCAGGATGCGGCCGTGCTTGGCGGAGATGGCCTTGGCCCAGATCTCCTCGATGCCGAGCTCGGTGAGCGCCAGGACGGTCAGGACGCTCGCCTCGATGTCGGTGCCGATGCCGACGACGGCGCGGCTGAACTCGGCGACGCCGATCTGGCGCAGGGTCTCCTCGTCGGTGGAGTCGGCCTGCACGACGTGGGTGAGGACGTTGGCGAGCTTCTGCACGATCTCGGCGTCCTCGTCGATGCCGAGGACCTCGTGGCCGAGCTCGGTGAGCGACTCGGCGACCTGCCCGCCGAAGCGGCCGAGGCCGATGACCACCACGCCGCCTGTCATGTCGGTCCTGCCCATCGAGCCTCCCAGCGATTCACCCGATGATCGGCCGCTCCTCGGGCAGGCGGTAGCGCAGCTTCCGGTGCCGCAGCGCGATCGCGGAGGCCACCGTGATCGTACCGACCCTGCCGATGAACATCAGCGCGACGAGCGTCAGCTGGCCGGCCGGCGGCAGGCTCGCGGTGATGCCGGTGGACAGCCCGGCGGTGGAGAACGCGGCGGTCGCCTCGAACAGGACCCGGTCGAACGACAGGTCGGTGATCAGCAGCAGGACCAGCGTCCCCAGCGCGACGGTGCCGACGCCGAGCAGCGCGACGGTGACCGCCTGCCGGACCGTCTGCGCCGGGACGCGACGGGCGCCGACGTTGACGTCGTCCTCGCCCCGGACCTCGGCCCAGATGACGAACGCGAGCAGGAAGAACGTTGTGACCTTGATGCCGCCGGAGGTGCCGGCGCTGCCGCCGCCGATGAACATGAGGACGTTGGTGAGGGCGAGGGTCTCCGGGCGCGCCGCCGCGTAGTCGATGCTGTTGAACCCGGCGGTGCGGGGGCTGACGCCGGAGAACGTGCCGCCGACGAGGGTCTGCCACCAGTCGAGCGGGCCGAGGGTCGCGGGGTTGGACCATTCGAAGGCGGTGACCGCGGCGGCGCCGATCAGCAGCAGGATCGCCGAGCCCCAGACGGTGAGGCGGGTGTGGATCGACCAGTACCGCGGCTTGCGCCACTCCCGGTAGAGCTCCAGCAGCACGGGGAACCCGAGACCGCCGAGGATGACGGCGACGGCGACGGTGCCGCAGATCCACGGGTCGCCGACGAAGCCCATGAAGCTGTCGGGGTAGAGCGTGGTCCCGGCGTTGTTGAAGGCGCTGACCGCGTGGAAGACGCCGTGCCAGAGCGCGGTGCCGAACGAGTCGTCGTAGGTGGTGCGGAAGCGGGCGGTCAGCACGGCGGCGACCACCAGCTCGAAGCCGGCCATCATGGCGAGGACCCGCAGCAGCAGCGCCCGCACCTCGCCGAGGTTGAGCGAGCGGGTCTCGGCCTGGGCGACGAGCCGGGTGCGCAGCGCGAGCCGGCGCGAGACCATCAGCCCGAGGACGGTCGCGAAGGTCATGATGCCGAAGCCGCCGACCTGGATGAGGCCGAGGATGATGCCCTGGCCGGCCGGCGACCAGTAGGTCGCCGTGTCGACGGTGCTCATGCCGGTGATGAACACCGACGACGCGGCGGTGAACAGCGCCACCAGGAACGGCGCGGGCTCCCCGGCGGCGCGGGCCGCGGGGAGCGTGAGCAGGCCGGTGCCGACGGCGAGCGCGGCCAGGAACGCCGTCGGCAGCAGGCGGGTCGGGTGCCGCAGGGCACGGAGCATGTGGAAGATCCTATGGCCGCGGGCGCTGTCACACGCTGCTCGCCGCCAGCTCCCGGGCGTCGGTGGCCGGTGCGGGCACGTCGTGGGAGACCTGCGGCAGCCAGCCGAGCCAGCGGGGCAGCCACCAGTTGCGCTCGCCGAGCAGGGCCATCGTGGCCGGCAGGAGCACCGCCCGGACGATCGTCGCGTCGAGCAGGACGGCCGCGGCGAGCCCGACGCCGAGCTCCTTGGTGGAGACCAGCGGCAGCGTCGCGAACAGGGCGAACACCGCCACCATGACCGCCGCGGCGCTGGTGATGACGCCGGCGGTGGCGGTGATGCCCTCGGTGACCGCCTGCCGCGTCGGCAGCCCCCGGTCGTGGCCCTCGCGGATGCGGCTGACGACGAACACGTGGTAATCCATCGACAGGCCGAACAGGATGACGAAGAGGAACAGCGGCATCCAGTTCGTGATGCCGTCCGCGGCGCGGAAGTCCAACAGCGATTGGAAATGGCCGTACTGGAAGACGAACACCAGCATCCCGTAGGCCGCTGCGACCGACAGCAGGTTGAGCACCACGCCGGTAACCGCGACGACGACCGACCGGAACGACACGAGCAGCAGCAGGAACGCCAGGCCCAGCACGAACCCGAAGACCACCGGCATGGAGCCGGCGAGCTGGTCGTTGAAGTCCTTCGAGCCGGCGGTGTCACCCGCGACACCGACCCACGCGCCCGGGTGCTTCGCGAGGGTCGCGGGGATGACCGTCCCGCGCAGCGCCGCCAGGGCATCCTCGGAGGCGCGGTCGCTGCCGGTACCGGAGAGGCCGACGCTGATCACGGCGACATCGCCGGCAGGGTTGACCTCCACGGTGACCGGCTCGTGCAGCTTGCCCGTGGCGAGCGCCTGCCGCTTGAACTCCGCCACCGCCGCGTCCCACTCGGCGCCGGTGACGGCGGGCGCCTTGACGACGACCTCGGCGGGCCCGGTGCCGCCGGGGAACGCCGCCTGGATCGCCAGGAACGCCTGGGTGATCGGCGCGCTCGGGGACAGGTCCTCGACGCCCTCGCCCTTGGTGCGCAGGTCGAGCGCAGGCGCCGCGAGCACGCCGAGCGCGGCGACGGCGACGAGGGTGGAGATCAGCGGGCGCTTCAGCACCAGCCGCAGCACCGCGCCCCAGACGCGACCTCCGCCGCCGCGCCTGCGGTACAGGCCGGGGATCTTCCCGAGGTCGACCCGGTCGCCGAGTGCCGACAGCAGCGCCGGCAGGACCGTCAGCGAGCCGAGGACGGCCGTGGCGACGACCAGGATGGTGCCGATGGCGAAGCTGACGAACGTCGTGTCCCGGGTCAGGAACATGCCGGCCATGGCGACGATGACGGTCAGGCCCGAGACCCAGATCGAGCGGCCGGAGGTCTGGGCGGCGATGACCAGGGCCCGGTGCGGGTCGACGCCGTTGCGCCGCTCGTCGCGCTCCCGGCGGATGTAGAACAGGCAGTAGTCGACCCCGACGGCGAGCCCGACCAGCAGCATGACGTGCATCGTGGTGTCGACGGCCGGCGCGAGGTGGCTGGCGTACGCGAGGAGCCCGACCGCCCCGACGACCGCGGTGACCGCGAGCCCGACGGGCAGCAGCGCCGCGACGATCGCGCCGAACGCGACGAGCAGGATGCCGAGGGTGACCGGGATCGACAGCATCGACAGCCGGTTCAGGCCCTCGTCGAGCTCGTCGCCGATGAGCTTGTCGCCGCTGGCGTCGCCGGCCTCGGCGATGTAGAGCCGCGGGTGCGCGCGCTGCACGCCGGCGACGGCGTCGAGGACCGGCTGGATGCGGTCCTTGGCGGTCTCCGGGTCGCCCCGCACGACGAACGTGAGCAGCACCGACTTCCCGTCCTCGGAGGTGATCGGCGCCGCGACCGGCTCGGTGGCGCCGGTGCCGTTCACGGCGGCGGTGACCGCCGCGACGGCGGCCTTCAGGTCTAGATCGTCCACTGTGGACTTGCTGGTGACGATGACCATCTCGCCGGCGCCCTGCTCGGGGAAGCCGGCCTGGGCGACGATCCGGTCGGCGCGGCCCGACTCGCCGTTGCCGAAGTCGTCGCCGCCCGCCTCGACCATCCCGGCCTGCCCGCTGAGCACGGTGACCCCGACGACGAAGACGAGCCATCCGATGATGGCGAGCGCGCGATGGCGGGCGCTCCACACCGCGATCCGCGCCGCGATGCCCTTCACGTTGTCCCTGGATTCCATGCTTGGAACGCTATTGAGCGCCCTGCCCCGGATCGATCCGGCGGACCGGCGGACCCCTGGTGGGGCGTGCGGGCGGCGGCCCGGTAGGGACAGCCATACCTTCTGCGGCCGCCGCCGACTCGATCCGCTCGACGCCACCTGGTCCGCTCGACGCCACCTGGTCCGCTCGACGCCACCTGGTCCGCTCGACGCCACCTGGTCCGCTCGACGATGCCGGCGACGCCGGAGCCGGTCCAGACGGCGCCGGTGCCCCAGAACGCCGTCGTGCCCGGGACGTTGGCGAGGGCGTCGAGGCTCGGGTCGGCCTGACCGACCTTCGGGCCGACCTTCAGCCTCACCGCCGTCGATGCCGCGCGCGAGCCCGCGACGGCACCCGTAACAGGGCTGTAAGAACCCGCCGGCCCTATCCGGCGCGCAGCTGGCCGGCGGCCCGGCCGAGCCAGGCGTCGACCGCGGTCCGGTCGAAGCCGCGCAGCGCGACCGGCAGGCGAGCGTCGTCGATCGCCCGCAACGCGTCGGCCCGCCGGGCGGCGTCGCCGCTCGCGATGGCACCGGCGACGAGGGTGAGCAGCGCGTCGGTCTCCTCGCGGCGGTACCCGCGCAGCACGACCGGCAACTCGACGGCCGCTGCCCAGACCGGGCCGGGGCCGCTGCCGGGATCCGGCTCGGCGGTGCGGGACGCCGCCAGCCAGGCGTCGACCTGGACCGGCGAGTAGCCGCGGAGCACCACGGGCAGCGGGCCGGCCTCGCGCACCGCGGCGGCGATCCGGTCCCGGTCGCCCGCGGCCGCCTCGACCGCCCGCACCAGGACGTCGACGGCATGCCGGTCGTACCCGCGCAGGACGACATCGAACACGACCATGCGCTGCATTGTCGCTGACCGGGTCAACCACCGCGACGGACGGGTTCGCGCACCTCACCCACGTGAGCGCGACCGCGTCGGCGGACCTTCGACTCCGGCGGCCCGGTCGGCCTGCGGCAAGCCGAGCAGCGCCCATCGCGCGAACGTGACCATGTCCCCGTCCCCGCATCCCGTGAGCGTCAGTAGCGGCACCGTACATCAATGCGAGCGGCGGTAGGGCCGCCGCGCGTCATGGTCACGGGCTCCGGCCCCGCAGCCATCGCCGGCTGCATGGCAACCACCACCTCTCCATCCTCTGCGCCGAGCGTAAGGTGGCCGCGCCAGCCCTGCTGCCCGGCGTGGTGGTGGGCGAGCTCGCCAGCCGGCCCCGACCTCGGTGCCGGCTCGTGCCCGCCGGTGGCCGGTCCTACGGTTGACGGGCGGTGAGCGCGAAGCCGGCCGGCGCGTGCACGGACAGGTGCGGCGACAGCGCGCGGAGGAAGTCGGGGGCGTCGAAGGCGGCGCCGGCCGAGGCGACGCCGGTGGTCCTGACGCGGCCGGTGAGGATCCGGTCGACGGCCTCGACCGCCAGGGGCGCGCTGATCGCGTAGATGTCCTGGCCGGTCGCGGTGATGCGGCGCTCCTCGGTGCCCGAGCGGACCACCACGTCGACCATGAACGTCTGCGCGGAGCGGCCCCGCGCGTCGACGGCGGCCGGGGCCGGGGTCCCGGGCGCGGCCAGGTCGGCGGCGGCCGTGGTGGTCATGTACGTGCGCACCTCCGGGACCGCCAGGTGGCTGGGGACGGTGACGACGTCCGCCATCGTGAACTCGCCGATGACGTCGCGCGGACCGAGCGGCGCCGGGAACGGCCACTCCACGACCGTCAGGGTGTCGGTGTGGTACTGGAGGCGCCCGCCGCTGTAGCGGACCCGGCGGCCGCCCCGCCGCTCCCCCGACACGGCGCCCGCGAGGCGGGTCCCGGCGGTCGGGTGCCAGCTGCTCAGACCGTACGCCACGTGCACCTCGCCGGCCGTGGTCCAGTCGCCCATCGCGGTGGTGACGAGCAGGTCACCGAGCCCTCCGAAGAACGCCATCGCCGGCACCACCGAGGTGCGCCCCGCGCGCTCCTCGAAGTGGCTGAACGTGTCGCGGTTCGCCTCGATCTCGGCGGCGACGTCGACGTACGGGATGCCCGCCCGCAACGCGGCCCCGATCAGCGGCGCGGCGGTCGTGGCGAACGGCCCGGCGGTGTTGATGACGGCCGCCGCACCCTCCAGTGCCCGGTCCAGCGCGGCCGGGTCGTCCACCGCCGCCTGCCACCCGCCGGCCGGCAGCTTGGCGGTGTCGCGGCCCACGTGCCGCGGGGCGTACCCGCGCTCGGCCAGCTCCGCGACGACGAACCTTCCCGTGTGCCCGTAGGCCCCGTACACGGCGACTTCTGCCTTGAAGTGATCCACACCGAAGATCCTGTCCCGGCCCACCGACCCGCACCAGTGTCCGGAACGACGCGACCCGTACAGTTTCCGACATGACCTCTGTCGCGGTCGCCGCCACCGATGGGATGCTGCACTTCGAGCTCGCCCTGGCGTGCGAGGTGTTCGGCCCGCCGCCGGACGCGCTCACCGGCCCCTGGTATGACCTCACGGTGTGCGGCTCGCGGGGCGTGCGGGCCGGCCGCTTCCTGCTGGAGCCCGACCACGGCCTGGACCACCTGGCGCGCGCCCGCACCGTCATCGTCCCGGCCCTCGCCGACGTCGACGACGACCCGCCGGCCGACCTGGTCGAGGCGGTGCGCGCGGCCCACGCGGCGGGCGCCAGGATCGTCTCGCTGTGCACCGGCGCCTTCGTACTGGCAGCCGCCGGCATTCTGGACGGGCTGCGCGCCACGACGCACTGGGCGCACACCGACGAGCTCGCCGCACGCTTCCCGCGGGTGACCGTCGATCCCGACGTGCTGTACATCGACAACGGCCGCGTCCTCACGTCCGCCGGCAAGGCCGCCGCCATGGACCTGTGCCTGCACCTGGTCCGGCTCGACCACGGCTCGACCGTCGCCAACATCGTCGCCCGCCGCCTCGTCGTGCCACCCCACCGCGCCGGCGGCCAGGCCCAGTTCGTCACCACCCCGGTCCCCGACCAGGACGGCCACCCGCTGTCCGACCTGCTCCCGTGGGTGATGCAGCGCCTCGACCAGCCGCTCACGGTCGAGGACCTGGCCGCTCAGGCGAACATGAGCTCCCGGCACCTGGCCCGCCTCTTCCACGCGGTCACCGGCACCACCCCGCTGCAGTGGCTGCACACCCAGCGCATCCGCCGCGCCCAGCAGCTCCTGGAGACCACCGACGACGGCATCGACACCATCGCCTCCGCCGCCGGCATGGGCACCGCCACCACCCTCCGCCGGCACTTCCAGCGGACGCTCGGCGTCCCGCCGGACACGTACCGCCGCACGTTCCGCGCCCTTCCATGACCCGCATCGATCAGGGTCAGCGCGGAGCGGCCGCGGTACGTTCGTCGGTTTCGAGCCCTCGCAGGGCGACCGACACCGGCGATGGCCGAGTACGCTGGGCGCGCTACCCGACCGGAGGTGGACGTGCGTCGTCGTTCGAAAGTCGCTGTGGTTGTCGCGCTGCTGGCCGCGAGCTTGGCGGGGTTCGCCGCCGCACCGGCCGCACAAGCCCCCCGGCACGGCTCGGCGGGCTACCCCGCGGGATCGCACCCGGACGGCGACAAGCCCTGAACCGCACGCACGGAGCGCGTTCGCGGTTCAACCCACGGCTGTCTTGATGCTGGCTGCACGGCGCCCGCCGGGCGGCCAGCCTGGGGCGATGGGAAATCCGTCAGGCGACCCGGCGTACGCGCTGGCACGGTCGCACGAGGAGTACGAACGACTCGGCCGGCAGGCGCTGTTCCTGCACGGCAGCACCGAACGACTGCTGCGCGACGCCGGCCTGCGCCCCGGCATGCGGGTCCTCGACGTGGGCAGCGGCGCCGGCGACGTGGCGTTCCTCGCCGCCGGCATCGTCGGACCGCAGGGCTCGGTCGTCGGCGTCGACATCGACGGCGGGGCGCTGCGGGTCGCCCGGGGCCGGGCCGAGGCCCTCGGGCTGGCCAACGTCCACTTCGTCGAGGGCGACCTCGACACCGCCGAGGCCGGGACCGGGTTCGACGCCGCCGTCGGCCGGCTGGTCCTGATGTACCGCGCCGACCCCGCCGCGGCGCTGCGCGCCGTCGCCGCCCGGGTCCGCTCCGGCGGGATCGTCGCGTTCCAGGAGCTCGACCTCGACCCCGCTGTCACCGTGCGGTCAATGCCCGGGACGTCGCTGTGGAACGACACCGGCACGCTCGTCATCGAAGCCTTCCGCCGGGCCGGCATGCAGGTCCGCATGGGGCGCCGGCTGTTCGGCGCGTACACCGCCGCCGGCCTGCCCGAGCCCACGATGTGCGACGAGGCCCTGGTCGGTGGCGGCCCCGGCTTCGGCGGCTACGCCTGGCTGGCCGGCGTCGCCCGAGGGCTCGCACCCCTCATGCCCAGCCTCGGGCTCGACGCACCCAGCGACCTCGACACCCTCGCCGACCGCCTGCGCGACGACGCCGTCACCAACGGCACGGTCGTCTGGACCCCGTCGTTCATCGGCGCCCACGCGACGAAGCCGTAGCACGATCCATCTCCGGGTCGACGGGCTCCCGCGAGCCTGTCGCGGCGCGTATTCTCCGCCGGCTGGCTGATCAAGCGCACCGGAGACACGAGGACATGGGCACCAGCTACGAGACGCTGATGGTCGTCGGGGATGTCACCGAGGTGGTGTCCGTGCTGACGCACCTCGGCGTCGACGCGTGGGTGGTGCCCGCCGCGGCGGGCCGGGTCGCGGTGCTGCCCCGCGAAGGTGAGCACGGCGCCGCCGACGTCGACGGGCTGGCGAAGTCGGTCAGCACGCAGCTGCGCACGTCCGTGCTGAGCCACGTCGTGTTCGACTCGGACGCGGTGTTCATCACCGTGTACCGCGGCGGCTATCGCGTCCACGAGTACGTCTCCGACCGGGCGGTGGTCGCCGACCGGCACAGCGACCAGCCCGGGTTCCCCCTCGGCGACGTCGCGCGTCCGGACGGTCCCGGCGGCGCCGATCCCGGCGTGTTCGCGCCGTTCGGTGTGGGCTCCGTGGACCTGGGCCGGCTCGGCGCCGCGCTGCGTGGCGAGTTCGGCACCGAGACGAAGATCTTCGCCGAGTTCCAGCACCGGCTGATCGTCAAGGCGATGAACCTGGACCCTGCCGGCCTCACGACGGCCTTCCGGTGGGCCCGGCAGGAGGACCTTCCAGGAGCGGTCCGGGTCAGGCCCGCCGGCCGCGCGCCGCGAGCCGCCGGTCGGACGTCGGTCAAGGTGGCGGTCGTGACCGCCCTTCCGATGGACGCCGACAACGTCGCGGCCGGGCAGCTCCTCGCCGACGCGACCGGCGGCGGGCCGCCGGTCAAAAAGGTGACCAAGCCGCGTTTCCAGTCCGTCCGGCTGCCTACACTCCGTCCTCATGCGAGCAATCAAGGTTCTGACCAGCGCGGTTGCCGGCGCGATCATCGCCGGCGTCGTCCTGGGTGCGCTGTCGCGCATGTTCATGCGGCTCCTGACGCTCGCAGCCGGCGGTGAGGCCCGGTTCACCTGGAGCGGGACGATCTTCATCGCGCTCATCTACGTCGTCGCCACGGTGCCGGCAGCGCTGTCGGCCGCGATCACGAGGCGGTGGTGGCGCTGGCTCGCGGCGGCGGCCGGGGCACTGTTCCTGATGATGCCCGCCATCGGCGTCTTCTCCGAAGAGATCGGTGACGTGGACGGGCTCTCCGGCATGGCCTGGGCCGGCCTTGTCGCGGCGTCGGTCGCCACGTTCGCCACCGTGTTCGTCGCCCCGGCGGCCGCCATCTGGCTGGTGGACCGGCTCAAGGGTCGTGCGCCCGCCGCCACCCCCGCGCCGTCACCCGAACCCGCCCTCGCGCAGCTCGGATGATCGCGCGTCGCTCACGAAAGCGACGTCTGGCGATCTGCTACCGAACGTGCCATGCTCGCTACAAACAGCGGGAGGGGAGTATTCCCTCGCAGCAGATGTCGTCAGCACGGTTGGGACCCGTCCCGGGTTTCGACCCGGCACTGCTGGTCGTCCAGGCGTAGCGGACGGCGGAAGAGACCTCCGGTATCAGCTGCACGCTCATGTTCGGCTCAGCGCCGGACGCGGGCTGCCGTGTCTGCCGGAGGTACCACCATGGGCGCGCTGCCCGCGTTCGCTTTCCTCGTCCCTGTCGCATGCGCGGCGATCTGGGCGACGGCCCGCGTCGTCCTCGTGCTCATCGTCCTGCGCGGCACGAAGCCGCGGGAGCGCCCCGAGCTCCTCCGCGCCATGTCACACCTCAGCCACCCGCCCGCACTGTCACGTCGCCGCCCGCGGCCGGCCGGCGGGGCAGCCCGTCGCGGGCGGTGACGGATGCGGGGGTGATGCCGTTCGCGTCGACGGTGCCGCCGCCGGACGTCAGGTCCAGCGAACCGGCGCGAGCTGCACGACCAACGTGACCACGGTCGGCCCGGCGTCCACCACCAGCGGCGGCAGCCCCCGCGCCCACCGCACCGCCCGCTCGTACATGATCCGATTCTGCCGCACGCCCCGGCTCCGCGGGCGGAGGTCCCGGTCCGCGGTCCGAAGCGGCTCGCTCGGGACGCGGCGCGGGCCGCGCGGGTGGCGAGGCCGGGCACCGCGGCGCAGGAGGCGGTCCGCAAGGAGCTGGAGCTGCGCAAGCAGGCCTCCGCCCGGCGCGGCCGCGAGGCGAGGGAGGCCCACGCCGAACATCGCCGGGAGGTACGCCGGGCCAAGGCCCGCGAGCGCCGCCGCGCCATTGACGGCGTTCGCACCGAGGCCCCGGTCAGGTGGTGAGCGGGGCGGAGGCGGCGAGGGTGGTGGCGTAGACGAAGCGGTCGGGGCGCAGGACCGCCACCTCGGCGCGATGCTTGGCGAACCAGGCGGTCAGCACGCCGTCGACGTCGACCACCGTCAGCACGCCGTCCTTCACGGCCCGGCTTTCCTCCACGGCGGGGCTTTCCTCCACGGCCCGGCCTTCCGCCACGGCGGGGGTCCTGTCCACTGCGGGGCTTTCGTCCACGGCGGGGGTTCTGTCCACGGCGGGGCTTTCGTCCACGGCGGGGGTGGAGCCCGGTCGCAGGACGCGGATGAGGGTTGCCGGCGGGCCGGGCCACCGGGTCGTGGCCGTCACGGACGGGCCGATCACCGCGAACCCCGCGCCGAGGACGTCGTCGAGGCGGACGGGTGCGGGGGCGCCGGCCGGCAGTACCAGAGGCTGCGGGAACATCGTGCCGACGGCGCCGCGGCTGGTACCGCCGGCGAGGGCCCCCTTGTGCAGGACCGGCGCGGGCTTGAACTCGAAGTGCCGGACGAAGCGGCGCACGCGCGGCACCGCCTGGACGGCCCGCAGGGTGGCGTCGCGCAGGAACGCGAGCACGCGGTTGCGGACCAGGAAGACGCGGCCGAGGCGGACGCTCGTGGCCGCCATCGCGGCGGTGTGGGGGCGTCGTTCGGCCTCGTACGTGTCGAGCAGGTCGTCGCCCGCGGTGCCGTCCAGGACCATGGCGAGCTTCCAGGTGAGGTTCGCGGCGTCGCGGAGGCCGCTGCACAGGCCCTGGCCGAGGAACGGCGGCATCTGGTGGGCGGCGTCGCCGAGCAGGAAGACCCGGCCCGCCCGCCACCGCCGCGCGACGAGGTGGTGGAACGTGTACACGACGGCGCGGGTCACCGTGAAGCGGTCTGGGTCGACGTACGGGGCGATCAGCCGCGCCACCGTCTCCGGCCGGGTCATCTCGGCAGGCGTCTCGGTCGCGCGGAGCATGAACTCGAGGCGGTGCGTGCCGAACGCGCCGGGCGAGACGAACGCGGGGCGGCGCCAGTCGCAGACGAACCTGGTCGTCTGCTGGCGGACGCCGCCCGGTGCGACATCGCCGGAGATCGCCAGCCACGGCTCGGAGTACGACGTCCCGCTCAACGAGATTCCAACGGCTGTACGTGTTGCGCTGCGCGCGCCGTCGCAGCCGAGCACATACCGCGCCCGCAGCGAGCTGACGGCGCCGTTGTCCAACGCGCGGAGGAATACCGTGACGCCGTCGGCATCCTGGTCGAGGCCGGTCATCTCCACGCCGGTCCGCAGCGACACGTGCTCGAACCGGTCGAGGCCGCCGCGCAGCGACGTCTCCAGCCACGGCTGGTCGAAGAAGTGCAGCGGCGCGCTGCCGAGCCCGAAGTCGACCTCGTCGAGCGCGATCGTGGCGAACGGCCGGCCGTTGCCGCTGACGTACTCGACAAGCGCCGGCGGGTACATGTCGGCGGCGACCTCCTCGCGCAGCCCCGCCTGCTGGTACACCCGCAGCGCCTCGTCGTCGCAGGAGAACGCCCTCGGCTGCCCGTGCGGAGCGGTGCTGCGCTCGATGACGACGGTGCGCACCCCACGGACGCCGAGCAGGTTGGCGGTGAGCGCCCCGACCGGCCCGCAGCCCACCACGACGACATCGGTATCCATGCGACCAGTCCACCAGCACGCTGTGGACACCGTGTGGAACCGGTGTGGAGGTCCCTATCGGGTGAATGGGCCTGGCAGGTCCGGAGGTGCGGGCCACCGAGGCGGTTGAGGCGACCGACGCGGAAGCTGCGAGGGCTCCTTCAGACGGTCCGAATCGACGGGTACCGGCGGCGGAGCGCAGGCGTCCTGCAGTCGCCGGAGTGCTCGTTCGCGGGTGCGGATCAGGTCGTCCCGTACCGCATCGAGCTGTTGCTGGTCCCAGCCCGCGATCGGCCCGGCTCCGTTGGCGAAGGCGTTCGGGGGCAGTCCGATCCTGGTCGCCACCTCGCCGAGGGCTTCGTCGACGTGGTCATCGAACCGTACTTTGAGACGGTCCCCAGCACCGGGCCCCTGGGTCAGCTCTTCCAGGAACGTTGCGGTGACGCTGTGAACGACTGCCGTGAGGAGATCGACGGTGCCCGGCGCGAGCTGTCGGGGTGGCGGCGCCGGCACGTTGAGGTCCGACGCCGTCCGCACGGCGCCGAGGGTGCACTCGATCCGGCTACGGAACGTGTTTCCGGTGCCCACCATGACGCCACCCGCCCCGGCGACGGACGGGGTGCCGGTGGACAGCGCGAGACTGCCGCCCACGGCCGTGTAGGCCGGCAGGTCGGCGGCGTCGAGCCTGCTCATCGCCGCGTCGACGGACCGGGCCACGCCGGCCGGCTCGCCGGCCGTCAGGCTGTCGAACACGCCCCTGACCAGGCGGTGGTCCTCCAGCATCAGCGCGAGCAGGTCCAGGTCGCACTCGACGATCATCGCGCGGGAGGTGCTGCGGATGACGTTGCCGTCACCGACGGAGACGCCCATCGAGTCGTCGATCTCGATCCGCTGCGGCATCGGAATCCGCTCGTCCAGGAGGTCGGGACGCCGCTCCCGCGGCACGCCGTGGGCCTGCAGCCGGCGGTACAGCAGGTGCTGGAACGCCACCCACTCATCCGGCGACACCTCCTTGGCCGGTTCCCGGTCGCCGCTCCAGTCCTCATACGCCTCACGGATCGCCAGGCACGCCGATGCGCTCACGACCGCGTGCCGGATCTCGTACCGGTACCGCAACCGCAGGTCATTGTCGTCGCCGACCACGACGTTGCGGGACCGGACAATGCTCAGCACGTCGCCGTCACCGGACTGCACGGCGCCGCGGCCGTGCACCGGGGCGTAGACCAGGAGCCGCTCCATCCGTGGGCCTCCCTGCGCTCGGCGCCCACTCATTCTCCTCGCGAAGCACCGGCGGTGCCACACCCGTGACGGCGGCCTCGTGCCGCCGGTGTGCTTCGGTCGGATCAGGTGATCGTGCGCGCGGGGCGGCCGCGGCGCCCCGGCCGTGCCGCCGCGGCCACGATGGCGACCAACAGCACGCCGACGATCACCCAGTAGGTGATGCCCAGCGGGCTCGGATCGGTCCACCGGTTGTAGCGCAGCCAGACCGCGTCGGGCGCGAAGAACACCACCGCGGCCAGCGCCCAGCGGCCGTCCCGGGTCACCATGGTCCAGCCGAGGGCGGCGCCGAGCAGGGCGACCTGACCGACCGCCACGGCGGCCAGCCACATCGGCGACTCCGGCCAGGCGATCAGTGCCTGCCGGGCGATGTACGCGGCGACCGGCACGGCGAGCCACCACCACGACCGCCGGCGCAGGGGTCGGCGGCGGGACAGCACGGCCAATGCGGTCACCCCGACGAGCAGGGCCAGGAAGGGCACGAGCTCGGCTCGCGTGCCCATCTGCGGCGAGAACGGCGGCAGCTCGTCCCGCAAAGACCAGGCTGTGGGCAGTTGCAGGCGGCTGACGCCGAAGGCCTCGACGAGCGCGAACGGCAGGGCGAGCCACGGCTTGCCGATGAGCAGCGCGACGAACACCGCGGCGAGCAGCGCGGGCCAGACGAACCAGTCCGAGCTCCACGAGTGGCCGACGGCCGTGCCGAAGGCGCCGAGCGCGAACAGGAAGGTCGCCATGTGCAGCCCGTCGACGTACCACGCCGGCCCTCCGTTGACCACGCCGGCCGCGCGCAGCTTCGTCGCCTCGACGGCGAGTGCCACGCTCTCGCGGGCGTCGGGCCAGCGTTGACCGGGCCGGGCGACGGTCAGCAGCGTGTCCACGATCTCGGCCCCGTGGGTGGTGCGGTAGCCGCGCGGGTACAGCCGGATGAGCCGGCCGTAGCGGCGGGCGAGCACCTCGCTCATGCCGTCGCCGTCCGCACGGCGGCGTGGCGCAGGACGAGGCGGGCGGCCTTCTGCATGCGCACGGCCTCGGCCAGGACCGCCTGGCGGCCGTCGTCGGTGAGCCGGAAGTAGCGGCGCGGCCGGCCGGCCACCGTCTCCTCGTGATCGAGCTCGATCAGGTCCTGGTCGGCCAACCGGTCAAGCGAACCGTACAGCGTGCCGACCGGCAGCCTGACCCGCCCGCCGGAGAGCTCGAGGGCCTGCTTGATGATCGCGTATCCGTGTCGCGGCCCGTCGAGCAGCGCGGTGAGCACGTAGTAGGTCTGCTCCGTCATGCCCGGACCATACTTCGCCGCTCGAAGTATGGCAACGCACCCCACCGGCGGACGGGTGCGCCAGGCCGGCCGCGCAGGCATCGTGGCCACGCGATCAGTTCGAGATCATCCGCCAGGCGAGACGCTCAGACTGCTCGCAGCTTCCGGTTGACGTCGCCGGCGCGGGGGTCGCCGATCGCCTCGAAGTGCTGCAGGGCGCGCCGCCACGACACGGCCGCCCTGGCCCCGTCACCGGCGGTGTGGTGGCGGTCGCCGGCGGCGACGAGGACGTCGGCGGCGGTGGCACGGTCGCCGAGCTGCTCGAAGAGCTGGATCGCCTTGTCGTAGCAGCGGGTCGCCTGCTGGTGGTCGCCGAGGTGGTCGTGGGCGACGGCGAGGCTGTCCCACGTGCCCGCCTCACCGTGCTGGTCGCCGAGCTCCTGCAGCAGCTGCAGCGCCCGGCCGGAGAGGTCCAGGGTCCGCCGGTGGTCGCCGAGCTGGGCGTGCAGCCATCCGGCCGCGTTCAGGGTGCGGGCCTGCCACAGTACGTCACCCGCCGCCTCGAACAGGGCGAACGCCTGCTCACTGTGGGCCAGGGCCTCCCGGTGCCGCTGCTGGACCTGCAGCATCCAGCCGATGTTGTGGTGCGTGCGGGCCTGGCCGACCGGGTCGTCCAGGGAGCGGTAGAGGTCGATGGCCTGGTCGAGGTGCGTCGCGGCCTCGTCGAAGCGGCCCAGCCGGGCGAGGGTGCGGCCCAGGTCGCGGTGGACGTGCGCGCGGCCGAGGACGTCGCCGACGCGCAGCAGCGCCGCGAGGGCCGCGGTGGAGGTGGCGATGAGGTCGTCGAAGCGGCCCTGCCAGTCGAGGTACGTGGTCAGCGTCCACGCGAGCCGCCACACGTGCTCGTCGAGCCCTTCGGCGGCGCCGCCGTGCACGGCCGCGAGCAGGACGGCGTCCTCGGCGGTGAACCACGCCATCGCCTCGTCGCCGCCGCGGACCTTGAGGACCGTGACGCCGGCGGCGGGTCGCGGCAGCGTCGTCGGCGGGCGGCCGGTGTCCAGCTGCATGACCGCCGCGTGCGCGGTGTGCAGGTAGTGGTCGAACATCCTGAGGACGCCGGCGCCGCGGTCGGCCGAGACCTGTTCGGCGGCGTAGCTGCGCAGCAGGTCGTGGAAGCGGTACCGGCCGGGCGTGTGCTCGGTGAGCAGGTTCGCCTCGACGAGCTCGGCCAGCAGCGCCCGCGCCCGCGGCAGCCCGACGCCGGCGACGCTGGCCGCGGCCGGCACGCCGAGGTCCGGGCCCGGGTGCAGCCCCAGCAGGCGGAACATCCGCGCCCCGTCGCCGGTCAGCGCTCGGTACGACCAGGAGAACACCGACCGCACGTCGGTGCTCGTGTCGCCGCCGTCGAGGGCGTCCAGCCCGCCGGCCGTGTCGCGCAGCTGGGCCGCCTGCTCGGCGAGCGACGTGCCGGGCCGGGTCGCGGCGTGCGCGGCGGCGATGGACAGCGCGAGCGGCAGCCGCGCGCACCGCTGCACGATGTCCGCGACGGCGGCGGGCTCCGCGGCGATCCGGGCCGCGCCGAGCCGGAGGGTCAGCAGCTCGCGCGACTCCCCCGCCGTCAGCAGGTCCAGCGTGAGCGGCACCGCGCCCTCGGCCGCGACCAGCGACGTCAGCTGGTTGCGGCTCGTCACCAGGACCAGGCAGCCGGGTGCGCCGGGCAGCAGCGGCCGGACCTGGTCGGCGTCGCGGGCGTTGTCGAGGATGATGAGGACCCGCTTGCCGGCGAGGATGCTCCTGTACCGGGTGGCGCGGTCGTCCAGCCCGGCCGGGACCTGCTCCCTCGGCATCCGGAACGCGTGCAGGAAGCCGCTCAGCGCCTCCGCCGGGTCCATCACGGCGCCGCGCTGGTCGAAGCCGCGCAGGTTCACGTACAGCTGGCCGTCGGGGAACCGGTCGGCGACCCGATGCGCCCAGTGCACCGCGAGGCTGGTCTTGCCGACGCCGGGCGGGCCGGACACCGCGCAGACGACCGTCGTGCGTGCTGCCGCCGCCTCCTGTACGAGCGCGTCCAGCTGGGCGAGGCGCTCCGCGTGGCCGGCGAACCCGCGGACCGCCAGCGGCAGCTGCGCCGGCGCGGCGGGCGCGGCGGCGGTGGCCCTGGACGCGGCCAGGTCGAGGGCCGGGTCCTGCCGTAGCACGGCCGCTTCGAGGTCGCGGAGGTTCTGGCCCGGGTCCAGGCCGAGCTCCGTCGCGAGCGCCTGGCGCAGCCGCTGGTAGGTGGCGAGCGCGTCGGCGGGGCGGCCCGACCGGTACAACGCGAGCATCAGCTGCCCGTGCAGGCCCTCGTCGAGAGGGTGGTCGCGGGTGAGCCGCTCCAGGTCAGGCACGAGCTGCGCGTGCTCGCCGAGCTGCAGCCGGCACTCGGCGAGCGCCGACTGGGCGTGCAGGCGCAGCACCTCCAGCCGCCCGGCCTCCGTGTCGAGCCCGGTCTGGCCGGCGATGTCCTCGAGCGGCCTGCCGCGCCACAGGGCGAGGGCCTGCTGCAGCACGCGCACCCGATCGGCGTGCTCGCCCGGCGCGGTCCCCTGCCGGATGAGACGCTCGGCGACCGCCACGTCGGTGGCGTCGTCGCCCGGCAGGGCGAGCACGTAGCCGGGCGGACGGGCCACGATGGTGTCCCGCCCGCCCAGCACCTGCCGCAGGTACGACACGTGCCGCTGCAACGTGTTCATCGCCGTGGCCGGCGGGTCCTCGCCCCAGACGGCGTCGATCAACCGATCGGTGCTGACCACCTCGCCCCGGCCCACCGCCAGGGCCGCCAGCACCGCCTTGCGGCGCAGGCCGGGCACCTCGCGGGGCACCCCGGCCTGTGTCACGTCGATCGGCCCGAGGAGCCTGACCTGCATCGCGTCCCCCACACCCCTTCAACGACCGGTAACGCTAACCGGAGGTGCGGCGGTGCAGGGACCGTCGGTCGGTGACCTGACAGCCGGTATCAGGCGCCGACGATCCGCCACACCTGCGAGTTGGCACCGGTCCACGGCCGCGTGACGGCGCGGAAGTCCTGCGCGCTGGACACGTACGCGTCGAGGTACCGGCCGCTGCTCAACTGCTGCACGGTGTAGAACGCGCCGCCGTAGTCCTGCAGCCGCCACAGCTGCGTGTTGTCGAACGTCTGCCGCGGCCGGGTCACGACCCGGTAGTCGAGGCTCGCGATCTCGTGCGCGTCGAGGAACCGGCCACTACTGGCCTGCTGCAACGTGTACAGCCCGCCGCCCAGGTCCGTCAGCCACCACTTCTGCGTGTTGTCCGCCTGGTACGGCCTGGTCACCACGTTGTAGTCCTGCGACGCGATCTCGTGCGCGTCGAGCAGCCTGGCCCCGCCGTCCTGCGCGAGGATCACGAGCCTCGGCGCCGCGAGGGCCTGCGCCGCCTGTTGCCGCGTCGCTGCCGACGCCGCGGTCGCCGCCGTTGTCGCCGCCCCGAAGAGCATGGCACCCGCGGCCGCGAGCACGACGACGACCCGCCATCCGGCGCTGCGCTTCGCTTTCATGGTCCTACCTCCATGGTCCACGCCGGCCGGACCTGCCCGGCCGATCTCCCCGAAGGCTGACCGGCACCGCTGAAACGCTGCTGAAACACCGCTAGGCTGGCCCGGTGGGAATCGAAGTGGAGGAGGGCGCGTTCGTCGAGGCGCCGACCGCCGACGCGACCGGGATGGACCGGCGCGCCTTCGGCGAGTTCGTGAGCCCGCGCGGTGAGCTGGCCTCGTACGCCTTCGGTTGGACCACCGGCGCGCAGCCGCACGCCGGCCGCATCTCGATCGGCATCGGCGCCGGCAACCCGGGGGGCGGCACGTTCCACGCGCTCGTCGTGCCGCACGACGACGGCCACGGGCTGTCGCTGACCGACGAGCCGTTCGAGCGGGTTCCGCAGGGCGGCCCGCACCTGACCGCCGGCGAGGCCCGCGCCCACGACACCCTGCCCTTCATCTGGTGGGTCGCCGACGCCGTCCTGGACCGCGACCGCCGCGCCGCGTGGATGCTGCACTGGCTCACCGGCACGACCAGCATCCAGACCCTCGAGGTCTTCGAACGCCGCGAGCCCGTCCTGTACGTCAGCCACGACGCTGACGACGGTGTCTGGCAGCTCATCGGCCCCACCGACGCAGACCCTCGCACTGGCAGGCTCGGCCACCTGCACCACGCCGTCGACGAGGACCCCACCCTCGTCGCCGTCCTCGACCTGCGCCCCGGCGAGTCCGCGACCCGCCCGGCCCCCGGCGCCCCGTGGACCCGCCACCCCGCCCGCCGCCGCTGGTTCCGCCGCCGCCCTTGACCCGCCGCCCTTGACCCGCCGCCCTTGACCCGCCCTTGACCCGTCGAGCCGGCACGGCGGTCAGTCCGGCGTGCCTGCGCCCTTCGCGCACGGCATGTGCCGCAGGATCGCCGCCGTGATGGGCTCCGGCACGCGGCGCAGGGTCTGGGCGGCGCGGATCCGGTCCATGCCGGACAGCGCGCCGGCCGCCACCACCGGGTCGAGCAGCGCCACGATCTGGACAGCCGGACCGAACTCCAGCGACTCCAGCACCGCGGCCACATCCGGCGCTGGGACACCGGTGAGCGCGGCGGCGGCGTCGGCGGGGCGACGCAGGGAGGCGATGCCCAGCTGGGCGAGACGGTCGGGCAGCGGGCGGCCTTCGGTGCGCAGCCATCGCCACCAGCCGCGTCCGTCGGTGCGGTGCTGTGGATGGTCGAGCAGCCACAGAAGGAACCGCGCCCGCAACCTGGTGGACTCTTCCCGACCCGTGGCGACGTCGGCGAGTCGGGCGCGCAGCGTGGGGTCGTCGAGCGTGCGGGCCAGTTCCCAATATCGGTGGTCCTTGCACCGCTGCGGCCTGCCGACCGCGCCGGTGATCAGGTCCTGCAAGGGCCTGATCACCGCCGGAGGCGCGCCGAGGACCATGAAGGTCAGCAGCACGCCCTCCTTCAACGACCACGGCGACCACGGCCACGGTCCGGCCCGCCATGTCTGCGGATCGATGGCCTCCAACGTCAGGAACTCCACCGCGGCCTCGGCGAGGCGTCGCCGCTGCAGCGCCCGGACCAGCCATGGTCTGGACGGCAAACCGCAGAACGCCACGACGTCGGTCATGGGCGCGACGGTACGCGAGGACGACGAGGTCGCAGAGCCAGTTTCCGATCGGTGCCAAGAGCCAGACCCATCACGGGCTGGCCCGGTTGCGGGTCATCGCGCCTGAGCTCGCTGAGCTCATCGAGGATTCGGAGGTACTGGCGTGACGGGGCTGAGGGACCTGCTGGCCGAGGAGGCGGGCGACGCGCGCACCTACGACGTGACCGACCGTGCCGTGCGGGTGGTCAGGCGGCAGCGGATGATGGCGCGTCTGGTGCCGGCTGCGGCGGCGCTGCTCGTGGTCGCCGGCCTGCTCGGGGTCGGTGTGCGGTTCGGTGGCGGCGGCGATCAGGACCCCCTGCCGGCCGCCGCCGCGGGCCTGCCGGGGCGTCTGGTCCCGCAGGCGTCTCCGCCGGAGCTGCCCGAGGATCGTGGCGTCGGCCGGGCCGCGCTGGCCTACCTGGACGGCGGTGGCGACCGCTGGGTCCTGGTGACCGCGGACGGCAACCAGTACCGGGTGAACGGGCTGAGCGTGGACGGCATGTCGCCGGACGGGCGATGGCTGCTGGTGCTGCGGCCCGACGGAACGAGGGTCCTGCGCGATCTGACCGGCACCGGACGGCACGAGTTCGCCGGCGGGGACACGACGTCCGGCGCGAGATGGTCGGCGGACAGCCGGCGGCTGGTGGTGCAGATCTCCGACGGGACCGCTGCCACGAATTCCGTCGTCACGTACATGGTCGACCTCGCCACCGCGGCACGCGCCACGGTGCCGCTGGACCCCACGCTTCCCGACCGGGTGTGCGCGGTCCGCAACTCCGGTGTGCTCGTGCTGTGCCCGTCGCGCGAGTCGGCCCTTTCCGGGCTGCGCCTGGCCGACGGCACGACCGGACAGGTCATTCGCGACATACCCAGCGGGAATCTGGGCCTGCGCCCCACGGAAGCGGTGCCGGCCGAGCTCGGAACGCCGAGGCTGGGCCCGGACGACCACACGCTGTTCATCGGTACCCGCGACACTGCCACGCCGGGCTCGGCCGCAGGCCCGGCGGCAGGTGGGCAGAACCGGTTCCTCGTGGCGTTCGACCTCGAGACCGGACGGCTGACCGGGCGGTACCCGCTGCCCGACCAGATTCCCGCAGCCCAGCGCCCATTCAACGGGGCTGTCGAGTACGGGCAGCCGGACGAGCGCTACGTCCTCGGCATCCACGCCGACGGGCCGCTGCTGCTCCACCTCTCGCCGAGCCGGAGTGACCCGTTCACGGTCGGATCCGTGTCCATCGAGCTGATCGCCCAGGACACCGGGACGCTGAGCACCGTCACGCTCGTGTCGAGGCCGATCACGCTGATCCGCTACCCCGGCTGACAGCCGCCACGCCGGTCGGGACCGGTCATCGTCCCGGCCGGCTGAAGCGTGCGCCAGGAGCCGCCGCGGTGTCAGCCGTCAGCTGTAGACGACGGTCACCTGCCGCAGGACGATGCCGACCTTCGGGGCGCCGTCGTCCGCGCTGCTGCCGCCGGGCTTGACCCCGCCGGCGGCGACCTTGTCGATGATCTCCATGCCCTTGGTGACGGTGCCGAACCGGGTGTAGTCCGCGGGCAGCATCGGGTTGTCGCCGTAGTTGACGAAGAACTGGCTGCCGCTCGTCCCCGGCTCCTGGGTGCGGGCCACGGCCACCGAGCCGCGGCGGTAGCCGGGCTGGGTGCCGAGGTTCTCCTCCGCGAACTGGTACGCGGGGCCGCCGGTGCTCGTGCCCGAGGGGTCGCCGCACTGCAGGACGAACAGGCCGGCGGTCGTGAGGCGGTGGCAGGCGGTGCCGTCGAAGAACTTCTTGCCCGCCAGGTAGGCGAAGCTCGCCACCGTGCACGGGGCGGCCTTGGCCTCCATCGCGATCTCGACCACGCCGAGGTTGGTGGTCAGCGTCATGGTCGCCTTCGTGCCGCTGGGGACCGTTGTCGGCGGTGTGCCGACGTCCTTGATGTTCGACTGGTTGCCGGCGGCGACCGGCGACCAACGGCACCCCCCGCCGGCAGCCGACGACGACGGCGATGAAGCGGATGGGTCGATCCGCTGAGCGAACTGCTGCCCCGGCGACGCGGCGCACCCGGCGAGCAGCGACGCGATCACGGCCGTGCACAGCAGGACATGCGATCGACGGATCATGCGTGCACCCTACGACACACCGCCGGGATCGTCGTGCGCCGGCGGGCGGGGTGCCAGGGCGACGATGAGCGGCAGCGGGATCAGTGCGGCCATGGTGACCGCGAGACCGACGTGACCGGCGGCCCAGCCGATGAGGGCCGGACCGAGCAGGATTCCGGTGTAGGTGAACGTCGTCAGCCGCGAGATCAGCGTCGCTGTGGAAGCGCCCCGCAGCCGGCCGACCGCGCTGAAGGTCAGCGGTATCAGCACCGATGAGCCCAGCCCGGCCAGGGCGAAACCGGCCACCGCCACGACCGGGTGCGGCGTCAGCACGGCGGCCGCGAAGCCACCCGCCGCGATCACCGCGCCGAGGCGGAACAGCGTGTTGCCGCCCCAGCGGCCGGTGAGCCGGTCGCCGACCAGCCTTCCTCCGGTCTGGCCGCCGGTGTACGCGGTGATCGCGGCCGCGGCCAGGCCGAGGTCGGCGTGCCGCTCCTGATGCAGGAAGATGCCGCCCCAGCCCAGTACCGCACCCTCGTAGATCATGAGCGCAGTGGCGGTCAGGCCCAGCACGAGCAGGGCGCCGCTCCAGCCGGTCCGCGGGCCGGCCGCGCCACCGGCCTCAGCTCCGACCCGCCCTGCTGCCGGCAGCCGGGGGCCGAGCGCGAGGCCGGCCGCCAGCAGCAGGCCACCGGCGGTGACGAGGTGAGCGGCGAGCGACACCCCGGCGTGCGCCAGGATCGCGGTGGACAGCGACGCGACGACCGCGCTGATGCTCCAGGCAGCGTGGCAGCCGTTGAGCACCGGGCGCCCGGCCCGGCGTTCGACGGCGACCGCGCTGGTGTTCATCGCCGCGTCGGTGGTGCCGTGGACCGCGCCGAGCACGGGCGCCAACGCGGTGAACCACCACGGTCCCGGAGCGACGGCGATGCCGGCCAGCAGCAGCGGCATGACCGCAAGGGTCACGCGCAGCACCACCCGGGCCCCGACCCGGGCGGTCAGCGGCCCGACGAACTGCATACAGGCCAGCGCGGCCACCGCGAACAGCAGCCCGGCGAAGCCGAACCGCCCGTCGCTGAGATGGTGGGCCTCCTTGAACGAGGGCGCCCGCACGATGTACGTCGACAGCGTCAGACCGTTGAGGAAGAACACGCCCGTCACGGGCCACCGCCCCGGCACCCTCACGATCGGCTGCCTGACGACGGTCTGGTCACTGACGGCCATGCGCTCCACCCACTCTCGGCACGGACCCGGTCGGGCCCCACCTCCATGACGAACGGCGACCAGCGGAAAGCGACAACCACCACCGACGGGATCGGCGAGCCGGTCCGAGCCCGGACGGGTGCCGATCCGGGCACGAACCGGACGCTACGGCTGCGCGCGCTCGCCAGGTTCCGCAGACAGTGGGCAACCATCCCCGGGGCGGCTCACGACGACGCCGCCCTCACCGACGCGGGTGTCACGGGTCAGGGCGGCGGTCAGGGTGCGGTCCTCGGCCGGCGGGGGTGTCATCGGCCGAGGCGGTGCAGGAGGAGGTGGGCGCCCTGGGTGGTGGCGGTGTGGGTGGCTGCGTGGAGGTCTTCGGGGTTGCCGGTGGCGAGGCCGCGGACGCGGAGGAGTTCGGCGGTGAGGACCTGTTCGCCCACGGCCGCGGCGGCGGTGAGGCCTTCGGTGGCGAGGGCGGCGGCGGTGGTGCGGTCGCCGGCGGCGAGGTGGGCCTCGGCCATGGCGGCGATGGAGATGGTCCTGGTGGCGCGCAGGCCGAGGCGGTGGATCGCCTCACCGGTGGTGCGCATCGTCGCGAGGTCGGCAGGTGTACCGGTGTGCACGGCCGCCCAGGCGGCGACGAAGTCGCCGGTCGTGACGAAGTGGGGCATGCCCTGGCGGGCGCCGATGTCGCGGCAGCGCTGGGCGGCGGCGAGGCTCGCGGGGACGTCGTGCTCCTGCAGGGCGGTCCAGGCGGCGTACAGGGCGGCGTTGGCCCGGCCGTAGGGGTCGTCGCAGCGCTCGGCGAGGGCCGCGGCCGCGTCCAGGTCCTCCAGGGCGGCGGCGGGCAGCCCACGGAGCGAGCGGACGAGGGCGCGGAAGTTGTGCGCGGCGAGGGCCGGGGTACGGCCGGCCTGGGCGCGCAGGTGGCGGGGGTCGACGGCGGCGAGGCGGTCGACGGCGGTGCTGAGGTGCTCGTCGGCCTCGGCGAGGCGGCCGGTGAAGTAGCAGGCGACGCCGAGCAGGTACGGCCCGGCGGCGGCGAGCAGCTGGTCCGAGGGCGCTCCGGCACCGAACGGCTCCTCCGCGGGCGCGCCCGCACCAAGCAGGCCACCCGAAAGCCCTCCCGCCGGTGCACTGGAGTCGAGTGCCCCCTCCGCCGGCGCGCCGCGGCCCGCGGGCGGAGCGGCGGCGATGAGTCGACGGGCGAGGTCTTCGGCGACCGCGTACTCGGCGCGGTTGCAGGCGACCTCGCCCAGGGTCCACAGCGCGGCGCGGACGTCGGTGCCGGCGCCCGTGTACGGCAGCAGCCACCTGGCCCGGGCGGCCGCCTCGGCGACCGCGTCGCTGCCGACGCCGACGGTGCTCTGCAACAGGGCCGCGCGGCGCAGCTGCACGTCCAGCTCGGCGGCGGCCGCGTCGGGTGACGTGGTGGCATGCGGCGCGAGCTGGTCGGTGGCGCGGGCGAGGTGGGCGATCGCGTCCTCGTACGCGAGGCGGCGCGCGGCGTCGTCGGCGGCGCGCACCGTCCACTGGAGATGGTCGCCGGCGTGGCCCAGGCCGATCGACCGTCCATAGTGGAACGCGATCTCGCCCGCAGTGAGGCCGCCCGGGTACGAGGCGGCGGCCGCGGACGCCAGGCGGGCGTGCAGGGCGGCCCGTCGCGCCGCGGGCAGCTCGGCGTACGCGACCTCGGCGAACAGCGGGTGCCGGAACCGGACCGCGCCCGGGCCGGCCTCCGTGAGCAGCTGCGCCGCGGCCTGGCCGGCGAGCAGTTCGGCGGCGGGCGCGCCGGTCACGACGGCGAGGAGCCGCAGCTCCAGGTCCCGTCCGGCGACGCCGAGCACGTCCAGGCACTCGCGGGTGCCGGCGTCGCGGACACCGTCCAGGCGCAGCCGCACGGCGTCGCGGACGCTCGGCGGCAGCCGCTCCCCCGGCGCGGCAAGGATCTCGGTGAGGAAGAACGGGTTGCCGCCGGTGCGCTCCGCGAGCCGCCGCACCACGTCGTCGGGCGCGGGCGCGCCGGTGCGGGCCGCGACCAGGTCGGCGACCCCGGCGGTGTCGAGACCGGCGAGGCGCAGCTGCCCGGATCCGGCGCCGCGGGCGAGGTCGTTGAGGGTCTCCACGAGGGCGGGGTCGCTCTCGTACGGGCGCAGTGTCGCCAACCCGAGCATCCGTCCCGTGTGGACGGTCGTGGCCAGGAAGCGGGTCAGCAGCAGCGAGTCCGCGTCCGCCGCGTGGAGGTCGTCGAGCACGAGCACCAGGCCGGAGGGGGCGGCGGCCGCTCGTACCAGGGCCGAGACCGCCTCATAGGCGCGGAACCTCGCCGCAGGGCCGGCCGCGCCGTCCGCCGTGGACGGTCCGTCGACGAACCCGGTGAGGGCCGCCGCGGGGGCCTCGACGTGCGGGAGGGCGAGGAGTCCGCGCACGATCTGGCTCCACAGCCAAAACGGCGGGGGCTGCCCGACGGCGGGGCAGCGGCCCCACACCACGGGGACGCCGGCGGCCGCGGCCCGGTCGGCGACGGCCGTGACGAGGGTCGTCTTGCCGATGCCGGCCTCGCCGACGACGGCGACCATCCGCCCGCCGCCGCGCAGCGCCGCCCCGAGATGCTCGTCGAGGACGGCCAGCTCGGCACCCCGCCCGACGAAGCCGGCTGGCGCGGTCCCGCGCCCGGCGGAACCGACCGGGCCGGCGCCCCGCCCGACGGAGCCGGCCGGCGCGGTCCCGCCCTCGACGAGGCCGGCCGGCGTGGTCCCGGGTCCGATGAGGACGGTCGGCTCGGCGCCGGGGACCGTGTGACTGAGGATCCGGTGGTGCAGCTCGCGCAGCTCCGCGCCCGGCTCGACGCCGAACTCGGCGGCCAGGAAGCGGCGGCCCTCGTCGTGGACGGCGAGGGCCTCGGTCTGCCGGCCCGCGCGGTACAGCGCGAGCATCAGCTGCCCGCGCGCCGACTCCCTGGCGGGTTGTTCGGCCACGAACCGCCGCAGGTCGGGCAGGACCGCGAGATGCCGGCCCGCGGCGACGGCGGCGGTGCAGCGGCCCTCCTCGGCGGCGAGGCGGGTCTCGGCGAGCCTGGCCACCTCGGCGCGCACGGCCGACAGGTCGCCGGCCGGCGGGTCGCCGCGCCAGAGCGCGAGGGCCCGCGTGTAGTCGCGCTCGGCGGTGGCGGGGTCACCGGCGGCGAGGGCCCGCGCGCCCGACCCGGCGAGCGCGGCGAATTCGACGGCGTCGATCGCTTCGGGCGGCACGCGCAGCTCGTACCCACCGGCGTGGCCGACCACGACCGTGCCCTGCGCCCGTGCGCCCCGGCCCGGCTCGAGCGCCCGGCGCAGCGCGGCGACGTAGCTGCGCAGCGTCACGTGCGCGCTCGGCGGCGGGTCACCGTCCCACAGCGCGTCGGCGAGCCACCCGGTGCTGTTCACCCGGTTGGGCCGCAGCAGCAACAGCGTGAGCAGCGCCTGCTGCTTGGGGCCGCCGACCGGCACGGCCGCGCCGTCGCGGGACACCAGGAGCGGCCCGAGTATCGCGAACCGCACGCTCCCGGACATGACCGGTCGAGCATAACGGTGTGCCACAATGGGCCGCATGCGACGACTCCGAAAGGCGCATGGCGCGTAACACACCGGGCACCGTCAGGATGACACCGCGGCGGCCCACCATCGACGGCTTGTCGGGCCGCGCCAACGCGGCGATCCAGGCCCTGCGCCCCGGCATCGGCGATGTCGGGGACGCGCTCCGCGGCTACCGGCGCGAGATCCGGCGGGCCGGCCGCTGGATCGACCTGGCCGGCCAGTGCCCCAGCCCGAGCTGCGACATCGGCCACCAGCGGGACGTCCTCGAGGCGGCGCTGCACGCCCTCCCCCGCGACGCCGCCCGCGAGCTGCGGCGTCTCGTCGCGGCGCTGGACGAGGAGTTCCTGCGCAAGACGCTGCCCGACCCGCGCGCGGCCACCCGCGGCGCCTGGCACGCGCGGGCCTGGTGGCGGCAGCGCCTCGAAGACCGGTGACGTCAGCTCGGCCGCAGGACGTCGACCGGCGGCAGGTCGCGGTTGGCGGCGTGGACCTCCACGATGCCCGCCAGGGAGAGGCGTCCGCACGCCGGTCACTGGAGGGACTTGCGGAACCAGTGGCCGGCGTACGGGCTGTCGTTGAACGCGGGCACCTCGTGGAAGCCGTGCCGCGCGTACAGGGCGCGGGCCTCGACCGGGTCGCTGCGCACGTCCAGTCGCAGCGACGTGACGCCGTCGGCGAGCGCCTGCCGCTCCACGACGGTCATCAGCCGCGCGCCGACGCCCTGCCGCCGGACCCTGTCCGACACGTAGACCCTGGTCAGCTCGCCCACCCGGCGGCCGTCCTCGGTGACGTACCGCAGGCCGATGCACCCGGCGACCGCGGTGTCCACGGTCGCGACCCAGAACCAGCCGGTCGGCGGCTGCAGGTCCTCGTCAGGGTCCTCGGTGAGGATCCCGTCGACCTCCGCCTCCGTCAGCGGGCGGTCGTAGTACCGCCCGCCGATGTCGTGGTAGTAGGCGCGCAGCGCCTCCCGCGCCTGCGGGTGCGCCGGTGCCACCACGGTCACGGTCAGGCGGGCTGCGGGGACGGCCGTCACCCGCCCATCATCGACCGGTCCGCCACCGGGCCGCCACCGCATTCCCGGTGGCGCCGGGCGTGGCATGATGCGAGCCACCCGACGAGCCCGAGGGATCCGATGAGCGCTGGACTGGCGGCGGAGCTGTGCTACACCGGCGCGGTGCGGCTGCGCCCTTCGCCGGCCACGTTGCAGCGGTACTGGCCGGCCGTCACCCTCACCGACGGCACGAGCCGCGGCGGCGGGTACATCGTCGGGTTCCCGGAGCTCACCGCGCCCGACCCGATCCGGCTCCTCGTCAGCTTCGGGCGGCCGGCGGCGCCGTACGGCCGCCGGGACCTCAGCCACACCCGCGACTGGGCGGAGGCGGCTGAGGTGATGGCGCGGGTGACGCACACGGTGACGGTCACCGAGATCTTCGGTACGCCGTTCGCCCCCGCCGACCGGGTGCGGGCCTTCACCGCCGTCGTCCGTGCCCTCGCCGACGACACGGCACCGGTCGCGATCTGGTGGCCGGCGAGCCGGCTCGCCACGCCACCCGCCTTCGAGGCGGGCGGGGTGGTCAACGTGCGGCACCACGACGTCACCGGGCGATACGTGCTGGACACCCTCGGGCTCGGCCCGCTCGGCCTGCCCGACCTGCAGTGCGTGTGCGGGGCGCTTCCCCCGGAGGCGCTGACCGCGTACCTGGCGGCGGCCGCCTGGGCCGTGATGGACGGCCGAGGCATGAAGGCCGGCGACGTCGTGCCGGGCCTGACCCCGCACCAGCGGTGGAAGGTCGAGGCCGGGCCCGCGTTCGCCGCGCCGGACCGGCCGGTCCTGACCATCACGCCGGACGGCGCCGCGTAAGGTCGGCGGCATGAAGCTGCGTGAGGCCGAGGTGTCGGTGCCGGCGCCGGGCGGTCCGATCCGGGCCGTCGTGCTGCGGCCCTCCGGCGACGGACCGTTGCCGGGCGTCCTGCTGTACACCGACATCTTCCAGCTGACGGAGTCGACGCTGCGGACCGCGCGGCGGCTCGCCTCGGCCGGGTTCGTCGTCTGCGTCCCCGAGATCTACCCGCACGGCGACCTGGCCGGCGTCGCGCTCGAGTTCGACGACGCGGGCAAGCAGGCGGGCCTCGCCGGCGCGGCGGCCACCACGACCGCCTCGTTCGACGCCGACCGGGTGGCGGTCCTGTCGTACCTCGGCGAACGCCCCGACACGACGACGCTGCTCGCGACCGGGTTCTGCATCGGCGGGCACCTCGCGTTCCGGGCGGCGTTCGACCCGCGCGTGGCCGCGACGGTCTGCTTCTACCCGACCGGCCTGCACAACGGTGCGCTCGGCGCCGACCCCGACGCCGGCACCCTCGGCTCCCTCGCGGAGATCCAGGGGCGGCTCATGCTCGTGTTCGGCTCGCAGGACCCGCACGTGCCCGCCGAGGCCCGTCTGCAGATCGTCTCCGCACTGTACGACGCGGGCCTGCACGACGTGGAGCTGCACGTGTACGCCGGCGGCGAGCACGCGTTCATGCGCGACGTCGGCCCGCGCCACGACCCGGCGCTCACCGACCTGGCGCTGACGTCGGCCATCTCCTTCTTCACCACGCTGTAGCAACCGTCCCGCACCCCGCCGCCGTCACGCTCGTCTGAGACGTGACGAGCGACGGACGGAGTGGTGCATGCGGCGGCAACTGACGGTGCTGGGTCTGACGGCCGGCGCCCTGGTGGCATTCGGCTCGGCCGCGCTCGCGGCGCCCTCGTCCGTGCCGGGCACCGTCTCCTCGGGCAAGGTGAAGCTGGCGGTGCGCTCCGCCCCGACGGCCGCGTCACCCGCCGTCGGCAGCCTGCGCAACGGCGCGAAGCTGTCGCTGGTCTGCTCGGTGCAGGGCCCGAGGACGAAGGGCCGGGTCCGCACCACCGACCGGTGGGACCGGCTCACCAGCGGCGCCTACGTCTCGGACGCCTACGTCTCACGCCGCAAGGCCGTCCCAGCGTGCCCGGCCCCGGCTCGTTCCGTGTCACCGTCGGTCCCACCGTCTGCCACGCCGACGGCCACGCCATCGGTCACGCCGTCCTTGATCGTGCCGCCGACCGGCGCCGTGCCCGTCGGCACCTGGGTCACGCCCGTGCCGGGCAAGGGCACCAGCGGCTTCCGCACCATCTCCCGCCCGACCCACGACGGCATCGACATCATGGCCGCCCGCGAGACCCCGATCCGCGCCACCGCCGCCGGCACCGTCATCACCGTCGTGTGCAACACCTCCGGCCCGTCCTGCGACGTCGACGGCTCACCGAGCATCAAGGGCTGCGGCTGGTACGTCGAGATCCACCACGCCGGCGACATCGTCACCCGCTACTGCCACATGGTCCGCCAGCCCGACGTCACCGTCGGCCAGCAGGTCACCGCCGGCCAGACCATCGGCCACGTCGGCACCTCCGGCAACTCCTCGGGCCCCCACCTGCACTTCGAGGTCCACTACGGCCGCCCCGCGACCCGCCTCAACGCCATCGACCCCGTCCCCTTCATGAAGACCGCCGGCGCCCCCGTCGCCTGACGCCAGGCCGAAGCGCGCGAACGCGGCGTGGACCGCCCGGGCGCTCGGGCCCAGCGGCCCGGAAGGCACCGGAAGCACACGGACAACGCAATGCCCGGATGCCTGCACTTGGCCGGTCGCCCACCGCACACCTTCGGCGTCGGTCCCGAACCGGACGACGTCACCTTGTCGTACATCCGCCACCGACGCCGGTCAGAGCACCGCCGCGACGAACGTCTCCGGGTCGACGGTGCCGGGCCGGTCGCTGACCTGGCCGTCGCCGAGCTCGATGACCCGCCACACGCCGTCGGCGCGCAGCGCCAGGTCGACCGTGACGAACGGCAGCCCCAGCGCGGCGACCAGCGGCGCCACGGCGGCCAGGTCGAGATTCGGCGGCGGGTCGTGCGGCGTGTCCGGGTGCGGGCCGACGAGCGTGCACACGCCGCCGACCCACCAGGTGCGGACCTCGGCCTTGCTCAGCTCCTCGAACCGGCGCAGCACGAACCCGCCGGTGAACTCGTCGTCGCGCAGCTCCCGGAAGCGTTGCGCGACCGCCCATGCCGCGGAGGTGTCGGCGAGGTCGGGGATGAACGCGGCCTCGTGCCAGTGGTGCTTCATCGACTTCGTGTAGTCGCGCAGGACGGCTCTCCCGGTGCCGAGGTCGCTCGCGGCCCGCTCGAACGCCTCGCGCCCGTCACCGGTCGTCCACACCGTGGGCGGGGTGACCTCCGCGAGGGCGGCGTACCAGCCGGGGAGCTCGTGCGCCTGCCGGTACTGCGCCGCACTGGTCCGCAACGTGACGCCACGGTCCCGCAGGGCTTCGGCGAACGCCGCGTACCGTCCGGCGCGCAGCATCCAGCCGCGGTACACGGCCTGCCGGTCGCCCTCTTGGACGCGGGCCACGGCTCGCCGCGCCCCGTCCGGGGTGGTCAGTGCGTCGTGGTCCACGACCGCCACGTCCAGGCCCGCCTCGCGGGCGGCGTCGGCCTCCGGGGCGAAGTGCTCGTCGGGTCGGCGGGGGCGCAGCGGGTCCGCCGGTACCAGCAACGTCGTCGGCATCTGGATACCGTACGCGGATGGTCACACTCGAGTTCACCGCCGACGCCGCCGAGTTCCTCGCCGCGGCCGGGGACCACCTGGCCGCCGACCCCGTCCTGAACACCGTCGTGACCGCGAACGCGTACAAGCCCCGCACCTGGCCCGACGGCGGCCCGCCCGCGCACTTCTGGTGGCTCGTCGCGCGCGACTCCTCCGGCGCCGTGGTCGGTGCGGGCATGCGCACCGCTCCGACGGCGCCGCATCCGCTGTACCTCCTGCCGATGCCGCCGGCCGCCGCGGTCGAGCTCGCCCGTGCGCTGCACGCCCGCGGCGAGGAGACCCTGGCCGTCAACGGCTCGCTGCCCGCGTCGCGGGTGTGCGCCGCCGAGCTCGCCCGGCTCCACGGCGGCCGGGCCGACGTCCTCGTCCACACCCGGCTGCACGAGCTCCGCGAGCTCGTCCCGCCGCGCCCCGCGCCGGGCCGCCTGGCCCCGGTCCCCGCCTCCGATGTCGACCTGGTCGTCGAGTGGGTCGCCGCCTTCATGGGCGACGCCGACGACCAGGCCGGCCGCCCCCGCGGTACGGGCATGCACGCCTCGGCCGACCGCCAGGAGCTGCTGCGCCGCATCGACGACGGCCTGCTCTGGTTCTGGCTCGACGGCACCGGCCGGCCGGTCAGCCTCGTCGGCGCCACCGCGCCCGCCTACGGCGTGGTCAGGATCGCGCCCGTCTACACCCCGCCGGACCAGCGCGGCCACGGCTGGGCCAGCAACGCCGTCTTCGAGGTCTCCCGCCGCCTCCAGTCGGCCGGCGACCGCGTCTGCCTCTTCACCGACCAGGCGAACCCCACGTCCAACAGGATCTACGCCGCGCTCGGCTACCACCCCGTCGTCGACATGGCCAACTACGGCATCACCATCGCCTGAGTTGTCCGGGGTTGATTGCCCGATGGGCCTCGGCCCTGCCGGACAACGGCGGATGCCCGCAGGGTCGGAAGGGTCGCGGCGGACGGCGCCGCGCCATCCGAAGGGGTCAGCCTTGAGACGACTCTCCCGGGCGCCCGCCACGCTGCTGTGCGCCGCCGCGGTCGTGTCGCTGCTCGCCGGCTGCACCGGCCCGCCACAGGCCGCCCGGCCGGTCGCCGCCGAACGACCGCACCCCGAAGCTCGCCATCAACCTCCGGCACGTGACGGTCACCTACAGCTGACGCACGGCCCGTTCACGAGCCGTCCGGCAAGCCTGCGCGGCGGGTGAGCAGGTAGCCCTGCGGGGTCGACTCGCCTTCCCCGGCGGGGCGGGCGGCGCGGAAGAGCGTCGTGAAGCCGGCGGTGGTGAGGCGGTGCTCCATCTCGTCGGCCGGCAGCCAGTACGCGTCGAACTCGACGCCGGCGGTGCGGCCGGCTCGGCGGAGGGTGCCGTCGCCGTCCTTGAAGGCCGTCACCAGATGGCCGCCCGGCTTGACGACCCGGGCGAGCTCGCCGAACGCCGCGGCCCGGTCCTCGGGGGCGAGGAAGATCAGCGAGTACCAGCAGACCACGCCGGCGAGGGATGCGTCGGCGAACGGCAGGTCGCGCAGGTCGGCGACGGCGAAGGGGAAGGCCGGGTGGTCGCGCCGGGCCACTCTGACCATCTCCGGGGACAGGTCGACGCCGTGCGGGGACAGGCCGTGCGCGGACAGGTAGGGGGCGAGCCGGCCGGTGCCGCAGCCGACGTCGCCCACGTCGGGGCCGAGGCCGGCGGCGAGGGTCAGCTCGCAGAACAGGCCGAGCACCGCCCGCTCGACCGGCATCCGGTCCAGCTCACCGGCCAGCCGTTCGGCGTACACCTCGGCCAGGACGTCGTGGGCGGCTCGCAGCTCATCGGTCTTGGCATCCACGGACGAACCATAGCCACCGGGAACGGCCGGCGCCGCCGACCTCCTCCGGGCGTTGGGCCGGCCCTCCCCTACGATGGCCGCGTGTACCTGCTTGAGCTTGCCTTCGACGGGAGTCCCGACCGGCTGGCGGTGCGGCCCGCGCACCGGGAACGGCTGCGGGTGTTGCACGAGGCCGGGCGGGTGGTGATGGCCGGGCCGTACTCGGACGAGACCGGCGCGCTGCTGCTCTTCGACGTCACCGCCGAGGAGTTCGACGCGATCATCGATGACGACCCGTACTACCGGGCGCCCGGCGTGACGATCGTGCGGCGCCAGGAGTGGGTTCCGCTCTTCCGCTGAGCGCCGGCGCGTCCGTTCGTGCACGTGGCGCACGGCGGCCCGTCCGGCGGCGCTGTGCGGCGGTAGCGTGTGGCGATGGCGGCGCGGGAGTCCGGCCCTGGCACGGCGGTGCTGACGGCCGTCGCGGCCGTCGCCGCTGTCACGTACTTCCTGCTGGCGAAGCACGCCCCCGGACGGTGGCGCGGCGGGCGGCTCGACGACGTGGACGCGCCGCTGGACCTCGGGTGGCTGTACGACGGGTTCGCGTGGCTGGCGCAGTACGTCGGGACGGTGCTGTCCTGCCTGTCCGGCGCGGCGGCCGTGCTGCTGGTGCTGGTGGCGGCGTTCCAGGTCACCTCGCCGCGGCTCGACCCGGTCCTCTCCGTCGCCCGGACGGCGCCGGCGCTCGCGTTGCTGGCGATCCCCGCCCTCGCCGTCGTCTGGTTCGTCGCCGCGCAGGTCGCGCTGCTGATCGCGCCCTTCTTCGGCATGTATCACGGGGAATACCACCCCGCCGTCCCGTAGCGGACCCGCACGGGCCACGACCGCCCTGACTTGTGGCGCCCGCGTATCCTTCATTTACATGAGTCGATTCTTTGCGAGAGCGGCCGTCATGGCCGGCATCCTCGCGATCACGCTCAACCCGGTGGCCGCCGGTGCCGCCACCGTCCCGACGGCCGTGTTCTCCCAGGACAGCACGTGGCCCGCCGGCTATGTGGGCCGCATGACCGTCACCAACGGCGGCACGGCCGCCCTGACCTGGCGGGTCGAGTTCGACCTGCCCGCCGGCACGACCGTCGGCAACTCCTGGAACGCCACGGTGACCCGCTCCGGCACCCACTACGTCGCCGTCGGCGCGTCGTGGAACGCGAGCCTCGCCCCGGGCGCGTCGACCGACTTCGGCTGGGTCGCCGCCGGCCAGGGCACGCCGCAGGGTTGCCTGCTCAACGCCGCCCCGTGCGACGGCCGCCCACCGTCGCGCGACGTCCGCCCGCCTTCGACCCCGACCGGCCTGCGCGGCACCCCACAGGGCGGGGCGTACGTGCTCAGCTGGTCCCCCTCGACCGACGACCGCGCCGTCACCGGCTACGAGATCTACTCCAACACCTCCAGCGCCCCC
The DNA here is from genome assembly GCF_042898305.1 of Dactylosporangium sp. NPDC000521. Taxonomy (NCBI): domain Bacteria; kingdom Bacillati; phylum Actinomycetota; class Actinomycetes; order Micromonosporales; family Micromonosporaceae; genus Dactylosporangium; species Dactylosporangium sp. NPDC000521. Next base: position 341,068 of record NZ_JBIAYW010000004.1, read on the forward strand.
ATCGCGACCGTCACCGGCACCAGCTACAGCATGCCGACACCGCCACCGGTGGTGATGTCGTTCGGTGTACGGGCAGTCGACGCCGCCGGCAACCGCTCCCCCTTCGCCACCGTGGGCCTGGGCACGCCGCCGGACACCACCGCACCCAGCCAGCCCACGGGCCTGACGCTGCGCGGGGTGACCGACGGCTCGTGGACGGTCGCCTGGACCGCCTCGACCGACGACCAGTTCGTCGCCGGCTACGAGGTCACCCTCAACGGCACGGTCATCAGCCTCGTCGGCAACACCACCGCCTACGTCCCCTACACCGGCTACGGCACCTACATCGTCACCGTCCGCGCCTTCGACGGCGCCGGCAACTTCTCCACCCGCGCCCAGATCGGCATCGCCGTCGACCCGCCGCCCCCGCCGCCGCCCGGCTCCTGACCGTCCTTCACGGGGCGCGCGCCACCGCCGCCGCGCGCCCTGCACGCCCGTTCAGTGGCCCTCCAGCTCACCCCTGACCCGGCCGGCGGAGAGGCGTGGCACGAGGCGCCGCTCAGCAGCACTGGCCGATCCCCCAGACGCGGGTGAAGTCGCCGGCGGCGAGGTCATGGGACCGGATCCAGTAGTACAGCGTGCCGGCGTCACCCCACATCCAGCCGGGCGCGTCGTCGGAGTCGACCTGCAGGAGCAGGACCCAGTCGGCGGCGCCCTCGCGGAGCTGCTCCACGCGCGGATCACGGTAACCTTCAGGCCCTCCGACGGAGATGCCGTTGGCGGCGAGCTGGCACTCCAGCCGCATCGGCCCCTGCACCGGCTCCGGCCAGCCGAACAGCCGGTGCCTGGGCGCCACGTCCTTCGCCCCGACACGGTCGTACAACCGGCTCACCGCGCCACGACCGTGCTCGCGCAGCCGCTCTACCGCCGGATCCCACCTGTCGGGGACCGTCAGCACCCGCCCGGGCACGCACCCCACAGCGGCGAACGACTCCACCCCTGACGGAGCCGTCACCGCCCGCGCCGTCGCGGCGTCGGACACGACGACCCGCCACTGCCGGTGGTCCGGGTCGTAGCCCCAACCTTCCATCCCGGCGGCGTCGTAGAAGAACGTCAGCAGCGCCCCGGCCGGCAACACGCCCGAGCCGCCGCCGCCGAGCGTCGCGTTGATCTCGTCGCAGTCCAGCTGGACGATCATCGTCAACGCCCGGCCGCCGTCGGTGCGCGGCCACACGAATCCGTGACCGGCGAGCACCTCACCGCCGAGCCGCGTGCCCCGCGAATCCGGCGCACACGCCCCACCGCCGGTCAGCCGGACCGACGGCAACATGTGCGGCGCGAGCACGCCCCACAGGGCCTCACCCTCGCCCGCCCCATCTCGAAGCTCGGTCACGCGTCCTCCTCGTCGTAGAGGGCCATGAGCCGAGGCAGGCGGCGACGCATCTCGTCCTCGTCGTCGAAGTCGAACTCCCAGTCCGGGCCGAGGTCGGGGTAGCGGATGACGAAGGAGTCGGCCGGCAGGTCGGCGCCGCCGGTCGCGGCACGGTGCGCATCCCAGACGACGCCGAGCATGTCCTCGCATTCGAGGTCCTCACCCTCGGCCGCCGCCGCGACGACCGCTGGGTGCACGGCGAGACTGTCGGGGTCCGCGAGCGCCCGCTCGAACGTCTCCCGGCCCTGCGCGATGAGCCAGCCGCGGAAGTACTCGAACCCGTCATCGGACGCGCCCCCGTTGATGAGGTACGCGGCGGCCCACAGATCGACACGGTACGACACCGCCAGGAGGTCCCACAGCGGCTGCGCAAACGCCGCGATCTCCGCTGCCGGCCGGTGACGCAGCAGTCGCACCACCGCCGCCGCCACGTCGTCCGGCGACGGCGACCCGCCCAGATCCGCCCACGCCGCGGAGATCAGCCGCCACACGTCCTCCGTGCCGGGCGGTGGCACCTCGACAACACTCACGGCTTCTCCTCCCCGTCGAAGAGCGCCACGAGCGCAGGGAGGCGGCGGCGCATCTCGGTCCTGTTGTTGTAATCGAAACTCCAGTCCGGATCGAGGTCGGGGATCCAGACAGTGTCGGAATAGGCGGGCACGTCATCCTCGTCGGTGGCGGCGCGGTAGGCGTCCATCACGACATACAGGATCGGCTCGCCGTCGAGATCCCCTGCCTCGGCCGCCGCCGCGATCACCTCGGGATGAGCGGCCAGGCTGTCAGGGCCGGCAAGGGCGCACTCGAACCATTCCCTGCCCTGCGCCACCAGCCAGCCGCGGAAGTAGTCGAAGCCGTCGTTGGACGCGCCGCCGTTGATGATGTAGGCGGCCGCCCACAGGTCCGCCCGGTAGGACATCGCCATCAGCTCGTCGAACGGCCGGTCGAGCGCGGCGATGGCGGCCGGCGGACGCCCGCTGAGCAATCGGACCATCGTCGCCGCTACGTCGTCGGCAGGCGGCGCCCCGCCCAGGTCCGCCCGCGCCTCGTCAACGAGCTGCCACACGTCCCGAATCCCCGCCCCACCGCTCATGCCGCACATCATGCCCGCGGGGTACGACACTTTTCACAGCCTCCTTTCACGGCGCCGCCACTGACGAGGGCCGGGCAGGGTGAGCGCTCACATCGACGTTGACAAGTACGAACGGCACCCATAGGGTCCGCGACCGAGGAAAGCGCTTTCCTCGAACGGCCAAACCAGGCCCGATCGGAGGTTCACCAACGTGGCGAGGCAGAGACACAGACGCTGGCTGCTCAGTGCGGTCGTGCTGACCGTGGTGGCGGCGGTGACGACCGTCGCCGTGCGGTCCGCCGACGCGGCGACGATCGTGCAGGGCACCTGGTACAACCTGGTCAACGTCAACAGCGGCAAGGTCATGGAGGTCACCGGCGCGTCGACCGCGGACGGCGCCACGGTAACCCAGTACAGCAGCAACGGCTGCCAGTGCCAGCAGTTCAGGTTCGAGTCGGCCGGCACCGGCTGGTGGCGGATCATCGCCCGGCACAGCGGCAAGGCCGTCGACCTGTGGGAGTGGAACACCGCCGACGGCGCGCAGTACCGCCAGTGGCCGGTCAGCAGCGGCTACAACCAGCAGTTCTCCGTGCAGAACATCGGCGACAACATCCAGCTCATCAACCGGCACAGCGGCAAGGCCCTCGAGGTCTGGGAGTGGTCGACCGCCAACGGCGCGCGGATCTCCCAGTTCACCGACCTCGACGGCGCCAACCAGCAGTGGCGCCTGGTGGTGGCCGGCACCACCACCCCGACGACCGGCAACGGCAATCCGAGCACGAGCTGGCCGACGAAGTCGGGCGACGCGAGCGTCAGCGGCACGATCAAGGTGTCGGGCACGCTCGACGGCGGGATGAAGCGTTACTGCTGCATCGGTGACGGTGGGCAGAGCGAGAGCCAGGACCCGATGTTCGAGCTGGCGAACGGCGCGACCATCAAGAACGTCATCATCGGCGCGCCGGCCGGTGACGGCATCCACTGCCTCGGCACGTGCACGATCCAGAACGTGTGGTGGGAGGACGTGGGTGAGGACGCCGCGACGTTCCTCGGCACGGGCGGCGGCACCAGTTACGTGATCGGCGGCGGCGCGAAGTCGGCGAGCGACAAGGTGTTCCAGCACAACGGCAACGGCACGGTCAACATCTCCGGCTTCTCCGTCGAGAACGCCGGCAAGCTGTACCGCGCCTGCGGCAACTGCACGAACTCCTACCAGCGCAACGTCGTGGTGGACAACATCATCGCGAAGTCCACGAAGGTGATCGCCGGCATCAACATCAACTGGGGCGACACGGCCCGGTTCACCCGGATCACCGTCTACGGCTCGGCGACCATCTGCGACAAGTACAAGGGCGCCCCGAAGGGCAGCGAACCGACCCACGTCGGCTCCGGCGCGGACGGCGTCAACTGCTTCTACAGCGCGAGCGACATCACGTACCGGTAGCCACCAACCGCACGACGACCCACTTCGACGTGGGGGTGCCGCTGACCGCAGCCTGCGAGTCCAGCGGCACCAGCGGGTTGGTCTCCGGGTAGTACGCGGCGACGCAGCCCTTCGGCGTGTCGTACGAGACGAGCCGGAACCGCGGGGCGCGACGCGCGACGCCGTCCGAGAACTCCGACACGAGGTCGACCAGGTCCCCGTCGGCGAAGCCGAGCTCGGCCAGGTCGAGCGCGTTGATGAACACGACCCGCCGCCCCGAGCGGATGCCGCGGTACCGGTCGTCCAGGCCGTAGATGGTCGTGTTGAACTGGTCGTGGCTGCGGATCGTCTGCAGCACCAGCCGCCCCGGCGGCACTTCCAGGACGACCAGCGGGCTGACCGTGAACACGGCCCTGCCCTCCGGGGTAGGGAACGTGCGCGAGTCCCGCGGCCCGTGCGGCATCCTGAAGCCGCCGCCCGCGATGCGGGCGTTGTAGTCGGCGCAGCCGGGCACCACGCGGGAGATGCGGTCGCGGATCCGGTCGTAGTCAGCGGTGAACGACGACCATGGGATGCCGTGCCGGTCGCCGAGCGTGGCGGCCGCGAGACCGCACACGATGTCGACCTCCGAGCGCAGCAGCGGGCCCGCCGGCGCGGAGCGGCCCCGCGACGCGTGCACCTCCGACATCGAGTCCTCGACGGTGACCCGCTGCACCTTTCCGCCGGTCATGTCCTGCTCGGAGCGGCCGAGCGTCGGCAGGATCAGCGCCGTGCGGCCGGCGGCGACGTGGCTGCGGTTGAGCTTCGTGGACACCTGGACCGTGAGCGTCGCGCCCCGCATCGCCGCGGTGGTGACGTCGGTGTCAGACATCGCGGCGACGAAGTTGCCGCCGAGCGCGACGAACACCTTCGCCCGCCGGTCGCGGAACGCCTTCACGGCGGCGACCGCGTCGTGACCGCCGAGGCGCGGCGGCGCGAAGCCGAACTCGGTGCCGAGCGCGTCGAGGAACCACGCGGGCGGCTTCTCCCAGATGCCCATCGTGCGGTCGCCCTGCACGTTGGAGTGGCCGCGCACCGGACACAGCCCGGCACCGGGCCTGCCGATGTTCCCCTGTGCCAGCGCGACGTTGACGAACTCCTTGATGGTGGCGACCGCGTTGTGGTGCTGGGTGATGCCCATCGCCCAGCAGTGCACGGTGCGCCTGGAGGCGGCCAGCATCGCCGCTGCGGTCTCGATCTGCGACCAGGTCAGGCCGGTCGCGGCGAGCACCGCGGCGCGGTCCACGGCGCGCACGTGGCGCTCCCATTCGTCGAAGCCGGTGGTGTACCGCTGGACGAAGTCACGGTCGATCACACTGCCAACAGCAGCATCGTCGGCCTGCAGCAGCAGTTGGCCGATCGCCTGCCACAGCGCGAGGTCACCGTTGGAGCGGATCTGCAGCAGCTCGTCGGCGAGCCCGGTGCCGCGGCCGGCGAGCCCGCGCGCCTTCTGCGGGTTGTCGAAGCGCAGCAGCCCCGCCTCCGGCAGCGGGTTGATCGCCAGGATCTTCGCGCCGTTGCGCTTGGCGGTCTCCAGCGCGGTGAGCATCCGCGGGTGGTTGGTGCCCGGGTTCTGCCCCGACACCACGATCAGCTCGGCCTCGTGCAGGTCCTGCAGCGACACCGATCCCTTGCCGATGCCGATCGTGGCGGCCAGCCCGGCCGACGTCGACTCGTGGCACATGTTGGAGCAGTCGGGCAGGTTGTTGGTGCCGTAAGCGCGGGCGAAGAGCTGGTAGAGGAACGCCGCCTCGTTGCTGGCCCGGCCGGACGTGTAGAACACCGCCTCGTCGGGGCTGTCGAGCGCGTTGAGGTGGGTGGCGACGAGCGCGAACGCGTCCTCCCAGGAGATCGGCTCGTAGTGGGTGGCGCCGTCACGGCGGACCATCGGGTGGGTGAGCCGGCCCTGCCGCTCCAGCCAGTGGTCGGTGCGCCCGGCGAGGTCCTCGATGGAGTGGGCGGCGAAGAACTCGGGCCCGATGGTCTCCCGCACGCCCTCCCACGAGACGGCCTTGGCGCCGTTCTCGCAGAACTCGGCGGTGTGCCGCTTGTCCTGCGGGTCGGGCCAGGCGCAGCTCATGCAGTCGACACCGTCGACCTGGTTGAGCGCGAGCAGGTTGCGGGTGGCCTTGACGATCCCCATCCGCCGCACCGCGTTGGTGACGCTGAGCCGCACCGCCGGCAGCCCGGCCGCGTGGTCGGCGGGCGGCCCGACCCGCAGGCGCTCCTCGGCATCGTCAAGCGGCATCTCGGCGCTCCAGCGGTAGGTGGGACCACCGAGCGTAGCCCGTCCCGGGCGCCGTGTCAGACGCGGAACTGGCCGACCAGGGCGCGCAGCTCGCGGCTCATCGCCGACAGCTCCTCCGCGGCGGTGCGGGTCTCCTCGACGCCGCTGGTGGTGATGCGGGCAGCATCGGAGATGGTGGCGATGTTCGCGGCGATGTCGGCCGAGCCGGCCGCGGCCTGGGAGATGTTGCGGCCGATCTCGGTCGTGGTGGCGTTCTGCTGCTCGACGGCCGCCGCGATGGTGTTCTGGTAGTCGCCGAGCCGCCCGGTGATCTCGACGATCCGGGTGATCGCCTCGGTCGCGGCCATCGTGTCGGCCTGGATGCTCTGCACCTTCGACGCGATGTCGCCGGTGGCCCGGCCGGTCTCCTGGGCGAGGTCCTTCACCTCGGTGGCCACGACGGCGAAGCCCTTGCCGGCCTCGCCGGCCCGGGCCGCCTCGATGGTCGCGTTGAGCGCCAGCAGGTTGGTCTGCGCCGCGATGTCGTTGATGACCGTGACGACGTTGCCGATCTGCTGGCTCGACCCGCTCAGCCGGCCGATCAGGTCGTGCGCCGACTGGGTCAGCTCGGTGGTCTGCCCGCCGATGCGGGCCGCGTCGGCGGCGGTGCCGGCGATCTCCTGGATCGAGGCGCTCATGTGCTCCGCGCCGGTCGCGGCGGTGCGGACGTTGTCGGACACCTCGTCGGCCGACGCCACGATCAGCCCTGACCGGGTCGACGTCTGCTGGGCGCTGGTCATGATCCGGGTCGAGGTGTCGCTGAGCCGCTCGCTGGCGACCGCGACCGTGGACGCCGACCCGCTGATCGCCCGTACCGTCGCGGCGATCTTGTCCACGAACGTGTTGAACTCGCGGCTCACGGTGGTGAACTCGTCATTGCCGCTGACCGCCAGCCGGTGGGTCAGGTCGCCTTCGCCCTCGGCGATGTCCGACAGGCGCTCGTGCAGGGCCCGCAGCGGCCGAAGGATCGAGACCGACAGCGCCAGCGCCATGGCGACGGCCAGCACGAGCGCGGCGCTGCCCACGATGTTGGCCAGGCTGCCGGTGCGGCTCGCCGTCGACCGGGCGGCCTTGTCCGCGGCGGCCGACCGCTGCTGGGCGGCGGCGAGCAGCTGGTCGACCGGGTCGCTGATGCGCGCGTACACCTCCAGGCCCTCGCCGACGACGAGGTCGTTGGCCGCCTTGACCTGTTGTGGGGTCCCTGCCCGGTATGCCGCGATGACCCGGTCGTCGAGGGCCTTGAAGTCGTCGAACGCCTGGCGGATCGCCCCCACGGCGGCCCGGTCGGCGGCCGGCAGCGGCAGGCGCGCCATCGCGTCCAGCTCGGTGCTGAAGTCCCGCATCGACTGCAGGAACGCCGCCCGCGTGTCGGCTGTGTCGTCGGTGCCGCCGGGTTCGCCGCGCACCACGTCGAACGCGTAGCCGACCTGCCAGCCGGAGATGTCGGTGATGCGGAACTTCAGCTGCTCGGCCGCGTCGAGCTGCGCCTGCGCCGCGGACAGGTGCCCGGCGGTGTCGCGGGTGCCGTGGGAGGCGGAGACCGCCGCCACCCAGATGGCCACCACGCACAGCGAGATGACAAGAAAGCCGATCACCAGCCGCGTGACCACCCGCGTCCGCCGCAGCATGTCCATGTCCGCCACCCCTCGCCGATCGTTCCCGCGAAGCTCGCACCCCACCGATCGGCCCGGCCGGCCCGCTCCTGAGAGATCCCGCGGCGATCGAGCCGTCAGGCGGCGAAGATCTGGGCGTAGATGGCGTCGATGACGTCGTTCTTCGCCAGGCTGTAGTCGCCGGGCCGGTCTGCGGTCTCGCCGGCCAGGCGGCGCTTCGTGCCGGCGTACAGCTCCCGGTTCGCGGGCAGGCCGGGGACGGCCGTGGAGCCGACGTGCTCGACGGCCAGCGCGAGGTCGCCGAGCGCCCCGGTCAGGGCGGCGCGGGTCGTCTCGTACCGCAGCGGCCAGGACGGGTCGTAGTCGTCGACGACCACGGCGGACCAGCGGCGGGGCGGGTCGCCGACCAACCCCGCCGCCAGCTGCTCCGGCGTGCCGTGAAACCGCTCGGTGATGCTCTTCGGATACCTGGCCATCGATACCTCCCGTGACAGCAAAGTCGGCCAGGATACGACACCTACGCCGGCAGCGGTGCCCCGGTGAGGTCGGCGAGGTGCGCGAGCAGCGCCTCCAGCAGCGCCGGGTCGAGCTGGGCGTCGCTCGGCCGCCAGTCGCGGTCGCTGATGTACCGGCCGGTGACCAGCACCTCCGGGTCGGTGCCGGCGGCGAGCCGCGCCTGCGCCCGGGCGGCGTCCGCGGGGTCCGTCGGGGCGCCGTCGCCGCCCATCTTGGTGCGGACCCAGCCCGGGTCGAGGGCGTTGCTGAGCGTCGCCGGCCAGCGCCGGGCGATCGCGACGGCCAGCATCAGGTCGAGCAGCTTCGTCGTGGAGTAGGCCGCGAACCCGTTCCAGGGGCGCCGGTCGTACTGCAGGTCGGCCAGGTCGACGGCGCCGTCCGCGGCCATCGCCGACGACACGAACACCAGCCGCTCCGGCCGCGGCAGCAGCGCCGTCAGCAGGTACGGGGCGAGCACGTTCACCTGGAACATCGACTCCAGGCCGTCGCCGGTCACCTCCCGCTCGGTGCTGTCCAGCCGGGCGATCCCGGCGTTGTGGACGACGGCGTCGAGGTGACCGTACCCCGACAGCGTGCCGGCGAGGGCACGGGTGTCGTCGAGCGACCGCAGGTCGCCGACCACGACCGCGGCCGCGCCGGGCAGCGCGGCCTTCACGGCGGCGGCGCGCTCCTCGTTGCGGGCGTGCAGGATCACCCGGTGCCCGGCGTCGACGAGCTGGGTCGCGGTGTGCAGCCCGATGCCGTCGGCCGATCCGGTGACAAGAATGGTGCGCAAGTTGAGTCCCTTCCATCGTGTGCCGCACCACGATGGACCGCCGCTATTGCAGCGCAATTGCGGCCGACTTGCCCCGGTGCGCCGCATCGCGAACGCACCGGGGCGAGCGGTGGCTACAGGCCGATGTTCGCCTGCGGGCCGGCGTACGTGCGCAGGAGGCTCGGCACGTCCGCGGCGGGGTCGAGGGTGTACGGGTAGAAGCTCGACGGCGTGAACGCCGAGCCGAGCGTCTTCTGCTGGCCGGTGCAGTTGACGGTGATGCTGCCGCTCTGCTTCAGCTGCGCCGTCGAATCGGGGTAGTAGGGGTCCTTCACGGTGTCGAAGTAGCTGTTCTCCAGCACCATCTTCGTGGCGCCGCGCGCGTAGTTGCCGTAGGAGGCGACGTTCTGCAGGTAGTTGTTGTACAGGTGGGCGTACGCGACGTTGTCGGTGCTGGGGTTGCGCTGGTTGGTGTCGTGGATCCAGTTGTGGTGGATCGTCATGCGGGCCGTGACGTTGTCGGTCCAGCCGATGCCGAAGGCCTTGTTGTTGCCGCCCATCACGTTCCACGAGACGGTCAGGTAGCTGGTGTCCTTGCGGCTGTCGATGAGGCCGTCGTTCATCCGCTCGATCCGGTTGTGGTCGATCCACACGTGGTCGGCGGTGTCCATCTGGATGCCGTCGTAGTCGTACACCTTGTCGTCGGGGTCGTCGTCGGGCATCTGCGTGTCCCGGATCGTCAGGTTCCGGATGATGACGTTGCGGACACCCGCGCCGAGGAAGAACCCGCCGCCGACGATCTGGCCGCTGGTGCCGACGCCGACGATCGTCTTGTCGGACTGCACCTTGAGCTCGGTGCCCTTCGGCGTGACCGTGATGGCGGCCGCGACCCGGATGACGTACGGCGTCGTGGCCGTGACGTACTTCCGCAGGTCGGCGAGGGTGGTGACGGTGACGGTCGGGCCGCCCGCGCCGCCGGTCGCGCCGCCGCCGGTGGAGGCGAAGCCGTCCGCGGTGCCGGACCAGGTCCGCCCGCCGGTGCCGCCGACCGGGTTGAACGCCCACTGCTTGTTGCTGTTGGCGGTGCAGGTCTCCTGGATCACCGCGGCGCCGGACGCCGTGCTGGCGTCCTTGTCGCTGACGCAGAGGCCGCTGTTCACGTTGATGATCTGGAAGGTGCCGGTGCCGGAGGCGACGAGGCGCCACTGCTGGTTGGTCTGGCTCGCGACACAGGTGTACTGCTGCAACTGTGTGCCCGACGTGGTGGACCAGCCGGGGACGTCGACGCACTTGCCGCTGCTCACGTTCACCAGCTGGTAGTTGCTGCCGGCCGCGGTGAGCCGGAACTGCTGCCAGGCAGCGCCGCTCGTGCAGCCCCACTGCTGCAGCAGCGCACCGTTCGCGGTGGACGCCGACGGTACGTCGACACACATGCCGCTCTTCTTGACCGCCAGCTGGTACGTGCCGCCGGTCGCCGGGAGCGTCGCCGCCTGGGACGGCATGACCGCGTAGCCGGTCACGCCGGCGACGACGGCGACGGTGAGCCCGGCGAGCAGATGGATTCGTTTGCCCTTGGACATGACGCTCCTCTAGACCGGGTTCCAGCCGTCGGTGCCGGCCAGGTACTTCTGCGGGGTGTAGTTCGCCGCGGCCGAGTCGCTCAGCTGCGGGCGGTTGCTGTTCGTGCCGGCGCCGGCGCCGGTGTTGCGGTACTCCAGGAACCGAGCGTTCTTCCACGAGTTGCCGGACATGTCGGTCCACGGCTGCGCGGTCCTCATGGTCGCGCTCAGGTTCGACTCGCGGTACAGCACCTGCGCGGCCGGGCCCCACGGGCGGCCGAGCTGCGTCACGTTGTTCGCGGCGCCGGTGATGGTGCACTTGTAGACGAGGATGCCGTAGGTCTTGGCGGCGTCGGTGTTGGCCGCGGTGATCGGCCCGCCGCTGCTGCGCTTCTCGTGGATGGTGCTCGCGTTGAACACCGCGGTCGCCCCGCCGAAGATGAAGTCGACGGTGCCCTCGACGTAGGAGTTCACGTAGTACTGGCGGAAGTTGTTGACCAGCAGCGTGTCCTGGTTGCCGAGGAACCGCACGCCGTCGAACACCGACCGGTCGGCGTTGACGTTCGCCGCGACCGCCTGGCTGCCTTCGCCGTAGTCGTTGGACATGGTGAGGTTCTTCGCGACGAAGTCGTGCCCGTTGACGAAGACGGTGGCGCTGCCGCTCGTACCGTAGCCGCCCGCGCTGCTGTGGTTGTTGACGATGACCGTCGCCGACGCGGACGAACCCAGGCCCTGCAGGGTGATGTAGGGCTTGTTCGACGGGATCGTGACGATCTCGCGGTAGGTGCCGGCCTTGATGGTGATGACCCGGCGGGTGGTGTTGTTCGCCGGCACCGCGTCGACCGCCGCCTGCACGGTGGTGTACTGCCCGGTCCCGTCCTTGGCGACGGTGGCGGGGGCGGTGCTGCCGACGGCGTTGAAGGCCCACTGCTTGTTGCTGTTGGCGGTGCACGTCTCCTGGATCACCGCGGCGCCGGACGCCGTGCTGGCGTCCTTGTCGCTGACGCAGAGGCCGCTGTTCACGTTGATGATCTGGAAGGTGCCGGTCCCGGACGCGACCAGCCGCCACTGCTGGTTGGCCTGGCTCGCCACGCACGTGTACTGCTGCAACTGCACACCCGACGTGGTGGACCAGCCCGGCACGTCGACGCACTTGCCGCTGCTCACGTTCACCAGCTGGTAGTTCGAGCCCGCGGCGGTCAGCCGGAACTGCTGCCAGGTCGCGCCGCTCGTGCACCCCCACTGCTGCAGCAGCGCACCGTTCGCCGTGGACGCCGACGGCACGTCGATGCACATGCCGCTCTTCTTGACCGCCAGCTGATAGGTGCCGCCCGTGGGTGGCAGGGTCGCCGCCTGGGACGGCAGCATCGACACCCCGGTCACCACGGCGGGCACCACGACGGCGAGCGCGGCGTAGAGCAGATGTCGCCTCGGCCAACTCGTTCTGGACATGAACCCGGTCCCTTCCGGTCACGCTGAGCTACGAACCGCCGGGGCGGTCCAGCGGGCACCCAGGTAGATGCGAAGGCGTGGCCGGGCATAACAGAAATCGGGAGCAGAAGTTCAGCCCCGGCTTCCCGGCCGGCTTCATCGACCGGACCCGCTCATGGGTGCTCGGCGCCGCCGCCGTCTGACCCACCGCGCACGTCAGCAGTTGCGGCTGGTCCGGTTCTGGGGCGGGGAGACCGGGCCGGCGGTGCGGAGGGGGCCGGTGCCGGCGCTGCCGTCGCTGGTGATGCCCGAGGGGACGCCGTCGAAGACGGACTCGACCTTGTCGGCGTTGCCGCGGGTGTGTGCGGGGTCCCGGGTGTCGTCGTGCTGCTCGTAGTGCAGGTGCTCGATGCTGGTGGAGCCGGTCTTGCCGACGTGGCCGAGCAGCCGGCCCCGCGGCACCACCTCCCCCTGCTTCACCTCCGGCCAGGTCTGCAGGTGACCGTACGAGGTGAACCAGCCGCCGCCGTGGTCGATGATCACGCCGAAGCCGAGGCCGCCGCGGGTGCCGACGGTGCCGGGCGCGGCCGGCGCGCCGCCCTCGAGGATCGCCTGCCAGCCGGACCAGGCGACGGTGCCGGCGGCCGAGGCGAGGACCGCCCGGCCGCCGCTGGGGCCGCCGTTGTAGAAGAAGTCGATGTCGTAGTCGTCGTGGCCGGCATACGTGGTCAGGCTCCATGACTCACCGCACGGGAACGGCAGCTGGAACGCGGGCCGCGGCCCCGGCTTCTGCGGGTGCCCCTCGGCGCGGCGCGCCAGCGTCACCCAGGACACGATCACGCAGGCCACGATGACACCCAGCACCGTCAGCCGATAGATCCCCCGCGCGCTCACCGGCACCCAATCTACCCGTCCGCCGCAACGATCCGTCCCGGGACAACGCGTGAAACGTTCACGGTTTGTCCCGGCCGGGCGGGACGGCGTCGTCCGCGTCCGTACCAGCGCAAACACCGCCACCGCGAAGGCCGCCGCGCGGCTCGTGCGCGTTGACAGCCCTCGGCGGCCGAACCTAGTGTCCGGCCCGCCCAGCTCCCATCGATGTCTCGAGGTAGGCCATGAGGAGAAGACTCAGCGTTCTCGGCGGCGCGCTGCTGCTCGCCGTCACCGCGTCGGTGGTGATGTTCATGCAGCCCGCGTCCGCCGCGGTCGGCCTGCACATCAGCGGCCGCAACATCGTGGAGGCCAACGGCCAGAACCTGATCATGCGCGGTGTCAACCACCCGCACGTGTGGTACACGGGCCAGACGTCCTCGTTCGCGGCGATCAAGGCCGCCGGCGCCAACACGATCCGGGTGGTGCTGGGCACCGGCAAGCGCTGGGGGCCCTCCAACGACGTGCCTGCCGTCATCAACCTGTGCAAGCAGAACAAGCTGATCTGCGTCCTCGAGGTCCACGACACCACCGGCTACGGCGAGGAGGGCGCGGCCGCGTCGCTCGACGAGGCCGCCAACTACTGGATCAGCCAGAAGGCGAACCTGGTCGGCCAGGAGAACTACGTCGTCATCAACATCGGCAACGAGCCGATCGGCAACACCAACCCCGCGCAGTGGACCGCCGCCACCGCCGCCGCCATCCAGAAGCTGCGCACCAACGGCTTCGAGCACCTCATCATGGTCGACGCCCCGAACTGGGGCCAGGACTGGCAGAACGTCATGCGTGACACAGGCCAGACCGTGCTGGACGCGGACACCAAGCACAACACGGTGCTGTCGATCCACATGTACGCCGTGTACGCCAACGCCTCGACGATCACCGCCTACTTCGACGCGTTCAAGAACAAGGGCTGGCCGCTCGTCGTCGGCGAGTTCGGCTGGAAGTTCAACTCCGGCGAGGTCGACCACGAGACCATCCTGTCCGAGGCGCAGGCCCGCGGGCTGGGCTGGATCGCCTGGTCGTGGAGCGGCAACAGCGACCCGATCCTCGACATGACGGTCAACTTCAACCCGGCGCAGCTGACCACGTTCGGCGACCGGATCGTCAACGGCGCCAACGGGCTGAAGGCGACCTCCCGCGAGGCGTCGATCTACAGCGGACAGACCACCTCGCCGTCCGCGTCGGTCTCCCCGTCGGCGTCGCGCAGCCCGTCGACGTCGCCTTCGGCGTCGCGCAGCCCGTCGTCCTCGCCGCCGCCCGGTGGCAAGACCTGCACCGCCGCCTACGCGATCGTCGGCCAGTGGCCCGGCGGCTTCCAGGCCGAGGTGCGGGTCACCGCCGGCAGCTCGGCGATCTCCGGGTGGACGGTCGGCTGGTCGTACGCCAACGGCCAGACCGTCACGAACGGCTGGAGCGCGACGATCACCAGCTCCGGTGCGGCGGTGACCGCCCGCAACGTCGGCTACAACGGCACCGTCGGCGCCGGCGCGACCACGTCGTTCGGCTTCCTCGGCTCCTGGAACGGCACGAACGCCGTTCCGGCGCCGCTCACCTGCACGGCCGACTGACCGTTTCCGTTCATGCGCCGGCCGGACCGCTCCTGGTCCGGCCGGCGCCTTCATGCACTGGTCACCTTCAGGACGAACGGACGGGTGACGCCCACCTCGCGCGCCTGGGAGTGACCGTTTCCGACCGTCGCTGAAGGTGCAGGACGCGCCGCGTGCGGGCCTCAACGGGCGGAGTCGGCGTCTGTGTTCAATACTGACGGAATGGCGAATCCGGATCTTGACCCTGAGGAGTACCCGCCGCTCGACCCTCGGGAGCCCGTGCCCGACGACCCGAGTGAGCTGCTGCCCGGCACTCCGGGCGAGCTGCCGGAGGCTCCGGCCGAGCCGATGCCCGGCGACGACGAGGGCGGCGGCACCGGTGGCGTGCGGGAACCCGCATGACGGGCGGCGCGCCCGTACCCCCGGCGTGACCGCGCACACGGATGAGCGGATCGCCCGCCGGGTGGACGTACTCTCGATCGGGTGAGCATCGCGACGACCGTCACCCTCGGCAACCGCTTCGCCCGTGAGCTGCCCGAGATGGCGGTGCCGTGGCAGGCCGAGCGGTTCGCCGAGCCGCGGCTGCTCGTGCTCGACGAGGCCCTGGCGGCCGAGCTGGGCCTCGACCCGGCGTGGCTGCGCTCACCCGACGGCGTGCGGCTGCTGGTCGGCGCGGCCGTGCCCGACGGTGCCACGCCCGTCGCGCAGGCGTACGCCGGGCACCAGTTCGGCGGGTTCAACCCGCGGCTCGGCGACGGCCGGGCGCTGCTGCTGGGTGAGATCGACGCCGGCGGGCGGCTCCGCGACCTGCACCTGAAGGGCTCGGGCAGGACCCCGTTCGCCCGCGGCGGCGACGGGCTCGCCGTGGTCGGGCCGATGCTGCGCGAGCACGTCGTCAGCGGGGCCATGCACGCGCTCGGCATCCCCACGACCCGCTCGCTCGCCGTCACCGCGACCGGCCGGCCCGTCCGCCGGGAGGCGATGCTGCCCGGTGCCGTCCTCGCCCGGGTGGCGGGCAGTCACCTGCGGGTGGGCAGCTTCCAGTACGCCACCGTCACCGGCGACGAAGACCTGCTGCGGCGCCTCGCCGACCACGCGATCGCCCGCCATCACCCGGCCGCGGCCGGCGCCGAGCACCCCCACCTCGCGCTGTTCGAGGCGGTCGTCGCCGCGCAGGCCGACCTCGTCGCGCGGTGGATGCTCATCGGGTTCGTGCACGGCGTCATGAACACCGACAACATGACGATCTCGGGCGAAACCATCGACTACGGACCGTGCGCGTTCATGGACGCGTACGACCCGGCGACGGTCTACAGCTCGATCGACCACGGCGGCCGGTACGCCTACGGCAACCAGCCGATCGTCGCGGAGTGGAACCTGGCCCGGCTCGCCGAGGCGATGCTGCCGCTGTTCGACGAGGTGCAGGACCGCGCCGTCGAGCTGGCCGTGGCCTCCCTCGGCGGTTTCCGCCGCCGGTACGACGCCGCCTGGTCCGCCGGCATGCGCGCCAAGCTCGGCCTGCCGGCCGGACTCGCCGACGACGTGGCCGCGCCACTGGTCACCGACCTGCTCACGCTGCTGCAGACCAAGGGCGTCGACTACACGTCGGCCTTCCGCGCCCTCGCCGCGGCCGCCCGCGGCGAGGACGGCCAGTTCCGCGGTCTCCTGCCCGACCCGCTCGCCGGCGCGTGGCTGGCGCGGTGGCAGGCGCTCGCCCCCGACGCCGACGCGATGGACCGCGTCAACCCCGTCTACGTCCCGCGCAACCACCTGGTCGAGGAGGCCCTGGCCGCCGCGACCGGCGGTGACCTGGCGCCGCTCACCCAGCTCGTCGACGTCCTCGCCGATCCGTACACCGAGCGGCCCGGCCTGGAGCGCTACGCCGCTGCCGCACCCGAGGGCTTCGGCGCCTCGTACCAGACCTTCTGCGGCACCTGAGCCCTCACCTGAAACCTACTGAGCGTGCCAGTCGGCCCGGTGCTCGGCGAGGACGTCGGCGCCGAAGTCCGAGTCGGGGCGGCGCAGCACGGTGTGGGCGTGGTTGAGGTCGTCTGCGGTGTTGTCGTACTCGATGAGCAGGTCGGGGCCCTGCACGCGGTAGTAGTGCCGGCCGGTGCGGCCGGTCGCGCCCTCCCACGCGAACGACAGCCGGTCCCGGTCCACCGCCGGCGCGACGTCCTCCGGCAGCCGATCCAGGTACACGGCGACGAGCTCGTCCAGCAGCAGCCGCGCCGGGTCGGGCAGGTCGACCGCGGGGATGCCCTGCGGCACCGGCGGGATCGCCGCCCGCGGTCCGCTGTGGATGTCCGGCGGTGCCGCCGGCCGCAGCACGACGTGCGGCAGCAGGTCCCGCGGGACCGCGTCCAGCACCGCCCAGCCGAGCTCCTCCTC
Source organism: Dactylosporangium sp. NPDC000521 (assembly GCF_042898305.1). Lineage (NCBI taxonomy): Bacteria > Bacillati > Actinomycetota > Actinomycetes > Micromonosporales > Micromonosporaceae > Dactylosporangium > Dactylosporangium sp. NPDC000521. The sequence continues at coordinate 358,038 of NZ_JBIAYW010000004.1, forward strand.
CGGCGCGAGCGGCCGCACCACGGGCCGGTCGCGATACCAGGTGGCGAGCGGGTTCGCGCCGAGGAACACCGGCGCCGGTGAGACCGTGTCACCGTCGAGCGTCATCGTCACCGACAGGTGATGCCCCTCGAACCGCCACCCCCACCGGCCGCCCGGGTCCGGCGTGCCGAACACGACGACCGTGTAGTCGTTGCTGTGCCGGCCGCGCCGGTACCCTTCCTCGCGGTCGAGCACCTCCTCGAGCGCGACGATCACGGTCGCCTGCGCGAACGCGTGCGGTCGCAGCCCCGTGGCGAGCAGCCGGTGCGCCGCCTTGCGCCCCTCCGGGTCCAGCGCACCGAGGCGCACGCCCGGCCGTGGCCGTGGCCGGTACTCGATCCAGCGCCGCTGCGCGTCGTCCTCGAACGGCAGCCCCACCCCCGGTGCGAGCGCCAGGAGCGCCGCCGCCTCGGCCCGCATCGCCGCAGCTGTCGTCATGCTCCCGTTGTACCAGCCGCCACCCGCCACGACCTGCGGTGGTGGACGCTCAGCCCGTGTGCGGCCACCCCGTCGACGTGCTCGGCCGCGCCCCCGTACCCCGCGTTGCGCTCCCACCCGTACTGCGGGTGGTCAGCCGCGAGCGCCGCCATGTGCAGGTCCCGGTGCGACTTCGCCAGGATCGACGCCGCCGCGACGACCGCACACCGCGCGTCGCCCTTCACCTCGGTGCGCACCGGCGGGATGCTGCGCTCCGGGCAGAACAGCGTCTCCTCCATCGGGTCGCTGAGGTAGTCGTGCGCCCCGTCGAGAATGATCACGCCCGGGTGCTCCGGCAGTGCCGCGAGGGCCCGCCAGCCCGCCTTCCGCAGCGCCGCCGTCACCCCCAGCTCGTCGATCTCCTCGGCGCTGGCCTCGCCCACCGCCCAGTGCCGCACCCACCCGCGCACCACGGGCACCATCCGCTCCCGCTGCGCCTCCGACAGGAACTTCGAGTCGGCCAGCCCTTCCGGCACGGGCGGGCAGTCCGCGGCGACCACCGCGATACCGACGGCGATCGGCCCCGCCCACGCCCCACGCCCGACCTCGTCCATCCCGGCGACCGTCAGGTGCCCCCGCCCCCACAGCTCACCCTCCACGTCGAGGGTCGGCGTCACCCTGCGGGTCACTCGTGCGGCCACGGTGCGGCTCCTCGTACGACGGCGATCGGGTGCCCCAGTCAACCAGACGCCTCAGAACGAGCCGCCGAAGCTCCCCGGACTGAAGTAGCTGCTGGACGGGCCGTAGCCGCGGCTCGGCCGCGACGCGCGCAGCGCCTCCAGCTCACCGGGCCGCCACACGATCGGCTCGACGACCACGCCGGTCAGCGCGGCCCACGCCGCGACGTCCGGGGCGAGCCGCTCACCGCCGCCGGGACGCGCCTCGTCCTCGTGCCACTCCCGCATCGCCGCGCCGGTCGCCTCCCGCCAGGCGATCCACAGGTACGGGTCCCGGCCGCGCCGCTCCTCGATCATCTTCTGCACCTGCCGGGCCGTCAGGCCACGAACGACCGCACCGCGCTCGGCGCCGTCGCCGCGCTCGACGGCGGGCAGCCAGATCAGCACCCGGCGGTGGCCGCCGTGGTCCCCGATCCGGTACGTCCAGACGGCACCGTCGACGCCCTCCCGCACCGCCGCGACCCGCTCCGCCCGCCACCGCGCCTCCCGCTCCCGCTCCTCCCGCGCCCAGCGCTCCCGCCACGCCGCGATGTGGTCGGTGAGGTCCCCGGCGTCGTCCCGGAAGGCACGGTAGGCCGCGCGCACCTCGACCTCCAGCGCCGCCTTCCGCGCCTCGTAGTCCCGCTGGAGCCGGGCGCGCTGAAGCCCCCAGCGCAGCCGCCACCCCAGGCCCTTCCAGAACTGGTACGGCGGGTGCAGCCGCCGCCGCGCCTCCCGGTCCCGCTCCTCCACCGACTGCAGGGCGGCGAGCAGCGTCTCCGTCGCCGCCCGCCACCGCGCCGCGTCGGCCGCCGGCGCCGGGACCCGCCCGTCGTCGTGGCGGGGCGGCCTGTTCCCGGAGCTGGCGCAGTAGAGCCGCCCGACCGCTTCGATCTCGGCGTCGTGCAGGTTCAGCACGTACGTCCCGACCGTCATCCTCAGTTCTCGATACCAGACGTCGACGTCCATCGACCTATTCTGGCCGAGTGCCGCCGGACGGTCGACGTGGGCCGCCTGCCTCGGATCGTTCAGCAGAACCGGACGGCACGGTGGCGGGATCAGCCGGCGCGGCGGGTGCGGCGCAGAGCAAGGGCGCCGAGGACGATGGCGGTCAGGCCGAGGACCACGGCGACGACGCCGCCGGCGAGGCCGTTGCCGGTGCCGACGCCCCCGTCCGCGGTCGCGACGACGACGGCACCGAGGATCACCGCCGACACGCCCAGAACGGGCGCGGCGAAGGTCCAGCGCAGCAGGTTGCCGGGGTCGACAGGGTTGGCCGAGCGGTTGCGGGAGCGGTTCAGGGCCGCGGCGCCGATGGCGATGCCGAGCAGGGCGATCACGCCGGCCAGGATCGCCGTGCCGCGACCGGCACTCATCATGGCCACGGTGGCCGCCATCGGGTCGACGGAAGCAAGCATTGAAGGGCTCCTCTCGAGCGCATGGTGGGGGTACATGCGACACCGTAGGAACCGGGGCGGGCTCCGGTCGTCGTGCCGGGGTCGCGACCGTCTACGCCGGACTGCGTAGGTCGCGCGGGCCGGACTACGGCGACGGTCGCGCCCCTGGGGCCGAGAGGCTGAACGGGTGACCGGCGGCCAGCAGCGCGTCGATCGCCGCCGCGGGCTGCGGCTTCGCGAAGTGGTAGCCCTGACCGTGGGGGTAGCCGAGCTCGCGCAGCCGCTGGGCCTGCGCCGGCGTCTCGACGCCCTCGGCGACGGCCTCGAGGCGCAGCGCGCGGGCCATCTGGATGACGGCGGCGGCGACGGTGCGACCGTCGGGGGCCGTGCAGGTGCCGGTGAAGGCCCGGTCGAGCTTGATCTCGTCGACGGGGCAGGTCTGCAGGGTGCTGAGGCTGGAGTGGCCGGTGCCGAAGTCGTCGAGCGAGATGCGCACCCCGAGCGCGCGCAGGGCGTGCACGGACTGGACGCACGAGGGGTGCAGGGCGGCGGTCTCCGTGATCTCGACGGTGAGCCGGTGCGGGGCGAGGCCGGACGCCGTCAACAGCCGCGCCACGTCGGCGGCGAAGTCGGCCTCCTGGAGCTGGCGGGCCGAGACGTTGACGCTCATCCGCGGGGCGGCCGCGCCGTACAGCTGATGCCAGCGCGCCGCCTGACGGCACGTCTGCGCGAGAATCCACCGGCCGAGGGGCACGATGAGGCCGGTCGCCTCGGCCACAGGGATGAAGTCGCCCGGGGAGACCGTGCCGAGCGCCGGGTGCTCCCAGCGGACCAGCGCCTCGACCATGACTGGGACCACGGCCGGAGCCGTCCCGGGAGCCGCGCCGAGATCCGGGCCCGAAGCCGTGCCGACATCCGGGCCCGAGGCCGTGCCGAGAGCCGCGTCCGGAGCCACGTCCGGAGCCACGTCCGGAGCCACGGTCGGCCCGGTGAGCGCCACGATCGGCTGGTACACGATGGAGAACTGCTCCTCGTCGATGCCGATGCGCAGGTCGCGTTCGAGCGTGGCGCGGGCACGGACCTGGACGTCCAGTGGCGCGGCGTAGTCGACGTGACGGATGCGGGGGCCGTCGCGGTCGGCCTTCGCCGCGTACATCGCGACGTCGGCGCGGCGCAGCAGCTCCTGCGGCGTGGCGGCGACGGTGCCGAGCGCCACGCCGATGCTGGCGGCCAGCCGCAGCCGGTGGCCGTCGACGTGGACGGGCTCCTCGAACGCGGCGGCGATGCGGGCGATGACCGCGAGTGCGGCGTCGTCGTCGGCGTCCTCCAGCAGCACCGCGAACTCGTCGCCGCCGAGCCTGGCGACGGTGTCGCCGCGCCGGACCGCGCCGCGGAGGCGGTTGGCGGCGGCGACCAGCAGCGCGTCGCCGACAGCGTGGCCCAGGGTGTCGTTGACGGTCTTGAACTCGTTGAGGTCGATGAGCAGCACGCGAAGCCGCTCGGGCGGTCCCGCGGCGAGCGCATCGGAGACCCGCTCGCCGAAGAGGCTGCGGTTGGCGAGGTCGGTGAGCGCGTCGTGGCTGGCCTGATGGCTCAGCCGCTGCTGGAAGTCCCGGGCGTCGGTGATGTCGCGGGAGTTGCAGACGATGCCGGCGACGCCCGGGTCGTGCAGGAGGTTCGCCATCGTGATCTCGGCCCAGCGCCAGCTGCCGTCGGCGTGTGCGAGCCGGGCCTGGAAGACGGCCGGGGTCCCCGGGTCTTCGATGACGCGTTGGTACGCCGTGAGCACGAGCTCCACATCGTCGGCGTAGAGCATGTCGGCGGCGGGCCGGCCCGGCCACTGGTCGGCCGGGAGCCCGAGCAGGCGGGTCGCGCCGGGGCTGACGTAGGTCAGGATGCCGTCGGCGTCGGTGACGGTGATGAGGTCGGACGCGTTCTGCACGAGGGAGCGGAAGCGGCGCTCCCGGTCGCCGAGCTCGATCATGCCCGCGTCGAGCCGGGCGACGAGCCGGGCGTTGTCCTGGAACGTGAGCATCTGCCGGGCGATGACCAGCACGGCGAGGATCACCACGCCGACGGCGACGCCGACCCGCTCGCCGGGGTCGTCGGAGGACATGACGACCAGCAGCAGCACGTTGCTGGCGGCGACGGCCACATACGGCATGACGCTGAACGGCCGGCGGCGCCCGCCTCCGGCCGCCGGGTCCGGTGCGGGCCGGCCGCGGCGCTCCAGGCGGGCGGCGAACACGGCGAACAGACAGCTCAGCGGCACCGCGAACTGGCTCGGGCTGGGCGCGTCGGCCGGCAGCAGCGCCTCCGGCGCCGACGCGAACGCGCCGACGACGATCGCGAGGCCGAACCACCGCAGCGCGCCCTTGTCGACGGTCGACGTGCCGGTCAGCGCCACCTTGACGATCGCGAACAGGGCCAGCATCACCACGACCAGCGTGACCAGGCCCGTGACGAACGCGAGCCGGTTGCCGCTGTCGCGCTCCAGCGACGGGCGCAGCCAGAACTGCCACAGGAACAGGCCGCCGGCGACGACGACCGTGCACGCGTCGAGCAGGAACGTGACCCGCCGCCGCCCGCTGTCCAGCCCGAGCGGCAGCCGCAGCAGCGCCCACCCTTCCAGCAGCACCGCGACGAGGTACACGGCGCCGTCGACCGCGCCGAGGTTTGCCTGCGGATCGTCGAACGCCTGGATCCCCCGGACCACCGAGCCGACGCCGACGAGGAGGGTGCCGGCGCCCATGTACCGCCAGAACCGGGCCGCGGCGGGGTGCACCCGGGTGCGGGTGCCGACGGTCCAGAGCGCGGCGCCGGCGAGCGCGGCGGAGCACAGGTTCGGCAGCCAGCCCAGCATGGCCGGGCCCACCGGGCCCCGCAGGTTGACCGCGAACCACACCCACGCGACCAGGACGATCCCGGCCTGAAGGGCGACATCGGCGCGCGAGGGCCCGAACACGGCGGCCCGGAGCCGCGCCACAGGGCTCGGCCGTCCCGATCCGGTCATGTCCCGCCCGTCCCTCTACCAGCCCCGTCCCAGGTGCTCATCGACCGCGACGCGCGGGACCTGAGCGCAGACCACCTGCCGAGGCACCGTACCGGCTCCGTCGCGCGCACGCGACCATCCGGCTCCGCCGCGCGCACGCGACCATCCGGTCGTCCCTGGGTGCGGTCAGCTCGATTCCGTCGATCTGGGGCGGCTGCTAGGATCGGCGCGCGAGGCCATGGTGGTCCTTCCTTCTCCTTGAGAATCGCCACGGCGATTTTTGCCAACCAGGGTCACCGCTTTCCTCGCCCTTAATCCCTTTGCGCGCCGGCACGGTGCGTCCCTACCCTCCTGCGGATGGGGCGCACCGTCGTCGTCGGCGACATCCACGGCTGCTTCACCGAGCTGCTCGAGCTCTGTGACGCCGTCGCGCTGCGCCCCGACGACCTGCTCGTCAGTGTCGGGGACGTGGTCGACCGCGGCCCGTCACCCGCCGAGGTCGTCGACTTCTTCCGGTCGCGGCCCAACTCCGTCGTCGTCATGGGCAACCACGAGCGCAAGCACGTCCGCGGGGTCTTCTCGTACGCGCAGGAGATCACCCGCCTGCAGCTGGGCGACGGCTACGCCGACGCGGTCGCGTGGATGCGGACCCTGCCGTACTTCTTCGAGAACGACCACGTCCGCGTCGTGCACGCCGCCCTGGTCCCCGGCGTACCACTGGACGGACAGCGGGAAGAGATCCTGTGCGGCTCGACCAGCGGCGAGAAGGCCCTCGCGGCTGTCGTCCCCACCGGCTACTGGCACGAGCACTACACCGACCCGAAGCCCGTCGCCTTCGGCCACCACGTCACCGGCCGGGAGCCGCTCGTGCGCGACGGCCGCGTCTTCGGCCTGGACACCGGCGCCTGCCACGGCTGGAACCTGACCGCGCTGGTCCTGCCCGGCCGCACCCTCCACGCGGTCCCGGCCCGCGCCGACCACTGGGCCACGACCCGCCGCGAGTGGCAGCTCCCCGTCCTGCGCACCCGCCCGTGGCGCGACCTCGCCTGGCCGGACCTGACCGCCACGCTGGCCCGGTCGCAGGACCCGTGGCTGGACGAGGTCGCGGCGTGGGCCGAGCTGCTGCGCTCGTCGCTGCCCGCCCTCGTCACCGCCGCCCTGGCGCTCGCTCGTGAGCTTCCCGAGGCGCTCGTGCGCGCCCATCCGGCCGCCCCGGTGCTCTTCCAGGCCCGCACCGGCCGCCTCGACGAGGCCGCGCTGGCCCGCCGCTGCGTCACCCCGCGCAGGACCCTCGACCTGGCCGCCGCCCTCGGCGTGCAGCTGCCCGACCTGCCCGGTGCACAGCCCTCGACGCGGTAGGCCGCCTCTGCGCGGCCCGACCTGCCGGGCGGTCAGTCCTCGACGCCGTAGCCGGTGAAGGTGTAGACGCCGGGGGCGTGGCGGTCGACCTCGGCGGCGACGCGGGCGGTCTCCGCGGTCCAGGTGTCGTCCTGGTCCTGCTGGATCTCCTCCGGCATCTGCCCGTACGCGTAGCCGGAGTACAGCAGGACGCCGAGGGCGAGCGGCTCGTACTCGTCGTAGTCGTAGACGCGGGGCTCGGCGGGCGCGCCCTGCTCGTCCTTCAGGCGGACCGTGGCGACGGCGGCGCGGACCAGGTGCAGGATCGTCTCCTGTTCCTCCGGTGGCACCGCCGCGCCGTCTTTCCTGGACACGAACAGCGCTGGGCCGTAGGCGGACATGCCGGGCAGCCTACCGATCTGCTCAGGCACGCACGCGGACGGCTGGCACCTGCGCCACCGCCGGCCGGGAGGTCGATCGCGCTGGGGCTCGCGGGCGTCGTCGCGTCGGCACTGGCCGCGGGCGGACGTCAGGCGGCTCCCGGCTCGACGAAGTCGCCGAGCTCGACGCCCTCCTCGCGCAGCACGTCGGCGAGCTTGTCCACGCTCGGCACCGCCCGCGACACGCCCGGGCCGATCAGCCTGTACCACGCGACGGAGCCCACCCCGCCGACCTCGACGCGCCACCGCCCATCGGGTGTCTGCATCACGGCCGCGCTCACCACCCGACGCTACGACAGCCCCGTCACCAGCGGGAAGCAATGATCGATAAGTACACGGATGTAGTTCCGCGGCGGGCCGGGACCCGCCCGTCGACGGGCGTGAGACCGGATCGCGCGATAACCCCGTACAGAACGGCACCATACGGGCACACTGGGACTTTGCACCACTGAGGAGTTCGCATGGATGAGCCACAGGTCGGCGGGGTCCGGCAGGCGGTCGTCACGGTCACCGCGGCCGCCGTCTCGGCGGTGCTCGCCGCGCTGCTGGTCGTCGGCGTGCTCTACAACCACAGCGCGGTCACCGACGAGCAGTCCGCGCAGGAGCGGCAGGCCGAGTTCAAGCAGCTGGCCCTGGACCTGGGCAACGCCTCGGACCTGCTGACCAACGAGGCGCGGCTGTACTCGGTCACCGGCGACCGCAAGCACCTGGACCTGTACTGGCAGGAGATCGACGAGACGAAGACCCGGGACAAGGTGATCGCCCGGCTGCAGGAGCTGGGCGCGTCCGGTGAGCTGCTGGACCTGCTCGCCACCGCGAAGAAGAACTCCGACGCGCTGGTGAACACCGAGACCCGCGCCATGCGGCTGGTCCTGGAGGCGTCCGGCGCGTCCGAGGCGCAGATGCCGGGCCCGGTCGCGCAGTTCGAGCTGCCCGCCGCCGACCAGGCGCTGAGCGGCGCGGCGAAGATGGCCCTCGCCGCGAAGATCATGTTCGACGACCAGTACGCCGCGGACAAGGCGCTGATCACCGGCCCGGTCACGCAGTTCCAGCAGAAGCTCGCCGAGTCGGCCGCCGCGAAGGTCGACGAGGCCCGGAGCCGGACCGAGACGGCGGAGACGATCCTGCTGATCCTGGCGGTCCTGCTCCCCCTCGGCATGACCGTCGTGCTCTGGCTGCAGCACGCCATGGTCGGGCGCACGGTCGTGCGGTACACCACCGCGCTGGGCCGGCGTGACCGGCGGGACCTGCGCTTCGTGCTCGACCCGGGCGGCACCCGCGAGCTGCGGCAGCTGGCGTTCGAGTTCAACAGCCAGTTCCACCAGGTCGGCGACCTCGTCCGCACCGTGCGCGACACCGCCGGCCAGGTCGGCTCGTCGGCGGCGCAACTGAGCCGGCTCGGCGACACGATGGCCGAGCACAGCACCACCGCCGCCGGGCAGACCAGCGCCGTGTCCGGCATCGCCACGCAGGTCTCCGACAGCGTCGGCACCGTCGCGGCCGGCGTCGAGGAGATGACCGCGTCGATCGGCGAGATCTCCAAGAACGCCGCCACCGCCGCCGAGATCGCCACCGACGCCGTCAGGGTCGCGGAGAACACCCACGCCGTGGTGACCCGGCTCGGCGCCAGCTCGGCCGAGATCGGCAACGTGGTCAAGCTGATCAACTCGATCGCCGAGCAGACGAACCTGCTCGCCCTCAACGCCACCATCGAGGCGGCACGGGCCGGCGAGTCGGGCAAGGGCTTCGCGGTCGTGGCGACCGAGGTCAAGGAGCTGGCCCAGGAGACCGCCCGGGCGACCGGCGACATCAGCGCCCGGATGGACGCGATCCAGTCCGACACCGACGCGGTCGTGCGCGCCATCGCCGAGATCAACGAGATCATCGGCAGGATCAACGACGCGCAGCACACCATCGCCTCGGCGGTCGAGGAGCAGACCGCCACCACCGGCGAGATCAGCCGCAGCCTCAGCGCGGCCGCCACCGGGTCCAACGAGATCGCCACCAAGACCACCGGCGCCGCCGGCGCGGCCGGCGAGGCCCGCACCGTCGCCGAGACCACCCGCCAGGCCACCGCCACGGTGCACGACCTCGCCACCACGCTGCAGGACCTGGTCCGCGACTACCAGATCCGCTGACCGTCCGGGCCCGCACGAGGCCGCTCGGCCGGCGCGCCGGACGCCCGCGGCTGCCTCGGATCCGCCGCCCCCTGCGGCGGCCGGTGCTGTGGCAAGATCCGGCGGTGCGTCAGTCTGTGATCGTGCCCGTGTTCGCGGTGACCGGGGTGCTGGCGGTGGCGGCGGCGGCACTCTCGGCGACGCACGTGTCGCTGCGGTGCACGGCGGCGGCGCTGGCGGTCCTGGCCCTGCTGGCCGTCCGGCGGAGCCGGTCGCGGTGGCGACTGGCGGCCGGATGCCTGCTGTTCGCGGTTGCCGCGTCGGTACGGGACGCGGCGCTCTACAGCCAGGGACAGGACGTCGGCTGGTTCGGGTACGGGCCGTCGCAGACGGTCGCGCTGCAGGCGATGTGGGACGCCGCGTGCCGGGCGTACACGTGGGAGTTGATCGCGACCGGTGTCCAGTTCGTCGCGGTGGTCCTGCTCGCGGCCGCCGTGTCCGGGCTGCCCCGCACCCACCGGCGCGCCCGGATCGTGACGACCACGGTCGCGGCCGTCGCGCTGGGCGCGGGTGTCCTGGCCGACCGCTGGCTCGCCATCGGCCTGGACGAGGTGGCCGGGGCGGTCCGTGGAGCGTGGCCCGGGCTGCTCGCCGTCGCGGCCGGTCTCGTGCTGCTGGTCCTGGCCGGCCGGCGCGAGGACCGCCGCTGGCTGGTGGCGGCGGGCGCGGGGATCGTCGCGGTCCAGGCGGCCATGACGCAGTCGGACCTGACCGGCGCGTGGCTCAGCCTGTCGGCGCTCACGGACATCCTGCACGGGGACACCCACACGGTGATCTCCTGGGGCACCGCGGTGAGCGAGGGCATGGAGTACGGGCCGGCGCTGACCGCCGCGGCCACGATCGCCGGTCCGGCGCTGATCGTGCTCGGCACCCCGCGCCCCGGCACCCGTGGTGCGGGTGCCCGCACTCCGGGTGGCGACGACGCACCACCGCCACCGTCCACGGGCGGCGACGAGGAGCCGCCGCCCGCGCCGGCCGGCGAGGACTGAGCCCCGCTCGCCCCCCTTCCGGCGACCCTCCGTTCACCCGGGGCTTCAGTTCACCCGGGGGCTTCAGTCCGTGTTCCGGCGGCCGATAGAACGATGTGTCCCGACTGCGTGCGGTGGCAGACGTCTGCGTCCGCATGCTGGACGCACCGCCCGACGACGGCCACCTTCTGGAGCGTCTGGTCTCCGCCGTCGGCGCGGGGCTGCCGGACTGCTGCGTCGTGGGAGCGCTCACCACGGGTGCCGCGCCGGTGGTCCGGACCGCCGGGGAAGCCGGCCCCGCCCTGGCCGGAGCGCTGCTCGACGCGGTCGCCGGGACACCCCGTACAGACGCGGAAAACGCCATCAGCGTGGTGCGGATCCTCGCCCGTGGCGCGGTCATCGGCGCGCTCGGCGTGCTGGGGACCGACGGCGACCCCGTCCCGGCCGCGGACCTGGCCTTCGTCGAGGCGGCCGCGACCGTCGCCGGCGGGGTGATCGAGCACAGCCACGCGTTCGCCGCGACGCTGGAGCTGCTCGAGGACGCCCGCCGCCAGGGCGACCTGCTGGACGCGATCTCCGACGCCATCGTCTCCTGCGACGCCGACGGCGTGATCGTCAGCTGGAACTCCGGTGCCGAACGCCTGTACGGGTACTCCTCCGGCGACGCGGTCGGCTGCGACCTGCTGGCGCTGCTCGCCACCGCCTGCGTCACCGACGACACCGAGGTCCCCGCGGCGCAGATGCTGCAGGACGTGGCCGCGTCCGGGCGGTGGGAGGGCGAGCTGCGCGAGCGGCGCTCCGACGCGGCGCCGCTCACCGTGCTGTCGTCCGTCTCGGCGCTGCACGCGTCCGACGACGGCACGCCCGCCGGGTACGTCTTCGTCAACCGGGACGTCACCGAGCAGCGCCGGCAGGAGCACGAGGCGGCGCACGACGTCCTCACCGGCCTGCCCAACCGGCGCCGGCTCGTCGGGCGCATCCGTGACGCCGTCGAACGGGTCCGCCGCGGCGGCGGGCCGATGGCCGTGCTGTTCCTCGACCTCAACGGCTTCAAGCCCGTCAACGACAAGTACGGCCACGCCGTCGGCGACGAGCTGCTCATCCGCATCGCGGACCGGCTCGCCGGCACGGTCCGCAGCACCGACTTCGTGGCCCGCATCGGCGGCGACGAGTTCGTGGTGGTGCTGGAGCAGTTCGGGCCGGTCGAGCGGGTCGCACCCGTGCTGCAGCGGATTCTCGCCGCGGTCGAGGAGCCGCTGGTGCTGTCCCTGACGACGGTGACGGTCTCCACCAGCATCGGCGTGGCGATCGCCGGTGACCCGGAGGCCGCCGTCGACCCCGAGGAGCTGGTGCGCGCCGCGGACGAGGCGATGTACCGGGCGAAGCGCCGGCCGCGCCGGGTCGCGTTCGCCGACGCGGCCATGGACCACTGCTGGCTGGCGCTCCCCGCGGACCCCGATCAGGATGCCGGCCCGGCGGTCGACTGACGCGCGGGTCACCGGACCACGGTGCCGGCGCTGCGGTCGCCTGACCCGCCCGCGTCACCGGGCCGGCCCTGCGGACGCGGCCACCGGACGGCCCGGACGGCCCGGTCGGCCCTCGCGGGGGCTCAGGCAGGGCGGCCCGCGGGCAGCAGGTGCACGACGGTGGGCGGCTCCGCCGACAGTGCCACCACCCGGCGGTCGATGTCCTCGTCGGCGACGGTCATCCGGCCGCGGTGCTGGCGCAGGTGCTCGTCCCAGGTCGGCACCACGTACACCTCGACCATCCGGCCGGGCGTCTCGCCGACGCGGAACATGCCCCACCGCACCGCGCCCGTCCGCATCCGGGTCCGCCGCAGTTCGTCGACCAGGGCCAGGAACGCCGGTTCGTCCCCAGCCGCGATGGTGTACGTCACCTCCACGACGACGGGACCGGCGAACCGGTCCGGTTCGACGGCCAGCCGCGGCTCCGGCCAGGGCGTGGCCGGACTCCGGTCGAGGTGGTGGGTGTCGATGAGCGGCCAGACCGGGACGGTCGCGACCCCGGCGACGGTCACGGCGGCCGCGGCCAGCAGGGTGGGCACCAGCCCGACGTGGTTCGCGAGCAGGCCCCATGCGAACGCGCCGACCGCCTGGCCGCCGAAGAACACGCTCTGGTACGTGCCGAGCCCGCGGGCCCGTACCCAGTGCGGCAGGAACAGCTGCAGCTCCGCGTTCGCGTTGGACAGCACCGCCATCCAGCTGAGCCCGGCCGGGACGAGCGCCACCGCGGCGACCGCCGGCACCGGCACCAGCGCGAGCAGCGTGAGCACCAGGGCGTACGTGAGGCTGCCGGCGACGAGCAGCTTGTTGTCCGACAGCAGCCGGCGCAGGCGGGGCAGCACCAGGGCACCGAGCACGGCGCCGATCCCGAGCGCGGCGAGCAGCAGGCCGTAACCGCCGGCGCCCATCCCGAGCCGATGGCTGGCCACCAGTGGCAGCAGCGCCCACAGCGACACCGCCGGCAGGATGAACACGCCGATGCGCACCAGGAACCGGCGCATCGCCCGCGAGTGGCGCACGTAGCGGCCGCCGGCGCGCATGGCGGCGAGGAACGGCTCCGGCAGCGCCATGTCGTCCGGTGGCGGGCGCCGCCACAGCATCAGCACGACCGCGAAGACCAGGAACGTCGCGGCGTTGATCCCGAACACGGCCGCCACGCCGACGTGGGCGACGAGGATGCCCGCGACCGCCGGCCCGACCGCCCGCGCCAGGTTGACGCTGATCGAGCCGAGCGCCGCCGCCGAGCGGATCTGCTCCCTCGGGACCAGCTCCGGGATCACCGCCTGATACGTGGGGCTGGTCATCGCCATGCCGCAGCCGAGCGCGAACGTGAGCGTCAGCAGCAGCGCCGGAGTCGTCTGCCCCGTCACGGTCAGCCCGGTGAGGACCACGCCGACGGCGAGCTGGAACAGCTGGACCCAGATCAGCAGCCGCCGCCGGTCGAGGGAGTCGGCGAGGACCCCGGCCGGCAGGGCCAGCAGCACCACCGGAAGGGTTCCGGCCGTCTGGACCAGCGACACCAGCGCTGCGGCGTCGGGCCGGTCGACGAGCAGCCACTGGGCACCGACGGTCTGCATCCAGGTGCCGACCTGGCTGCCGAGCACGGCCAGCCACAGCACCCGGAACACGCTGTTGTGCAGCGGGCTCCACGTCGACGGTGCCTGCGGAGCGTCCATCCTCGTCACCCGTTCACGTGTCGCCTGAGGCGCCCACTACCCCGCCATTCACGCGGGCAATCACTTCGCCCGATTGACGCAACCTATGGGTTGCGATAGGTTTCTCGAGTGCAACCGTGCGGTTGCGGGGAGGAGGCGGGCAGTGCATCCGTGGCAGTACGTGGTGCTGGCCGGGCTCGGCGCCTTCCACGGGCTGAACCCGGGCATGGGCTGGCTCCTCGCCCTCGCCGGCGGGGTACGGGAGCGGCGCCGCGCGGCGATCGCGGCGGCGCTCGGCCCGATCGCGCTCGGCCACGCCGCGTCGGTGTTCGTGATCGCGACGCTGGTCGCGGCGCTCATGTCGGTGACCGGCGCGCGGCTCGTCGCGACCGCGGGCGGGGTCGCGCTGACCGCGTTCGGCGTCTGGCGGCTGGTGTCCCGGAGCCACCACCGGGCCGGCCCGCGCCCGGCCGACCTGCTCACGTGGTCGTTCCTGATGTCCTCCGCGCACGGCGCCGGGCTTGTCCTGTTGCCGTTGCTCGCCGCGGTGCCGGCGGCCGCCCACCACGGCCACGCCGTCGGCGCCGCAGGCCGTACATCGGCGATGACCGGCATCCTCGCCACGACGGTCCACACGGCGGCGATGGTCGCGGCGGCGGGCCTGGTCGCGCTGGTGGCCTACGAGGTGCTGCGGCTGCGACCGGTGCGGGTCAGGGCGAGGCTCGACGTCGACCGGGTGTGGGCGTTCGCCCTGGCGGGCTCCGGCGTGGCGACGCTCGCGCTCACGCTCCGGGGTGGGTGACCGGCTCCCTGGTGCGCGACCGCGCTGCTGGGTCGAGCGGGTGCGGCCGTCCAGGTACGGTAGATCGCCACGCCGCGACCGCAGGAGCCGACCATGCCGACGACCTCGAGCCATGCCGTCTGAACCCGAGGAAGCGGCGGTCGCCGTCTTCACCGCTCTCGCCGACCCCAACCGCCGGGCGATCCTCGCCTCGCTCGCCGAGCACGGCCCGAGCACCGCCACCGACCTGTCCGGCCGCCTGTCGATCACCCGCCAGGGCGTCGCCAAGCACCTCGCCCTCCTCGCCGACGCCGGCCTGGTCACCAGCGACGCCGGCACCGGCCGCCGGGTCCTCTTCCGGCACCGCTCCGAGCCGATCAAGCTCGCCCAGGGCTACCTGGCCGCTCTCGCCGCCGACTGGGACGACCGCCTCGGCCGCCTCTCGTCCTTCCTGGCCGACCCGCCCGGCTGAGGGACCGGCCCGCCCGGCTGACGGGCCGGCCCGCCCGGCTGACGGGCCGGCCCGCCCGGCTGACAGGTGGCGGTGCGAGACCGGACGGGACCCGGGCGGCACCCGGGACGCAACCCTGGCCGGGGACGCTACCGATGCCGGCACACCACCAGGAGGCAGGATCGTGTCACGACCTCATCACCGCACCGCCGGGCTGATCGCTGCCGCGGTCGCCGGGAGCCAGTTCATGACGCCAGGGGATGCCTGGGCGGCGGGGGTCGCACCGGCCGCGGGCGGGGTGTCCGTGGTCGGGACCGTCGCGTCGGTCCGCACCGCAGACGCGTCACTGGTGGTGACCCGCGCCTACCGGTTCCGCGACAGCCGGCCCAGGACCGTCAGGTTCACGCTGACGCCCGCCACCACCGTCGTGGTCAACGGCGGGTCAACCGGCCCCGGCGGGCTCGGCAGGGTGAAGGCCGGCATGCAGGTCACCGTCACCGGCACCGTGAGCGGCGGCAACAACCGGGCCACGAGGGTGGTGGCGGCCACCGTCCGGCGGTGAAGGTCGCTGAAAGCCCCGTGAAACCGCGGTGAAGGCCGCGGCCCGCACGATCGTCGCAGTCGTGGCGCACCAGCGTCACAGCGGCGGTTGGGAGGGAGGGACGTGGCTACCACCCCGTCCCCGTCGGCGATCGTGGCTACCGGGTTGCGCAAGTCGTTCGGTGACCACATCGTGCTCGACGGAATCGACCTGGAGGTCCCGCGCGGGACGGTCTTCTCCTTGCTGGGGCCCAACGGCTCCGGCAAGACGACGACGGTGCGCATCCTGTCGACGCTCATCGGCCCCGACGGCGGGCAGGCCTCCGTCGCCGGGCACGACGTGGTCCGCGAGGCCGGCGCGGTGCGCGCCGCGATCGGGGTCACCGGGCAGTTCTCGGCCGTCGACGGGCTGCTCACCGGCGAGGAGAACCTCGCGCTCATGGCGGCCCTGCACCACCTCGGCCGGGCCGGCGGCCGGCGGCGGGTCGCGGGCCTGCTGGAGCGGTTCGACCTGGTCGACGCGGCGAAGAAGGCCGCCGCGACCTACTCCGGCGGCATGCGGCGCCGGCTCGACCTGGCGATGACGCTGGTCGGCGACCCGAGCGTCATCTTCCTCGACGAGCCCACCACCGGACTCGACCCGCGCAGCCGCCGCACCATGTGGCAGATCATCCGCAGGCTCGTCGCCGACGGGGTCACGGTGTTCCTGACCACGCAGTACCTGGACGAGGCCGACCAGCTCGCCGACCGCATCGCGGTGCTCGACGGCGGGCGGATCGTGGCCACCGGCACCGCCGAGGAGCTCAAGCGGCAGATCCCCGGCGGGCACCTCAGGGTGCGGTTCGACACCGCCGACGAACTGGAGACGGCCGCGCGGCTGTTCCCGGGCTCGGCCCGGGACGACGAGGAGCTGGCGCTGCGCGTGCCGGGCGACGGCGGCGTGTCGTCGCTGCGGGCGCTGCTGGACCGGCTCGACGCCGCCGCCGTGCGGGTCGCCGACCTGTCCGTGCACACGCCGGACCTCGATGACGTGTTCTTCGCCCTGACCGGCCACCAGAGCAGCCGGACCGGGGACCAGACCAGCGCGGCGACCGCCGAGAAGGAGAACGCGCGATGAGCACCCTGACCGCCGTCACCGACACCGCCACGATGCTGCGGCGCAGCCTGCTGCACACCGTGCGGTACCCCGCCTCGATGGTCACGTCCCTCCTCGTGCCGGTGCTGCTCCTGCTGCTGTTCGTCGGGGTCTTCGGCGGCGCGATCAACGCGGGCATCGCCGGCGCCGGCGACTACATCGACTACATCGTGCCCGGCATCCTGCTGGTGACCGTCGGGTACGGCGCCTCGACCACGGCCCTGGCGGTGAACAAGGACATGACCGAGGGCATCATCGACCGCTTCCGCACCATGCCGATCGCCCGGCAGTCGGTGCTGACCGGGCACGTCCTGGCCGCCACGATCCGCACGTTCCTGAGCCTGGCGCTCGTCGTCGGGGTGGCGCTGCCGATGGGGTTCCGGCCCACCACCGACCCGGTGCGCTGGCTCGGCGCGGCCGGTCTCGTGCTGCTGCTGGTCCTCGCGCTGACCTGGCTGGCGGTCGCGATCGGGCTGGTCTCCCCCACCCCCGAGGGCACCACCGGCTTCCTGCTGCTCGTGCAGGTGCTGCCGTTCGTCAGCAGCGCGTTCGTGACGACGGAGTCGATGTCGGGTGCGGTGCGCTGGTTCGCCGCCAACGAGCCCTTCACGCCGATCATCGACACGCTGCGGGCGCTGCTGATGGACACGCCCGCGGGCGGCAGCGGTGGCGTCGCGGTCGCCTGGTGCGTGGGGCTCGCCGCGGCCGGTTACCTGTGGGCGAGGTCCGTGTTCAACCGCGCTCCCCGCCGATGAGCGCGCGACGCGCCAGCAGGACCGCGGCCGCGGCCTCCCGCAGCGCGTCACGCTCCAGCGCCGCGTAGTCCGACGCCGCCGAGACGTATTCGGCGGCGTCGGCCTGTTCCGCGAGGTCGCGGGCGTACCCGGCGGGCATCGTCGGCTGGAAGCCCATCGTGAACCGGAACGCCTCCGCCAGGGCGATCATCCGCGCCGCGCCCGCGGCGACCCGGGCGTCACCGGCGCGGCGGCCCCGGTCCAGGTCGGCGACGGCCAGGGCGAGCAGCAGCGTGCCGTACACCGGGCCGCCGACCGCGTTGACGGCGCCGGAGCTCGCGAGCAGGCGCGCCAGGAGGTCCGGCAGGTCCGCGGCGATGGCCCGGACGAGGTCGAGCCGGCCGTGCTGGGCGTGCGCGATCACGGTCGTGGCCCGCACCTCCATCGCCCAGCCGGCCGAGCCCGGCAGCTGCTGGCCCTCGGCGGCGTCGAGCCGGGCCACGACCTCACGCCACAGCGCCAGGCCGGCGTCGACGTCGCCGCGGGCGATCAGGATCTCCGCGCGGACCCCCGAGCCGAACATCATCGGGTCGTCGCCCGGCTCATGGGCACTCCGCACCGCCTGCTCGAGCAGGTCCTCCGCCTCGTCCAGCGCGCCGCGCTGCAGGCTCGCGAGGGCCATCGCACCGCGGACGCGCGACGCGCTGGACGGCGAGCCGGGCCGGCGCAGCTGGTCCAGCACCGTCAGCGTCTCGGCGAGGTGCGCCGCCGCCTCCTCGCCGCGGCCGACCTCCACGAGCAGCTCACCGATGCGGGAGTGCGCGACGGCCCACATCAGCGGGGTCGTGCGGGTGCCGAGCACGGCGAGCATCCTCCTGGCCGCCCGCAGCGCGCCGTCGGTGTCCTGCCGGTGCTCGCACAGGTAGCTGGCGGCGCCGTTCGCGAGCCCGGCCAGCAGCGGCTCGTCGCTGTCGCAGAGCGCCCACAGCGCGGTCTCGTCGTGCGTCATCGCGCGCCGGACCGCGTCGGCCGCGCCGACCAGCGTGTCGGGGGTCGTGGGCGGCAGCCGGCGCAGGGCGACCAGGAACCGGCCCGGCATCGGCCCGCGCATCAGGAAGTCGTTCATCGCGCACAGCAGCGCCGCGGTGCGGGCCACCTCGACCAGCTCGGGTGCGGGCCGCACGTGCGACATGACCCATTCGACGTCGCGCGCCAGGGTCGTCATCCGCACGAAGCTGCCCTCCACGGTCCACAGCGCTGCCAGTACACCTGCCGCGGCGGCGACAGCGGGACCGTCACCGCGCTCCACGGCATGGCGCAGGGCGAGGACGAGATTGTCCTGCTCGGCGCGGATCCGCTCGACCTCCCTGACGAGGTCCGCACCGAAGACCGCACCGGCGTGGGTGACGCCGAACTCGCCCGCCCACGCGAGCAGGCCGTCGACGGCGCGGCCGGTCCCGCCAGCCCGCTCCCGGTGTGCGGTGCTGAACTCCCGCACCGTCTCCAGCATCCGGAACCTGGTGCCGAACGGCGTGTCGGTGACCTTCAGCAGCGACTGGTCGGCGAGCTGCGTGAGCGCCAGCAGCACGTCGTCGGCGCCCTCGCCGAGGACGTGCCGGGCCGCGCCGGCGGTGAACCCGCCGGGGAAGACGGACAGGGCGCGCATCGCCGCCCGGTCCGGCTCGTCGAGGAGGTTCCAGCTCCAGTCGATGACGGCGTGCAGCGTGTGGTGCCGCGGCGGCGCGTCCCTCGCCCCGCCGCGCAGCAGGGCCAGCCGGTCGTCGAGGCGGCGGGCCAGCTCGGTCACCGACATGACCCGCACGCGGGCGGCGGCGAGCTCGACCGCGAGCGGCAGCCCGTCCAGGCGCGCGCACAGCTCCCGCACCACGTCGTCGGGCAGGTCCGCGCCGGGGCGGGCGGCCCTCGCCCGCTGCCGGAACAGCTCGACGGTGGTGGCCGGATCGAGCTCCGGCAGCGGGTACACCACCTCCGACGACAACCCGAGCGGTGCCCGGCTGGTGGTCAGCACCCGCAGGTCGCTCGTCGCGGCCACGAGGTCCCGGACGAGGTCTGCGGCGCCGCGGACCACGTGCTCGCAGTTGTCCAGCACCAGCAGCGCCGGCCCGGTGCCGAGCGCGGCGGCGATCGCGGCGGCCGCCCCGGGACCGTCGGCGGGCGCGGCGACGCCGAGCGCCGACGCGACCGCCGGGGCGACGTCAGCGTCGGCCGCGACGCCCGCGAGCGCGACGAGCTGCACGACGGGCCGGCGGGCCTGGCGGCCGACCGCGTACGCGAGCCGGGTCTTGCCGAGGCCGCCGGTGCCGACGACCGACGCGACCCGCGACGTGGCGAGCAGCCTCGTGACCGCGGCGATGTCGGCGTCGCGGCCGAGCAGCGGGTTGGGGTCGTGCGGGACGCCGCGCCGCACCGCGGGTGCCTCGTCGCGCAGCAGCCGCCGGTGCACGTCCCGCAGGGCGGGTCCGGGGTCGGCGCCGAGCTCGTCGCGCAGTGTGGCGCGGTAGGTCTCGTACCGTGCCAGCGCCGCCGCCGTGCCGGCCGTCGCCGCCTCGGCGCGCAGCAGCTCCAGCAGGACGGTCTCGTCCTTCGGCCGCAGCGCGGCCGCCTCGGTCAGCGGGCCGACGGCCTCGGCGTGCCGGCCGAGCCGCGACAGCGCGACCGCCCGCGCGGCGAGCAGCGCGTGGCGAACCGTGGAGCGGTCGGCGCGAAGCACGGACAGCGGGTCGGTGAGGCCGGGGTCGGCCGGCTCGGCCCCGTCCCACAGCGCGAGCCCCTCCTCGGCGCGGGCCAGCGCGCCGCCGTGGTCCCCGGCCCGCGCCAGGTCCGCGGCCGCGGTGGCGTGCAGCAGCACCGCCTCGGTGTCCAGCAGCGGCGATGGTACGGCCAGCCGGTAGCCACCCGCGGTCCTGGCCACGATGTCGGCGCCGGCCTGCGCCCGCACCCGCGACACGACGACCTGCAGCGCCTTCGCCGGGTGCTCCGGCTGCTCGTCGGGCCACAGCCCGTCGACGAGCCTGGCGGTGCCGCAGCCGGTCCGCGGCTCCCCCGCCAGCAACGCGAGCAGCCCGCACTGCCGCGGCCCGACGATCGCCCGGCCACGGTAGGTCACCCGCGACAGCAGGCGCAGTTCGACGCTCACGGCCCCAGGCTAGTGCCGCGCCCAGGAACGCCGGCCGGGGGTTTCCGCCGGGCCGGCGGCCGCGCACCGGCCACGTGTGGTCCCCGGCGTCGCGTTGCTGGACCGACCGCGGGGCGCGCACGCCGCTGGGAGCGCCCCACGGGTCGCGGGTCAGGAGAGCAGCTCGAGCGGGCCGCGGAGGAAGTAGACGATGAACATGACCGCGACGCCGTAGAGGAGCGGGTGGACGTCGCGGGCCTTGCCGGCGGCGAGCTTGATGACGACGTAGGAGACGACGCCGGCGCCGATGCCGTTGGAGATGGAG
Organism: Dactylosporangium sp. NPDC000521; assembly: GCF_042898305.1. Lineage (NCBI taxonomy): Bacteria > Bacillati > Actinomycetota > Actinomycetes > Micromonosporales > Micromonosporaceae > Dactylosporangium > Dactylosporangium sp. NPDC000521. The sequence continues at coordinate 378,802 of NZ_JBIAYW010000004.1, forward strand.
TACGTGAACGGCATGAGGACGATGGTGAGGAACGCCGGCAGGGCGATCTCGTAGTCCGACCAGTCGATGGTGCGGACGGCGGTCATCATGAGGAAGCCGACGACGACGAGGGCGACCGACGCCGCCTCGAAGGGCACCACGGTCACCAGCGGCGTGAAGAACATCGCGACGAGGAACAGCGCGCCGGTGACCAGGCTCGCCACGCCGGTGCGGGCGCCCTCGCCGACGCCGGCGGCGCTCTCGATGTAGGTGGTGTTGCTGGACGTGCTCGCGGCGCCGCCGGCGGCAGCGGCGAGCGAGTCGACGAGCAGGATCTCGCGGGTCCGCGGCGGCATGCCCTGCTCGTCGAGCATGTCGCCCTCCTGGGCGACCGCGACCATCGTGCCCATCGTGTCGAAGAAGTCGGTGATCAGCAGGGTGAACACGAACATGATCACGATCAGGACGCCGGCGGTCTGCCAGGAGTGCAGGAGGTTGAACTGGCCCAGCAGGGACAGGTCGGGCTTGTCGATGATCTTGTGCGGCATGACGGGGACGTTGAGGCTCCAGCCCTTCGGGTTGGGCTTGCCGTCCACGAACGAGGGGCCGGCCTTCGCGATCGCCTCGATGATGATGGCGAGGACCGTGGAGACCAGGATGCCGATGAGGATCGCGCCGCGCACCTTGCGCACCACCAGCACGACGGTGAGCAGCAGGCCGACGCCGAACGCGAGCGCGGGCCAGCTGATCAGCTTGCCGCCGATGCCGAGGCCGACCGGGACGGTGGTGTTGGCCGCGTCCGGCACGCGCCGCACGAAGCCCGAGTCGACGAAGCCGATGAGCGCCAGGAACAGCCCGATACCGACGCCGATGGCGGTCTTCAGCTGCGTCGGCACCGCCCGGAACACCGCCTCGCGCAGCCCGGTCAGCACCAGGATGCCGATGAGCAGGCCCTCGATCACGACCAGGCCCATCGCGTCGGCCCAGGTCATGTGGGGTGCGATCTCGAAGGCCACCAGCGCGTTGACGCCCAGCCCGGCGGCGAGCGCGAGGGGGAAGCGGGCGGCGACACCCATCAGGATCGTCATGATCCCGGCGACGAGCGCCGTCGCCGAGGCGACCGCGGCGATGGCGAGCTTGCCGCCGGTACTGTCGACGCCGCTGCCGAGGATGAGGGGGTTGAGCACGACGATGTAGGCCATCGTGAAGAACGTGGCGAGACCGCCGCGGATCTCCCGGCCCAGCGTCGAGCCACGCGCACTGATGTCGAAGAACCTGTCGAAGCCGTTGCGCGGCTCCGCGCGGGTCGAGTCCATGTGATGCCTCCCTGGAGCTGGTCCTTACCCCCGCCGCGCGATGATCTCATCTGGGCCGCCGGAATCAAGGTCGGGCATGTTTCGCGCGTGCAACGGCGGTCAGATGCGCGCGTGCGTACTCTTCTGAACCGCTCCGCCCTGGTCCTGCCGCCGCTCGCCCTCGTGGTCCTCGGGGCGGTATGGGGCCGCGAGATACCGATCCCCGTCGAGGTCGTCGTGGTGGCGCTCCTGGCAGGGTCGGTGCTCGCCGCGGTGCATCACGCGGAGATCGTCGCCCACCGGGTCGGGGAGCCGTTCGGCGCGCTCATCCTCGCGGTGGCGGTCACCGTCATCGAGGTCGGCCTGATCATCACCCTCATGGTGACCGGCGGCTCCGGCACCGAGACCCTGGCCCGCGACACCGTCTTCGCCGCCGTGATGATCACCTGCAACGGCATCGTGGGGCTGTCGCTGCTGGTCACGGCGCTGCGCAGCCACGTCGCGGTGTTCAACGCCGAGGGGACGGGTGCCGCGCTCGCCGCGGTCGTCACACTCGCGACCCTCAGCCTGGTCCTGCCGACGTTCACCACCAGCGCGCCGGGGCCGCAGTTCGCCGGTCCGCAGCTGGCGTTCGCGGCGGTCGCGTCGCTCGCCCTGTACGCGCTGTTCGTCATCGTCCAGAACGTGCGGCACCGCGAGAACTTCCTGCCGGTCTCCGACGCCGACGAGGAGGAGCACGCGGCACCGCCGGCGCCGCGTCAGGCGTACATCAGCCTCGTGCTGCTGCTCGCCGCGCTCGTGTCGGTGGTCGGCCTGGCAAAAGTGGAGTCGGGCACGATCGAGGCCGGCGTCGCGCGGGCCGGGCTCCCCCAGTCATTCGTCGGGGTCGTCATCGCCGTGCTGATCCTGCTGCCGGAGACCCTCGCGGCGGTCCGCAACGCCCGCCGCGACCTGGTGCAGATCAGCCTCAACCTGGCCCTCGGCTCCGCGATCGCCAGCATCGGGCTGACGATCCCGGCGATCGCGGCCGCCTCGATCTGGCTCGAAGGGCCGCTGGTCCTCGGCCTCGGCGCCACCCAGATCGTGCTGCTGACCCTCACCGCGGGTGTCGGTATCCTCACCGTCATGCCGGGCCGCGCGACCCTGCTGCAGGCGGCCGTGCACCTGTCGATCTGTGCCGCCTTCCTCTTCCTCGCCGCCAGCCCATAGGGGCCGGTGCGCGGGCGGCTGGTCGGTCGCGGATACCCTCTTGTCTGACATTGTCAGTAATCGAGGAAGGTCGGGCATGATCGAACCAGTGCGGCTGCCGTCCCCGTGGTGTGACGAGCCCCTGACCGTCGTCGTCCCGACCTACAACGAGGCGGGCAACCTGCCACGGCTGGTCGAGCGGCTGTTCGCCCTGCCGCTGCCGGGGCTGAGCATCCTCGTCGCCGACGACAACTCCCCGGACGGCACCGGCGAGGTGGCGGAGAAGCTCGCCGCCGAGCACCCCGGGCGGATCCGGGTGCTGCACCGGCCCGGGAAGGAGGGCCTCGGCAGGGCGTACGTCGACGGCATCGGCCGTGCGATCGAGGACGGCGCCAAGTTCGTGGCGCAGATGGACGCCGACCTGTCGCACCCGCCGGAGGCGCTGCCCGGCATGCTCGGGGCGCTGCTGTCCACCCAGGCCGGCGTGGTCATCGGCTCACGCTACGTGCCCGGCGGGCAGCTCGACGAGAAGTGGCCGTTGTACCGGCGGGCGCTCAGCGGCTGGGCCAACCTCTACGTGCACACCCTGCTGCAGGTGCGGATCCGGGACCTGACCGCCGGGTTCAAGATCTGGCGGGCGGACGCGCTGGAGGCGATCGGCCTGGACCGCGTCCAGTCCAACGGCTACAGCTTCCAGGTCGAGATGCACTTCCTGGCGACCAAGCTCGGGCAGACGATCATCGAGGTGCCGATCCGCTTCGAGGAGCGCACCGACGGCGTGTCGAAGATGACGACGGCCACGAAGGTCGAGAGCGCGACGATGCCGTTCAAGCTGCGCCTGAAGCACCGCAAGATCCAGCGCACGCAGCCGAAGATCTGACACTCAGGACACTCAGGACACCGGCGCCGCCGCTGCGCCGGTGTTTCACGTCGTCAGCACCGCGGCGGCGCCGGTCCTTCACGTCGTCAGTGCCATGGCGGTGCTGGTCTTGAGCCACGCGGTCAGCTCGGCCGGGGGCATCGGGCGGGCGTAGTGGTAGCCCTGCGCCACGTCGCAGCCGAGCTCCTGCAGCGCGGCGACGTGCGCGGCGCCCTCGACGCCCTCGGCGACGACCGACATGCCCAGGTTGTGGCCGAGCTCGATCGCGCCGCGGACCAGCACCGCGTCCTCCGGATCGTCGTCCATGTGCATGACGAACGTGCGGTCGACCTTCAGCTCGTCGACGGGCAGGCTCTTGAGGTACGCCATCGAGGAGTACCCGGTGCCGTAGTCGTCGATCGACAGCCGCACGCCGAGGCCGTGCAGGGCGACGAGCGTCTCGGTGGCGAGGGCCGGGTTCGCCATGACCGCGGTCTCGGTCACCTCGAGACGCAGCAGCTCGGCGGGCAGGTCGTGCTCGTCCAGCAGCCGCGTCACGTGGCCGACCAGGTCGGGGTCCAGCAGGCAGCGCGGCGACAGGTTGACCGCGATCGGCACGTGGAGACCGTCGTCGAGCCAGGCGCGGGCCTGCGTGACGGCGAGGCGCAGCACGTACAGGGTGAGCCGGGTGATGAGACCGGTGCTCTCCGCGACGGGGATGAACTCGGCGGGCGGGATCTGCCCGCGCGTCGGGTGCGCCCAGCGCACCAGCGCCTCCGCGCCGGACGGGCGGCCGTCGTCCAGCCGGATCTTCGGCTGGTAGTGCAGGGTGAGCTGGTCGGTGACGTCGAGGGCGCGGCGCAGGTCGCCGAGCAGCAGCAGCCTGTTGCCGTCCTCGATGTGCATGTTCGGCCGGTACAGGGTGGCGCCGGTTTTGCTGTCCTTCGCCGCGTACATGGCGATGTCGGCGCAGCGCAGCAGCGCATCGGTGTCGTCCGCGTGCTCGGGCGCCACGGCGATGCCGATGCTGACCTCCACGTCGACGGCGACGTCGTCGAGCGTGAAGGTGCGGTGCAGTTCGCCCTGCAGCCGGGCGGCCAGGGCGGCGGCATCGGCGGCGGACGCGCCGGGCAGCAGCACCGCGAACTCGTCGCCGGACAGCCGCGCGACGACGTCCCCGGCGCGCAGCGCCCCGGTGGTGCGGACCGCGACCTGCCGCAGCAGCTCGTCGCCGTACTGGTGACCGAGCGTGTCGTTGACCTCCTTGAACCGGTCGAGGTCCAGCAGCAGGACGGCGAGCACCGGGTCGGGCGAGCGCAGCGCGTCGCTGGTGCGCTCGGTGAAGAGCGTCCGGTTGGGCAGGCCGGTCAGCGCGTCGTGCGACGCGTGGTACTTGTGCTCGGCGGCGTGCCGCACGAGGCGGCGCTGGTAGCCGCCGGCGACGATGCCGAACGCGACCAGCAGCGCCAGCCCGACGGCGAACGTGCCGGTCGTGGCGGTGAAGACGACGCCCTCGACGCGGTGCAGGTCGCGCATCGCCTGGGCCGCCTCGGCCGCGCTGGCGATGGTGGCGGTGTGGACCAGGTCCCCGATCTGGTGCGCGACCGGGTCCACGTCGTCCTTGTCGATCCTGTTCGCAGCCGTGGTGTCACCGCGGTCGATCGCCTCGAACACCCACGCCACCGCGGTCAGGTAGGTCGTGTGCAGCTTGCGGACCCGGGCGGCGAGCGCCCGGTCCTCGGCCCCGCCGCGCTGCTCGACGTCGTGCAGCGCCACGTCGAGCGCGCCGGACGCGCCGCGGTGCAGCTCCCGGGCCGCTGCGCCCGGCTCCAGGCGGTACTGCTGCGCCGCGACCTCCTCCAGGGCGACGGCGTCGTCGGCCAGGTCGTACGCCATGGCGAGCGCCGTCGCGTGGACCGCGGTGTTCGCGGAGGCGCGGGTGCGGTTCGTGCCGACGACGCTGACGCCGGTCAGGCCGAGCAGGACGGCGGCGAGGCCGAGCACGGCACCGCGCCGGAGCAGTCCGGTTGGTCGTCGCACGCCACAGTCCCCCTGTCCTACGGTCCGGCGGCTCGTCGTCCGGAGCGCCGATCCTGACATCGGCACCGGGCGCGCGCTCTGATCCAACCGGCCGGGAGCAAACCGGTTGCGTCGGCCCGGGCGGCGGCCCGGCAACGGGATGTACAGGACGCGGTGCGGCCGCATGGGCCGGCCAGGTCCACAGGGCGGCGCGCTACTGCATGGACAGGTGCACGTGGTTGTAGTGGTCGCCGGCCGGGGTGCCGTCACCGCCGTAGGACTTCCAGCCGCTGCTGGGCTGCCAGATCCGCTTGTACCAGATGACGTACTTCACGCCGAGGTTCTTCGCGTTGGCGACGCACCAGGCGGCCAGGGCGTCGCCGTACTGCTGGTCGGCGCCGGTGGCGCGGGCGTTGACGAAGGTCTTGGCGTTGGCGGAGAAGTCGCAGGCCTTGCCGGCCGGGTGGTCGCCGCCGCCGCCGCTGCGGAAGCACGACGTGTAGTGGGTGTAGCCGGCCTTGCGCGCCTCGTTGTAGGCGTTGAGCATCCGCGGGCTGATGCACCCGGTCGTGGTCGGATCGTCCTGGGTGCAGCCCTGGCTGGCGTAGGAGCCGTCGCCGTTGCGCCCGACCGCGTTGGTGGTGACCTTGCCGCCCGTCGGCGCGCCGGTGGTCGCGCCGCCGCCGCCCGCCTTCTTCAGGGCGTCCTCGGCGGCCTTCTTGTTCGTCTCCATGATCTTCAGCTGGGCCTGCTGGTTGGCGATCGCCGCGGCGAGGTCCGCCTTCTGCTGCTCCAGCCGCTTGCGGGTCTCGGCCAGCTCGCGCAGCGCCTTGTCGTCGCGGAACAGCATGTACTGCACCGTGGTCATGCCGTGGATGGTGGCCTCCGGCGTGTCGCCGGCGAGGGCCACGCTGGTCAGGCTGACCCGGCGCCCGCGGTAGGCGGCGTTGGCCACCGCCCCGGCCGAGGCCTCGAGCTCGCCGACCTGGGTCTGCGTCGCCGTCAGCTGCCCGGTGACCGCGGCCTCGTCGGCGACGGACTTGTCGAGCCGTCCCTTGGCGTCGTTGTACTCGGCGTTGGCCTTGTCGAGCGCCTGGCGGACGGTGAGATTCTGCCCGCCGTCCTCGCCCGGCTCCGCCGAAGCGGGGTCGGCGACCCAGACCACCCCCACGAGCAAGGTGGCCAGCAGCAGCATCAGAACCCTGGGCATGCGCCCGGTCGGAAGCGTCAGCATCGTCGCCAGCATAACCATGCGCACGGACATCGCCACTCGGCCCAAATACGCCGAAATTTCGGTCATACAGCGATTTGGCGGCGGTTTTTGGGGCGCCGACCGGGGTCGTTCGAGTGGACGCGCCAGGGTAACCTGCCCCTCGATGACGCACATCAGACTCCCGCGCCTGTGGCCGGCCGCCGCGCTGGTCGCCGCGGCGGCGCTGCTGCTGACCGCCTGCACCGACAAGGCGTCCCCGAGCGCGACGCAGCAGCAGTCCTCGGCGAGCCCGAAGGCGCCGGCGCTGCCGGTGGAGCTCGCGATCAGCGGGCCCGCCGACGGCGCCGCCAACGTGCCCACCGCCCTCGACCTGGCCTACACCGCCACCAACGCGGCGAGCGTCGCCGTGAAGCTCACCGACGCGAGCGGGGCGGAGGTCGCCGGCGCTCCCCGTGCCGACGGCAAGGCGTGGCAGCCGGCCGCGCAGCTCAAGTACGGCACCAAGTACACGGCGACGGTCACCGCGACCTCGACGGACGGTAAGCCGACGACGGCGACGACGTCGTTCACGACCATGGCGAAGCCGTCGAAGCTCGGCAAGATCACCAGCATCATCGCCGACAAGCAGGTCGTCGGCGTCGGGATGCCGGTCATCATCACGTTCGGCGTCGACGTGGCGCCCGCCCAGCGCGCCGCGGTGCAGCAGCGCATCCAGGTGACCAGCGACCCGCCGCAGGAGGGCGCCTTCAACTGGTTCACCGGCAAGGAGCTGCACTTCCGCCCGAAGGAGTACTGGCAGACCGGCACGAAGCTCCAGGTCAGCGCGCGCACCGGTGGCACGAACCTGGACGGCAAGTGGTGGGGCGAGCGCGACGTGTCGTTCACCGCGACGGTCGGGCCGAAGTTCGTCATGGAGGTCGACAACGCCACCAAGCAGATGACCGTCACGCAGGACGGCCAGTTGCTGCGGACCATCCCGGTGAGCCTCGGCCGCCCGAAGAACCCGTCGGCCAGCGGCAACTTCATCGTCATGATCAAGAACGAGTGGGAGTGGTTCGACTCCTCCACCTACGGCGTCCCGGCCGACTCCGATGCCGGCTACCGCACCAAGGTGTACTGGCCGCAGCGGCTCACCTGGGACGGCGAGTACATCCACTCCGCCCCGTGGTCCGAGGGCGACCAGGGCAAGCGCAACGTGTCACACGGCTGCACCAACATCTCCGCAGCGCACGCGGAGTGGCTGTGGAAGCAGACCCGCATCGGCGACCCGGTCATCATCAAGGGCACCGAGGAGCAGGTGAAGTGGGGCAACGGCTGGACGGACTGGTCGACGAGCTGGGACCAGTACGTCAAGGGCAGCGCCGTGCCGTACGTCGCCCCCACCACCTCCGCGCCGGCGTCACCGTCACCGTCGGCGAGCTGAGCCCTCGGCGGACTGAGCCTCGGCGGGCCGGGGTCAGCGGGAGATCTCGACGCCCTGGACACCGTCCAGCAGGCGCAGGGACTCGGCGACCGCCGGCAGTGACGTGTTGTTGTCGCCACGGGCGGTGAGCACGATCGACTGGTCGTGGCCGGCGTAGTCGATGCGCAGCACGTGCGCGCCCGGCAGCGCCGCCAGGGCTTCCCGCTCCACCTCGTCGAGCGGGAAGTCCGGGGCGAGGGTCAGCGTCACCTGGATGCGGTGCCGGTCCGGCAGCCAGTTCGCCTCCGCGACCTTGAACAGCCACAGGGCGGCGACGGCCGCGACGGTGACCGCGCCCGCCGCCCAGAACAGCCGCAGGCCGGCCGCGAGCCCGATCGCCGCGGTCACCCACAGCGACGCCGCGGTCGTCAGCCCGCTGATGTTGACGCCTTCCTTGAAGATGGCGCCGGCGCCGAGGAAGCCGATGCCCGTGACGACCTGCGCGGCGATGCGGGTCGGGTCGGTGCCGACCTCCTTGCCCGCGATGGTGAACACGGCCGCGCCGGCCGCGACGAGCATGTGGGTGCGCAGTCCGGCGGGCTGGGCTCCCAGCTCCCGCTCCAGACCGACGACGGCACCGAGGGCGATGGCGATCAGCAACGTGGGGATGACGGTCCAGTCCATCGGACACTCTTACCGTCCGCCGGTCGTTCCCGCCACCGCTGCGCGCGACTCCTCGCCCGCTGTCCAACGCTGTCCGACGGTGTCCAGGATCGCGGGCGCCCGGCGCGGCGTGGCCCCGAGCATGGGTGCGGCGTGACCCCACCGCACCGAAAGGCACCCGATGAGACTGTCCCGGTTCCTCGCCCCGCTCACCGCCGGGCTGCTGGCGCTCGCCCCGGCGCCCGCCTTCGCCACCACCGTCCTCACCGCGCCGACCGACGTGCAGGCGCTGCACGTCGCCGACACGAGTGCCGACCTGTCGTGGACGCACGACCTGTTCGCCGAGCAGGACGTGGTCGAGCGCAAGGTCGGCGGCGCCTGGACCGAGTACGCCCGCGGCCTCTTCAACGGCCTCGCCCTGACCGGCCTGCAGCGGGGCACCACGTACACGTTCCGGGTGTACTCGCTGCCGACGGCGACCTCCGGGTACGTCGCGAGCCCGCCGTCGGCGCCGATCACGTTCACGACGCTGGCGGCACCGGACAGCACCCCGCCGTCGGCGCCGACCGCCCCGCTCTTCAGCAGCGTCACCACCACCGGGGTGTCGATGGTCTGGGGCGAGTCGACCGACAACGTCCAGGTCGGCGGTTACCACCTGCAGCAGCTGATCGGTGGCGTCTGGACGACGATCCGCACCGCCGACTGGTCCAGCCGCTTCTACCGGGTCACGGGCCTGACTGGTGGCACCGCCTACACGTTCGCGGTCGTCGCGTTCGACACGAACGGCAACCTGTCCGCCCGCTCGCCCGCGGCCACCGTCACCACCCTCGCGTACACGGCCGCGCCGACCTGCCAGGTCCAGGTCGTGCAGTTCAGTCCCGGGTTCCTCGTCACCGTCACGATCACCAACACGACCGCAGCGCCGGTCACCGGCTGGACGATCGGCTTCACGCTCGCCTCGACGGCGGTCACGTACAACACGTTCGGCGCGATCCTCACCCGCTCCGGGAACACCGGCACGCTCACCCCGAACGCGTGGAGCGGCACGATCAGCCCCGGCGGACAGGCGATGCCCGGGTTCACCGGCGGGGCCACCCCGTTCACGCCGCCGGCAAGTTTCACGCTCAACGGCGCCCCGTGCACCGTGGCGTGACGCCGTGACCTGGTGCGCGGGGTCCGCCGCCCGGCGACCCCGCGCACCGCGGCCGCACCGTGGCCGCGTCCGGGCCTACGCTGCCGGCATCGACACCCGCGCCGCCCTTCTCGCGCCGGACGCGGTCGCGGCCGTGCGCGCGACCGCCGACCTGGCGCGGCTGCTGCGGGAGCTGCGCCGCCGCCACGCCCGCCGCCGCGGCGGCACCGAGCTGACCTACCGCGACCTGGCGGCGGCGACCGGCTGGTCGCACGGGATCATCGGCGGCTACCTGTCGGGGCGGGTGCTGCCCCCGACCGACCGCTTCGACGTGCTCGTCCGCCTGCTGGGCGCGTCACCGGCCGAGCAGGGCGCCCTCGCCACCGCCCGCGACCGGGTCGAGGAGGGCCGCCGTCCCGTGACCTCCCCCGCCCCGGCCGGCCCGGAGCGCCCGGTGCCCCGGCAGCTGCCGGCGGACGTGCCCGCGTTCACCGGCCGGGCGCCGCACCTCGCCGGCCTCGACGCCGTCCTCGCGGGCGCCGGGCCCCGGGTCGCGCTGATCGCCGGCACCGCCGGCGTGGGCAAGACCGCTCTCGCCGTGCACTGGGCGCACCGCGTCGCCGGCCGGTTCCCCGACGGCCAGCTCTACGTCGACCTGCGCGGGCACGACCCCCGGCAGCCCGTCGACCCCGGCGACGCCCTCGCCGCGTTCCTCCGCGGGCTCGGCGTGCCCGCGTCGGGCATCCCCGCCACGACTGACGAACGCGCCGCCCGCTTCCGGACCGAGGTCGCCGGCCGGCGGCTGCTCGTGGTGCTGGACAACGCCGCCGGCGCCGGCCAGGTCCGCCCGCTGCTGCCCGGCACCTCCACCGGCGCGGTCGTCGTCACCAGCCGCGACACGCTCGGCGGCCTGGTCGCCCGCGACGGCGTCCACCCCGTCCGCCTCGGCCGGCTCGACCGGGCCGACTCCCGCACCCTGCTGCGGCGGCTCCTCGGGCCCGGGGCCGGCCCCGGCACCGTGGACCTCCTCGCCGACCGCTGCGCCGGCCTGCCGCTCGCGCTGCGCATCGCCGCGGCCCGCCCGTCGCCGCACTGCTCCGGGGACCCCGCCGGCCTGGCCGCGTTCGACGCCGGCGGCGACCCGCACACCGCGCTGCGGTCGGTGTTCTCCTGGTCGCTGCGCCGCCTCGACCCATCCGCCGCCCGCGCCTTCCAGCTGCTCGGGCTGCACCCCGGCCGGGTCGTCGACACCCCGGCCGCGACCGCGCTCGCCGGCGTGCCCGCCGGGGCGCTGCTCGACGAGCTGGCCCGCGCGCACCTCGTCGAGCCCGCGGACGGCGGGTGCACCATGCACGACCTGTTGCGGGCCTACAGCGTGGAGCTCGCCGCGCGACTGCCGCACGACGAGGCGGGGGCCGCGCTGGACCGGCTCACCGCACACCTGCTGCACACCGCGACCGCCGCGGCCGCCACCCTGTTCCCCCACGACCACGCCGGCTCAGCGTCGATCACAGGGCCCGTCACGGGGTCCACCGTGGACGGTCCGGAGGCGGCGACGCGGTGGCTCGACCGGCACCGCGCCGCGCTCGTCACCCTCGCCGGGTCGCGGGCCGCCGTCCCCCTGTCGCGGGTGCTGTGGCGATACCTGGAGGTCGGCGGCCACTACCGGGAGGCCCTCGCGCTGCACACCGCCGCCGCGGCGCACGGCGACGCCGGCGCGCACACCAACCTCGGCGCCGTCCACTGGCTGCTCGGCGACCACGACCTGGCGAAGGTCCACTTCGGACGGTCGCTGGGCGGTCACCGCGCCGCCGGTGACGCGGCCGGCGAGGCGCGCGCCACCGCCCGGCTGGCCCTCGTGCACGAGCGGCTCGGCGACCACGACGAGGCCCTCACCCGGCTGCGGGACGCCCTGGCCGCCTACCGTGCGCTCGGCGACCGGCACGGCGAGGGCGCCCAGCTGCTCAACCTCGGCTTCACGCTCCACCGCGCCGGCCGCCACCGCGAGGCCCTCGACCATCTGCACCGGGCGGCGGCGCTGTTCGCCGACCTCGGCGACCGGCGCCTCGAGGGTTACGCGCTGGGCAACCTCGGCGCCGTCTTCAGCGCCACGGGCCGGCACGACGCGGCGCTCGCCCACCTGCACGTGGCTCTGGAGCGGTGCGTCGCGGCCGGTGACCGTGGCGGTGAGGGCACCGCGCGGAGCACGCTCGGCGTCGCGTACCACCGCCGCGGCGACCACACGAAGGCCCTCGGCCACCTGCGGCACGCGCTCACCGCCGCCCGCGCCACGGGCGAGTGCGGCCTGGAGATCGAGACCCTCAACGCCCTCGGCGACGTCCTGCTGGCCATGGGCCGTCCGGACGCGGCCGGGCACCGGTTCGCGGCGGCGCGGGCCCTCGCCGAACGCGCCGGCGACCGGCACGGGCTGGCGCTCGCCGTCGACGGGCTCAGCAGGGCATGCCGTTGACGGTCAGGTCGTGCGGCGCCTCCGTCGCGGCGGCCGATGCGGTCCAGCCGAACCGCACCGACCGGCCCGTGTCGATGACGGCGTTGTACGGCAGGTTCGTCGCCGTGACCGCGAACGGGCTCGGCTGCTCCATCCTGGCCTGCCAGACGCCGAGGTTGCCGGTCGCGGTGCTGAACGTCCAGCGGGCGGTCCAGCCGTTGATGGCCGGGCCGTGGTTGGTGATCGTGAGATCCGCGACGAACCCGCCGTCCCACGCGAAGAACCGGTAGTCGCAGCCGACGTCCCCGGCGGGTGCGGCCGACGCGGGCGAGGCCCAGGAGAACGGCAGGAGCAGGGCGACGGCAAGGATGGTGGAGCGGAACACGGTGCCTCCGGGGCGGGGTGTGACGGGCACGGACACGCACCGGACCCGCGGCGACCCGCCGCGCCCGGCCGCTCGGCTCCCACCGCGGCTCGCGGCCGGAATCTACCGAGCCTGAGCCGCGCTGGTCAACAGGTCCGGATCCCGCCCGACCGGACGACGCGACACCGGTGGCGGAAATGCTCAGACGATCGCCGGTCGGGGCCGATGGAAGGGTGGCAGACCCAACTCCAGAGGAGGCCGGGAATGACAGAGGCTACCGGCGGACGACGCCGCTCCGGATTCCGTGACCTGTCCGTCGCCTGGAAGCTGGGCACCCTGGCGGGCGTGGTGTCCGTGCTGCTGCTGGCGATCGGGGTGTTCGGCCTGGTCCAGCTCGGCGACGCCCAGGAGCGCCTGGACCTGATGTACAACACCAACCTGCGCACCGTGCAGAGCATCGACGAGGTGAGCTCGGACTACCGGGACGTCCGGTTCATGCTCCGTGACGTCGCCCTCGCGCAGACCCCGGCCGAGAAGGACGCCGCCGAGCAGACGCTGCGGACCGCGGTGGAAGGGCTCGACACGAGCTGGCAGACGTTCACCGCCGGCGGCGGGCAGGGTGGCGCGGCCGACCGGGAGTCGTTCGAGTCCTCCTGGAAGGCGTACCGGGACCTGCTCACGGCGCAGTTGATCCCGCTGGCGAAGGCCGGCGACTACGTCGGCTTCAACACGGCGACCAAGGGTCAGGGCGCACCGCTCGCGGCCGCGATCGACACCGCGCTCACCAACCTGGTCGAGCTGGAGAACAAGGCCGCCCAGACGACGCTCGCCGAGTCGAAGTCGGCGTACGACTCCTCGCGGGTGCTGTCGATCGGGCTGATCGTGGTGGCACTGATCCTCGCCTTCACGGTCGTGCTGATGATCAGCCGGGCGATCTCCAGGCCGCTGCAGGAGACGGTCGCGGTGCTGTCCGCCATGGCCGAGGGGCACCTCGACCGGCGGGTCACGGTGGTGAGCCGCGACGAGGTCGGGCGGATGGGCACCGCCCTCAACAGCGCGCTGGACCGGCTCGCCGAGACGGTCAGCACGGTCGTCGACTCCGCCACCCAGCTGACCAACGCGTCGAACCAGATCAGCGGCGCCTCCCAGAGCCTGTCGCAGGCCGCGACCGAACAGGCCGCCAGCGTCGAGGAGACCACGGCCAGCATCGAGCAGATGACCGCAGGCATCGCCCAGAACAGCGACAACGCCCGCACCACCGAGAGCATCGCGACCAGCGCCGCGAGCGAGGCCCAGGACGGCGGCGGCGCGGTGCAGAAGACGCTCGACGCGATGAAGCAGATCACCAGCAAGATCGGCATCATCGACGACATCGCCTTCCAGACCAACATGCTGGCCCTGAACGCGACCATCGAGGCGGCCCGGGCCGGCGAGCACGGCAAGGGCTTCGCCGTGGTGGCGACGGAGGTCGGCAAGCTCGCCGAGCGCAGCCAGATCGCGGCCCAGGAGATCAGCGAGCTCGCCGCGGGCAGCGTGACGACCGCGGAGCATGCCGGCGCGCTCCTCGACAAGATCATCCCGAGCATCACCAGGACCTCGGACCTGGTCCAGGAGATCGCCGCCGCCAGCGGCGAGCAGTCCACCGGCGTGCACCAGATCAACATCGCGATGACCCAGATCGGCAAGGTCACCCAGCAGACCGCGTCGTCGAGCGAGGAGCTGGCGGCCACCGCCGAGGAGATGGCGGCGCAGACGCATCAGCTGCAGAACATGATGGCGTTCTTCACGACCGGCACGGGCGGCAGCGGGCAGGGCCGGCGCGCCACGAACGGCGGCCGTCCGCCGCGGGAGACGGCGAAGTCGCCGGCGAAGAGCCTGAACTACAGCACCTCGCAGTACTCGCCGCGCGCCGACCACACGGTCACCGAGATCGACGAAAGTAAGTTCGACCGCTTCTGAGGTGACGCCGGCCCCGTTGGGGGCCGGCCCCGTTGGGGCGGCCCTCAGACGAGCAGCTGCTCGCGGCTCACGTTCTCCGCGACGAGGGGTCCGACGTCCAGGATCAGCGCCACCTCGCCGTTGCCGAGTATCGTCGAGCCGCTGATGCAGCGGGCCCCGCTGAACAGCACGCCCAGCGGTTTGATGACGGTCTGGAACTGCCCGAGCAGGGTGTCCACCACCAGCCCCGCCCGCTGCCCGGACTGCTCGATGACGACCACGTTCTGCCGCCGCGGCGGCTGCCCCGCGATGTCGAAGATCGTCCGGAGCCGGACGAAGGGCAGCACCTCACCCCGCAGGTACATGCAGTCGCGGCCGGAAGCGTGCGGCGGCAGCTCCACGCACTCGGTGACCCGGTCCAGCGGCACGATGAACGCGCTGGCCCCGACGCCGACCAGGAACCCGTCGATGATGGCGAGGGTCAGCGGCAGCCGGATCCGGAACGTGGTGCCCGCCCCGGCGGCCGTGTCGACCTCGATGGTGCCGCGCAGCTCGGCGATGTTGCGGCGCACGACGTCCATCCCGACGCCGCGGCCGGAGAGGTTCGACACCGTCTCCACGGTCGAGAAGCCGGGCTCGAAGATGAGGTCGAACACCTCATGGTCGCTCATGGCGGCGCCCGCCTGGACCATGCCGCGGTCGACGGCCTTGGCGAGGATGCGCTCGCGATTGAGCCCGCGGCCGTCGTCGGCGACCTCGATGACGATGGACCCGGCGTCGTGGAAGGCGTTGAGCCGCAGCTTCCCGCGGACCGGCTTGCCCTGGCGCTCCCGCTCGGCCCGCGGCTCGACGCCGTGGTCGAGGGCGTTGCGGACCAGGTGGAGCAGCGGGTCGCCGATCCGCTCGACGAGCGCCTTGTCCATCTCCGCCTCGCCGCCGGTGATGACCAGGTCGACGTCCTTGTCCAGGTCGACGCAGACGTCGCGGACGACCCGCTCGAAGCGGCGCAGCGTCGTGCCGATGGGCACCATCCGCAGCGACAGCGCGCTGTGCCGGACCTCCTCGACGAGCCGCATGACCTCGCCCTGCGCCTCCTCGTCGCCGTCGCCGTCGCGGCGGCGGATCCCGACGCTCGACTGGGCGATGACGAGCTCACCGACGAGGTCGATGAGCTTGTCGAGCCGGTTGGCGTACACGCGGATGGTCTGGGTCTCCTGCGACCGGCTGTCGGCGGTCTTGCGCTGCTTGCCGAGCGCCGCCTCGACCACCGGCTTCGGCACGGCCTGCGTCTCGATCAGGATCTGGCCGAGCGGTGGCAGGGTGTCGCCGGACCGGTTGTGCTCCTGCTGGATCCGCAGCGCCCTGGCGATCTCCAGGTCGGTGGCGGCGCCGCTACGGATCAGCAGGTCACCGAGCCGGTCCTGGTCAGGCAGCTCCTCGATCACCGTGACGTAGTCGTCGGCGGGCACGATCGCGATCCGGCTGTCCTCGCGGACGAAGTCGAAGACCTCCTCGATCTCGGTCTTCGGCGCGCCGCTGACGAACTCGGCCTCGAAGCCGAGGTAGCACGTCTCCGGGTCCATCAGGTCGGGCTCGGGCAGGGCGTCGGTCAGCGTCGTGACCCGGGTGACGTCGCCCATACCGCCCAGATAGCGCAGGAACGACAGCGGGTCCATGCCGTTGCGCAGGCTGTCGGGGCCGAACCACAACGTGAGCCGCCAGGTCCTGAGCCCATTGCCGCTCTGCTCGTCGGCGGCGTCGGGTGTACGAGCCGGCGCCGGCGTCTCGGTGAGGAACGGCTGCAGCGCGGCGAGCAGCCGGTCACCGTCCTCGGTCTCCGCCGGCGTCGCCTCGAGCCGGCCGGAGGCGATGCCCTCGACCATCGACGAGACGTGGTCGCTGCACGGCAGCAGCGCGCTGACCAGCTCCGGGGTCACCGTCAGCTCGCCCTCGCGGAGCGAGTCCAGCACGGTCTCCACCACGTGCGTGAACGCCACCAGATGGCCCAGGCCGAACAGCCCCGCCGACCCCTTGAGGGTGTGCATCGTGCGGAAGAGGGCGTTGACGGTCTCCTCGGCGCTCGGGTCGTCCTCCAGGCCGAGCAGGCCCTCCTCGAAGTCCTGCAGCAGCTCCCGCGCCTCGGTGATGAACGTGTCGAGGGCGTCGTTGAGGTCGTCGCTCACCATCGTGCTCCAGTCAGGTCCCGGGGTGCGGCGCGTCCAGCTCCGCGACGAGGTGGGCGGTCTCGAACACCGCCCGGACGGCCCCGCTCGGGTCATGGAAGGTCAGGGTGGTGCCCTGCTGCTCCGCCTCCCGCCGGGCGGCGAGCAGGATCTGCAGGCCGGCGGTGTCCAGCTCGGTCACGCCGGAGAGGCCGATCTCGGCGACCGTCGTGCTCTCGTGCAGGAAGGCGCGGACGCGGGCGTGCTGCTCGGCCGCCGCGACGACGGTCAGCTCGCCGTCGAGCTCCAGGCGGCTCGCGGGTCCCGTCACGGCATGACCAGCTTCGACACCGCGGCCAGCATCTGGTCCGGCTGGAACGGCTTGGTGACCCACGCCTTCGCCCCTGCCGCCTGCGCCTGCCGCTTCTTGTCCTCCTGCGACTCCGTCGTCAGCATGATGATCGGGGTGAACCGGTAGGACGGCAGCTTCTTGACCTCGCCGACGAGCGTGATGCCGTCCATGTTCGGCATGTTCACGTCCGAGATGATCAGGTGGATCCGCCGGCCGTCGAGCTGCTTGAGCGCGTCCTTGCCGTCGGTGGCGGCCACCACCTCGTAGCCCGCGCCGCGCAGCGCGATGGTGACGACCTGCCGTACCGACGCCGAGTCATCGACGATCAGAATGGTCTTCGACATCAGGTGCCCCCTCTAGAAGAACGTGATCTCTGATTCGGGCACCGCGGCGGTCTTCGCGCCGGTGAGGTGCGCCTCCCGCTCCTGGTGCATCGTGTAGGTGGCGGCGAGCTCGTCGAGCAGCCGCTGGGCGTTCAGCGAGCGGTCCTCGGCGACGACGACCGGCATCCGTTCGATGTTCTGCCGCAGGTGCTCCAGGACCTGGCCGATCCGGTCCTGGAACTGCAGGTTGACGATGGCGCCGGCGACCCCCGACCGGATCCCGACGGCGGCGCGTTCGAGCTGGTCGGAGGAGTCGCGCAGGCCGGCGAGCACGGCACCGAGGTCGTCGAGGACCTCGCCCACCTCGCTGTTGGCCCGGGTGACCGCCGCGCCCTCCCGCTCGGCGTCGCCCTCGGCCTTGCTCAGCGCGGAGGCGATCGCACCGGCGATGCCCTCGACGCGGCGGGCCATCCGCTCGCTGGTCTGGAACGACCGCTCCGCCAGCTGGCGGACCTCCAGGGCGACGATGCCGAACCCGGCGCCGGCCTCGCCGGCCCGCGCGGCCTCGATCGACGCGTTCAGCGCGAGGAGGTTGGTCTGCGCCGCGATCTGCGCGACCTCGGCGGTCATCTGCTTCAGGTCGTCGTTGAGGCCCAGCAGCGCCTCGAGGTCCCGCAGCGCCTCGCGTTTCGAGGTCAGGGCGGCGTCGAGGGTGTGCACGACGCTGCCGAGGCGCTGCCGTCCGCGCTCCAGCGCGCCGCCGCCGTGGCTGTCCTCCAGCGCGGCGCTCGACGAGGCGAGCACCGCGTCGAGGTTGTCGACGATCTGGCTGAACTCGGTGGTCACCGCGCCGACCGCGGACTCCATCTGCGTCCGCGACGACTCGATCTGGCTCGACCACACCGGGGCGACCGCGCCGGCGAACTCGGTGACGCTGCGCTCGTAGCCGGCCGTCGCGGCGCGCGCCGCCGCCGCCTCCCGTTCGGCGCGGCCGGCGCGGCCCGTCCCGGCCTTGTAACCGATGGCCAGACCGGCGGCGAGGACGAGGACTACGATCAGGAGCTCAACCATGGGTACGGATCACCTCGGCGATGACGGTCAACGGCACTTCCCGGTCGACGGCACCCAGCCGGACCGCTTCCTTCGGCATCCCGTGCACGACACAGGTCGCCTCGTCCTGCGCGACGGTGAGCGCGCCGGCGGCCCGCATCTCCAGCAGCCCGCGGGCGCCGTCGTCGCCCATCCCGGTCATGATCACGCCGAGCGCGCGACGGCCCGCGACCTTCGCGACGGACCGGAAGAGCACGTCGACGGAGGGCCGGTGCCGGTTGACAGGCGGGCCGTCGCTCACCTTGACCCGGAAGCGAGCGCCGTCGCAGAGGACCTGCATGTGCCGGCCGCCCGGCGCGACGAGGGCCAGGCCGTCGGCGACGAGGTCGCCGTCGGCGGCCTCGCGGACCTCGATCGCGGACACCATGTCCATGCGCTCGGCGAACGCGGCGGTGAACTTCTCCGGCATGTGCTGCACGATCACGATTCCCGGGCTGTCGCGGGGCAGCGCCGTCAGCACGGTCTCCAGGGCCTGCGTGCCGCCGGTGGAGGTGCCGATGGCGATGATCCGGCCGGCCGGCACCACGGGCGAGGACACGGGCGAGGACATGGGCGAGGACACGGTGGCCGGTCGCGGCACGGCGGCGGCCGGGGCCGTCCCGGCCCGGTTGAGGCGGGCGACCTTGCCGGCCGCCGCCGCCCTGACCGCCGCCACGATGTCGCCGCTGTCCTCGGCCATGAACTGCTTCAGGCCGGTGCTGGGCTTGGGCACGACACCGGCCGCCCCGGCCGCCAGGGCGTCCATCGTGGCGCGGGCGCCGCGCTGGCTCAGCGTCGAGCAGATGACCACCGGCGTCGGCCGGGTGGCCATGATCTTCTTGAGGAACGTGATGCCGTCCATCCTGGGCATCTCGATGTCGAGCACGACGACGTCCGGCCAGGCCCGGTTCATCAGGTTCATCGCGAAGATCGGATCGGAGGCGGATCCGAGCACCTCGATGCCCGGGCTCTCCGCCAGCCGCTTGGACAGCACCTGGCGCACCACCGCGGAGTCGTCGACGATGACGACGCGGATTCCCTTACCGGTCATGGCCCGCTCCGGCCGGTCGGCGCTCCTGATGCTGCAGCCACACGTCGCCCGTGCCGAGGTCGAACACCAGCTGCCGGGATCCGGTGCCGCCCAGATGTCTCGCGGTCAGGTGGAAGCCGTGCTCGCGCAGCAGCAGCAGGCCGGTCTCGATGTTGTCCTGCGGCACGTGCGGCGCCGGGCCGGGCGATCCGCCGGGGAACTGGTCCCCGCCGCCGAAGATCTTCGCCTGGTACTCCGCGGGACGGGTGCCGGTGCGCCCGAGCTCGCGCAGGAACAGCTGGACCGCCTCGTCGGCGTAGCGGCCGCTCAGCGCGGGATGGTCGCCGGGCGGGGCCGCCCGGCGGGACAGCAGGTAATGGCACATCCCGCCGATCCGCAGCCGCGGGTGCCACAGCGTGATGGCGACGCAGGACCCGAGCATGGTGCGGATGCGGGTGCCGGCCCCGGCGAAGTGGAAGTCGCCCGGGTTGAGGAAGACCTCGGTCGCGCTACCCACGGTCGTCTCCGAGGCGGTAGATCGACGGCTGGACCGCCCGCAGCCGCGACGGGATGCCGTTGAGCGTCTCGGACAGGCTGACGATGAGGTAGCCACCCGGAAGCAGCATCTCCTGCAGCCGCCCGATCAACTGTGCCTTCGTCTCCGGCTCGAAGTAGATCATCACGTTGCGCAGCATGATCACGTCGAACCGGCCGAGGCGGCTCAGGTCCTCCAGGAGGTTCGCGCCGAGGAACGTCGTGCGCGCCCGCAGCTCCCGGTCGACGGCCATCAGGCCTTCGTACTCGGCCCGCCCCTTCCGGCAGTACCGCCGCAGCAACACCTTCGGGATCCGCTCCGCCGCCGAGATCGGGTAGATGCCGGCCGCCGCCCCGGCCACCACCCGCGACGAGATGTCGGTGCCGACGATCTCCCACGGCCGGTCCGGCAGCGCCTCCGCGAGCACCATCGCCGCGCTGTACGCCTCCTCGCCGCTGGAGCTGGCGGCGCTCCACAGCCGGAACGGCCGGTTCGCCGGCTGGGCGCGGTACGCCGGCGCGACGACCTCACCGAGGAAGTCGAAGTGCCGCGGCTCGCGGAAGAAGAAGGTCTCGTTCGTGGTCAGCAGGTCGATCGCCTGCCGGGTCTCCGCGGCGTGCTGCGGGGAGCGGATCACCTGGAGGTACTCCGTGTAGCTGGACAGGCCGAGCGTGCGCAGGCGCTTGTCCAGCCGCCCCATCACCAGCGTCTCCTTGCCCGGCGCGAGCCGGATGCCGGTGCACTGGTGGAGGAACTCGCTGACGGCCTGGAACTCCGCGGAGCTGATCTCCGTGGGGCCGGCAAGTGACCGCGTCATGACGACCGGATCGCCCGGTCGGCGCCGCCATTCCCTTCCGCTCCGGCCGGCAGCGCCGTCACGAGGTCCACCATGTCGCTCAGCGACAGCACGTGTTCGATGTCGAGCACGATGATGAAGTCGTTGTCGCGCTTCGCCATTCCGCTGATGAAGTCGGACCGGATGCCGGCGCCGAACGCCGGCGCCGGCTCGATGTCCTCGGGAGTGAACGACTCGACCTTGCTGACCGCGTCGACGAGGACGCCGATGTCCTGACCGTCGCGGCCGGCGCCGGTGACCGTGCCGGCGCCGGTGTCACCGGACCCGGACATCCCGCGGATGTGGACGATGATGATGCTGGTGCGCCTGGCGATGCTCGTGGCGCCCTTCGCGAAGCGGATCGCGAGGTCGATGACCGGGACCGCCCGGCCGCGCAGATTGATGACGCCACGGACGAAGTCGGGCGTCATCGGCACGACCGTGAGGTTCCGGTATTCCAGGATCTCGGTGATGTGGAAGATGTCCAGCGCGTAGGACTCACCGTTCAACGTGAAGGTCAGGTATCGCTTCGCATCGCCAGCGGTGCTGTCGCCGGGACCACCGCCGCGGGGTGCTGCCTCAACGCTCACTGGTCTCCCCTCCCGGGCCGGACGCGCGCTCGGCACACGCTCACCGAGAGCCCTATCGGCTCCGCCGCGGACGCCTGAAGGGGAACATCCCACAAGATCAGACAAATGCTCCCCGGGTCGCTGGTCCGCGAGTCGCCGGCGGGTGATCGCCGTGCAGGAGCCGTGAAATGCTCGGCCCCGTGCGGACATGTACAGGCGACACCAACGCCGCATGACGGGAGCCACCCTTGGCACGAGCCCCTGACGCCGCCCGCTTCGAAGCCCTGTACCGGTCCTGCTACCAGGACCTGCTCGGCTACGCGCTGCGGCGCGTCGACCGGCCGGAGTCGGCCGCCGACGTGGTCGCCGACACGTTCCTGGTCGCCTGGCGCCGCATCGACGAGGTCCCCGACGACCAGGCCAGGCCCTGGCTGTTCGGGGTCGCCCGCAACGTCATGGCCAACCACCAGCGCGCCGACCGGCGCCGCGCCGACCTCGGGGCGCGCCTGCGGCAGGAGCTCGCGGACGCCACCACGATCGAGCCGTCGGTGCCGCCGGAGATCGCGCACGCGTTCCGCGCGCTGCCCGAGGGCGACCGGGAGGTCCTGCGGCTGGTGGCCTGGGAAGGGCTGAGCGCCGACGAGCTCGCCGTCGCGCTCGGCTGCACGGCCAACGCCGCCCGGATCCGCCTGCACCGGGCGCGCCGCCGCTTCGCGGAGGCGCTGCGCACACCCACCTTCACCAGCCGTGAGAGGAGCCACCGTGACTGACGTCGACGAGGAGCAGGACCACCTGATCCGGCTGCTCTCCCCCACCGTGCACGTCCCCGCGCCCGCCCAGGCGGCCGGCGAGGACCTGCTGCACGCCATCCTGGACACCGGCGTGCCGGCGGCGGACCGGCGGCGCCGCCTCCTCGTCGGAGTGCCGGTCGCGGCCGGGCTCGCGGTCGCGGCGCTCGTCGCCGGGTCGCTGCTCACGGCGCCGAAGCCGGCCAACGCGACGCTCACGTTCACCGAGGGCGACGGGTTCCTGACCGTCATCATCAAGGACCCCGCCGCCGATCCCCAGCGGTACCGTGCCGAACTCGCGAGGCGTGGACTCGACATCAAGATCGACCTGGTGCCGGCCAACCCGGAGGACGTCGGCAAGGTCGTCTTCGAGGAGTCCGGCGCCCCGGGGCTCGAGCCGATCGAGGATCCCGGCCGGTGCACCGCCAACGGGTCGTGCCAGGTCGGGTTCAAGGTGCCGCTGAACTTCTCGTCCTACGCGGTCGTCGCGTTCGGCCGCACCCCGCTGGACGGCGAGTGGGTCGAGGGCGGGTCCGCCGGGGAGCGGGCGATCGGCGCGAGCCTGATCGGCAAACGGGTCTCCGAGGCGCGTCAGCTGCTCGCCGCGAAGGGCCTGACGGCCGAGTACCGCGTCGGCCCGAAGTCCCTGGCCGCCCCGGCGGAGCAGGTGCCCGGCGACTGGATCGTGTTCGACACCGCACCGCTGCCCGGGAACGTCATCGTGCTGTGGTCGTCGGCGGACGGCAAGCATCCGGTCCCGGCCGGCGACGACACCCCGCGCCCGGCCGCGTCGTCCCGGCCCGGCGCGCCCACGTCGGCCGGCGCCGGCCCGGGCGCCTCCTCCATGCCCGCGTCGTCATCGATGCCCGCGTCGTCATCGATGCCCGCGGCCGGCTCCAAGGCCGGCTGACCCGGACGACACGGCAAGCTCCACAGCGCCGGGAACCGCCGCGTGCTCCACCGGCGGGTTGACGAACAGCGCGGCGAGTCATCGCCCGGACGGCGGGATCTCCCCGCCCCGGGCGATGCGCCGCGCCGGCACGGGGTGCGGCGCCTCTCTGTCAGGCGGCCAGCGGGACGGGAGCCGGACCGGGACACGGTCTTCTGCGCCGCAACGCCGACACCACCGTCGACGTCACCCGGTCCGGCTCCGGCATGCCGTCGACCGACAGCAGGATGCCGCGGTGGCGGTACCACTCCAGGATCGGCTCCGTCATCAGGTGGTACAGGGCGAGCCGGCGGCGGATGACGGGCTCGGTGTCGTCGCTGCGGTGCTCGATCGCGGAGCGGGCCAGCAGGCGGCGGACCACCTCGTCGTCGTCGGCGCGCAGGTGCAGCGCGACGTGCGCGGTCGCGTCGAGCGACAAGGCGATCTGGTATGCCGCCCACGCCTGGGCGGGCGTGCGCGGGTAGCCGTCGAGCACGTAACCGCCGCCGGCGGCCGTCGCGTCGGCGAGGGCGCTGCGGACCAGGTCCTGCATGACGCCGTCCGGCACCAGCTCGCCGCGGTCCAGGTGCACCCGCACGGCGCGGCCCAGGCTCGTGCCGCACGCGACGTGGCGGCGCAGCAGGTCGCCGGTCGCGAGGTGCGGCACGCCGAAGTGGGCGGCGAGCCGGGCGCCCTGCGTGCCCTTGCCGGCTCCGGGCGGCGCGATCATCAGTACCCGCATGGGATCTCCTTCTCAGTTGCGTGGCTACCCCATGAATCCTGCGGCGGCCCCGGAACCCGCGGCATGGGTCAGATGACTGCTTCCCCGGCTACCGTGGGCATCGGGGGATGCCCGTGACGCTTCCAGCGGAGCCGGTGGCACTGCGCGGCCGGACGTCCGAGTTGCGGACGATCGACGCGGTGCTCGCCGGTGCCGAACCGCCAGGCCCGAGCCTGCTGCTGCGCGGCGACCCGGGCACCGGTAAGACCGCGCTGCTCGACGCCGCCGCCGCGCGGGCCACCGCGGCCGGGGCGCGGGTGCTGCGGGCGGCGGGCGCGCCGTTCGAGACCGGGATCCGCTTCTCCGCGCTGCACCAGCTGCTGTACGCAACCCGGGACTTCGCCGGGCGGCTCCCCGACGACCAGCGCGACGCCCTCGCCCACGTGCTCGGCCGCGCCGGCGCCCGCGAGACCGACCCGCTGGTGCTGTCCACGGCCGTGCTCGCCCTCGTCATCGAGGTCGCGGCCGGCCACCCGCTGCTGCTGGTCGTCGACGACGCCCAGTGGATCGACGCGGCGAGCGCGACCGTTCTCGGGTTCCTCGCGCGACGCGTCGCCGGCACCCACGCGCGGTTCCTCGCCGCCGTCCGGTCGGGTGCGGGTGGCGTCTTCGACGAGACGCGGCTGCCGGAGCGGACCGTCGGCCCGCTGCCCGCACGGGCCGCGGCGGCGTTGCTGGACTCCCACCACCCCGGCCTGCCGGGCATCGTGCGGCGGCGGCTGCTCCACGACGCCGCCGGCAACCCGCTCGCGCTGCTGGAGCTGCCGGCGTCGCTCACGCCCCGGGAACGGTCGGGTCAGGTCGCCCTGCCCGCGTTCCTGCCGCTCAGTGACCGCCTCGAGGCGGCGTTCGCCGCCGGGCTCGCCGGGTTGCCGGAGCCGACCCGGGCCATGCTCCTGCTGGCCGCGCTCGACCACGATGCGGATGTCGCCATGGTACGAGCGGCCGCCCGCCCGCACGCGGACCTCCGCGACCTGTCCGCGGCGAAGCGGGCCGGGCTGATCCGCGTGGTCGAGGGCGGTCGCCTGGAGTTCCGCCACCCGCTGGTCCGCGCCGCGGTCGCCCAGCTCGCCACCGTCGACGAGCGGCGGCAGGCGCATGTTGCGCTCGCCCGGACGCTCGGGCCCGCCGTCGCGGCGACACCGGCCGGGTGCCGCGGGACCGCACCGGAGCGCCGCGCCCGTCACCTCGCCGACGCCGCCACCGGACCCGACGAGGTCGTCGCCCGCGCGCTGGACGAGGTCGCCCAGGCCGCCTGGACCGGTGGCCGCGGCGGCCGGCCACGCGGCGGCGCCGCCGGGGCGGTCACCGCGCTCGTGCGCGCCAGCGAGCTCAGCGACCGGCCCGGGCAGCGGTCCCGGCGGCTCGTCGAGGCGGCGTTCCTCGCCAACGTCACCGGCCAGCTCGACCGGGTGCCGCAGCTGCTCAACGACGCCGGGCAGACCACCAACACCGCCACCGGCCTCGTGTTCGCCACCACCGCGCACCTGCTGACGAACGGCGACGGCGACGTCGACGCGGCCCACCGCCTGCTCGTCAAGGCGCTCGACGACCTCGACAGCATGCCCGGCAACGGCTGGGACGCCTACGGCCTGCTGTACGCGCTGCTGTTCGTGTGTGTCTACAGTGGACGCACCGAGCCGTGGGAGCTGCTTCGGGCGGCGCTGACCCGGTTCGACCCGCGGGCCGTCACCGCGCTGCAGCTGTGCTACGACGCGTACGCCGACCCGGTCGGCACCGCCGACCCGTCGCGGCACCGGCTCTCCACCGCGTTCGAGGACCTGTCCAGCGACCCGGCGCCGTGGCAGTTCATCCCGCTCGCGTACGCCGCCGTCCAGCTCGACGCCCTCGCCGGCTACCGGCACCTGTGCCATCGCATCATCGACCGGGAGCGCGACGGCGGCATCGTCACCGTCGTCATCGCCGGGCTGCTGATGCTCAGCGTCGACTCGATCGCGCACGGGCAGTGGGACGAGGCGGAGCGGCTGGCGGAGGAGGCCCTCGAGATCGCCCGCGCCGACGGCTACCACCTGCTCGAAGGGCAGCTGCGGTGCCGGCTGGCGCTGATCAAGGCGTACCGCGGCGACACCGCCCGCGCGCGGACGCTGACCGACGAGGTGACCCGCTGGGCGGCGCCGCGCGGCGTCGGGCTGACGCAGGCCCTCGCCTCGCAGGCCCGCGCCGTCGCCGCGCTCGGCCGGCGCGACTACGAGGACGCCTACGTGCAGGCCGGCCGGATCGGCCCGCCCGGTCACCCGAGCTTCGGCGTGCCAGGCCGATGGATGGTCCTCGACTCCGTCGAGGCGGCTGTCCACATCGGACACCTCGACGAGGCGCGGGCGCACGTCGACGCCGCGCGGCGGGCCGGGCTCGCCGGCGTGTCGTCCCGCGTCGCGCTGCTGACCGCCGGCGCCGCCGCGCTCGCCGCCCCCGACGACGACGCCGAACGGTGCTACACGGCCGCGCTCGCGCTTCCGGGCGCCGACCAGTGGCCGTTCGAGCAGGCGCGGATCCGGCTCGCCTACGGCGAGTGGCTGCGGCGTACCCGCGACACCACCGCCGCCAGACTGCAGTTGCGGGACGCCCTGGAGAGCCTCGAACGGCTGGGTGCCCGGCCGTGGGCGGACCGGGCCCGCAACGAGCTGCGCGCCGCGGGCGTGGCCACCGCCCGGTCCGAGCCGGCGGCGGCGCTGACCCCGCAGGAGCGGCAGATCGCCACGCTCGCCGCCACCGGGCTGACCAACAAGCAGATCGGCGAGCGGCTGTTCCTGTCGCACCGCACCGTCGGCGCCCACCTGCACCGGGTCTTCCCGAAGCTCGGCATCACCTCGCGCGCCGCCCTCGCCGCCGCGCTCGAGGCTCAGGTGAGCGGGTAGTCGCTCCGCAGCACCCCGGCCACCGCCGAGGTCCTGGCCTTCGCCCACGCCGCCGACGACCTGACCACCCACGCCCCGTGACCGGACCCGTCCGCCGCGGGATCGATGCACGGCGGACCGGTGCGGCGGGGCCCTACGCCGCCGGGCGAAGGACGGCGACGAGGAAGTCGGAGCCCGGGGTGAAGGGGCGGAGGTCCCAGGTGGCCAGGAGCAGGTCCGGAACCAGGCCGGCGGCGTCGGCGTCGCCGAGGAAGTCGTCGAACTCGTAGCCGCGGCCGGCGCCGAAGCCGATCACGACCCGGCCGGCGCCCCGCAGGTGCGCTCGCATCCGGCGCAGGACCTCGCGGCGGGTGTCCTTCGCGACGAACGTCATCACGTTGCCGGCGCAGACGATGGCGTCGAAGCCGTCGGGGACGTCGCGGGCCGGCAGGTCGAGCTCCGACAGGTCACCGACGAGCCAGGTCGCGGACGGGTAGGAGCGCCGGGCGGCCGCGACCAGGACCGGGTCGAGGTCGACGCCGAGCACGTCGTGGCCCACCAGGGCCAGGTGGCCGCCCACCCGGCCCTGACCGCAGCCGGCGTCGAGGACCCGGGCGCCGCGGGGCAGCATCGCGTCGACGAGGCGGGCCTCGCCGACGAGGTCCGCGCCCGCCTCGGCCATCGACCGGAACCGTTCGATGTAGCGCTGGGAGTGCTCCGGGTCGGCCTCGATGAGCTCGAGCCAGGCGTTGCGGTCGGACATCCGCGGTTCCTTTCAATTTCGAAAAACCGAACCCGCGACTCGGCGCCTCCGGTTCGGCATGATGATCCGGTGTCAGCGTCTCATCCGCGCGCTCTGGCGCCGATCGCGTTCGCCTACGCCACCTTCGTCCTCGCCGGGTTGAGCGCCGGGGTCGGCGGGGTGCTGCTCCCCGCGCAGCTGCGCGACTACCACCTCGACAAGGCTACGATCGGCGTCACGTTCTTCGCGTTCTCGGCCGGGTTCCTGCTCGCCGGGGCGACCGCCGGGGCGCTCATCCACCGGCTCGGGACCAGGGCGGCGCTGACCGCGGGCGGCGTCGCGTTCATCGCCGCGGGGCTCTGCACGGCGACCCGCCCGGCCTTCGCGGTGCTCGTCGGGGTGCAGGTCGTCGCCGGGTACGGCACCGGCGTCCTCGAGTCGGTGCTCAACGCGTACCTCGCCGCCCTGCCGGGCTCCACCACGCTGCTCAACTGGCTGCACGCGTTCTTCGGCGTCGGGGCGTTGATCGGCCCGCCGCTCGCCACCTGGATGCTGGGCTTCACCGCGTGGACCTCGGTGTGGCTGGTCCTCGCCCTGGCGTGCGTGCCGCTCGTCGCCGGGTTCCAGCTCACGCTGCGCGCCACCGCCGGCAGCGCCCCGGCCGGCGCCCTGACCGGCATCCAGCCCCCGCCGCCCGCGCGCGGTCTGGTCCGCACGGCCACCCGGCGGCCGGCGGTGCTGCTCGGGGCGGTGTTCCTCGCCGTGTACGTGGGGCTGGAGATCAGCGTCGGCAACTGGGGCTTCAGCTACCTCGTCGCCGAACGCGGCCACGGCGACCTCCTCGCCGGGTACACGGTCAGCGGCTACTGGCTCGGCCTGACCCTCGGCCGCTTCGTGCTCAGCCCGGCCACCGCCCGCCTCGGCTGGACCGCGAACCGGCTCATGACCGCCTGCCTGATCGGCGTCACCGTGGCGTCGGCGCTGCTGTGGCTCGTGCCCGCGACGGCTGTGGCGGCGTTCGCGCTCCTCGGCTTCTGGCTCGGGCCGATCTTCCCCACCACGATGGCGGTCGCGCCCGCCCTCGCCCCGGGCGACCTCGCCCCCACCGCGATCGGCCTGCTCAACGGCGTGTCGGTGCTCGGCGGCGCGCTCTTCCCGTTCCTGGCCGGCGCCATCGCGGACCGGTCCGGGTTGTGGACCCTGGCCCCGTTCGCGCTCGCGCTGGCCGTCGCGGAACTGCTCATCTGGTGGCCCACCGCCCGGCACATGACCGCCCCGGCCCCCGCACTGCCGGCCGGCGCCTGAGCCTCAGCGCTCCCGGGTCCGCGACCGGGTGCCCGCCCGCGCCGGCGGCGCTTCCGTGCCGGGCCGCGGCCGCGTCGACTCCGCCGTGCCCGCCGCCGTGTCCGGCGCGCCGGCGACCGGATCCGCCGCGATGACCGCCGGGTCCGCCGCCGCTTTCCCGTTGCCCGCCGGCGGATCAGCATCGCCCCCAGGCGGACCAGTGTCGTGCTCCGGTGGATCCGCGTCGTGGGCCTGGCGGGCCAGGGCCAGCAGGACGCAGCCCGCGGCCGCGAGTGCGCCGCACAGCAGCAGGGCGGCCCGCGGCCCGAGCGCCTGCACCGCGCCGCCGCCCAGGACGCCCGAGACCAGCGAGCCGAAGGTCAGCGTGTTGGCGAACATGGTGGTCGCCCGGCCGGTGGCGCCCGGCATCAGGTCCTGCATGAGCGTGATGCCCAGCGCGCCGACCACCGCGATCGCCACCCCCCGCGCCACCTGCGTGCCGACGAGCTGCGGCAGGTTCACGCTCGCCGCGACGAGCGCGAAGTACCCGACGAACACGACCATGCCCGCCAGGATCATCCGCCGCCGGCGGACGCGGGCCGGCAGCAGCACCAGGGCGAGGGCGGCCGGGATCTCGACCAGCGCGCACACGCTGAACAGCAGGCCGACGTCGCCGTCGGGAAGGTCGAGGGTGCGCGTCACGTACAGCGGCAGCGCCACGGAACCGGCGAGCATCGCGGTGTGGAACATGGTGAAGCTGCCCGCGGCCAGCAGGACGGTCCGGCCCGTCCGGCGGCCGCCGCCGCCCGCCGCCGGGTGCGGTGCGGGCGCGGGGGTCGGCCCGAGCAGCAGGACCGGCAGCGCGACCACCGCGAACGCGAGCGCGGTGAGCGCGAGGAGCCCCCGGTACCCCTGCCACGCCAGCACGGCGGCACCGATCATCGGCCCGATCGCCCACGCCAGGGACCACACCGAGCGCAGCAGCGGCGTCCCGCGGCGGGAGCCGCCGCCGGACCGGCCGTCGAGGTGCGTGCGCGCCAGGGCGAACAGTTGCGGGAACGCCGCCATGCCCGCGCCCAGCAGCCCCGCGGCGATGAGCAGCAGCAGGGCGTAGCTGGTCGTCGTGGTCAGCGCCAGGTACCCGGCCGCCGGCGCGGCCACCGCCACCAATGCGGGCCACCGGCCGTTCGAGCGGTCGAAGCGGCGGCCGAGCCAGGTGCTCACCGCGAGCCCGCTGGCCGCGATGAGCGACATGAACACGCCCGCCTGCAGCGGCGTCAGCCGCGCCGCGTCGGTGCCGAACAGCACCAGGTACGGCCCGATCATCGAGTCGGCGATGCCGAGCAGCAGCACGCCGGCGAGCAGCGGCGGCAGCCTGGAACGCGTCACCGCTTCCTCATTCCCCATCGCCCGGGGAACCATCCATCGCCGCGAGTTTGGACGCTCATCGTCGATGGCGTGGGCGGTGGTGATGCCGCTGCTCGCGCACCGGGTCGGCGACTGGCTCGCGGTCCCCGGCCTCGTCTGGGCGCTCGGCGTGGCCGCGACCGCCGCCGCGCTCTGTGTGGCCGTCCCACGCTGGCGGGACCTGCCGCTCGTCGCGGGCCGTCCGTGGTGGCGCTGGACCGGCGCCGCCGTCTCCGGGGCCGCGGCGGCGGCCATGGCGCTGCTGGTCACCTGACCGTGCCGGCACCGGCCCACCCCACCGGCCGGACGCGCTGGGCCATCGAGCCGCTGCGACGCTGACCGAACGGGTGTAGGCGGCGCAGCGGCCCGCCCGTAAGGTCGCGTGCTGTGACTGTAGAGGTGGAGCGGCCGGCGCGGCCGGCGCAGGTGACCGTGGCGTTCTGGTTGCAGCTGGCCGGGGTGGCGGTGTTGCTGACGCTGGTCGGGATGGTGGTCGCCTACGCGGTGCACTTCGACGGGGAGATCTCGCGGGCGGCTGCGGCGGTGCCGGGTGTGGACCCGCGGGAGGTGAGCGACGAGCGGACCGGGAACGTGGTGTCCACGCTGTTCGTCGGGGTGCCGGCGCTGGTGCTGGCGCTGTGGCTCGGGATCACGGCGCTGCCGGTGCTGCGGGGCAGCAACATCGCCCGGATCTTCGTGTTCGTGGCCGCCGGCGGCCAGCTGATGCTGCTTCTGCTGCAGATGTGCGGCGGGTTCCTGCTGCTGCCGCTGCTCGCCACGGCCGACTGGGCCGACGAGCCCGTCACCGTCGACGACGGGGCGACGTGGGATTCGTCTGAGCCCTCGCGGTTCCAGGACGTCCTGTACTCCGGCGACGACGACTTCTCCGACCTCACGTTCCTGGGCGGCGCACTCGGCGTGTTCGCCGTGCTGATGCTCAGCGTGGCGATCGTGCTGATGCTCGCGCTGCCGCCCGCGCACCGCTACTTCGTCCCGCGGGCCGCCGCACCGGTGCCGCCCGCGTGGCCGGCCTACCCCGGCCCCTACTTCATCTGCCCGGACCCGGCGGCGCACGTCGCACCGGCCTGGCCCGCCGCGAACGTCACACCGGCCGGGGTGCCGGCGCACGTCGTACAGGCACCGCAGACGCCACAGGAGCAGCCGGCGCACGTCGTACAGGCGCCGCAAACGCCACAGGAGCAGCCGGCGGCACCGGAACCGCCGGCGCCAGTCGTACAGACGCCGCAAACGCCACAGGAATAGCCGAGGCGTCAGGAGTTGGCCGACCGGGCGGCGAGCAGGGCCGGAAGGTGCTCGGCGCTCCACGCCCGCACCGCCTCGATGAGCGTGAGCAGCGTGCGGCCGAGGTCGGTCAGCGCGTATTCGACGCGCGGCGGATGCTCGGGGAACGCCGTGCGCACCACGAGCCCGTCGCGCTCCATCGCCCGCAGCGTCTCGGTGAGCACCTTCGGCGTGACGCCGCGCAGCGGAACCCGCAGCTCGGTGAAGCGACGCGGGCCGTGCTCCAGGCACAGCACCACCATCGCCGTCCACTTGTCGCCGATCTGGAACGGCAGCGCGCCCGACGGGCACACCGGGTCGAACATCCGCGGGTCCAGGTCCATCCCGGTATCCTTGCAGTAACCGGGCTCAGCACGGCTACCGTCCGGGCCATGAGCAGCATCGTCATCTTCGGAGCGGGCGGCCGGGCGGGGCGGGCGGTCACCGCCGAGGCACTTGCCCGTGGACATCAGGTCACCGCGGTGGTCCGCGAGCCGGCAAGACACCCGGGCATCGCGACCGCGGGCGTGCGCGTGGTGCGGGGCGACGTGCGCGACAGGCAGGCGACGGCGGCGATCCCGCGCGGGCATGCCGCCGTGGTCAGCGCGGTCACCCCCGCGTCGAGCCCCGAGGCGCTCGCCGCCCTCGGCCCGCTCGACGCCCGGTTCTTCGCCGACGCCGCCGACGCGCTCGCCGAGGGGCTGCCGCGGGCCGGGGTGCGGCGGCTCGTGGTCATCGGCCTGTTCGCGAACCTGCTCGGCGCCGACGGGCGGCCGGTGCACGACGACCCGGCGGCGTTCCCCGAGCAGCTGCGGCCGTTCGCGCTGTCGCACTCCGCAGGCCTGGATCGCCTGTGTACGGCCGGCGCCGAAGTCGACTGGCTGATGCTCACCCCGCCGGCCGGGCTGGACGCGGCGGGACCGCGGCTCGGCCGGTACCAGATCGGCGGCGAGACCCTGCCCGCGTCGGGACTGTCCTACGCGGACCTGGCCGTCGCCGTGCTCGACGAGATCGAGGAGCCGACCCTGCACCGGCGCCGGGTCGCGGTCTCAGGGTAGGCGGGGTCGACACACGGCGCCCTCACCGTCCTGCCGATCCCGGCCTGGCCGTCGACGGGCCACCGCAGCACCGTGAACCTCTGAGCCGCCTGCAGGGTGGGTCGCCGGCTACTGCGGGACCACGGCGACCTGCCTGCGGCGCAGGAGATCGACGATGTCGTCCTGGTACGTCCGGCCGGTGGCGGGGTCACGGTCGAACACCCGGCCCGACGCCGCGAACCCGTGCCAGATCAGCGTGAAGGGCGGCACCACGCCGAAACCGCCGCCGAGGCAGTCGCGGAACGCGTTCCACTCCCGCCCGTAGTACCCGCCGGGGCCGGCGATCGCCTCGCTCAGCGCGCAGTGCAGCCCGGTGTGGTCCGTGACGTCGCCGCCGGCGAGGTGGTGCACGCCGCCGGAGCGGTCGGGCCGGCCCTCCTCCAGGGTGCCGTAGGTGAGGTCCAGCCACGCATACCTCGCCGGCTCGTCCAGGTCGCGCCACAGCCCGGGCTCCCGCGGCCTCCCCCGGCGCCAGATCTCCCAGGCGGGGCGCGCGTCCTGGCCCGGCAGCTCGTAGGCGGGGATGCGCACGTCCAGCAGCCCGCCGCCGAGCACCGACGGGGCGGACGCCTCGACCGGCGCGTACACCCAGATCTTCGCCATGGCCCGGCCCGTGTCGTCCAGCGGCAGCACCCGCACCTCACTGTCGGGACTGCCGGGCCACGCCCCCGGCGCGGTGAGCGGCTCGAGCCCGATCAGCCGCAGTGACCTCGGTGGTGGCGGCGGCCGGTGTACGGCCAGGCCGTCCGCCGCGTCCGCGGAGGCGACGACCCGCTTCCCGGGGCCGCTGAGGTCGAACCGGGTCGCCGGCCCGGCTCCGCGCATCTCGTCCACGCTCCTGACACCGGCGCCCAGGACCACGTCCACCAGCCCGGCGCCCGCGGCGCGGACGGTCAGGATCTCGGCGTCGTCCAGCTCCCACCAGCGGACGGGATCGCCGGCGATCAGACCCTCGATCCACGCCCGGCCCAGGTGGCCCGGCACCGGTCCCGGGCGGCAGCCGCGCAGGGTCAGGATCTCCCGCGGCGGCACGGCCACGTCCACGAACAGCCCGTCGACGGCCGCACACCGCCCCAGCAGCCGCTCGCCGTCCGCGACGACCAGCGCCCGCACCGGAAACGGCCACGCCCACGACGTCCGCGCATCGACCACGCCCGCAAGGATCGCACGGTCGCCGCGAGCGGCGTGGACCGTGCATAGCGACGGGGCGCGGATGGGTAACAGGGCCGGCATGACGGTCTTCGGGTTGCACAACTCGCACGAGCAGGTCCATCCGTCCGCGCTGCTGGCCGCGGTACGACAGGCGGAGGCCGCCGGGTTCGGCGCGGCCATGTGCTCCGACCACTTCTCGCCGTGGAGCGCCCGGCAGGGGCAGTCGGCGTTCGCGTGGTCGTGGCTCGGCGCGGCGCTGCAGGCGACGTCGCTGCCGTTCGGGATCGTCAACGCGCCCGGTCAGCGGTACCACCCGGCGATCATCGCGCAGGCGATCGGGACGCTCGCGGCGATGTACCCGGGGCGGTTCTGGGCGGCGCTCGGCACCGGCGAGGCCAGCAACGAGCACATCACCGGCGACGGCTGGCCGCGCAAGGACGTCCGCGCCAGGCGGCTGCGCGAGTGCGTCGACGTGATCCGGGCGCTGCTCGCCGGCGAGGAGGTCAGCCACGACGGTCTCGTCACCGTGGACCGGGCGCGGCTGTGGACGCGCCCCGACGAGCCGGTCAAGCTGGTCGGCGCGGCCGTCAGCGTCGAGACCGCCGGCTGGGCCGGGCAGTGGGCCGACGGGCTGATCACCGTGAACCAGCCGGTCGAGCACCTGCGCCGCATGATCGACGCGTACCGGGAGGCCGGCGGCCGCGGTGACCTCTGCCTCCAGGTGCACCTGAGCTGGGCGCCGACGGACGAGGAGGCGCTGGCCGTCGCGCACGAGCAGTGGCGCAGCAACGTCTTCGCGCCGCCCGTCTGCTGGGACCTGGAGACCGCCGAGCACTTCGACGTGGTGTCCGAGGACGTGACCCCGGAGCAGGTCACGAAGACCGTGCACGTCGGCGCCGACCTGGGCCGGCACACCGAGATCCTGCACCGGTACGCCGAGCTCGGCTTCGACCAGATCTACCTGCACCACGTCGGGCAGCGGCAGGACGAGTTCATCGACGTGTTCGGCGCGAAGGTCCTGCCGCAACTGCGGTAGAAAGTCCGAAGGTCGGGGCGCCGCCCTCCGATAAGCGGTTGTGTGGTCCGTCCTGCGGCAGGCCGGGCGGGCGGTGTCGCGCGCCGGGGCCCTCGCCACCCTCGTCGCGGTCCTCACCGCGGCGATGGCGGTCAGCGCCGGGGTGGCGCTGGAGGGTGTGCAGCACCGGGCGATGACGCAGGCCCTGGACCGCAAGGTCAGCTCGGTCGCCGCGGCCGTCGTCCACGAGACCGGGCGGTACGTCGACACCCTGCGCACCGTGGCGGCGGCGGCCGGCGCGTTCGAGCCGCTGACCGCGCAGAAGTTCGCCCGGGCCGTCGACCCGCTGCGGCACATGGGCCTGGCGGGTGCCACCTCCATCGCGTTCATGGTGCCCGCCGACGACGGGGAGATCGGCGGGGTGCAGGCGCTGTGGCGGGAGCGCGGGGTGCCGGGCCTGACGCTCACCCCGGTCGGGCCGGGCCCCGGCCACATCTTCTCGGTCTTCAGCGAGCCGTTCGACGGCACCACCGCCGGAGGGCTGGGCGTCGACGTCACGCAGGCGACGGCGCCGACGCGGGCCCTCGCCGACGCCCGGCGGTCCGGCCGGGTCACGGTGTCCGACACGTACCTGCTGATCCGCGACCAGAACCTGCCGGCGGACCAGCGGCAGAAGTCGTTCGTGCTGACGGCCCCGGTCTACGGCACGCCCGGCCCGCCGCCGGCGGCGGGCCCGGACGGGGAGCGGCCGTTCCTCGGCTGGGTGCTGATGGGGCTGCGGGGGCAGGACTTCATGGCCGCCGCGGTGCGGCGCAGCACCCAGAACAGCGCGGACGTGACGCTGACGGCCCGTGACGCCGACGGCACCGAGGGCACCGTAGCCGCGGTCCGCGCCGATTCCGACCGGCGCCGGACCGAGCACCGGACCGTCGACGTCGCGGTGGCGCAGGCGCACTGGCGGCTGCGGATCAGCGTCGTCGCCGCGGACCTGCCGGGCGCGGGCCCGTTCCCGATCGCGATGACGGCCGCGGGGATCGGCCTCGGCGGCCTGCTGGCCGCGTTGACGTTCGTGCTCGGCACCGGGCGGGCCAGGGCGGACGCCCGGGTCGCGGCCGCGACGGCGCGCCTGCGGCACACCGAGGCGGCGGCCCGCGACCATGCGGCGCTGCTCACCGCGGTGGTCGACAGCGTCAGCGACGGCGTCGGGGTGGTCGACGAGCACGGGCGGTTCCTGCTGCACAACCCGGCCGCCAAAGCACTGCTCGGGGTGGCGGAGGACAGCCAGGACGGTGCCGACACGTGGCAGGCGCACTACGGGATCTTCCGGCCCGACGGCGTCACACCGTTCCCCACCGGCGACCTGCCGCTCACCCGGGCCCTTGCCGGGGAGGCCAGCGACCAGGTGCCGATGGTGATCCGCAACGACGGCAACCCGGACGGGATCGTCATCACCGTGTCGGCGCGGCCGCTGCGCGGCGGCGCCGGCCGGGCCGGCGCGGTCGCGGTGTTCCACGACGTCACGGCCCGCGCCGCCGCGGACCGGGCGATCGCGGAGGCGAACACCGCGATGCGCGAGGAGCTGGCACTGCGGGAGGCGGCGGAGGCGGGGCTGCGGGCCGCGCGGGACGAGCTCGCCACCGAGCGCGCGTACCTGCGGCAGGTCCTGGACGCCCTGGACGTCACCGTCATCACCTGCGACGCCGACGGCATGCTGGTGCACACCAACCGGGCGGCGCGCGCCGCGATCCCGGGGGTGGACGCCGGCGCCGGGGTGCCGCTGCCGGCGGTCGAGAGCAGCCGCCGGGTCCGGATGGCGCACCCGGACGGCACCCCGTTCGCCGAGCACGACCTGCCGCTGCTCGTGGCGCTGCGCGGCCAGCGGGTCGACGGGGTCGAGGCGCACGTGACCCAGGCCGACGGGCACCAGCAGGTGGTGATGATGCACGCCCGGCCGCTGCGGGACCGGGAGGGGCGGATCATGGGGGCGGTCGCGTCGTGGTACACGATCACGGCGCTGCGGCAGCGGGAGGCCGAGCTGACCGCGTTCGCCGGCGTCGTCGCCCACGACCTGCGCAGCCCGCTGACGGCGATCGGCGGGTTCACCGAGTTCGTCCGCGAGTCGCTCGGCGACCGGCTGTGCGGGCAGGAGCACCGCGAGGAGCGGACGGTGCTGGACCGGACCCTGGCGACGACGGCACGGATGCGCCGGCTGATCGACGACCTGCTCGGCTACGCCGCGGCCCGCGACGCCGTGCTGGACGCGCGGGACCTCGACCTGCGCGCCGTCGTCGACGACGTGGTCACCGAGCGGCTCGCGGCGCAGGCCGTCGACCAGACCAGCCCGCCGCCGCAGATCTTCGTCGGCGCCATGCCGTCGGTACACGCGGATCCGGCGCTGCTGCGGCAGCTGCTCGACAACCTGATCGGCAACGCGCTGAAGTACACGCCGCCGGGGCAGCCGGCGCGGGTCGACATCTGCGCGACGCCGCACGGCGCCGGGTGGGTCCGGGTCGACGTCGCCGACCGCGGCATCGGCATCCCGGAGGGTGAGCACGACGCGATCTTCACCGGTTTCCACCGCGCGCACCGCACCGCGGACTACGCCGGCACCGGCCTCGGGCTCGCCATCTGCCAGCGGGTCGTCGAGCGGCACGGCGGCACCATCACCGCCAACGACAACCCGGGTGGCGGCGCCAGGCTGTCCTTCACCCTGCCCATCGCGCGGTCCGCCCGCATCACGGCGCGGTCCCGCGTCCCCTCTGACCAGCAGATCGGCTGATCCGGCGGGGTCAAGGCGGGGCGGGCAGGGTGATGACGAAGCGGGCGCCGGGGTGGGCGGGCTCGTAGGTGAGGTCGCCGCCGTGCGCCCGGGCCAGCTCGCGCACGATCCACAGGCCGAGGCCGACGGACTGCGGCGCGGCTCCCCCACCGTACCGGCTGAACAACGCGCTCACGGCGTCCTGCGGCACCCCCGGGCCGTGGTCGCGGACCGCGATCGTCGTGGTCCCGCCGGCCGACGAGGCGTCCACGCAGATCGGGGCGGCGCCGTGCCGCATGGCGTTGCCGATCAGGTTGACCAGCATCTGCTCCAGGCGGTCGGGGTCGGCGACGATCGTCAGACCGGGGTCGACGTCGACGTCGACGACGGCATGCGGGGTGAGCGCGACCGCGTCCGTGACCGCGGCGTGCACCGGGACGGGGCGCAGGTCCAGCTTGAGCACGCCGTCCTCGACCCGGCCGACGTCGAGCAGCCCGCTGGCCAGCCGCGCGATCCGGGCGACCTGGCGCAGCGCGGCGGCGGTCAGCCGGGCCCGGCGCTCCGGCGGCAGGCCGGCGTCCTCGTCGAGCAGTTCCAGCGCGCCCTGCACCGCGGTCAGCGGCGATCGTACGTCGTGCGCCAGGGTCAGCATGAGCGACGCCCGCCACCGCTCGGCGGCGGCGACCTCGTCCTGAGCCCGCCGCCACTGCCGGACCCGCCCCGCGATGAGCACCGCGACGGCGGTCACCACCGGCACGAACACCACGGCGCTGCCGACGACCTCGGGCGGCTGGCGCGTGGCGATCAGCGGCGCGACGTAGGCGGCGGCGGTCAGCGGCGACAGCGCGTACGCGATCCACGGCGGATGGTGCAGCCCGACCCACGCGAACAGCAGGACGAAGAACGGGCCGGTGCCGGCGGCGGTCCCGCCGAACGCCCACGTCGAGAACGCCAGCACCACCAGCCCCGCGAGCGCGAGCGTCACGGTCGCTCTCGAGTGCAGCCGCTGCCACGGTGCCCACCACGCGACAGCGGCGATGCAGAAGTCGGCGACGGCGACGACGACCAGGTCACGGCCGCGGCTGTTCGGCTGGGCCACACCGAGCATGGCGAGCACCCCGGCGAGCAGGAACAGGCCGGCGGCGGCACGGGCCGCTCCGACACTCCCGTCGAATCCGATACTTCGCCACATTACGGAACGATTGTATGGCGCTACCCACCGTGCTAGTCCCGCATCAGTGCACGGCCAGCGCCTCCGGTTCGCCGGCGGCGTCAAGGTCATCGGTGGCCGCCGACACGCGGGGCAGGGTGAACACGAAGCGGGCGCCGTCGCGGTACGTGTCGTCGAGGCGGATCTCGCCGCCGTGGAACTCGACCACCTTCTTGCAGATCGCCAGCCCGATCCCCGTGCCGGAATAGGTCTCCCGCGAGTGCAGCCGCTGGAAGATGACGAAGATCTTGTCCGCGTACTTCGGGTCGATGCCGATGCCGTTGTCCTCGACGCTGAACTGCCACATGGCGCCGGCCTCGCCGACCGCCACCCGCACCACCGGGTCCCGGTCCGGGTGGCGGAACTTGATGGCGTTGCTGATGAGGTTCTGCCACAGCATCGTCAGCAGGGTCACGTCGCCCGGCACG
The DNA here is from genome assembly GCF_042898305.1 of Dactylosporangium sp. NPDC000521. NCBI lineage: Bacteria > Bacillati > Actinomycetota > Actinomycetes > Micromonosporales > Micromonosporaceae > Dactylosporangium > Dactylosporangium sp. NPDC000521. Next base: position 417,924 of record NZ_JBIAYW010000004.1, read on the forward strand.
GTCGGCAGCGGCGGCCGCTCGATCCGGGCACCGCGGTCGGCGATCGCACCCGCGAGGTTCGCCTCCGCCTGCGCGACCACGTCGTCGAGGTCGACGGAGCGGGTGTCGTCGTACACGCGGCCGATGCGCGAGAAGGTCAGCAGGTCCGTGATGAGCCGCTGCATCCGGGTCGCGCCGTCGACGGCGAAGGCGATGTACTGCCGGGCCTTGTCGTCGAGCTGGTCGCTGTAGCGGCGCTGCAGCATCTGGCAGAACGAGGCGACCTTGCGCAGCGGCTCCTGCAGGTCGTGCGACGCGACGTAGGCGAACTGCTCCAGGTCGGCGTTGGAGCGGTGCAGCTCGAGCTGCTGCTGCTCCAGCTTCGCCCGGGCCCGCTGGCTGTCCACGAGCGCGTCGACGACCCGCTGGCGCATCGTCTCCACGTCGCCGGTCAGCCGGGCCAGGTCGGCCGGCCCGGCCGCGGCGAGCCGGTGGTCGAAGTCGCCGCCGGCGACCCGCCGCACGCCGGCGCTGAGCCGGTCGAGGGGGCGCAGCACCACCACGCGCAGCAGCACCGCGATCGCGACGATGAACAGCAGCAGGAACCCGATCATCCCGATGAACACGCCGTCGCGCAGCCGGCGGGCCGCGTCGAGGTCCGCGCGGGCCTGATCCCGGATGGCGGCGAGGTCCTTGTCCAGGGTCGCGACCCGGGCCCGGACCGCGTCGAAGGCGGCCTTGCCGGCGAGCACGGTGTCGACCGCGGCCGCCGGGTCGCTGCCGCGGCGGCGGGCCTCGACCGCCGGGTCCGCGACGGTGCTCCGCCACTCGCGGGCCTGCGCCTCGGCGCGGTCGAGGTCGGCGAGGGCGACGGGCTCGGCGGCGAGCAGCTGCCGGATGCGGGCCAGGAGGGCCCGCTCGCCGTCGACGCCCCGCGCGTACGGCTCCAGGAACCGCTCGTCGCCGCTGAGCAGGAAGCCGCGGACGCCGGTCTCCTGGTCGACGAGGGCGGCGGTCAGCTCGACGACCGCGGTGCGGGCCGGGGAGATCCGGTCGCTGAGCCGGTTGGACACCGCCGCGGTGTGACTCAGCACCCCCGCGCCGACGGCCGCGCCGCACATGACGAGCACCACCATCGCGATCAGCACCGAGGCGAACCACCTGGTGCTGCTCCACCGGTCCCACACTCTGGTCGCCGGGTATCCGTCCGAGCCGATCACAGCAGCACCGTACGCGATCCCGCACGTCGGCGCCCGTTCAGCGGCCCCGTGGGTCGTACGCCGACACCTTCCCGAGCTCCTCGAACAGATGACGCTCCCGCGCGGTCAGCGTCGCCGGCACCATGATCCGCACCTCGGCGTACAGGTCGCCGGGGCGGCCGCGCGGATTGGGCAGCCCCTGCCCGCGCAGCCGCAGCCGCCGCCCGGACGACGTGCCGGCCGGCACGTCCACGCGGACCGGCCCGCCGGGGGCGTCGAGCGGCACCCGCGCGCCGATGGCCGCCTCCCACGGCGCGACCGGCAGGTCGAGCACCACGTCACGGCCCTGGACGCGGAACCGGGGGTGCGGCGCGAGGCTGACGACGAGATACAGGTCGCCGGGCGGGCCACCGGATATGCCGGGACCACCCTGGCCGGCGAGGCGGATCCGCTGGCCGTCGACGACGCCGACGGGGATGTTGACGTCGTAGCGCCGGGGGCGGCCGTCGGCGTCCGGCAGGGTCACCGTGCGGCGCCCGCCGCGGAACGCCTCCTCGACGCCGACCGTGATGTGCGCCTCGGTGTCGGGCCCCGTGCCGTACCGGCCGCCGAACATGCTGCTGAACAGGTCGTCGATGTCGACGGTCTGTACGCCGCGTGGCCGCGCCCGCTCACGCCCGGCCTTGTCGTGGCGGGCGCGGCGTTCGGGGTCGGACAGCACGTGGTACGCCTCGTTGATCTCCTTGAAGCGCTCCTCGGCGCCGGGCTCCTTGTTGATGTCCGGGTGCTGCCGGCGGGCCAGGGTCCGGTACGCGCGCTGAATCTCCTCCGGTGTCGCGTGCCTGGTCACGCCGAGCACCTGGTAGGGGTCGCGACGCTCACTCACCGTCGTGCCCGTTTCCCCTGTCGCCCAGCACCACCGGCGCGCTCACCGCGACGACGGCCGGCCGCAGCAGCCGCTCGCCGTCCCCGTACCCCGGCCGCAGCACCCGCACGACGGTCCCGGGCGGCGCGTCGCTGTCGCGCACGACCTCGGCCGCCTCGTGCCGCACCGGGTCGAACGCCTCACCGACCTCGCCGAACGGCGTGAACCCGAAACCGGCGAGCACGGCGAGGGCCTGCTCGCGGACGCCTTCCACGCCTTCGACGATCGTGCGGGGGTCGGCGTCGCCGTGCCGCAGCGCCAGGTCGAGGTTGTCCAGGACGGGCAGCCACGCCGAGGAGATCGCGATCCGCTCCTCCTGCCGCTGCCGCGCCGTCTGACGCTCGGCCCACTTGCGGGTGTTCTCCACGTCCGCCGCGGCCCGCTGCCACCGTTCGGTGAGCTCCGCGACCTCGTGCTCCTGGGTCATGACCTGACCTCCGCCACGCTCCGGCGCCGCCCTGACCTGGAGCTCCGCGCCGGCCCGCTCATGAGCCCGTGTTGAAGTCGGCGTCGATGACGTCGTCGGCGTCGTGTGGTGCCGCGCCGCCGGGCTGGGGTTGGGGCTGGGTCGGCCGGGCGGACCGGCTGCCCAGCGCCAGGGTCATCTGGCGCAGGTCCTCGGTGAGCTGCCGCATGCGGGGCGCCGGCTCCTGTTCCCGCACCGCCCGGCGGGCGTCCTCGATGAGCATCGTGGCGCGGGCCCGCTCGTGCTCCGGCACGTCGCCGTGGTCCTGCAGGCCGCGTTCCAGCTGGTACGCGACGCTGTCGAGCTCGTTGGAGGCGTCGATCCGCTCCCGGATCTGCCGGTCCTCGGCCCGGTGCTCCTCGGCCTCGCGGACCATCCGGTCGACCTCGGCGGCGTCGAGGGTCCCGCTCTCGGTGATGGTGATCTGCTGCTCGGCGCCGGTGTCCCGGTCCTTCGCCGACACGTTGAGGATGCCGTTGGCGTCGACGTCGAACGTGACCTCGATCTGCGGAGTGCCGCGCGGCGCGGGCCGGATGTTCTCCAGCCGCATCCGGCCGAGGACCCGGTTGTCGGCGGCGCGCTCCCGCTCGCCCTGCAGCGCGACCACGTCGACGGCCGGCTGGTTGTCGTCGGCGGTGGAGAACGTCTCGGCGCGCCGGGCCGGGATCGTCGTGTTCCGCTCGATGACCTTCGTCATGAGCCCGCCGAGCGTCTCCACGCCCAGCGACAGCGGCGTCACGTCGAGCAGGACCACGTCCTGCACCTCACCCTTGAGCACGCCCGCCTGGATGGCGGCGCCGAGCGCGACGACCTCGTCCGGGTTCACCGACATGTTGGGGTCCTTGCCGCCGGTGAGCCGGCGGACGAGGGCCTGCACCGCCGGCATGCGGGTCGCACCGCCGACGAGGATCACCTCGTCGAGGTCGCCGGCGCCGGCCTTCGCGTCCTGCATCGCCTGCCGGACCGGCTCCATGGTGCGTTCGAGCAGGTCGTGGGTCAGCTCCTCGAACGTGGCCCGGGTGAGCGTCATCGTCAGGTGCTTCGGGCCGGACGCGTCGGCGGTGATGAACGGCAGGTTCACCTGGGTCTGCGTCACCGACGACAGCTCGATCTTCGCGCGCTCGGCGGCCTCGGTGAGCCGCTGCAGCGCCTGCGGGTCGGTGCGCACGTCGATGCCCTGTTCCCGCTGGAACTGGTCGGCGATGTGCTCCACCAGCCGGTGGTCGAAGTTGTCGCCGCCGAGGTGGGTGTCGCCGGACGTCGCCCGGACCTCCACGACCCCGTCGCCGACGTCGAGGATGCTGACGTCGAACGTGCCGCCGCCGAGGTCGAACACGAGGACCGTCTCGTGCCCCTGCTTGTCCAGCCCGTACGCGAGGGCGGCCGCCGTCGGCTCGTTGATGATCCGCAGCACGTTCAGCCCGGCGATCTTCCCCGCGTCCTTGGTCGCCTGCCGCTGCGCGTCGTTGAAGTACGCCGGGACCGTGACGACCGCCTCGGTCACCTTCTCGCCGAGGTGCTTGGCGGCGTCGTCGGCGAGCTTGCGCAGGATCTGCGCGGACACCTCCTCCGGCGACAGCTGCTTGTCGCGCACGTCGAAGCGCACCATGCCGTCGGGGCCCTGGACCACGTCGTAGGTGACGCCGCGCGCCTCCTCGCTGATCTCGTCGAAGCGGCGGCCGATGAAGCGCTTCGCGGAGTAGATCGTGCCCTTGGGGTTGAGCACTGCCTGCCGGCGCGCGAGCTGCCCGACGAGCCGCTCGCCGGTGCCGGTGTACGCGACCACGGACGGCGTCGTCCTGCTGCCCTCCTCGCTGGGCAGCACGGTGGGGCGGCCACCTTCGAACGCGGCGATCACGGAGTTGGTGGTGCCGAGGTCGATTCCCACAGCGCGTGCCATGTGTGCATCCCTCCTGAGCCTCCGGCTGCTGCAGCAGCTTCAAGGCTCGCCGGGGTGCCCGGGCCGTGTCTCACCCACCCGTGGTGAGCGCCGACGACCTCGCGGTCGCCCTGTCCTCCTGGCGGGTCGGGCGGTCGGCTGATGACGTGCCGCCCGGTCGCGGGTGCCATGATGGGTGCCGGGTCCGTGGTGAAGGGTGCTGAAGTCGATGGCGCTGTTCGAAGCGAAGACGTCCGTGACGGACGGCCGGGCCGTCGTGTCCCTGGCCGGTGAGTGCGACCTGACCTCCCGCGACGAGCTGACGGCGGTGCTGCTGGCGGCCGTCGACCTCGCGCCGCTGGTCGTCGTCGACCTGGCCGGCCTGCGGTTCATCGACTCCAGCGGGGTGCACGCGCTGGTCGCCGGCTACCACGCCGCCCAGCGGCAGGGCCGCACGCTGCTGGCGGTCAACGCCGCCGGCGTGGTCGCCCACGTCCTGGAGATGACCGGTGTCGGCGCTCTGCTGGCCCCACCGGCGGAGTCGGCGGCATGACGGTGCCGGAGCGGAGCGGAAGTGGCGGCATGGCGCCTCTGTCGTTGGAGTACAGCACGGCCGCGGACCTCGGGTCGGTGCGGGCGTTCGTGCGGACCCAGGCCCTCGCGGCGGGCATGTCGCAGGCCCGCACGGAGCTGCTGATGCTCGCCGTCAACGAGCTGGCGACCAACACGCTGCAGCACACGACCGGCGGCGGCCGGGTCAGCCTCTGGGCCGGCGACGGGCAGCTCTACTGCGACGTCGTGGACCAGGGCCCGCCCCGGACGTTCCCGCGGCCGATGCCGGCGGCGGACGCGCCCCGCGGCCGTGGGCTGGCGATCGTCGAGCAGATCTGCGACCGGGTCGAGACGATCAGCGGCCCCGACGGCACCACCGTCCGCCTCCGCCTCCACCTGTAGCGGCGCCGCGATGCTCGACCCGTCCCGGTCCCCTGGTCAGGGCTGGACGCACACCGCCAGGGTGCAGGTGTCGTCGTCGGGGCTGGCGTAGTGCAGCAGGCCGCGGAGCCGGGTCAGCCGCTCGGGCCCCGCCTCGGCGGAGACGGTGGACAAGGCCTCCTTGACGCGGCCGAGCATCACGTCGCTGTCGGTGGACCGGCGCTCGATCAGGCCGTCGGTGTAGAAGAACACGAGGTCGTCGGCGCGCAGTGCCGCCGCGACGACCGGATAGACGGCGTCCCGGCCGGCGCCGAGCAGCAGGCCCGCGGGCCGGTCCAGCTCCGTGGTCACCCCGGCCCGGGCCAGCAGCGGCGGCATGTGCCCGGCCCGCGCCCACGACAGGGTCCGGGTGGCCGGGTCGTACACCCCGATCGCCGCCGTGCCGGTGATGCCGAGCTGCAGGGACAGCTGGTTCATGTGGGCGAGCAGCGTGCCGGGGTCGAGGATGCCGATGGACAGCCACGCCACCAGCGAGAAGCGCAGGTGCGCCATGCCGTTGGCGGCGTCCAGCCCGTGCCCGGCGACGTCGCCGACCGCGAGCACCACGTGCCCGTCCGGCTGGGTCTGCGCGTGGTACCAGTCGCCGCCGACCTGCACGGCGCTCTCCGCGGGCAGGTAGCTGACCACGGCCTGCAGCCCGGCCAGGGGAAACGGCTCCGGCGGCACCGGCTGGATCAGGTTCTGCAGCTGCGCGGCGAGCCGGTGCTCGGCGAGCGCCGTCATCTCGCGGGTGCGCAGCTGGTCGCTGAGCCGCTCCATCGCGGTGCGGGTGTCCTCGCGGGCGGTGACGTCCTGCACGACGGCGCAGATCTTCAACGGGCTGCCGTCGGCGTCGCGGGCGACGTCGGACAGGATCCGCAGGTACTTCACCGTGTCCGCGGTCCGGAACCGGACGGTCACGTCGGACGCGGCGCCGCTGTCCAGGGTCTGCCAGGCGGTCTCGCTCACCCCGCGGTCGTCGGGCAGCAGCGCCGCGGCCTGCTCCGCCCGCGTCATCGGCCCCAGCGCCGGATCCCGCCCGAAGATCCGGAACATCCCCGGCGACCACTCGCTGCGCCCGGTGATCAGGTCATACTCGGCCCAGCCGAGGCTGCCGAGCAGCTCGGTGTGCTCCAGCCGGCGGCGGGCCTCGTCGGTGCGCCGCCACCACACCAGCAGCCCGCCGAGCACCGGCTCGACGCTCACCTCGAACAGCGAGTCGGCCACGATCCCGGCCCGGCGCACCGCATACCGGAAGTCGGGCAGCTCGGCGGCCACGCCGTCGGCGAGCACCCGCAGGTACAGATCCCACAACGGTCCGCCGACCATGCTCGGGTACAGGTCGCTGATCCGCTCCCCCACCCGATCGAGACCGCGGCCGTAGATGTCCGCGCCCCGGCCGCTCACCGCCGCGACGAGGAAGTCGGCGACCTCACCGTCCTCGTCGGTCAGCGGCAGCAGCCACGAGCACCCGACCGGCACGGCCGCCAGCAGCTCCCGCACGGCGGCGGCCACGGTGCCGGCTGCACCGTCCGCCGTGGCCGGCGCGGTCCCGTGCCGCGCCCCGTCGTGTGCCATCACCGAAGCTTAATGCCGGGCGCGCACCGCGGCCGATCGGGCGTGGAGGGTGTCGCCGCTCCCGACGTTCACCCCGTTTCCCGCCGTCCACGCCCGGCCGCGGCGTTACGGTGCTTTGTGTGACGTTGCCTCCCGCCGGGTACCGCGACCTCGTCGCCGCCCACCTGCGCCGCCCCGGCCGCCCGACCGGGGTCGCCGAGCCGATCCCGGGCGTCGGCGACCGCCTCGCGTACAACCCCTGCCTGGTGCGGCAGGACGGCCGGACGCTGCTCGCGGTGCGGGTCGAGTCGCCCGGCAGCTACTGGCGCGACGAGTCGTCGTGGGACCCCGAGGTCCGCTTCTACGAGCGCACCGGCGGCGGCTGGCAGGAGGCGCCCGGCACGCCGGTGTTCACGGCGGCGGAGGACCCGTTCGCCGCCTGGGTCCTGGCCCCCGACGGCTCGCCGGTCCTGGTCCTCGGCGTGGTCTCGCTGGACTACCGCACCGATCCGCCGGGTGTCGTCACCCGCTTCTACGCCGCGCCGGACGTCGAGCGGCTCGACCCTGCCCGGCCGTTCCTCGAGGTGCCGGGCATGAAGGACATCCGGCTGCTGCAGCGCCGCGACGGCCTCGCCGTGTGCGGCCGCCCGCAGGGTGGCACCGCCGGCCGCGGCCGGGTGAGCTTCATCCTCGCCGACGACTACACGCAGCTGTCGGCGGAGCTCATCGCCAAGGCGCACATCTTCCAGGACCAGGTCGCCGAGGACACCAAGCTCGGCGTCAACGAGCTGTACGACCTCGGCGACCACATCGGCGTCCTCGGTCACGTCGCCGTCGGCGAGGAGGGGGGCCCGCAGGAGTACGCCGGCGCCTGGTGGACCATCGACCCCGCCGCCTGCACGACGACCGCGCCGACGGTCATCGCGATGCGCGCCGACTTCCCGCCCGCCCCGCCGAAACGCGCCGACCTGACCGACGTCGTCTTCCCCGGCTCGATGGAGGTCCTCGACGGCGGCGCCGTCCGCCTGTACTGCGGCCTCAGCGACGCCTCCATCGGCTCGATCGTCGTGCCGTCGCCGCTGCCCTAGACCCCGCATGCGTGGGGTGACGGTATGTGTCAACGCCACGAAGCACTCGACGGCGACGGCATGACAGGATGTGACCGCACCGCCGGATGATCGAGGGAGCAGTCGTGGCCGTACGTGTCGTCAGTCCCACCGGACGAGGGTTCCTGCTGCTCGACGCGCACCCCGCCGGCTGCTTCCGCAGCGTCACCGACATGGTCGCCCAGATCCCGGCGCCGGAGCGGCAGCCGTCGAAGCTCACCGCGCTCATCATCGGGTCCAGCGCCGGCTACGGCCTCGCCGCCACCCTGGCGGGCCTGGTCCGGCACGGCGTGCAGGGCGTCGGCGTCGCGTTCGAGCGGCCGCCGGGCCGGCGCACCGCGACCGCCGGCTGGTACCGCACGATCGCCACCGACGCCGTCGCCGCGGAGGTGGGCAGCGACTTCACGTTCGTCAACGCCGACGCGTTCGCCGACACCACCAAGGACGAGGTCCTCGACCTGCTGCAGAAGCGGTTCGGTCAGGTCGATGTCCTGGTGTACAGCGTGGCCGCGCCGCGACGGACGGACCCGCGGACCGGGACCACATTCCAGTCGGTCATCAAGCCGCTCGGCGAGGCGCACACCACGAGGACGCTCGAGTTCGACGCCGACGGCACACCGGCCCTGCGGGACGTGACCGCCGCCCCCGCCGGCGAGCAGGAGGCGGCCGACACGGTCCAGGTGATGGGCGGCGAGGACTGGTCCCGCTGGGTCACCGCGCTGCAGGACCGGGGGCTGCTGCGCGACGGGTTCCGCACGGTCGCCCTGTCGTACATCGGATCCGGCCTCACCTCGGCGATCTACCGCGACGGCACGATCGGCGCGGCGAAGCTGCACCTGGAGAAGACCGCCAAGGAGCTCGACGAGCGGCTCGCCGGGTCCGGCGGCCGGGCGCTGACGTCGGTCAACGGTGCGGCCGTCACGCAGGCGTCGACCGCGATCCCGGGCATCGCCCTGTACGTGAGCGTCCTGCGCGCCGTGCTCGGCGACGCGCTCCAGTCGCCGGTCGAGCAGTCGGTGCGGCTGTGGGACCAGCTGACCGGTGCGGCCCCGCTCGACCTGGACGAGCAGGGCCGGCTGCGGTTGGACCGGTGGGAGCTGGACCCCGCCGTGCAGGCCGCGGTCGCGGAGCGCTGGCACGCGATCACCCCGGAGACGATCGCCGAGGTCGCCGACGTCGACTGGTTCCGCGCCCAGTTCCGCGGCCTGTACGGCTTCGACGTGCCCGGCGTCGACTACGCGGCGCCCGTCGACCCCGACCTGGAGTGGCCCGCGCCCAGGTGAAGGCCCGGCGCCGGGCGGGTGGCGGCGAACCAGCACGCCAGGCCGAGGGCCAGCTCGACGATCCCGCCGACGACGAGGCCGCTCGCCGGCACCCCGTCCAGCGCCGCCGACACCCCGCGCGACACCGCGTACGCCAGGTAGAACACGGCACCTGCGACCGCCGCCGTGAACGCGAGCCGCGCCACGAACGCGCCGACCAGCAGCAGCACCCCGACGGCGAGCACCGCCCCACCGGCGGACCTGGTCTCGCTGAGGAGGTTGGCGTCGGCGCCGATGCTGATGCCGTACTGGCGGCGGAAGGCCACCGGCGCGAACAGGCCGGCACCTCCGACAGCGACCGCCACCGCACCCGAGACGAGCAGCAGGATCCGCCGGATCACCGCCAGGCCCCAGCCGCCGCGGCGGCGCGGCAGTAGTCGGCGAAGTCCCGCGGCGGCCGGCCGAGGGCGTCCTGGACGCCGGTGCCGAGGCTGGCGTTGCGCCCGTCGAACACCTCGCCGCACAGGTCGGCGAACAGGTCGCCCTGCGGGTGCCCGGCGAGCGCCGCCCGCAGCTCCTCGACGCCGACCGGCACATAGGTGACCGGCCGGCCGGCCGCCAGCGCGATCTCCGCGGCCGCCTCGGCGAAGGTGAGCAGCCGGGGGCCGGTGACCTCGTACACGCGGCCGTCGTGCCGCTCGTCGAGCAGCGCCGCGACCGCCACGTCGGCGATGTCCTCGACGTCCACGAACGGCTCGGCGACGTCGCCGGCGGCCAGGACGACGGCGCCGTCCATGACGCCCTGCCGCAGCTCGCCCTCACCGAAGTTCTGCGCGAACCACGAGGCCCGCACGAGCGTGTAGCCGAGCCCGGACTCCCGGACGATGTCCTCGCAGCTCTCGGCGTGGTGCTCGCCGCGGCCGGACAGCAGCACGAGCCGCCGGACGCCGGCCGCCGCGGCCGCCTTCGCGAACGCCTCCACGGTGGCGGGGGCCTCGGGGGCGGCGAGGTCGGAGTAGTAGGAGACGTACGCGGCGTCGACGCCGTCCAGGACGGCCGGCCAGGTCTCCTGCCGTTCCCAGTCGAACGGCGGGTCGCTGCGGCGGGAGGCGCCGCGCACGGGGTGCCCCAGGTCGGTGAGGCGGCGCAGGATACGGCGGCCGGTCTTCCCGGTCGAGCCGATGACAAGGTTGCTCATGTGGTCAAGCTTCGCCGGTACCGGCGAGATTCTGAATCACAGGAACACCAGATCTCTTTGCAGATCGTCCAGCCTCATGGACGATGGCGGAGTGACGACGACGATCCTCCCGCCGGCCGGGGACCCGCTCGGCGAGGCGCTGCACCTCTTGCGGCTCACCGGCACGCTGTACTGCCGCTCGGAGCTGACCGCGCCGTGGGACATCGCCGTGCCCGCGCTGGACGGGCTCATGGCGCTGCTCGTGGTCACCGCCGGCGAGGCCGTCCTCGAGGTCGACGGCGAGCCGCCGCGGACGCTGCGGCCGCGCGGGCTGACCCTGATCCCGCACGGCACCCCGCACCGCGTCCACAGTGGACACCGTCAGTCGCGGGCCACGCCGCTGTTCGACATCCCGGTCGAGCGGGTCAGCGAGCGGTACGAGCTGCTGCACCACGGCGGCGGCGGCCCGCTGACCCGGGTCACCTACTGCGTGCTGCGCTGCGACCACGTCCCGGCCCGGCGGCTCGTCGCGCAGCTGCCGCCGGTGCTGCACGTCGACGGATGGGACGACGACGGCGGCTGGCTGCACAGCACCCTGCAGCTCATCGCCGCCGAGGCGACCGCGCTGCGGCCCGGCGGCGAGACGGTGCTGACCCGCCTCGCCGACGTCCTGGTGGTGCAGGCGATCCGCGGCTGGCTCGACACCGCGCCCGAGGCGCACCAGGGCTGGCTCGCGGCGCTGCGCGACGAGCACCTCGGCCGGGCGCTCGCCGCGATGCACCGGGCCCCGCAGGCGCCGTGGAGCGTGGAGTCCCTGGCCCGCGAGGCGGCGATGTCCCGTTCGGCGTTCTCCGCCCGGTTCACGGCGCTGCTCGGCGAGCCCGTCATGCAGTACGTGACCCAGTGGCGGATGCAGCTCGCCCACACCCATCTGCAGCAGTCGCCGGAGCCGCTGTCGCAGGTGGCGCACCGCTTCGGCTACGCGTCGGAGGCCGCGTTCTCCCGGGCCTTCAGCCGGACCTTCGGCGTGCCGCCGGGCGCGGTCCGCGCCGCCGCGGACACCACCGGCCGATGAGGTGCCGCCACCGGCCGTCTGACCTGCGCCTCGAGGCCTTCTGACCGGGGTGCCGGACGAACCGGCCGAGGGGTGACTGGCGTCGCGAGGGGTGCTCACGGCAGGATACGGCTGCACGGTGGGCGTCGATGCGTAGAGGCAGCCAGACGCCCGCCGGAGGACCGCTACCGGATCGGAGGGGCAGCTCGAGGTGCAGGGGCGGGTGCTGGGCGGTCGCTACCGCCTGGAGGAGCAGCTCGGCAGCGGCGGGATGGCGGTGGTGTGGGCCGCGACCGACGAGGTGCTGGGGCGGGCGGTCGCGGTCAAGATGCTCAACGGGGCGCACACCGCGAAGCCCGACTCGCTGCGGCGGATACGCGCCGAGGCCAGGGCCGCGGCGAACCTGTCGCACCCCAACATCGCCCAGGTCCACGACTACGGTGAGGCGTCCGACGACGGCGAGCTCGTCCCGTATGTCGTGATGGAGCTGGTCCCGGGCCCGACCCTCGCGCAGCGGATCGCCGCGGGGCCGGTCGAGCCGAAGGCCGCCTTCCGCATCTGTGCCGAGATCGCCGCCGCGCTGACCGCCGCGCACGCCGCGTCGCTCGTGCACCGTGACATCAAGCCCGCCAACGTGATCGTGACGCCGGGCGGCGCGAAGGTCGTCGACTTCGGCATCGCCGCCTCCGTCAGCCCCGGCGGCGACGGCGACCTGCCCGACCAGGTGCTGGGCACGCCGTCGTACCTGGCGCCGGAGCGGCTCACCGACGACGCGATCGAGCCGGCCTCCGACGTCTACGCGCTCGGCGTGATCCTCTACAAGCTGCTCGCCGGGCACCTGCCCTGGACCGTGGACAGCACGACGCAGGTGCTGACCGCGCACGTGTACGTCCCGCCCACGCCGCTGCCGGAGACGCCGGGTGTCCCGCCGGAGATCGCCGACCTGTGCCTGCGCTGCCTGCGCAAGGAGCCGGCGCAGCGCCCCGACGCGCCCGAGGTGGCGGCGGCCCTCGCGGCGGCCGCCGGGCTGCAGGTCGTCCCGTCCACCCCGGCCCTGCTCGCCCTGGGGACGGCGGACGGTCCCGCGGCGGACGGCGAACCGTCGGCGCTGGTCATCCCGCCCGCCCCGGCCCGGCAGTCCCGCGCCCGGGTGACGGCGGCGGCGGGCGTGGGCGCCGTGTCGGTCGCGGCGATCCTGGCCTGGGCGGCGCTGGGCTCCCCGCCGGACGCCTCGGGACGGTCCGGCGACCTGCCGTCGCGGGAGACGTCCCGGTCCGCCGCGGCCCCCGCCGCCACGGGCCCCGCGGGCACCGGCGCGGCCAGGCCCGGCGGCACGGGCCCCGCGGGCACCGGCGCGGCCAGGCCCGGCGGCACGAGCGGTGCCGGCGGCACCCCGGGCACCGCCGCGACGGCCGGACCCGGCCCGACCGGCTCCGGCGGCGATGGCACCGACCCGGCGCCCACGACCGGGCCGCCTCCCCCGCCGACGACCTCGGACCCGCCGCGCCGGGAGACGCTCTCCTCCGCCGGCGGCACGGTCACCGCCGCCTGCGACGGCGCCGGGCGCGTGCGGCTGACGTCCCCCGACCCGGCGGACGGCCACAAGGTCGCGGCCTTCAACGGCGGCCCGGCGAGCACGGCGGAGGTCACCTTCAAGCGCGGCAACGTCACCATCCGCATGTCCGTCACCTGCGACGACGGCGTGCCGACCGCCACCACGACGACGACCACCACGACCGGCTGACGCGGGCGGCGTCACGCGTACGGGTCGGTGACCTCCCTCAGGTCGGTGAGGATCGCGCGCAGCTGGGTCATCCGGCGGTCGCCCAGGTGGGCCGCCCACCCCCCGACCTCGGCGACGGCGGCCGTGGGTACCGGGACTCAGGCGGCCAGTGGCGCCGGTGACTCCGCGCCCGGGATCAGCAGCCGGGGGGCGCCCGTGCCGTCGGCGGGCACCGACCAGACGTCAGGGCGGCCGTCGTCCTGGCGCAGCGTGTACCCCAGGGTGGACCCGTCCAGCCAGGCCGCCTGGTCGTCGACGCTCGCCTGCTCCGCGGTCTGCGTCACCCGCATGGTGGCGAGGTCGAGCACCGACAGCCGCCAGCCGCGCTGCGGGTCGGCGTCGATCGCCTGCTTGAACGCGATCCGGGTGCCGTCCGGCGACAGTGAGGGGCACTCGACGTTGTCGCGCAGGGTCTCGACGGTGCGGGCGGCGAGGTCCCCGCGGACGAGGTACCGCCGGCCGCCCGTCGACATCGTCGCGTAGAACCGGTTGTCGTCGGCGGCGAACGTGACGCCCCAGAAGTTCACGTCGACGTTGCGGTAGGGCTTGCCCTCGTGGATGACGGCAAGCTCCTCGAGCGAGCTGACGGTCGCGCCCGTCCGGGTGTCGAGGATGCCGGTGCGGGTGGAGAACCCGCTGCTGGTGTACGAGTCGCCGCCGACGAAGACGGTCCACGCCACGAACCGCCCCGACGGCGAGACCCTGGCCCGGTTGGGCAGGCCGGGCACGGCGACGGCCTGCCGGGGGCGCAGTTCGGCGTCGAGGACGACCACCTCGTACGCCCACGCCGTCTGCGGACGCAGGCACACGCCCGTGCCGGCGGCGGCGTACACCCGCAGGCACTCCACTGTGGACACCGTCCGCGGACCGGTGGGGTCCGCGGCGTCCACGGTCGCGAGGTGCCGGTCGGTGATCGTGAGCAGGCGCGGACCCGGTGTGAGCGTGACGGTGGCGGCCGGCCCGGTCGCGGCCGCGCGCCCGGCCGCGGGTTCAGCACGGTCGGCGGCGAGCGCCGTGTAGCCCGCCGCGACGCCCGCGAGCACGACGACGGCGGCGGCGAGCACGCCGATGCGTGCCCTGTTCGACAGCTGTGTCATCGCTCCGGTCCCCGCTTCCTCAGCAGCAGCAGTGTCGCGACCACGACCACCGCCACACCGGCGGCCGCGGCCCGGCTGGCGGTCTGCGGGCCCCATGCCTGCCACGCCAGTCCGAAGAGGACGGACGACACCAGGTACGCGAGTGCCTGCCCCGTCTGGACGAGCGCGATGCCGGTGGTGCGCAGCCGCGCCGGCAGCACCGGCCCGGCGAGGGCGATGAGGACCCCGTCGGTGGCGGCGTAGAACAGCCCGTGCAGGGTCAGGGTCAGCACGAGCAGCGGCCACCCGCCGACCGGGCCGAAGAGCAGCAGGTAGGCCAGGCCCAGCGCGGTGTAGCCGCCGAGGACCACCGGCAGCCGGCCGACCCGGTCGGCGAGGATGCCCAGCGGCGCGGCGAGCAGCAGGTACGCCAGGCTGGTGCCGACCGCCAGCATCGGGAACCACACCAGGCCGAGGTCCTCGCGGCGCTGCAGCATCAGGTACACGAACCCGTCGCCGATCGTGGCGAGCCCGAGCAGGCAGGCGGCCGCGACGAGCCGCCTGACGGGCGCGTCGCGCAGCAGTCCGAGCGCCTCGCTGACGGCGGCCGGCGGCTCGGGGGCCCGGGGCGCGTTCGTTTCCCGTACGAACAGCACCAGCACCACCACGGCGAGGGCGGCGACGCAGAAGCTGGTGACGAAGACGGCGTCGTAGGACTCGCCGGCGGCGGCGAGGACGGCGAGCGCGACGATCGGGCCGAGGAACGCCCCGATGCTGTCCATCGTCCGGTGCACGCCGAACGCCCGCCCCAGCGCCTCCGGCGGCGTCGACTCGGTGATCAGCGCGTCGCGGGGCGCGGTCCGCACGCCCTTGCCGAGCCGATCCACGGCGATGACGGCGCCGATCGCCGGCACCGACCGGCCGGCGAGGAGCAGGCCGAGCTTGGCGACGGCGGACAGCGCGTACCCGAAGCCGGCGACCAGCTTGCGGGAGCGGAACCGGTCGGCGACGAACCCGCCGGCCAGGCGCAGGACCGCGGTCGCGCCGGTGTGGACGCCGTCCACGACGCCGTAGGCGAGCGGGCTGACGTGCAGGCCGAGCACGAGGTACAGGGGCAGGACCGCGGTGACCATCTCGGCGGACACGTCGGTGATGAGGCTGACCGCGCCGAGGGCGACGACGTTGCCGCTGACGAGCGCGAACCGCCGGCGGCGCGGGTCACCGCCCGGCGGCGCGGTGACCGGGCTGGTCACGGTCGACAGGTACACCTGGCGGTCCCCTCTCCTGCGGCTCCTGCGGGCACGGTGCGCCATCGTCCGACGGCGGCGGATCTTCCCGCAACGCCCCGGAGACGGCGGTCCGGCATGCGGCGCGTGAACAGGACTTTACATCGAAGTATTTCGCTATATGTTTACCTGACGGTACCGGTGCGGCCCATCGGCGTCCCTATGTTCCTTGCGCTTCTGCACACGCCCAGAGAAGGGTTTCTGGATGGGCATCCGTCTCACCCGCCCACAGGTGACGATGGTGACGGTCGCGGCGCTGGTCGCCGTCACCGCCACCGTCGTCGTGGCCGCCGCGACCCCCGCGTCGGCCGCCACGGCCACGTTCACGCCCGTCGCCGACACGTACGTCCAGAGCGACACCGCGTCCACCAACTACGGCACGGCCACGCAGATCGTCGTGGACAACTCGCCGGTGCGCCGCATCTTCCTGCGGTTCACGGTGTCGGGCGTCAGCGGCACGGTCACCGCCGCCAAGCTGCGCCTGCGCACCATCAGCGGCAACGACGGCAGCCCGGCCGGCGGCACGTTCAAGGCCATGAGCAACACGACGTGGTCCGAGACGGGCACGACCTGGAACAACCAGCCCGCGATCGACGGCGCCACCCTGGGCACGATCGGCGCCGTCACCAAGGACGGCTGGTACGAGATCGACGTCAAGGCGCTCGTGACCGGCAACGGCACGTTCAGCATCGGCGGCAGCTCCGCGAACGCCGACGGCGCCTACTACGACTCGCGCGAGAGCGGCGCCGACGCCCCGCAGCTCGTGATCACCACCGGTACGACGACCCCGCCCTCGGGCGACCCCGTGTTCGTCGGCGCCGGCGACATCGCCAACTCCGGCTCGGGCGACAGCGCCACCGCGGCCCTGATCGACAGCATCCCCGGCACCGTCTACACGCTCGGCGACAACGTGTACGACAGCGGCACGGCGAGCGAGTTCAACTCCTACTACGAGCCGACGTGGGGGCGCTTCAAGGCCCGCACCCGGCCGTCCCCCGGCAACCACGACTACGTCACGTCGGGCGCGTCGGCGTACTACAGCTACTTCGGCTCCGTCGCCGGCCCGTCCGGGCGGGGCTACTACTCGTTCGACCTCGGCAACTGGCACATCGTGTCGCTGAACTCGAACATCAGCATGTCCGCGGGCTCGGCGCAGGAGCAGTGGCTGCGCACCGACCTGGCCGCCAGCACCAAGCCGTGCACCTTGGCCTACTGGCACCACCCGCTCTTCACGTCCAGCTCCAACCACGCCCCGTCGACCTCGACCCGCCCGCTCTACCAGGCGCTGTACGACTACAACGCCGACGTCGTGCTGTGGGGTCACAACCACGTCTACGAGCGCTTCGCCCCGATGAACCCGAGCGGCGCCCTGGACACCGCCCGCGGCCTGCGCACCTGGGTCGCCGGCATGGGCGGCGCCAGCCATTACGCGTTCGGCACCATCCAGCCCAACAGCGAGGCCCGTAACAGCTCCGCCTACGGCGTCCTCAAGTTCACCCTCCACGCCAACACGTACGACTGGCAGTTCGTCCCCGTCGCCGGCCAGTCCTACAGCGACAGCGGCACCGGCTCCTGCCACTGACCGCACCGCCCCACCGGCCGCCGGGCGCACGGGTTCCGTGCCGCCCGGCGGCCGGCCCATGCCGAGCACCCGGGCGGCACATGACGAACGGCGGCCGGAACCTGGCCGGCCGGCACCATCAGGTCAGCGGCGGCGGCGTCGCGCAGGCCACCGCGCTCGCCGCCGCGCTCGGGGCGCTCGCCGGCCTGGAGCTGGTGGAGCACCGCGTCGCGGCGCCGCCGGTGGTGTTCCTGGCCGCGCGGACGGCGCTCTTCGCGCTGGTCGCGGCGCTCGACGGCGAGCGCCGCGCCCAGGCCGCCCTCTACGCCCGCGAGCACGGCCTCCTCGCCGACTAGCGATCCGACCCGTGCCCGGCCGGCTCAGGTCGCGCCCGCGCCGCCGGCCCGCGGATCGGTGCCCTCGCGGGACTGCCACTCGGCGGCCCGGGCCGCCAGGGCGCGGCGCTCGCCGTCGCTGTGCGCCGCCGCGGCCGCCCGCCGGAACAGCGCCGCGGCGCGCCCGTGCTCGCCGAGCCGCCCGGTGAGGTCGGCCGCCACCGCCAGGGCGTGCGGGTGGCCGTCGAGCGCGCGGACCGCGGCGAGCAGCGCCAGGCCTTCCCTCGGCCCGTACGCGTAACCGTGCGCGACGGCCCGGTTCAGCTCGACCACCGGCGACGGCTGCGCGGCGGCGAGCCGGTCGTAGCACGCGGCGATCCACGCCCAGTCGGTCAGGTCCGGCGAAGGGGCGGTGGCGTGGCACGCGGCGATGCGGGCCTGCAGCGCGTACGGGCCGTCGGCCGTCACCCGCCGCAGGACCTCGACCGCCTCGGCGATCGCGGCGTGGTCCCAGCGGGCACGGTCCTGCCGGTCGAGGGTGAGCAGCTCGCCGTCCGCGCCGCGGCGGGCGGCCCGCCGCGAGTGCTGGAACAGGAACAGCGCCAGCAGCGCCGACACCTCCGGCTGGCCCGGCATGAGCCGCTCGACGAGCCGCACCAGGCGGATCGCCTCGTCCGCGAACGCGGGCTCGCCGTCGGCGTTGTAGCCCTGCGTGAACAGCAGGTACAGCACGGCGAGGACGCCCGGGAGGCGTTCGGTGAGCGCCCGGCCGGTCGGCACCCGGTACGGGATCCCGGCCGCCGCGATCTTCGACTTGGCCCTGGTGAGCCGCCGGGTCATCGTGGACTCGGAGACGAGGAACGCCCGGGCGATGTCGGCGGTCGGCACCGCGCAGATGGTGCGCAGCGTCAGCGCCACCCGCGCCTCGAGCGGCAGCGCCGGATGGCAGCAGGTGAAGATGAGCCGCAGCCGGTCGTCGAGCTCACCCGGGACCGCTTCCCCGGCAGGGGGGAACATGGCGATCTCCTGCAGCTTCCGGCGCTCCACGGCGGCGCGGCGCAGCACGTCGACGGCCCGGTTGCGGGCGGCCGTCATCAGCCACCCGCCCGGGTTGTCCGGCACGCCGTCGCGCGGCCACCGCTCCAGGGCCGCCGCGAGGGCGTCCTGCGCGCAGTCCTCGGCCAGGGCCCAGTCGCCGGTGACCCTGATCAGCGTCGCGACGATCTTCGAGTAGGCGCCGACGGCCGCCACCGCGACCGGATCGTCGTTACGCAACGACCGCGAACGGCCGCAGCTCCAACCGTCCGGCCCGCGCCATCGGGTGGGCCCGGGCGACCTCGATCGCCTCGTCCAGGTCGGCGCAGTCCAGGATGTCGAACCCGACGATGACCTCCTTGGTCTCGGTGAACGGGCCGTCGGAGACGAGCAGCTCACCGTCGCGGACCCGGACGGTCGTCGCGGCGGACGTCGCCGCCAGCACGTGGCCCGTCACCCGCCGCCCGGCGCCGTCGTGCTCGGCGACCCAGGCGAGGATGTCCGGCTCGGGCGCCGGGTCGGTGTCCGGCTCGGTGTCGGTGCAGACGAACATCATGTACTGCATGGCTGGGTGCCCTCCGTTCGACGGGATCTCACCATGGTGACGAACGGGGCCCCGCCGATCGGACAGCGGGCGGAAATCCGGTGGGCTCGACGTGACGCCCCGCACCGTTTCACCCGCTTCACCCTGGGCACCACTACTGATGGGTGCCGGCAACGGCACGGAACTGACCGTCTGTGATTGGGGTTCGCCATGGGACTGAGCGACAAGATCGACAACCGGGCGGAAGAGACCGCCGGCAAGGTCAAGGAAGGCGTGGGCAAGGCCACCGACAACGAGCGGCTCGAGGCCGAGGGCAAGGTCGACCAGGCCTCGGGCAGCCTCAAGCAGGCCGGCGAGAAGGTCAAGGACGCGTTCAAGGACTGAGCGCGGTGCGAAAGGGCCTGCGTCCCGCCGGACGCAGGCCTTTCACATGTCCGGGTCAGGCCGCCGCCGGCCGGATTGCCGGCGCGTCACACGTCCAGGATCAGGATCGTCTCGGTCAGCAGCCGGCGGGCGAGGACGACGCCGTCGTCCGGGGACAGGCCGGGCAGGTCGGCGATCGGGCGCGACCGGCCGTCGAGCAGCTCCCGGACCGCCGCCGCGCACACCGCCGGCATCGTGACCGTCCGGTCCGGTGCCTCAATCGCGACGTGCTCCGGGTCCGGCTCGGTGACCTGGATCCTCAGGCCGGGCCGCAGCCGGACCCGGTCGTCCGCGGACAGCCGCGCGAGCGCCGCCGCCTGCGCGACCGGCCGCAGCGGCGCCGGCCGTGCCTCCGGTCCGCGGCCGCGGCGCCAGCGGCCGGCGACGTCGTCGGGGCGCAGCGTGTCGAGCCATTCATGCAGCGCCTTCACCGTGTCGGCGAGCACCGGGGCGATCGCCGCACCGTCGCCCGGATCGGCGCCCATCGGCAGCCCCGCCCGCAGCGACGGCGCGTCCGCGGCGAGGTCCAGCAGCGCCTCCACGACGCTGAGCCGGGTCGGCGCGCGCAGGCCGATCGTCAGGTGCAGCGACCAGTCGTCGAGCGCGCCGGCGGCATGCAGCCAGCCCCGCGGCAGGTACAGCGAATCCCCCGCCTCCAGGACCGCGTCCAGGAACGGCTCGCCCGCGGCGACGGCGGCGACCTCCTCGACGCGGCCGCCCCACGGCTGCCGCTCGACGGGGTCGGTGACCACCGGCGGGTGCACCCGCCACCGTTTGGTGCCCGCGACCTGCAGCACGAAGACCGCGTGCGTGTCGTAGTGCGTGGCGAAGCCCTGGTTGCCCGGCGGCGTCAGGTACGCGTTCACCTGCACCGGCACGCCCAGCTCCCGGCCCAGGTCACCGGCCAGGTCCACCAGCGGCGGCCACAGGCGGTGCAGGCCCTGCAGCACCAGCGTCGCGCCACCGGCGAGCTGCTCGAAGACCCGCTCGTCCAGGACCTGGTCGCCGACCTCGGCTCCTGGTCCGCCGCCGCCGGTGTACCGCGCCGCGGGGATCACCTTGCCCTGCCGGGCCATCCGCACGAACGGCGTGCGCAGCGCCCGGCGGCTCAGCAGCTCGTCGACGTCGTCGAGGTCGAGCAGGTCGGTGTAGTCGCCGACCCGGCGCGACAGCAGCGGCGCGCGGTCCCAGTGCCGCTCGGCGAAGTCGCCGGCGGGGATCGGGACACACCGGCGCAGCGCTGACCTCACCTCCTGACCGGCGCCGCCGCTGTCGTCGGTCATTCGCTCGCGCCGCCGTCCGCGCCGCCGTCCGTGGCGCGCGCGTTGGCGCCGCCGTCGTTGGGGCCCTCATCGGCACCGCCGTCGGCGCCACCGTCCTGGGCCTCGATGTTCGCGCCGCCGTCGGCGGTGCCCTCGTCCATGGTCGCGCCACCGTCCGCGCCGCCGTCGTGCGCGGCCGGCACGGCACCGCCGTCGGCGGGTCCTTCGGGGCCGGGGCCGGGCGGGGTGGTGGTGATGTCGTCGTCGTTGAGCGCCATCGCTGAGCTCCATCCTGATCGGGTCGGAGTTCCCCGTTACCCCGCCCACCACGAGCGCAATCGAATCGACGCGAACGCCTTGCTCAGCCCGGATCTCTCGACCGGCGGCGGAGGTCGGCCGCTGTCGCGTCCCGGTGCGCGACGGCGATCAGGGCGTCGAGGGCGGCGGCGGTACGCGCGCCGGGGTTGAGCACGCAGACCCAGCCCTGCCGCCCGTACGCGGGGTGCGGCAGGATCTCGTCGAGCCCGGCGAAGTCGACGTCCGCCCGCCGCTGCTCCAGCTCCGCGGGCGGGTAGCCGAGGTGCGCCTGGAACGCCTCGCGTCCGGCGTGCACGTTGACCCGGAACACGCCCGGCCGGTCCAGCCGCGACGCCTCGTCCCAGCCGGGGGTGTCCCGCCCGACGATCGTCGCGAACGGCAACCTGCGGTCCGGGCCGACGTAGAAGAACCGGTCGCCCCAGCTCGTCTCCGGCGCCCCCGACTCCTCCGTCGCGAGCAGCAGTTCGACGCCGGGCAGGGCGAGGATCCGGTCGGCGATCGCCTCCGGGGTGGCAGCGTCAGTCATGGCCTCAACCGTATCGTTGAACCGCCCAGTGAAGGTCTGGCGCGGATTCACTCGTACAGTGGCGGCGAAAGCCTCAAGCAGTGGGCTCGGCGCGGGGCATGAAGAGCCGGACCGTGACCCCGCAGGCGGAGCTGGTGATGTGCAGGTCGCGGCACAGGTTCCGGACCATCCACAGGCCGCGGCCGCTGACCGCCTCGGGCGACGGCAGGTCCTGCGACAGGTGCTCCGGCAGGCCCGGCCCGTGGTCGCTGACCTCGACCCGCACGCCCTCGTCCGTCTGCTCGACGACGATCCGCCCGCTGCCGCCACCGTGACGGACCGCGTTGGCGGCGAGCTCACTGACGGCGATCACCAGGCCGGGCACGTTGGACGCGGAGACGCCGGCGACGCGGGACGTCTGCTCGACGAGGTCCCGGACGCGGCGCAGGCCGTCAATGGTGAACTCACGAGTCACAGCGCGAATCCGGTCGCGTGCCATCGTCACCGCGTCCCTACGCATGTCTCTCGGCTTGCCAATTTGGCCCCCGCATGGAGCATTACCCATCAGGCCGGCTCTCGAATCCTGCCGGATTCGTGCCGATCTGCCCGGCGGCGACCGCATGACAGGACCGGACGCCGTGGCACGCGGCGGCCGGTCGGCGGTCACACAGGCAGCTCCTGGGCGGTGGGGCGCAGGACGTCGCGGACGAGGTCGGAGGCCTGCGGCATGCCCGGGCGGGCGGGGGCGCCGGCGCAGGCCTGCGACTCGGCGTCGCGGGCGGCGGTGGCCAGCTCGGCGAGCTCGGCGGCGGGAATGCCGGCGCGCAGGAGGGGAAACTCCTCGGTCGACTCGCGCCGGGTGTGGGCGAGCAGCATGGCCTGGACGGTGGTCAGGCCGTCGACATCGCCGAGGCTGATGGAGACGTCGGCGAGGGCTTCGCTGATCCGGCGCTCCTCGTCGACGAGGTGGTCGGCCAGGTGGTCGGCGGGGGCGAGGTGCCGGGTGAGCGGGTGAAGGATCTCCTCCTCGATCGTCTCGTGGACGGCGATCAGCCAGGCGAGCTCGCCGAACGCGGTGTGGCGGTCCTCCCCGGTGGCGGCCACGGTCATCTCGAACTGCTCGTCGATCCGGGACTGGTGCTCGGTGAGCATGGCGGGCAGGTCGGTCACGCCGGCGGCGGGCATCGTGGACATCAGCTCCTGCGGGTCGCGGTCCTCGTGCAGGCGGAGCAGGTCGCCGGCGGTGTGGAGGGTGGCGAGCTCCATCTGCAGGTGCAGCTCCCACAGCTGGCGCAGCCGGCGGTCGGTCTCCTGCTCCAGGAACGCGTGGTACGTGGCGCAGGCGGCGCACTCCTGGACGACCAGCTGAGCCCACAGGCTCCGGCTGCCGCTCGGCGACAGGGCGGCACCGGCGAAGGGGTGCAGCACCGCGAGGGTGTCGTGGCGGGCCGTGGCGGCCAGGCCCAGGCGCTGCACGGCGCGCTGGGACTCCAGGTCCGGGCAGCGCAGGGCGGCACGGCGGTTGAACATGGCGGCGGCCGCCTGGAGGGCTTCCATCTCGTCGACCCGGTCACGGGCGCCGGGCTCGGCGGAGCGCAGCTGGGCCGCCTCGACATCGAGCTCGTGCCAGTGCCGGCCCTGGCGGCCGACCGGCAGTCCCGGGTGCTCCAGCGGGTTGAACATGGGCCCTCCCTCGGAATACCGAACCGAGCGTGACGAATACCTACAGAGCAGGGCAGATCACACCAGGCGTGACGCGGGGCGCGTGACAGGAATGCGCTACCCAGCTTCGGCGGCGCGACACCATCCTTCTGCGATCCTCCTCCGATCTCGGGGCTCGCGAAGCAAAGATCGAGCGCCGGAAACAGCCCATTGACTTTTAGTTAACTTTCTTTATCGTTGGGCATCAATCAGACCAACGCTGGAGGCACAGATGGCGCTACGACACCGGCTGGTGCTGGTCGCCGCCGCGACGATCCTGGCGGCGGGCGGCACCGCCGTCCTCGCCGGGACCGCGGAAGCGGCCGGCTCGCTGACCGCCACCCTCACCTACGACTCCGACTGGGGCTCCGGGTACCAGGCGAAGTACACGATCGCGAACGGCTCCGCGGCGACCGTCACGGCGTGGAAGGTCGAGTTCGATCTACCGGCCGGGTCGACGCTCGGCAGCTACTGGGACGTCCTGGCCAGCCAGTCCGGCACCCACGTCACGGCGACGAACCGGACCTACAACGGCACGCTCGCGCCCGGCGCGTCGACCAGCTTCGGGTTCCTGGTCTCCGGTGGCGGAAAGCCCGCCAACTGCAAGCTCAACGGCGCCAGCTGCGCCGGCGTGGCCGACACGCAGGCGCCGACCGCCCCGGCGAACCTGCGAAGCACCGGGGCCACCTCGTCCAGCGTCAGCCTGGCCTGGAACGCCGCCACCGACAACGTCGGCGTCACCGCGTACGACATCTACCGCGGCGGCACCCTGGCCACCACCGTCACCGGCACGAGCGGCACGGTCGGCGGGCTGTCGGCGTCGACTGCCTACACGTTCACGGTCAAGGCTCGCGACGCCGCGGGCAACACCTCCGCCGCGAGCAACCAGGTCAGCGTCAGCACCACCGCCGGCGGTGGCGGCGGCACGGGCAGCCCCCTGCCCGTCGCGCCGTACGTGGACATGGGCGCGTGGCCGACCCCGTCGCTCACCGACATGGCGACCGCGGGCAACCTGAAGAGCTTCACCCTCGCGTTCGTCAACAGCGCCGGCTGCAAGGCGTCGTGGTTCAACGCGTACGACCCGAGGGCCGCGTGGGCGAAGGACCAGATCGACGCGATCCGCGCCCGCGGCGGCGACGTCAAGATCTCCTTCGGCGGTGCGAGCGGCATCGAGCTCGCCCAGGCCTGCGGCACCCCCGCGGCCGTCGCGGCGGAGTACCAGGCCGTCGTCGACGCGTACCAGCTGAACTTCATCGACCTGGACATCGAGGGCGCGGCGGTGGCCGACCCGACCACGGTGGCGCGCCGGTCGCAGGCCCTGGCCCTGCTGCAGGCGGCCCGGCCCAACCTGAAGATCTCGCTGACCCTGCCGGTCCTGCCGGAGGGCCTCACCGCCGACGGCGTGGCCGTGGTCCGCTCCGCCCGCGACGCCGGGGTGAACCTCGACCTGGTCAACGTCATGGCGATGGACTACCAGCGCAGCAGCGGCGACTACGGCAACTTCGCCGTGCAGGCGGCGCAGTCGACGTTCGCGCAGCTCAAGACCCTGTACCCGGCGAAGACCGACGCGCAGCTGTGGCGGATGGTCGGCGTGACGCCGATGCTGGGCAAGAACGACGACGGCGGCACCTACGACCAGGCGGACGCCCGGCAGCTGGTGGCGTTCGCGCAGGCCAACCACCTGGGCATGCTGTCCTTCTGGGAGACCACCCGGGACCGCAACGCGTGCACCGGCGCGCTCTACATGTGCACCAACATCCCGCAGCAGCCCTACGAGTTCAGCCGCATCTTCGCCGCGTACACCGGCTGAGCCGGCTCACGCGCTGAACGGCGTCGCCGGTGGAGCGGACCGGCGGCGCTGTTCGGCCGTGTCGTGCACTGTCTCCGTGGCGGGGTGGGAGAACAGCGCCGGCGCGACCTTCGCCCGCGCCGGCGCCTCGGCGGCGACACCGGCAGGGGCGCCGGCGGCAGGCGCGGCGGCGGGGGCAGGGGCAGGGGCAGGGGCGGTCACGCCGCCGGCCGGGCGCAGGGCGGCGGCGGCCTCGGCGGCGGGCATCGCGCCGGAGCAGACCGCCCGCCACAGGGTCATGGCGGCGCCGGACACGGTGACGACCTGACGGTCGAGGGACTCCGGCGTCGCACCGGCCTTGGCGAGCACGGCGGCCGCGTCCGGCTGCAGGTCCGCCCACGGGCGCACGGTCGCGGCGGTGAACCCGGCCGCCGCCCACTGCGCCGCGAGCCGGCTGAGCCGCTCCGCGACCGCCACGGGGACGACGTCGCGGCCGCTCGGCCGCTCACCCAGCAGCGCCCGCGCCAGATCGGTCAGCTCCGCGATCGGCACCCACCCAGCCTCGCCCCCGCTCATTCCGGTCTTCTGGGTGGGGCGGCGGCCAGCGGTCGGTTCCATGCGTCCATGATCCCTCATCGCGTGACCGGCCGGCTACGCGCACCCCTCGGTGACAGCGCGTACCGCAGCAGGGGGCGGTAGACGCGGGCCGAGTCCGCCAGCGAGCCGAAGTGCGAGGTGCCGTTGTCGCCGATGTACGTCGTGGCGATGACCGTCTCGTTGATCGGCAGGCCGGCGCGCGCGGCGTCCAGCAGGACGTTCATCTCGTACTCGAACCGCTCGCCGGGGATCCCGCACAGCCGGCCCAGCAGGTCCGCCGGGTAGCCGCGCAGCCCGGTCTGCGTGTCCCGGACGTCGCGGCCGGTCGCGGCGCGGAACAGCAGGCGGGTGACGGTGTTGCCGAAGCGGCTGCGCAGCGGCACCCGGCCCTCGAAGCGGCGCACGCCGAGCACCATCTGGCCGGCGACCTCCACGTGCTCGGCGACCTGGAGGATGTCGGCGAGGTGGTGCTGACCGTCGGGGTCCGCGCAGACGACCGGCCGGCCGGGGTGCGCCGCGGCGATGTGCCGGAAGCCGGTCTTCAGCGCCGCGCCCTTGCCGCGGTTGGTCTCGTGTCGCAGCACCGTGCAGCCCAGCTCGCGGGCGCGGTCCAGGAGGCCCGCGGCGGCCGGTCCGCTGCCGTCGTCGACCACGACGACGTGGGCCCGGGGCCGCGCCTCGGACAGCGCGACGACGGTGCTGACGAGGCCGTGGCCCGGTTCGTACACCGGCAGCAGAAACAACACGGGAGCCTCTTACCCAGTCGTGCGCCTGCGCAATGACGCCACCGCCGCCCGCTCGCGGCGCAGCAGCGCGGCGGGATCGGCGACGCCGAGGAACCACAGCCGCGCCGCGACGTGCAGCGCCCGCTCCCGCCGCGACGCCGGCTCGCCGCCGGTCGCGGGCACGTCGAGCAGCGCCGCCCCGCGCAGCCGCAGCACCTTGCGGGCGAGGAACCGGATCCGCGGCAGGTGCCAGGCGTGCGAGACCAGTCCGAGCGGGTGGCCGGGGCCGAACTCGTGCCCAGCGAGCAGGCCGTCCTCGACCGTGTTCAGCAGGTTTTCGAGCGTGCTCCGCGACCGGCACTCGGTCCGCAGCGCCACGTGGCGGTCGAGCCCGGCGGCCCGCGCCCGCGCCACCATCAGGTCGCCCTCCCGGCACCCCTCCGGCGGTCGCGGCGCACCCTCGGCCGCCTCCGCCCACCCGCCGCTGAACACGACCAGCGGCGCCACCGCGGCGTCGAACGCGTCCCGGTGCGCCGAGACGTAACCGATCGCGGCGTCGACCCTGGCGGCGCCCGCCGGGGTGAGCACCCACTCCCCGCCGGCGGTCGTGACCCCTCGCCCGAACACCAGCAGTACGGTCGCCACCGGCGCTGTCATGCCCCCCACCGTACCCACCGCGCCGTGCTTGACTGCGCGGGTGCCGGACGACCTCGCCTCACTCCTCACACAACTGCCGCGGCTCACCGGGCTCGAGCACGACCGGCTCGTCGTGGTGGTCGAGCAGCGCGGCGACCCGGCGGCGATCCGGCCGCTGCGGGAGCGGGTGGCCGTGGCGCCCGGGGAGGCGCTGTTCGGGCTGCACCACGCCCTGGTCCGGCTGACGGGTCACGACCCGGTGCTCCCCCTCGACCGCGACGCCTGGCCGCACGCGGTGCGCTTGGCGTGGGCCGCCTGGACTCCGGCGACGCGGGCGCGCCGCGGGCGGTGCCGGACCCGTGTGAGCCCCGGCCGTCAGGCGGACGCGGGCGGCGGCATTGACCAGGGTGCATGCGCGCGTTACTTTGAGGATTCTTTACAGAAAGGTGGAGGACGTGCTGCCGAGGCACGAGCTGGATGTGCCGGACCCGGCGCCGCTGCCGTTCGCGATCGGCTCGTTCGACTGGTTCGGACCGATGGCGCGGGCCGGCTTCCCGCACCGGCACAGCTTCCACGAGATCGTCTACGTCACCCGCGGCACCGGCGCGCACGTCGTGGACCTCGCCGCGCACCGGCTGCGCCCGCCGCAGCTCTTCGCGGTCGCGCCGGGGCAGGTGCACCACTGGCGGGACGTCTGCGGGCTCGACGGCTGGGTGATCGTCTTCACCGACGACGCGCTGCACCAGCACCCGGAGGACCGCCGCGCACTGACGGCCCTGTCGGCCGCGCCCGGGCTGCGGCCCGCCCCCGCCGACGCGGCCGGCCTCGAGTCGCTGCTGGCCGCGATGGCGCTCGAGTACACCGACCGCCGGCCGGGCTTCACCACCGTCCTGGCCGCGCTGCTGCACGTGCTCGTCGTCCGTGCGCTGCGCCTCGGCGCGCCGCGGCCCGCGGATCCGGCGCCGGGCGTGGCTGAGCGGTTCGGCCGGCTGCTCACCCACGACACGGGGCTCGCACCGACAGTGCGGGCCTACGCGGCGCGGCTCGGCGTCTCCACCAGCCACCTGACGGAGGCGGTGAAGGCGTCCACCGGCGAGCCGCCCGGGCGGCTGATCCGCCGCGCCCAGGCCCTGGAGGCGCGGCGGCTGCTGGCCCGGACCGGCATGAGCGTCGCGCAGGTGGCGCACGCCGTCGGGTTCGCCGACCCCGCGTACTTCTGCCGCTTCTTCCGCCGCGAGGTCGGCATCACCCCTGGCCGGTTCCGGGAGCTCAACCGGGAGTGACCCGGACGTGAGGCAGTGCCGGTGTGGCAGCCGGAGGCTGCAGTGGGGCAACTTCTTCGTCCCGTTCATCCTGCTGCTGAGCCCCGAGAAGCAGCCGGCGCCGGTGACCATCTCCACGTTCTTCACCCGGTACGGCGCGGTAGCCTACGGACGGCTCGCCGCGTTCTCCATCCTCTCCACAGCACCGGTCGTCCTGCTCCACTCCGTAACTGTCCAGAGTGCTCGGCGGGGCGTTCAGCCTCACCGGCGCGGTGAAAGGCTGAACCGGCACATGCGCATCGTCGGCGTCACCGGCACCGAACTGTTTCTCCCCGGCCCGCTGCAGGTCGTCCGCGTCGAGGTCGAGGACTGGCCGGGGCGGCTGGACATCACCGGCGACGGCGTCACGGGCCATGCCGACGTCCACAGTGGACCACTTGTCGAGGTCGGCGTCTCATGTACCGCGCCGCCCGGCGCGACGGTGCCGATCCGGGTGACCGCCGGCGGTGGGCACACGGTCGAGGCCCCGCTCGTCGTCGCCGAGCCGGGGTGGACCGTGTGGATGGTGCCGCACTTCCACTACGACCCGGTCTGGTGGAACACCCAGGCGGCCTACACGGCGATGTGGGATCGCGAGGGCCGCCTGGGCACCGAGTTCCGGGCCGCCTTCCAGCACACGGGCTTCGACCTGGTCCGGCTGCACCTGGAGACCGCCCGCCGCGACCCGGACTACAAGTTCGTCCTCGCCGAGCTCGACTACCTGAAGCCCTACTGGGACAGTCACCCCGAGGACCGCCGGTACCTGCGGACCCTGCTCGCCGAGGGCCGGCTCGAACTCATGGGGGGCACCTACAACGAGCCCAACACGAACCTCACCTCCGCCGAGTCGACGATCCGCAACCTGGTGCACGGCATCGGCTTCCAGCGCGACGTCGTCGGCGGCGACCCCCGCACCGCCTGGCAGCTCGACGTCTTCGGGCACGACCCGCAGTTCCCCGGGCTCGTAGCCGACGCCGGCCTCGACTCGTCGTCGTGGGCGCGGGGGCCGTTCCACCAGTGGGGGCCGATGCTGTGGACGTACGAGCCGCGCGACGGCTGGGGCGACCCGTCGGCGATGCAGTTCAGCTCGGAGTTCGAGTGGATCTCCCCTTCGGGGCGCGGGGTCCTGACCCACTACATGCCCGCGCACTACTCGGCCGGCTGGCACATCGACGCCCAGCCGACCCTCGCCGGCGCGCAGCAGAGCGTGTACGAGCTGTTCCTGCTGCTGAAGAAGGTCGCCGCGACCCGCAACGTGCTGCTGCCCGTCGGCACCGACTACACGCCGCCGGCGAAGTGGGTGACCGAGATCCACCGCGACTGGAACGCCCGCTACGCCTGGCCCCGCTTCGTGTGCGGGCTGCCCCGCGAGTTCTTCGCCGCGGTCCGCTCGCAGCTCGCCGCCGACGGCGTCCGGGCCGCGCCGCAGACCCGCGACATGAACCCGGTCTACACCGGCAAGGACGTGTCGTTCATCGACACCAAGCAGGCGCAGCGGCACGTCGAGGCGCTGCTGGTCGACGCGGAGACCTTCGCGACCATCACCGCCGCGCTGCACTTCACCGAGTTCCCGCACGCCGAGATCGACAGGGCGTGGCGGCTGCTCGTCTACGGCGCCCACCACGACGCGATCACCGGCAGCGAGTCCGACCAGGTGTATTTGGACCTGCTGGCCGGCTGGCGGGAGGCGCACGACCTGGCCCGGTCGGTGCTGGACCGGACGCTGCACCGGTTCGGCCCGCCGACCCGCCGCCTGCCCCACCTGCAGGCGGTGGTGGTGTCCAACCCCTCGGCGTGGTCGCGGTCCGACCTCGTCAGGGTCCGGGTCGACCTGCCCGGACCCGGTTTCGCGGGCCTCTCCGTCGGCGACCGGCCCGTCCTGCTGGAGCATCCCCGCCACCACGACGACGGCACCCTCGCCTCCGTCGACGTCGTCTTCCGCGCCACCGACGTCCCCTCGCTCGGCTACCGGAGCTTCCCCCTGGAGTTCGGCGGCGCGCCGGCGACCGGCTGGGCCGAGGCCGGCGGCGAGCCGGTCATCGCCAACGAGATGTTCCGCCTCACGGTCGACCCGGCCCGCGGCGGCTGCGTGTCGAGCCTCGTCGACCTGCGCACCGGGCGCGAGCTGCTGCGGCCCGGCCGGGTCGGCAACGAGCTGCTCGTCTACGACGAGTACTCCGCCCACCCGCGCTTCCACGAAGGGCCCTGGCACCTGCTGCCGAAGGGCCCGGCCACCCACGGCTCCGCCCGGGAGCCCGCCATGGGCGTCCTGGTCGAGCACAGCCCGCTCGGCGAGCGGATCACCGTCACCGGCGCGACCGGCCCGCTGCGATTCACCCAGATCCTGACCCTCTGGCACGGCGACGACCGCCTCGGCCTCACCACCCGGGTCGACGACTTCACCGGCGAGGACCACCTCGTCCGGCTGTGCTGGCCGGTGGACGTCCCCGGCGGGCTGCCCGTCAGCGAGGTCGGCAACGCCGTCGTCGGCCGCGGCTTCGGGCTCGTCGAGGTCGACAGCGAGCAGGCGCCGTGGACCCTCGACAACCCGGCGCAGCACTGGTTCGCCGTCTCCAGCACCGCCCGCGTCGACGTCCACGACCCGTCCGGCGTCCGCCGGCACACCAGGGCGATCGGCATCGCCGAGATCGTCGCCGCGCAGGACGTGCGGGAGCTCGCCGTCGCGCTGGTGCGGCGCGGGGTCACGGCCACCACGTCCCGGCCCGGCGGCCCGCGCTACGGGCGGCTCGCCGTCGACTCCAACCTGCCGGACGTGCGGATCAGTGTCGGCCGGACCGCGTTCACGGCGGCCGTCCTCGCCGCCGCGGACACCTCGTTCACCGGCGAGATCGACCGGCAGCTCGCCGTCGCGGGCCGCGCCCGGGTGCTGGTGCCCGCGGCCAGGGCGCTGACGGACGTGTGGGTGCCCAACGCGGACCTCACCGGCGTCCTGGACCTGCCGGTGCTCATCGTGATCGGCGCCGGCGCGGTCGAGGCGCTCTGCGACGACCTCGCCGCCACCGGGACCGTGCCGGTGACGCAGCCGGTGACCGGCATGCCCGACCCCGACCTGGACGACCGGACCGTCGCCATCGTCAACCGCGGCATCCCCGGCTTCGCCGTCGACACCACCGGCGCGCTGCACCTGTCGCTGCTGCGCTCCTGCACCGGCTGGCCGTCCGGGGTGTGGATCGACCCGCCGCGGCGCACCGCGCCCGACGGCTCCACGTTTCAGCAGCAGCACTGGACGCACACGTTCGACGCCGCGCTCGTCGCCGGCGCCGGCGACTGGCGGGCCACCGGCCTGGTGCGGCACGGCCACGAGGTGAACCACCCGCTGCACGCCTGTGTCCTCGGCGGCGCCTCCACGCAGGCCGAGAGCTACCTGACCGTCACGGCCGGCAGCGACGTCGTCGTCACCGCGGTCAAGCCCTCGGGAAATCCACTCGCCGCTGGAATCGCCCCGGCCACCGTCGACGGCGTCACGGTGCGGCTCTACGAGGCGGCAGGCTCACCCACCGACGTCCGGCTCGCGCTGTGGACGCCGGTGACGGACGCCCGCTCGACCGACCTCCTGGAAGCGCCTGCCGACGCACTGCCCGTGCGGGACGGGGCGGTGCTGCTGCCGCTGGACGGGGCAAGCATCGCGCAGGTCACGGTCAGCACCGGCCCCATCGCCCCGGCCCCGGCGCCGGTCGCGCCCGCGTACGCGAAGTACTGGCTGCACAACACCGGCCCGGCCCCGACCGGAAACCTGCCGGTGACGGTCCACCTCGACCCGCCCGTCGCCACCGTCGACGGCCCGGTGACCGTGACGGTGACCGTGGCGTCGGACCTGACCCGCGACCACGCCACCGGCGCCGTCACGCTCGACGTGTCTGAGGGCTTCGTGGCGGAGCCGGCCGGGTTCGCGTTCGACCTGCCGCCGGGCGACTTCGTCCGGCATCAGGTCGAAATCCATCCTCCGTCGGATATTCAGCGCGGGGTGTACTGGCTGTGCGCCCGCACCGGCACAGGCGTCGAGGACTACGCGCGACTGCTCGCCGGCGGCGACGGCCCGGAAACCGTGACGGCCACCTGGAGCGACCCCGGCCCGTTGCTTCTCCGCCCCGGCCAGTCCCGCCGGCTGGAGCTCTCGCTCGAGACGGACGCCGCCGGACCGATCGTCGTCGACGTGCAGCTCATCAGCCCGTGGCACACCTGGGACGTGTTCCCGGCACCCTCGCACCGGGTGCGCCTGAGCGGCCGGACGACGCTGCGGATCCCGGTCACGGTCCCCTATGGGCACGGGCCCGGCCGGTGGTGGGCGCTGTGCAGGGTCGCGCACGCGGGCGAACTGCACTACACGGCGCCGGTCACCGTCGAGGTGCTGCCGTGACCGCCGTCGCCTGGGTGGCCGGCACACCGCTCGACGTCGCCGTGGTGGACGCGCGGCTCGCGGCCATGCGCCGGGGGCCGTACGCGGCGCGGCTCCCCGACCCCGCTTCCGCCGAGGGCCGCAATCTCCGCCGCTGGCTGGTGCAGGTGCTCGTGGTGGAGGCGGTCGTCGCGCACGAGGCTCACGCGCTCGGACTGTCGGGTGCTGAAGGCGACCCGCCCCGGCAGGTGACGCTCGCGGAGGCGCTGCGGTCCGGCGGGGTGACCGCGGCGGTCGTCGCGGCCCATCCCCTCGCGCGGTCGCTCCGGGCGGTCGTGGCGCCGCCGGTGCCCGCCACCGAGGCGGACACGGCGGCGTACTACGACCGCAACCGGGACCTCTTTCCGTTGGATTTCGCGGTGGTGCGTGACGCGCTCGCCGCCCGGCTCGGTGCGGAGGACGCCGAGCGGCGCTTCGCGCGGTGGCTCGACGAGCGTTGCGCCGCGCTGGTGCGGCTGGCGCCCGGTTACGAACACCCCGGCGACCCCCGCCACCCGGATGCCGTGCACCGCCACTGACCGCTCAGGCGGCTTCTTACCCGGCCAGGTCCAGCGCGGCCCGGACGACGGAGTCGGTGTCGATGCCGTGGTAGCGGTAGACGTCCTCAAGGCCGCCGGCCTGGCCGAACCGGGACACCCCCAGCGACAGCGTCCGCACCCGGTTGATGGTGGCCAGGAACGCGAGCGTGTGCGGGTGCCCGTCGAGGAGCGTCACCATCGGCGCGGCCCGGTGCGCGGGGAACACCTGGTCGAGGATCCACGACGGCGCGTCGCCCTGCCCGCGGCGCGCCTGCACCGCCTCGAACAGGCGGCCGGGGCTGGTCACGCAGATCACCTCGGCGTCGACCCCGAGGTCCGCGAGCCGGTCCGCGGCCGCCAGGGTCTCGGTGATCATCGCGCCCATGCCGGCGAGCGTGACCGCCGGGGTCTCCCCCGTCGCGGCGCGCAGGGTGTACGCCCCAGCCAGGACCTGCCGGCGACGCCGCTCCCGGGCGGCCGGGTCGGCGGGGACCGCGGCCAGGGCCTGGTTGACCGGGCGGGTCGACAGCCGCAGGTAGGAGGAGCTGCCGTCGGGCCGGCCGAGGCGGGAGATCGCGTCGAACAGCGTCCACTCGACCTCGATCGCGAACGCCGGCTCGAAGCTGACGCAGCCGGGCTGCTCCAGGCCGATCGACGGCGTCTTGATCGACTGATGGGCGCCGCCCTCCGCCGCGAGGCTCACCCCGGACGGGGTGCCGACGAGGATCGACTGGCCACCGGCGTAGATGCCGTAGGACCAGGGTTCGAGGGCCCGCTCGACGAACGGGTCGTACAGCACCCCGATCGGGAACAGGGGCTGACCCCAGCGGCTCCAGGTGGCGCCGAGCTCGCCGATGAGCCCGACGAGGTTGACCTCGGCGATGCCCAGCTCCATGTGCTGGCCGGTGGGGCGCTCCCGCCAGTGCATCGTGGTCTCGCTGTCGTCGGCGAACCAGTTGTGCCGCTCCGTCGGCGACCACACGCCGACCTTGTTGAGCCAGCCGGCGAGGTTGGTGCTGGAGCTGACGTCGGGGCTGACGGTGACCACCCGGCGGGCCGCCTCGGGCGCCTCGCGGGTCAGGTCGAGCAGCGCCCGGCCGAGCGCGGCCTGGGTGGTGGACGTGCCGGACGGCGTCCTGCCGATGTCGGTGGGGATGGCCGGCGGTGCCACGGCGGCCGGGGTCTCGCGCCGCAGCCGGTCCGCCGTGGCGCGGCACAGCCTGCCCGCGGCGGAGTCGGCGGCGAACCGCGCCCACGGCCGGCCGGCGTCCATGCCCAGGCCGGCGGCGAGCTGCTCGTACTGCTCGACGGTCAGCAGCGACGAGTGGTTCTGCGGGTGGCCCTGGGTGGGCAGGCCGTAGCCCTTGATGGTGTAGGCGATGACGACCGACGGCCGGGCGTCGTCGATCTGCGCGAAGGCGGCGCGCAGCGCGTCGAGGTCGTGGCCGCCGAGGTTGCGGATCGCCTTCGTCAGGGTGTCGTCGTCGAGGCCCTCAATGAGCGCGGCGATCGCGCCGCCGCCGGCGTCCGTGCCGGGGAGGCGGACCCGCAGCTCGTCGGCGCCGCAGCGCAGCAGCCGCTGGTACTCCGGGTTGGGCATGTCGATGATCCGGCGCTTGAGCTCCGCGCCGCCCTGCCGGGCGAACAGCTCCTCGAGCAGCCGGCCGAACTTCACCGTGATGACCTGCCAGCCGGCGGCGGCGAACATCTGCTCCAGCCGGCCGGCGGCGATGTGCGGCACGACCCGGTCCAGGGACTGCCGGTTGAGGTCGACGATCCAGACGACCTCGCCGAGCTCGGCGACGGACGCGTCGAGCATCGCCTCCCACACGGCGCCCTCGTCGAGCTCGGCGTCGCCGACGAGTGAGTACTGCCGGCCGCCGCCGGTCCCCGCGGCGGTCCGCTCGTTGACGAACCTCCTGGCGATCGCGCCCCAGATCGGTGCGGTCGCGCCGATGCCGACCGAGCCGGTCGAGTAGTCGACGGGGTCGGGGTCCTTCGCGCGGCTCGGGTAGGACTGCAGCCCGCCGAACTCCCGCAGCCGTGGCAGGTAGGACTCGTCCAGCTCGCCGAGCAGGTAGTTGACGGCGTGCAGGACCGGCGACGCGTGCGGCTTGACCGACACCCGGTCCCCCGGCCGCAGCTGCTCGAACCACAGCGACGTCATGATCGACACCATCGACGCGCACGACGCCTGGTGCCCGCCGACCTTGAGCCCACTCGGATTGGGCCGGACCCGGTTGGCATGGTGGATCATGGCCGTGGACAACCACAGCACCCGGTCCTGGACCTGCTGCAGGGCATCGGGCTCGGCCTGATCCGTCACGGGCACCACCGGCGTGTCGAGGATGCTGGTCATGATGCCACAGTAGGAGGGAATATATGATAGACGCAAGAGCACGCCGTGGCCTGCCGCCACCGGCGTCCAGCTTCCCTGCGTGGCAGGGCGATGCAGGCGACACACCGAAATCCCGAGGATGCGCTACCGTATATTCGTGGTGTCTGAGGCGTCGCTCGAGAAGTCAGCCGTCGGCCGGGTCGGACTGCGGTCCGTCGCCGGGCCAAACTCCGCCGTGGACCGGGTGACCGCCGAGATCAGGCGCGGCGTCCTCAACGGCACGCTGAAAGCCGGCTCGAGCTTCTCGATCGCCGACCTGAGCGCGCAGCTCGGGGTGAGCCACATCCCCGTCCGCGAGGCCCTCCGGCGCCTGGAGACCCAGGGGCTCATCACCCTGCGCCCCGGCCGCAGCGCGATCGTCAACCCGCTCGACCGCGACGAGCTCCGCTCGATCTACCGGCTGCGCAAGCTCATCGAGTGCGACCTGGCCGCCCGCGCCTGCATCGGCCTGACCCCCGCCGACCTGGACGAGGCCGAGCGCCTGCTCAAGGCCTTCACCCACTACGAGCTCGACGCCGACGAGTCCTGGGAGATCCACAAGCAGTTCCACCTGGCCCTGCTCCGCCCCGCCCTCACCGAGTGGGATCTCCGCCTGCTGGAGCAGCTGTGGCACGCCTGCGACCGCTACACCCGCGTCGTCTACGAGACGTATCAGATCGACCGCGAGGAGCGCCGCCGCCGCGAGATCGCCCACCGCCTCCTGATCGACGCCGCCCGCACCGGCTCCCCGGCCGAGCTGAAGCTGGCCGTCAACGAGCACCTCGCCGAGCACGAGCTCGCCTGCCTCGAGTGGATGGCCGCCCTGCCCCCGTCGCCCTGACGCCCCACCGGTCAGCGCACCACCTGCGGCCGGCCGGGGTCGGTGAGGTCCGTGCCCTCGGCCCGGAGCATCCGCTCCAGCGCCTCCCACCCGCCCCGCCCGGCAGCCCGAGATGCCGCCGCGACAGGCCCGCGGTCACCAGCGTCGTGACCCAACCGGACGGCGCATCGGAAAGAACGCCACCAGCACACCCTCCGGCGTCGTCGCATCGCCCAGGTGCCCACCGGACATGACTCCGAGAAACGACTCCAGGTGCTCGATGAGATCAGCCACCCGACGATCGTCTCCGCCGCCGGCGATGGCGCGGCGACCGGGATGGAGGCCGGCCGGGCGTCGCTGCGGCGCGCGGGGCCGGCGGACCGGGGTGCGCCATGCCGCCGCGGTACTGCCGTGCGTGGAGGCCGGCCGGGGCGTCGCTGCGGCGCGCGTGGCGTCCCGGCCGGCGGTCTTCGAGGTGCTAGCGGGCCGCGTGGCGGGCGTAGGCCTGGGCCACGGCGGGGACGAGGGACAGGGCGGCCGGACGGTCCAGCTTGTCGGTGCGCTGCTGCATGATGGCTCCCAGGCGGCGCTCCGGGGGGACGTCGTCGCCGCGGGCGGCGACGAGCGTGTGGAAGTGCGGGTTCGCCTCGCCGAAGGTGAGCAGGTAGGTGGCCGGCGCGCCGGTCACCTCGCTGACGGCGTCGGAGAGGTCGCGGGCGCGGCGGCCGTACGTGGACAGCTCCGCGGCGCTCAGGCCGCCGATCCGCAGGGCGTGCCGGCGGACGCGCAGCACGAACCAGCCGGGGACGTCGAAGCCGGCGAGCACCTCGCACGCCCAGAGGTCGTCGCGGAAGACTACCGCGGCGTCCTCGAGGGCCTCCATCTCGCAGGGCGTGCAGCCGGTGGTCATGCGCCGCTTCCGGTGACCCGGGTGACGAGCGAGCCGAGGCCCTCGATGGTGCTGACGAGCTCGTCGCCGGGGCGCAGGTAGACGGCCGGGTCACGGCCGAAGCCGACGCCGCCCGGGGTGCCGGTGAAGATGAGGTCGCCGGGGCGCAGCGGCAGGTGCGACGACAGGAACGCCACCAGCGCGGGCACGGTGAAGATGAGGTGCCTGGTGCGCGAGTGCTGGACCTCGTCGCCGTTGAGGCGGCAGCCGATCTCCAGGTCGTCGGGGTCGCCGAGCTCGCCGGGGGTCACCAGCCACGGGCCGATGGGCCCGAAGCCGGGCAGCGACTTGCCCAGGCCGAACTGCGGCGGCGTGCCGCCGGCGAACTGCAGCGTCCGGTCGCTGAGGTCCTGCCCGATGGTCAGCCCGGCGATGTACGACCAGGCGTCCGCCTCGGTGACGTGCCGGGCGTGCCGGCCGATCACCACGACCAGCTCCACCTCCCAGTCGACGGTGTCCGACGGCAGGTCGACGTCGCCGGGGCCGGTGACGCAGGAGCTGAACTTGGGGAAGACCATCGGCTGCGAGGGCAGCACCATGCCGGACTCGCCGGCGTGGTCGGCGTAGTTGAGCCCGACGCCGAACACCTGCGACGGCCGCGGCACCGGCGGGCCCGCGTCCGGCGGGGGCGGCACCGGGGTGCCGGCCGGTGGGCGGGTGTCGGCCCAGGCCAGGAACTCGCCCCAGTGCTCGAGGACGTCGTGCGGGTCGGGGCCGAACCGGCCGCCGCTGGCGGACGCGACGTCGACGAGGTCGGCGCCCTCCTGGCTGACGAGGCGGCCGGCGACGCTGGCGAGCCGCATCAGTCGAACACCGTGACGACGGCGTCGGCGTGGATGTCGTCGTTGACGCGGTCGGTGTCGTCCGCGCGGCGCCAGATCTCGTAGCCGTTCTCGCGGCAGATCTTGCCGTCGCGCATCTGGAACGCGTGGATCAGGCGCATGCTGCAGCGGGTCCCGGGCGGGAACGGGCAGTTGCGGAAGCCCTCCTGCGTGATCGTCAGCTCGAAGATGCTGTCGTCGAAGACCCACTCCTCCGTCGCGAAACGGTGCAGGTTGGTGATCTTGTGGACGTGCATCGCCGCGAAGATCTGCAGGTACTCGGCCTTGACCGTCTCCTTGTCCCGGTGGACGAGGCCGCGGGCGGGGACCTCCCAGACGATGTCGTCGGTGTAGACCGCGATCGCCTGGTCGATGCTCTCCGGGTTCTCGTTGTGGAAGTGCTCGTCAACGGTCGCGTTGTTCAACGCGATGATCGCTTCCCGCTTCTCGGCCTCGGTCTGGGCAGACATGGGTGACTCCGTTTCTTGCCTGGGGTGTCGTGCGAGCGCCCCATCAACGGCGGGCGCTAGAATATATTTTCTAGCCTGACATGCTGCCGGAGCGAGCACAAGACCCTCCGGAGCGCGCCCGAACGGCGGAAGCTGCAGCACTGGCCACGCAATGCAAGGAACTCCGCCTAGGCTGGTTGTGCGAGAACGGATCGTGTGCGAACGTCTGGGGTCAAACGTATATCCTAGCGCCGCCACAGGATGGAGTTGCCCCATGTCTGTAGAGATGGACGCCGGGTCCCCGGAGCACACGCCCGAGATGATTCGTGAGGCGATCATCGCCAGGAACAACGCGACGGTGGACCAGCACTTCCACAACGAGAACCCCGAGGGCATCGACCTCGCCATCGCGGTCTACCCCGACCGGGTCAACGACGACATCCACGCCGACGCCGTCGTCACGGTGTTCGACTGATGGCCGTCCTGCTCATCGGCGCGACCGGCAACGTCGGTCCGCACGTCGTCAGGGCGCTCGGCCGCGCGCCCCGCACCGTGGAGGACCACCTCCACTACCTCCAGGAACTGGCCGTGTCGACCGCGACCGCCGCATGAGCGGGCAGCGGAGCGGCTCGGCCCGCTCATCGGCAGCACAGATCGGCTCAGGCCGGCGCCGGAGCGCAGCGGAGGTGACGGCATGAGCGCGGACCTGAGGACCAGCGTGCTGGTCGTCGGCGGCGGGCCGGTCGGGCTGGCCACGGCGATGGAGCTGGACCACCACGGCGTCTCGTCGGTCGTCGTCGAGCCGCGGGAGCACGTCTCCTACCTGCGCCCCCGCGCGAAGACGACGTCGGCCCGCACGATGGAGCTGTTCCGCCGGTGGGGCCTCGCCGACACCGTCCGGCAGCGCGCCCCGCTGCACATCGACTGGTCGAAGGACATCGTCTTCTGCATGTCGGTCACCGGCCGCGAGGTGACCCGGCTGACCGGCACGCTCGGGCTGGCCCTCGCCGGCACCGACGTCGCCGCCGAGCCGGGCCAGCAGGTTGCCCAGCCGATCGTCGAGCAGGCGATGCGCGACGCCCTCGGCCGCCCGGAGAGCCACGCGACGCTCCTGCTGGGCC
The DNA here is from genome assembly GCF_042898305.1 of Dactylosporangium sp. NPDC000521. Taxonomy (NCBI): domain Bacteria; kingdom Bacillati; phylum Actinomycetota; class Actinomycetes; order Micromonosporales; family Micromonosporaceae; genus Dactylosporangium; species Dactylosporangium sp. NPDC000521. The sequence goes on from NZ_JBIAYW010000004.1 coordinate 457,849, forward strand.
GGCGGGCCGTCGCGTTCGACGAGCGCGGCAGCACGGTGGTGGTGACGCTCGAGGACGCGGACGGCGCCACGTCGACCGTCGAGGCGGACTACGTCGTCGGTGCCGACGGGCCGCGCAGCGCCGTCCGCACCGCGATGGGCGCGGTGTACGAGGGGTCCAGCCTCCCCCGTTCGAACATCAGCATCACGTTCGAGTGCGCCGAGCTCGGCGACCTGATCCCGCACGGCGACGCCGTCCAGTACTGGGTCGTCGACCCCTCCTGCCCGGGCCTCGTCGGCCGCCTCGACCTCAACGGCACGTGGTGGGCGATCAGCACGTACCGTGCCGACGAGGAGGACGACGAGGACGAGGTCGACGCCACCGCGCGCGTGCACCGGATGCTCGGCCGGGAGCTGCCGATCAAGGTGATCGCGACCGACCCGTGGTGGGCGCGGACGCTGATCGCCGACCGGTTCCGCCGCGGGCGGCTGTTCATCGCCGGCGACGCCGCCCACCAGAACCCGCCGTGGGGCGGCCACGGGTACAACACCGGTATCGGCGACGCGGTCAACCTCGGCTGGAAGCTCGCCGCCGTCGTCAACGGGTGGGCGCCGGAGTCCCTCCTGGACAGCTACGAGGCCGAGCGCCGCCCGGTCGCGCAGCGGTTCGTCGCGGCCGCCGCGGAGAACGGCAAGAGCGGACCGGCGGTCCTCGCCGCCGCGGCCGGCCTCACCGGCGATGGCGCCACCGAGGAGGCCGCCGCGGTCATCCAGGCGGCGAAGCGCACCGAGTTCCACAGCGACGGCCTGGTGTTCGGCATCGGCTACACCGGGTACGCCGACGTGCAGACCACCAACGGATCCGACTACATGCCGGTGGCCGCCCCCGGCAACCGGCTCCCCCACACCTGGCTGCCCAACGGGCAGTCCCTGTTCGACCGGCTCGGGCCCGAGCTCACCATCATCGGCCCGGCCTGGCACGCCGCCGCGTTCATTCGCCACGCCGAGCGGCACGGCATCCCCCTGGCCGTGCTCGACGACCCCTCGCTCGGACTGGACGCGTTCTTCAGCGGACGCCTCGTGCTGGTGCGCCCCGACCAGCACATCGCATGGATCGGCCGTCCGGTCCCGGACGCCGAGGCCGAGCGGATCGTCGACGAGGCGATCCGCGGAGAATGGAGACAGCAGCCATGACACCCACCGCCGTTCCCGTCACCCACACCAGCGCCGACGGCCTGACGATCACGGGCCGCCGCAACACCCCGCAGACGCCAGCCGCGGCCGCGCGGGTGCCGCTCGTCATCGCGATCCACGGCGGCACGTACACCTCCGAGTACTTCGACATCCCCGGCTACTCGCTGCTGGAGCGGGCCGCCGCGCTCGGCGTCCCGGTCATCGCCCTCGACCGCCCGGGCTACCTCGGCAGCACCCACGTGGAGCCCGGCGAGTCGATCATCCTCGCCAACGCGAAGGCCCTCGACCGGGTCATCGGCGAGCTGTGGCAGCAGCACGGCGAGGGCCACGCCGGCGTGTTCGTCATCGGCCACTCCATCGGCGGCGCCGTCACCACCGCCATCGCCGCCGGGCAGCCGAGCTGGCCGCTGCTCGGCATCGCGGTCTCCGGCTGCCTGCTGCAGGTGCCCGACGGCCCGCGGATGGCGTTCGACGCGCTGCCCGACATCCTGATGATCGACCTGCCCGGCCCGATGAAGGACAGCGTCATGTTCGGCCCGGCCTGGACGCACGACACGACGATGCCCGAGCTGAGCCACAGCTCCGACACGTCCGTGCCGCGGGCCGAGCTGATCGACATCAACAACGGCTGGATCTCCCGGGTGCGCGAGGTCAACGCCCAGGTCACCGTGCCCGTGCACGCCCGGCAGGGCGAGTTCGACGCGCTGTGGATCACCGACGCCGCCCAGGCCGCCGACTACGCCGCGTCGTTCACGTCGGCGCCGGTCGTCGACGGACGCCTCGTGCTCAACGCCGGGCACTGCGTCGACTTCCACCACGCCGGCGCAGCCCTGCAGCTGAGCCAGCTCGCGTTCGCCCTGGAGGTCAGCGTGGCGAAGGATCCCAGTTGAGCACTGCGTTGCTGAACGCCCGGGTGTTCGACGGGTCGCGCCTGCGGGACCCCACCACGGTCGTGATCGAGGACGGTCTCATCGCACCATCGGAAACGGCGGCCACGGAGACGATCGACGCCCGGGGAGCCGCGCTGCTGCCCGGGCTCATCGACACGCACGTCCACGTCACCGAGGTCGCGCATCTGGAGGCGGCGGCCCGGTGGGGCGTCACCACAATGCTCGACATGGGGTGCTGGGACGCGGACGTCCCCGGCAAGCTCAAGGGCCTGCCGGGGCTGCCCGACGTCCGCATCGCCGGCAACCTGGCCAACGCGCCCGGCTCGCACTTCGTCAAGCACATGGGGTTCGGGCCGTCCAGCACCGTGGCCGGGCCGCAGGACGCGACCCGGTTCGTCGCGGACCGGGTCGCCGAGGGCGCCGACTACATCAAGATCGCCGTCGAGGACCCGAAGATTCCCGGCACGAAGGCGCTGAGCCCCGAGACCGTCGCTGCGGTCGTCGGGGCCGCCCACAGCGCCGGCCTGCTGACCATCGCGCACGTGGTCAGCGCCGACACGCTCACCGTCGCCGTCCAGGCCGGCGCCGACATCGTCACCCACACGGCGCTGACCAGCGAGCTGGACGCCGCGTTCGAGGCGCTGCTCCACCAGCGCCCGGTCGTCATCGTGCCGACGCTGACCATGATGGACGGCGTCGTGCGCACCATCGGCGGCAAGCTGATCATGCGGGTGCTGGGCACCCTGATGCCGGGGATGCGGATGCGGTACGAGCACGCCACCGCGACCGTGTCGACGTTCCGCAAGGCGGGTATGACGGTGCTCGCCGGCACCGACAGCAACGACAACGTCAAGACGCCCTGCCAGGTGCCCTACGGCGAGTCGATCCACGAGGAGCTGCGGCGGCTCGTGGGCGCCGGGCTCACCCCGGCCGAGGCGCTGCGCGGCGCCACGTCGGCCGCCGCGGACACCTTCGGCCTGGCCGACCGTGGCGTGATCGCCCCTGGCCGGCGCGCCGACCTGCTCCTCGTCGGCGGCGACCCCACCGCCGACATCACCGCGACCAGCGACATCCGCGGCGTCTGGATCGGCGGCACGCGGGTCCGCTGACCTCTCCCTCCGGAAGGGCAACGACATGCTCGTGGACGCCGCCGCCAACCCGGGCCTGCGGTGGGTGCGGCTCGACGTGTCGGACCCGGCGTCGATCGCCGTCGTCGGGCCGCAGCTGATCGCCACGTATCCGGGCCTCAACGTGGTGGTCAAGCAACGCCGGCATCATGTTCGGCGACGACCCGGCCGAGCCGATCGACGACGCCGCGCTGACCGCGATCGTCGCCACGAACCTGCTCGGCCCGATCCGGCTCAACTCGGCGTTCATCACCCACCTGCGGTCGCTGCCGTCGGCGACGATCGTCAACGTCAGCTCGATGCTCGGCTACGCGCCGCTGGCGTCCTCGACGCTGTACTCGGCGACGAAGGCGGCCCTGCACTCCTGCACGCTGTCGCTGCGGTACCGCCTGCGGGACACCTCGGTGCCGGTGCTGGAGATCGCGCCGCCCTACCCGCAGACCGACCTCATACAGGTGAACCTGACCGACCCCCGGGCGGTGCCGCTGCGGGACTACTTGGACGAGACCATGGCGGTCCTCGCCACCGACGAGGTCGAGATCCTCGTGCGGCGGGCCGCGGAGCGCCGCGACGCGCAGCGCCCCGACGAGGTCGGGTACACCCAGCGGTTCAACGACATGATGCGCGGCGCCCGGTAGACCGGTGCCCGGTTTCGATCAGAACGGGGCGGGGCCGGTGCCGGTCAGCGACATCAGCACCTGGGTCGCCAGGAGGCGCCGCACGCCGGTGACGGCGACCGTGCCGACCTGATCGTACGGCAGTTCGATCTGCCCACCGGTCGCCTCGCGCACCTCCGCGCTCGTCTCGTTGGGGCGGAACGTGCCGCTCCAGCTGCCGGGCGCGCCGCGGTTGTTGGTGTTCAGCGACGCCATGCCGGTGACCCGTGCCCCGGTGGTGAGGATCAGCGTCGCGGGTCCCGAGTAGGTGGTCATGAGGTCGACGGTATCGGCCGGCGGCCTTCCGGGTCTATGGAAGGCCCACTTGAGGGGTGCCTGAAATACGCCTTAATTGCGGCTCCGAGCCATCCTGACAACGTTGCCACATGCATATTTTTGGTCTTCGATCGGAGTTGTGGCACTTTGCACTGATCAATGCATGGAGGCATGATGCGCATCCCGAAACGGCTACTGGCGGCGGGGTTCGCCGCCGCAGGCGTGGTCACCGTCGTCACCGTCGCGGTCCGGGCACCGGCCGAGGCCGCGACCGGCTCGACCGTCGTCAGCGCCGCCTCCGGCCGCTGCCTCGACGTCGTCGGCCAGTCACAGGCGGACAAGGCCCTCGTCAACATCTACGACTGCAACGGCCAGGCGAACCAGGCGTGGACCTTCACCGCCGCCGGGGAGCTCCGGGTGTACGACTCCCCCAAGTGCCTGGACGTCGCCGGGCACGACACCACCGCCCCGGCGACCGCGCAGATCTACACCTGCAACGGCGGTGCCAACCAGAAGTGGCGGATCAACACCAACGGCACCATCACCGGCGTCGAGTCGGGCCTGTGCCTCGACGTGACCGGCGCCGCCACCGCCAACAGCACCCCGGTCGCCCTGTGGACCTGCAACGGGCAGAGCAACCAGCGGTGGACGACCACGGCCGGCGACACTCAGCCGCCGACGGTGCCCGGCAACCCCCGGGTCAGCAACCTCGTCTGCGACGCCGTCACCTTCTCCTGGAACGCTTCCACCGACAACGTGGGCGTCGCGTTCTACGACGTCTTCCACGACGGCCAGCTGATGAAGTCCGTGACCACGCTGTCCACCGACCTCACCGTCGTCCCCGGGGTCACCTGGGGGCTGTACGTCAACGCCCGCGACGCCGCCGGCAACGTCTCGCAGGCCAGCACGACGGTGCCGATCACGCCACCGCAGTGCCAGGCCGACACCACGCCGCCGACCGCACCGACCGGGCTCACCGGATCCGCCTCCGGCACGACCGTGACCCTGCGGTGGACCGCCGCCACCGACAACATCCAGGTCCGCGCGTACGACATCTACCGCGACAATGCGAAGGTCGGCACGATCACGGGGACCGGCACCACCACCCCCGCGACCACGTTCGTCGACAGCGCCCTGGCCGCCGACCGGGCCTACGCCTACCAGGTCGTCGCCCGCGACGCGCAGGGCAACGTGTCGCCGCGCAGCAACACCGCCACCGTCACCACCGGCGCCGCGTGCGGCAGCTCGGTCTGCGCCGTCACGCAGATCGGCACCGACACCGACATCCCGTGGGGCCTGGCCACCCTCCCGGACGGCACGATCCTCTACACCCGGCGCGACGCGCACGACATCGTCCGCCTCAACCCCGCCACCGGCGCGAAGAGCAGCATCGGCACGGTGCCGAACGTGCAGAACACCGACGGCGAGGGCGGCCTGCTCGGCCTGGCCGTCTCGGCGAACTACGCGACCGACCACTGGCTGTACATCATGCACACCTCGCCGTCGGACAACCGGATCGTGCGGATCAGGTACGAGAACGGCGCGCTGAACACCGGCAGCGAGCAGATCCTGCTCAGCGGCATCCTGCGCAACAAGTTCCACGACGGCGGCCGGCTGCGGTTCGGCCCCGACGGCAAGCTCTACGCCAGCACCGGCGACGCGCAGAACGGCGACAACGCGCAGAACCTCAACAGTCTCAACGGCAAGGTGCTGCGGCTCAACCCGGACGGCACCGTGCCGTCGGACAACCCGTTCGGCAACTACGTCTGGAGCTACGGGCACCGCAACCCCCAGGGGCTCGCGTTCGACTCGCAGGGCCGGCTGTGGGAGCAGGAGTTCGGCAACGCGATCATGGACGAGACCAACCTCATCCAGAAGGGCGGCAACTACGGCTGGCCGGCGTGCGAGGGCACCTCCGGCACGTGCGGCACCGCCGGATACATCGCGCCGAAGCGCACGTACCCGACGGCGGACGGCTCCTGCTCAGGCATCGCGATCGTCCGTGACGTGCTGTACATCGCCTGCGAGCGCGGCACCCGCATGTACCGGGCGGTCATCAGCGGCACCTCGCTGACGAACGTGCAGGCGTACTTCAACGGCACGTACGGCCGGCTCCGCACCGTCGAACCGGCGCCGGACGGCGGGCTGTGGCTGACCACCAGCACCACCGGCGACAAGGACAGCATCCCGAACAACAGCAACGAGAAGCTCTTCCACGTCACGCTCGGCGCCTGAGCCTTCGAACGGAACGGCCCGCCCTCTTCGGGCGGGCCGTTTCCCTTGGTATGTCAGCGGGCTGACCACATCTGCGCGGCCGTGCCGTTGTACTCCCACAGCCGCTGTTCGGCAAAATCTGTACAGAACCTGCGCCGCTGCAAATGCACCATGACCGCGGCGTTACGTCCATCGACCGATGCCGATTGCCTTGCCTAGTGTCGCGGTCGGGCCCGTTACGAGCGGGTCGACCAGCGAACCGAGGAGCCGGCAATGACAGGCCAGCACGACGACCCCGCCCTGGACGAGAACCGTCCGGGCGGACCCGCCATGACCCGCAAGCAGTTGCTGCGCGCCGCGCTCGTCGCCGCGCCGGTGCCGATCCTGCTCGCGGGGGTGCCGGCGCTCGCCCGGGACACCGACCCGGCGAGCCTGGCGCCGACGCCGATGTGCGACGACGGCGACGACGAGACGCCACCGCAGATGGAAGGCCCCTACTTCAAGCCCAACTCACCGCAGCGCACCGCGATCGCGACCGGCCTGCCCGGCACCCGGCTCACGGTGTCCGGCTACGTCTTCGGTACGTCGTGCAACCCCGTCGCCAACGCGCTGCTGGATTTCTGGCAGGCCGACAACGCCGGGGCGTACGACAACGCGGGGTACCGGCTGCGCGGGCACCAGTACACCAACGGGCAGGGGGCGTTCAGCCTCACCACGATCGTGCCGGGGCTCTACCCGGGGCGGACGCGGCACCTCCACGTGAAGGTGCAGGCGCCCGGCCAGCCGATCCTCACCACGCAGCTGTACTTCCCCGGCGAGCCGCGCAACTCGACCGACACCCTCTACGACCCGCGGCTGCTGATGACCGTCCGCTCCGTCAGCGGCGGACGGGAGGCGACGTTCGACTTCGTGCTCGACGTGCCGGGCGTGCCGCCGACCTCCCCTCCGACCACACCTCCGTCGACCCCGCCGTCGACCCCCGGTGGCACGTGGGCCGCCGGTCAGGCGTACGCCGCCGGTGCCCAGGTCACCTACGCCGGAGTGGCGTACCGCTGCCTGCAGGCGCACACCGCGCAGCCCGGCTGGGAGCCGCCGAACGTGCCCGCCCTGTGGCAACGCCTCTGACTGTTGGATTACCGGGGCTTCGCGGCACGGAACCGTAGGGAGGGGCCGCCGGTGCTGACCGCCGGGTCGGGGAATCCGGCCCGGCGCAGCCTTTCCGGGAGGTCCGCGGGGTCGACGGGCACCATGACGTCGCCGACGTGCAGCAGCCGGAAGCGGCGGCTCACGAGGCTGTCGCTGCCCGCGAACACGCCGCCGGCAGCCAGCACCCGGCACGCCTCGGCGAACAGCTGGTCCTGCAGTTCGCGCGACGGCACGTGGTGCAGCATCGTGAAGCACACCACGGCGTCGAAGCTGCCGTCCGGGAACGGCAGGTCCGTCCCGTCGCCCTGCACGACGTTCTCGAACGTCGCCCTCAGCCGCGCCACGTGCTCCGGGTCGATCTCCACCGCGGTCAGGTCGGCGCAGGCACGCGCCAGGACACGGGTCGTCGCGCCGAACCCGGGCCCGATCTCCAGCACCCGGCCGTGCAGCGGGACACCGTTGAGCGCCCACGGCAGCAGCCGGCGCTCGACGGTCCTGCCCCAGCGGGCGGAGCGGCACAGAACATTGTGGATGCCGTTCATGGTTGCGACGGTACGGTGACCGTCCGCCGCTACACTGCCAACCAATGTCGAGTTCCAGCCATCCGGTGATCGTCGCGCGGGACTTCCAGCTCGCGGCGCGCACCCGGTTCCCCAAGCATCGCCACGCCACGCACCAGCTGGTCTGGGCGGCGAAGGGCGTCGTCAGCATCACCGCGCCCGGCGGGGTCTGGGTGCTGCCGGCGACGCGGGCGCTGTGGATCCCGGCGGGGACTCCGCACGCCCTGGAGGGTGGGCCGGCGGTGGCACGGGCCGTCTATGTCGACCGGGCCCCGCGCGGCTTCCGCACCCCGACCGTCGTCGTGGTCACCCCGCTGCTGCGCGAGCTGGCCGCCCACCTCGCGGCGTTCCCGGCTCACCCTGGCTCCTCCGAGGCCGCGCACACCTCTGACGCGCGGCCCTCTGAAGCCGCGCTGTCCTCTGAAGCCGCACGGTCCTCTGAGGTCGCACGGTCCTCTGAGGTCGCGTGTTTCTCTGACGCCGCCCGGCGGCGGGCCGAGGCCGTGCTGCTGGATCTCCTGCAACCGGCCGGTGTCGCGACGATCGACGTGCCGATGCCCGCCGACCCGCGGGCGCTGCTGGTCGCCGAGGCGGTCGTCGCCCGCCCTTCCGACGGGCGCGACCTCGACGGCTGGGCCCGGCACGCGGGCGCGAGCGCCCGGACCCTGGCGCGACTGTTCACCGACGGCACGGGGATGAGCTTCGGCCGCTGGCGCACCAACGTCCGGCTCCGCGCGGCGCTGTCCCTCCTCGCCACCGGCACGCCGGTCGCGGTGGTGGCCCGCCGGGTCGGTTACCGCTCGCCGAGCGCGTTCATCGCCGCGTTCCGGCAGGCGTTCGGCGTCTCCCCGGGCGCGTACTTCAGCCCTTGATCCTGGCCTCAGTCACCGGGGACCGGGACGGGCGTCGGCAGCGGCACGGGCGCCGTGCACCGGACGTCGGCGAGCGTGTCGCCGATCATCGCCTGATGCTCGCGCAGCAGCGGCAGCGCCTTCCGCGCGAACGTCCTCAGCTTCGCGTTGCGCCCGTGGTCCGCCTCCTTCTCGAACACCCCGATCGCCGCCACATGGTCGAAGAACTCGACCGGCGCGTACGAGCAGTCGAACACCGGCCCGGTCGTGGTCCCGAACAGCGTCAGGATCGCGTCCTGCTCCTCGCTCGGCGCGTCCGGCACGTCCAGGCCCAGATCCTTCCCCAGCGCGCTCAGCTCCGCGCCGGCCTTCGTATGGTCCACGACCATCCGGTTGCCGAAGTCGCGCACCCCCTTGTCGTGCGCCTGCTGCGCGGCCATCCGCCCGGCGGCGACCTCGAACGCGCCCCCGTGCCCGGCCGCCGCGACGAACGCCCGGTCCTGCGCGGAAACCCCTCCACCGGCGGCGAGCGCCGGGTCCGCGGCCCCGGTGGCGGCGAGAGCGACGGCAGCGGGCAGGGCACAGAGCCGGATGAGTGCGGCACGCATGGCATTGACCTCCAATGTTGGCGTCGTTGTCTCATGTACCGTTTCCCGCCACCGACACCAGTAACGCCTAGTACGGTTGCAACTTCATTCCGTGACCGCCACGTGTCGCCAGACGGCGTCCCAGCTGATCGGGTAGTCGTACCCCGCGAGCCGCACCCAGTACAGGTCCTCGTCGCCGGCCCGCTGCGGCAGCACCGCCACCACGGTCCGCCGCTCGCCCGGCAGGTCCGGGAGGTGAATCTCGTCGCCGACGTGTGGGAGGGGCGGCGGCTCGTACCAGAGCAACCGCCGCCCGAAGTGCTCCTGCCGCCACCCCGGATCGGTGCGGCACACCGTCGGCGCCCCGTCGGCGTCTGCCGATACCGGATACGCGCCGAGCCCTTCGAGTAGCTGCCATCCGTGGTACCGCCACGCCTTCCGCCCCGGCACCGCCAGGTCCCCGTCGAGGTGCCGGACGATCCGGTCGGCCACGCCGTCCGGCTCGGGCAGCACCCCGTCGTACCAGTGCCAGCACCGCTGCGCCGCTTGCCGACCCTCCGGGGTTTCCTCCGAAAGCCGGTCGATCACCGTCGACCAGCCGCGCCCACTGCTCCACTCGACGGCGAACCCGCGCGCCGCCGGGTGCGCTCCGACCGCCCTGGCCAGATCGATCACCAGCCGCCCGCACAGGTCGAGCGGCGGCCGGTCCAGCTCCCGGCACAGCACCCCCACGCCTCGCTCCGCCAGCGCCCGCTCGACGGCGAGGAGGTACCCGAGCTGCGGATACCGCCCCGCGAGCAGGACCGGATCGGTGCCGTCCGCACCCTCCCGCAGCGCCATGATGCCGGCGGTCGCCTCCAGCAATTGGCGGACGTCCCCACCCCAGCCCGCCGCGAGCGTACGGGCGGCGAGCTCCAGCTCGAACCCCGCGACCTCCCGCACGCCGGACAGCACGATGAGCACCTCGGCCCGCCGCACCGTCGACACGGCAGCAGATCCTACCGACGCCTCAGTCGCCGTAGCCGGCCGAGCAGTCCCGGCCCCGCCGACCGCCTCGCGGCGGCTTTCCTTCTGCCAGACGACAGATTCACGCGCGGTCCGACCCAGTCCTGGAACATGACCGGCGCGCCGACCACATCGCATGAGCATGGATGGCTGGACATGTTGCACGACGGCAGCCACGTGTACTCGTTCTGGCGTCCTTGGCGCGACCAGTCGTTTTTCCACACGGTCCCGACATGCTCGCCGGTGACCACCATGATGGTGCAGAACGTGCAGCCGTGCTCAGCGATGATCAACGCACCGTCGACCAGGCACTCATCTTCGTCCTCATGCTGGTCGTACATGCTTGCGCAGATCCCGTCGACCATCGTGAACGGTCGACGCACGTGCTCGAACGAAGCCGTCGTGTCCGGCCGGTTGACGCCCGGCAGGCGCGACGGCCGTAGCAAGCCACCCCATCCCGACTCGAGCTCCGCACCGAAGGCGAGCATGAACGCGCGGTATTCGCCCGGGAGCGCCACCCCCAGCCTCGCCTCCACCGCATCGAGGTCCTCGACGGTGACCGGACCTGACTCCGAGCCGCATCCAGCGTCGAAATCCATGTCGGCCAGTATGGCCCGCAGCGCCACCCACTTCCGACGCCCGACTGACCGCCCGCCCGGGACCACCCGCCCGGAACTGCCCGCCGCTCGGGACTGCCCGCCGCCCGCGACCACCCGCCCGGAACTGCCCGCCGCTCGGGACTGCCCGCCGCCCGCGACTGCCCGACGCCCGCGACTGCCCGCCGCTCGGGACTGCCCACCGCCCGCGACTGCCCGACGCCCGCGACTGCCCGCCGCTCGGGACTGCCCACCGCCCGCGACTGCCCACCGCCCGCGACTGCCCGACGCCCGCGACTGCCCGACGCCCGCCACTACCCGCCCGGGGCCACCGCGCCCGTCAACCACTGTGTCTCACTCGGGACCGGCGACGACACCGTGCTCCCATGCCCAAGCAGCGATCTCGACCCGGTTGCGCAGCCCGAGCTTGGTCTGGATGCCTGCGACGTGGCTCTTGACGGTGCTCAGCGAGATGAACAGCTCACTGGCGACCTCCAGGTTCGTGCGCCCCCGAGCGATCGAGCGCGCCACATCTGTCTCCCGCTCCGTCAACGGCTTCGCAGTGCTCTTCGCCACCGGCACCGTCATCCGCCGCAGCAGCCGCACCGTCACCGACGGCGAGATGAGCGCATCCCCGGCATGCGCGGCCCGAACCGCCTCAACCAGCAGCACCGGCCCTGCGTCCTTCAGCAGAAACCCGGCAGCGCCACCTCGCAACGCCCCGTAGACGTACTCGTCGATGTCAAACGTCGTCACCACGATGACCCGCAGCGGATCCGCGACACCCGGCCCAGCAAGCGCCCTCGTCACCTCAACCCCATCGGCCCCGGGCATCCGAACGTCCACAAGACACACGTCAGGCCGCAACCGCCGAGCGGTCTCAATGGCGGTGAGCCCGTCGGCGACCTCCGCAATGACGGCCATGTCCGGCTGGTCCTCAAGGATCATCCGCAGGCCGCTACGGATCAACGCCTGGTCGTCGGCGATCATCACTCGAATCGTCATCGTGAACCTGGCAACGACCCGGACGACGGCGACTCCAGCTGCGGAGCGGACGACACATTGCTCGTGTCGATCGACGTGGCCGCCTTCGTGCTGTGCTGCGGTGCCGTGGCATGCCCGGGCAACGGTAGGCTGCCCTGCACCTGCCACCCTCCGCCCGGAGCAGGACCCGCGGAGAGTGTGCCACCGAGGGCCTCGACCCGCTCACGCATGCCCACGATGCCGTATCCACTGTGGACCGGCGGCGGAGCGCTCTCGCCGTCGTCGGCGACGCGGACCATCACCGTCCCGTCCGACTCGGACAGCGCGACGGTGACCGAGCGCGCGTGGGCGGCATGACGGGCCACGTTGGTCAGCGACTCCTGCACGACCCTGTGGACCGCACCGGCCACCTCCACCGGCCACCGGTCCTCGTCCGCCGGGAGCTCCAGGTGAACCGGTGGACCGGTCCGCTCGAACCTCCAGACGAGGTCCGCGATCCGCTCCTGCCCCGCCGACACGTCCCAGCCGCTCGCACCGTCGCCCGCGTCGTCGCGGAGCACCCCGACCACCCGGCGGACGGCGGCGAGCGCCTCCGCGCCGGCGGCCTCGATGTCGGCGAACGTCTTTCCCGCCTTCACCGGGTCCCGCCGGGCCACCAACTGTGCCGCCTGCGCCTGGACGACGATGCCCGTGACGTAGTGGGCGACGACGTCGTGCAGCTCCCGGGCGATGCTGAGCCGTTCGTCGCGACGGACCTCCTCCACGGCCGCGAGCCTGCGCGCGTCGAGCAGACGCAGCCCGACCCCGGCGACCAGGCCGGCTGCCCACGCGAGCGCGCCGAACATGGTCACTGCGAACGCGCCGGACTCACCCGGATGCGTGAACGCGCCAACGGTGATGACGGCGAGACTCGACGCGGCGATCCAGGCGGCCACCCGCAACGGCTCGACACGCGCCACGGAGCCCAGCAGCACCGCGAGCGCGAGGGACACAGCGGGCCCTGGCTCAGCGGGCAGACCCGCGATCGGCGCGGCGCACACGGCCACGACTGCCACCGTCAAGCCGGCCACCGCGGCCCGCAACCTGCCACGGTGCCGCAGCAGCGCAGCGACCCCAACCAGCGTGCCGGCAAGCGCGCCTGGCAGGAAGTATGCGCCGCCCCAACTGGCCGCGATGGCGACCGCCGTGCCGGCCACCACAGTGGCGAGCGCGGCGGCGAGACCGATGTTCCCCGCGAACTTCACGGCACCAGCCTAGGAGTGTCACGGGCGGGCCGTACCGGTCAAAAGTAGGGTTCTGCAGACCCGTCCTTGGACTGATGTGCCTCGGCTGCGGCGTGACGACGATTGGCGCATGTTCACTTCAGCACCACCGCCGGCCCTGGAGGCCGAGGGCCTCACGAGACGCTACGGGCGACGGACCGCCCTCGCCGACTGCACGCTGCGGGTGCCGCCCGGGCGGATCGTCGGGCTCGTCGGGCCCAACGGCGCCGGCAAGTCGACGCTGCTGCAGCTCGCCTGCGGGCTGATCGCGCCCACGTCGGGGACCGTCCAGGTGCTCGGAGCTCGGCCTGGGACGCGGCTGGACCGGGTCGGGTTCGTCGCCCAGGACACACCTGTCTATGCGACCTTGACCGTCGCCGAGCACCTGCGGCTCGGGGCGCGCCTCAACCCGGGATGGGACGCGGCGTTCGCGCAGCGGCGGGTGGCGGCGCTCGGCCTCGACCCGAAGCAGCGCGCCGGTCGGCTCTCCGGCGGGCAGCGGGCCCAGTTGGCGTTGACCGTCGCGGCCGCGAAGCGACCTGATCTGCTCATCCTCGACGAGCCCGTCGCGGCGCTCGACCCGCTTGCGAGGGAGGGGTTCCTGCGCACGCTGATCGAGTCGGTGACGGAGCTCGGTGCGACCGCGATGTTGTCGTCACACCTGCTGTCGGACGTCGAGCGGGTCTGCGACCACCTGATCATCCTCGCGGGCGGCCGGGTGCGGCTCGCGGGCGACGTCACCGCGCTCCTGGACGCTCACCACCGGGTGCCGTTCCCGCCGCCGGGCGCTGACGTGGTGCATGGCGCGGTCGTGCGTGGACCGCTGCCGGCAGGCGACGGCTTCCACGGCGCGCGAGCAGGAAGAGCGGCGGGAGCGGAAGGCACGGCGAGAGCTGCGGGCGCGGAAGGAGCGGAAGGCACGGCGGGAGCCGCTGGAGCAGCGGGAGCGGAAGGACCTGCGGGAGCGGAACGAGCCGCGGGAGCGGAGCGGGCGGCGGGAACAGCGGGAGCGGAAGGAGCTGCACTCGCGGACCGAGCGGCGAGAGCGGACCGAGCGACGGGAGCGGAACGGGCGGCGGGAGCGGAACGGGCGGCGGGAGCGGAACGGGCGGCGGGAGCGGAACGGGCGGCGGGAGCGGAACGGGCGGTGGGTGCGGAACGGGCGGCGGGAGCGGAGCGGGCGACGCGGGCCGGTTCGGATGCGGGACCCGTGCGGCTGGAGGAGCTCGTTCTCGCCTATCTGCAGGGCGGTGCGCGATGACGTGGCTCGCGTGGCGGCAGCTTCGTGCGCAGCTGCTGGTGACCGGCGGCGCGGTCGCGGTGCTCGCCGTGTACCTGATCATGCTCGGAGTGCAGATCCGCGACGGGCACCACGACGCCGTCGCGGCGTGCGGGGATATGTGTGGGTCGGCGCTGCGGGAGTTTCAGTCGCGGTTCGAGGGGCGGTTGCAACTTCTGGACGCGTTGCTGGTCGTGACGCCTGCGCTGCTCGGCATGTTCTGGGGTGCCCCGCTCGTCGCCCGGGAGTTGGAGTCGGGCACACACCGGCTCGTCTGGAATCAGAGTGTGACCCGCCGCCGTTGGCTGCTCGTGCGCCTGGCCGTGGTGTGTGCCGCCGCGGCGGCAGTGACCGGGGTGTTCAGCCTCCTGTTGACGTGGGCAGCGAGCCCCTACGACGCGGTCGCCGCCGATCGGTTCGACGCCGTCCTGTTCGGCACTCGCAACCTGGTGCC
Organism: Dactylosporangium sp. NPDC000521; assembly: GCF_042898305.1. Classification (NCBI taxonomy): domain Bacteria; kingdom Bacillati; phylum Actinomycetota; class Actinomycetes; order Micromonosporales; family Micromonosporaceae; genus Dactylosporangium; species Dactylosporangium sp. NPDC000521. Next base: position 472,908 of record NZ_JBIAYW010000004.1, read on the forward strand.
GGTCGCGTACACCTGCTGCGGCGTCGTGCTGGGTGCGCTGTGCGGGCTGTTACTGCGGCGCACGGTGCCCGCGATGGCGTTGACGGCGCTGCTGTTCGCGGCGGTGCAGATCGCGATGCCGATCGTGGCACGGCCACACCTCGCGGCGCCGGTGCACGGGTCGCAGGTCATGTCCGCGGAGGTCATCCGGAACCTGAGCTTCCTCGGCCAGGACGCGGACGTCGAAGGGCTCAGCGCGCCGAACACCTGGATCGTCTCGAACAGCCGGCTGCTGACCGCGGACGGCAAGGTGGTCGGGCTCGATCGGTACAACGGCTGCTTGTCGGGGCAGTTCGACGTCATGGCGCAGTGCCTCGCCGCGCTGGACCTGCACGTCGAGGTCGCCTATCACCCTGGTGAACGCTACTGGCGCTTCCAGTGGCTGGAGTCGCTGCTGTACGTGACGGCGGCCCTCCTGCTCGCTGCGCTCGCGCTGTGGCGGATCAGGGTCGCGTGAGAGAGACGTAGGCTGGCGCGATGGACTCGTACCTCGAGAGGATCGGCGTGACACGGCCCGCCGTCGCCGACCTGGCCGCGCTGCGGGTGCTGCAACGGGCGCACCTGATGGCGGTGCCGTTCGAGAACCTGAGCGTCCACCTCGGAGAGGAGATCGTGCTGGACTCCGCGGCGCTCGTCGCGAAGGTCGTCGACCGGCGGCGCGGCGGGTTCTGCTACGAGCTCAACGGTGCGTTCGCGGCGTTGCTGGCTTGGCTCGGGTACGAGGTGACGTTGCATTCGTGCCGGGTGTGGACGGGTGAGCGGTTCGGGGTGCCGTTGGATCACATGGCGCTGCGGGTCCAGCTGGACGCGCCGTATCTGGTGGATGTGGGGTTCGGCAGGTTCGCCCAGCACCCGTTGCGGATGGACGTCATCGATCCGCAGCTCGACCCGGCGGGTGTCTTCGAGGTGCTGCCCGAAGGGGCCGACCTGGCGGTCCGCGGTGACGGAGGATGGGAGTACCTGCTGGATCAGCGGCCGTTCGAGCTGGGCGATTTCACGCCCCTGAGCTGGTGGCACCGGACGTCGCCGGCATCCCACTTCACGCAGAAGCTGACCTGCTCGATCGTGACGGACACCGGCCGGGTCACGCTCAGTGGGCGCACCCTGATCACCACGGCCGACCCTGCTGGCGGGAGCGGTGGCAGTGGTGGGCGGACGGAGCGCGTGCTGGAGGACGACGCCGAGGTGCTGGCTGTGTACCGCGACATGTTCGGCATCACGCTGGACACCGTGCCGGTGGTCAACGTGCGCGGCTGAGGTGGCCGAGCAGGCTCAGCACCGCGCCCGTCGCGAGCGTGCGTGGCCGCCGAACCGGTGCATCCGGCGCAGCCGCGGCAGACACACGCAATGACGTCCCCGGGGGTTCACCTGGATCCACCTCGGCAAGCAGGCGCCGGCCAGGCTCCACTGTGTCGTCCCCCGCGAATGGGCGTGCATTGGCAGGTGTCTACGCTGCCCCGGTCCCGCGATAAGACGCCTGAATTGGCTACCCGCTGCGGTGGCGGCAATTCGACGGCGGGACTGGGGCAGCAGGACCGGGGCGCACGGCAGCCGAGGTAGCGGCGGCGGCCGGCTCAGCAGCGACCCGAGCAGCAGCGACCCGAGCAGCAGCGACCCGAGGAGCAATCACCCGAGCAGCAGCGACCGGGTCAGCGCACGGTGCGGAAGAAGGTGCGGACCTCGTCGACGAACAGGTCGGGGACCTCGAGGGCGGCGAAGTGGCCGCCGCGGTCGTACTCGGCCCAGTGGGTGACGTTGTTCAGCTGCGACGCGAACCGGCGGATCGCGATGTCCTCGGCGAAGTTCGCCACGCCGGTCGGCACCGTGGAGGGGGTCGGCCAAGTGTGGGTGTGCATCGACTCGTAGTACATCTGCGCAGACGACGCACCGGTGTTGGTGAGCCAGTAGAGGGTCGCGTGGGTCAGCACGTGGTCAGGGTCGATGGAGCCGGCCGGGTGGGCCCAGTCGTGGAACTTCTCGCCGATCCAGGCGAGCTGCCCGACGGGCGAGTCGGCGAGGCCGAAGCCGAGCGTGTGCGGCTTGCTGGCCTGGATCTGGAAGTAGCCGCTTCCGGAGTCGTGGAAGCGCTGCATCCGGTCGAAGCGCGCCTGCTCGGCGTCGGTGAGCACGGTGCCCTCGGGCAGGCCGCCGAACGGGATGAAGCCGGCCGTCGCAGCGTTGACGTGCACGCCGACGACGTGCTCGGGGGCGACGCGGCCCAGGTCGGGGGCGATGAACGCGCCGAAGTCGCCGCCCTGGGCGCCGTAGCGGTCGTAGCCGAGCCGGGCCATCAGCTGCGCGTACGCGGTGGCGATCCGCCGGGCGTCCCAGCCCGCGCCGGCCGGCCCGGTGAAGCCGAAGTTGGGGTGCGACGGGATCACCAGGTGGAACGCGTCGGCCGGATCGGCGGGCTTGGTCAGCGGCTCGATGACCTGCAGAAACTCGGCGAAGGAGCCGGGCCAGCCGTGTGCGAGCAGCACCGGCAGCGCGCCGTCGTGCGGGGACCTGACGTGCAGGAAGTGGATGTCCTGGCCGTCGATGCGGGTGGTGTACTGCGGGTGCCGGTTGATCTGCTCTTCGACCGCGCGCCAGTCGAACTTCGTCCACCGGTCCACGAGCTCCCGCAGGTGCTCGACCGGCGCACCCCGCTCCCAGCCCACCCCCGGCACCTGTGCCGGCCAGCGGACCCCGGTGAGCCGGCGGCGCAGGTCGTCCAGGTCGGCCTGGTCGACGTGAACCCGGAACGGGGTGATCTCGTTGCCCATCGCACGCACTCCTCGGTCGTCAGCTTCGGGCGTCCCTGGCCCGCCGCAGCCCAGTCTGCTCGGGGATGCGGACAGCCCCCGTCCTGATCTACCGGCGAAGGGCGAAGTCCGTCATTGAGCGAAGGCGACGGCTACCCATCGGGCGGCCGAGATCGACTGGATCTGAGGTCTGAAAGAATCTTTCACATCGCATCGATCTGTGGCACTCTGAAAGCTACTTTCAGAGTTGGAGGACGCGGTGGGTAGAGAAGCGCGGCGGACGCTCAGCGAGCCGGAGGAGCTGCGGACCCTGGCCCACCCGGTCCGCTACGAGCTGCTGAACCATCTCATCGCCGCCGGCCCGGCGACGGCGTCGCAGTGCGCGCGGGCAGTCGGCGACACGCCGTCCAACTGCAGCTACCACCTGCGCGCCCTCGCCAAGGCCGGGCTCGTCGCGCCGGACGACACGAGCGAGCGGGACGGGCGTGAGCGGCCCTGGCGCGCCCTCGTCACCGGCTTCTCCGTGCCGCCCGACCCCGACCCCGACTCCCCGGAAGGCCGGCAGGCGGCCACGATCGCCGCCCTCGCCGTCCAGCGCGACCAGCGCCTCGTCCGCGCCTGGATGGCCCGCCGCGACAACGCCCCGCAACGGTGGCGCGACGCCGACCACTACGGGCTCTACACGCTGCGGCTCACCGCGGACGAGCTGCGGACCCTCGGCGACCAGATCGACGCGCTGATCCGCCCGTACATCGCCGCGACCCGCGACGACGCCCCGGACGGCGCACAGCTGGCCCACCTCGGCTTCCACGGCTTCCCGCTCACACGCGAAGACCTCACACGCGAAGACCTCACGAGCGAAGACCTCACGAGCGAAGACCCCACGCGCGACAACCCCACGAGCGACAACCCCACGAGCGAGGACCTCACACGCGACGACGACGAGGAGGCGCCCGATGCGCCCGCTGCGACACCGTGACTTCCGGCGGCTCTGGCTCGCCGGCCTCATCTCCGAATCCGGCGACTGGCTGCTGCTGGTCGCGCTGCCGATCCTGGTGTATCAGCTGACCGGGTCACCGTTGCAGACGTCGTACGCGTTCCTGATCGAGCTGGCGCCTGCCGTGCTGCTCGGCCCGCTCGCCGGGCACCTCGCCGACCGGTGGGACCGCCGACGGTTGCTGGTCACGGTCGTGGCGGTCCAGGCGGCCGCGCTGCTGCCGCTGCTGCTCGTGCGGGACCGGGGCGACCTGCCGATCCTCTACGCGGTCATCGCGGTGGAGGCGGCGGCGCTCGCGGTGTTCGGCCCGGCCCGCAACGCCCTGCTGCCGACCCTGATCCCCGCCGAGGAACTGGTGCCGGCCAACGCGCTGCTCGGCTTCGGCCAGAACGCGGGCCGGCTCGTGGGCGGACCGGTCGGCGGGCTGCTCCTGGCGGCCAGCGGGCTGCCGGTCATCGTGGCGGTCGACCTGGTGACGTTCCTGGCGGCTGGTGTACTGATCGCCGGCGTGATGGCGGGGCCGCGCGCGGTCACCGATCCGGAGGCGCCGGCCGGCGGCGGGCTCGGCGGGCGCAGGGTCCGGATCGCGCTGGGCATCGCCGCGCTGGGCGGCGCCGCGCAGGGCATCTTCGTCGTGCTGTTCGTGGTGTGGGTCGCCCGCGCGCTCGGCGGCGGCGCGGCCGAGACCGGGCTGCTGCGCGGGGTCCAGGCGATCGGCGCGGTCGCCCTGGGCCTGCTGCTGGCCACGGCCCGGCGCACCCCGCCGCCCGGCACCCTGGTCGCCGCCGGCGCCGGCGCGTTCGGGCTGCTGTCCCTGCTCGTGTGGAACGGGCCTGACGTCACGACGGCGCTGCCGGTGTACGTCGTGCTGTTCATCCTGATCGGCGCGCCCGGCGTGGTGATGGTCACCGGGCTGGTGAGCCTGCTGCAGCAGGAGACCGCCGACGGCGCCCGCGGCAGGGTGTTCGGGGTGTTCGGCGCGGTCTTCGAGGGCAGCAGCGGCGCCGGCATGCTCGCCGCGGGGCTGCTCGCCGACCGTCTCGGCGTCGTGGCGCTGCTGAACGTCCAGGCCCTGCTCTACCTCGGTGCCGCAGCGGCGGCCGGCGTGATGCTGCGGCGCGTGGGGCCGGTGCCGCGCAGAGCACCGGCGGCCCCGACCGCGGCCGCCGGCATGGCGGCCGCTCGTACATCAGAGGAAAACGCGACATGGTCCGGACCTGTTGTCCGGGATCCCGCCTGGCGTGGGGACACCGTTCATTCTGATTGACTTCGATGCGTTGCGACGCGACCCCGACTCGGAGGTTTTCGATGCCACGATCGATCCTGGCCGGCGCCCTCGCCACCGGCCTGGCGCTCACCGGCGCCGCGCTCGTCACCACCGCAGCGCCCGCGCAGGCCGCCGCGCCCGTCAAGAAGCTGCTGGTGGTCGGCATGGACGGGCTCAACTGGGCGGCCGTGGTGGCCGCGAACGCACCCAACCTCGACGCCCTCGCCGCCGGCGGCACCCTCGGCGAGAGCCTGGTGTACTGCCCGGGCGTCGCGGCCTCCTCCAGCGGGCCCGGCTGGTCGACGATCGCGACCGGCGTGTTCCCCGACAAGCACGGCGTGAAGGACAACACGTTCGCCGGCAAGCAGTACGGGACCTACCCCGACTTCCTCACCCGCCTGGAGAGCGCCGACCCGGCCTACCGCACCTACTCGGCGGTCGACTGGGCCGTGCTGCACACGCAGGGCACGTTCGGTGCCGCGATCGACACCCGCGTCACGTTCGACGGCGACGCCGAGGGCTACGTCAGTGCCGACGCGAAGATCACCGCCGACGCGGTCAACCGGCTGCGCAACGACAACCCCGACGCGTCCTTCGTCTACCTGGGCAACACCGACGTCGTCGCGCACGCCAGCGGCACCGGCACGGCGTACCGGACCGCGATCGAGAAGCAGGACCAGCAGCTCGGCCAGCTGCTCGCGGCGATCGCGGCGCGCCCCACGTACAGCGGCGAGGACTGGCTGGTCGTCGTCACCACCGACCACGGCCACGCGAACCCCGGCGGCGGCCACGGCGGCTGCGGCATCGACGAGCGCCGCACGTTCGTCCTCGCCAAGGGCACCGGCGTCGCGGCCGGCGCCCGGCCGGTCGACACCCGCCTCGCCGACGTCGCGGCCACCGCGCTCGGCCACTTCGGCGTGAGCGCCGCCCTGGACGGCAAGCCCGTCTCCGTCCGCTCCAGCGACGCGTTCGACACCCTCGCGCCGTCGCTGCGGACGCGGGTCGACGAGACCGGCATCCCGGCGACGCTCAAGGGCTGGACGCCCACCGCGCCCGCCGGCTGGTCCGTCGACCGCAGCCGCATGCCGTCCGGCGGGGTCACCGAGTGGCACGGCTGGAGCTTCACCACCGACGAGTTCTGGAGCCGGGCGCAGAGCGGCCAGGAGCGGGAGAACGCGCTGCGCACCCGCGGCGTCTTCGCCGTCGCCGACTCCGACGAGTTCGACGACAAGGCCGGCGGCACCAGCTTCGACTCGACGCTGCTGTCCCCGTCCTACACCGTGACCGCCGGCAGCACGGTCCGGCTCAACTACGTGACGCACTACCGGCAGGAGGGCGCGCAGAAGGCCGACGTCCTCGTGTCGTTCAACGGCGGCGCCGACGTGCTCGTCAAGCGCTACAGCGCCGACGCGCGGGCGAAGGTCGAGTCGCTGCCCGTGACGGTCCCGGCCGGCGCGACCCGGATGGTCGTCAAGTTCCGCTACTACGACGCCAGCAACAACTGGTACTGGGCGATCGACGACCTGCGGATCGCTTGACCCCTGCCCGCGGGGCCCTCGTGAGCACCGTGAGGGCCCCGCTCGCAGCGGGCAGGCTCACCGGTTGACGATCGGCGCTGCGTCAGACGATCGCGGAGCTGATCCTGGAGGGCGTTCAGGGCCTTCAGGGCGGCGCCTGCGGCTGCAGGCAGTGTGATCCCGGCGCAACGTGTCCGGAGCACAGGTAGCACCAGGTGGCGGGGACCGTCTCGTGGCCCATCGCCGCGTAGACGATGGGGTCGGCGTGGTGCGCCACGTGCAGCGTCCGGTGGAAGTGCCGGACCGTCCACGAGTCCCGCCCGTCGCCCCAGGCCAACAGCGTCGCCTCGACGGCGGTGTCGTCGTCGCGCCACCACAGGTCGGCCGGGCCGCTCGCCTCGGGCACCGCGGGCGGCAGCGGGCGCTCGTCCGCGACCGGTGCGACGAGTGGCGGCGTGCGGCAGATGTACGTGCGGTGCGGCCATTCCCGGACCTCGACCAGCAGCGCGTGCTTCTCGATGCGCTGCTCGACGGAGCGGTCGATGACGCGGATCGGCCACTCGCCCAGGTCCAGCGCGGTGCGGCCGTCGAGGAGCACGTCGACGCCCCACGTCCAGTCGCCGTCCACGATGCCGGTGAACGCGGGACCCAGCGGCGTGTCGTGGACGGCGACACCGCCGCCCAGGCCGTGATCCATCGGGTTGCCGACGATGACCGGGTACTGCAGGCCGCCGTACGTGGCCTCGAACCGCACGAGCGCCTCGACGGCGTCCCCGGGCAGGTCCCCGGCGGCGGCCCGGATCGCCGCTTCCGGCATCGGCGGGTGACGGGTGGCGTGCTCGGCCAGGAACCGCTGGGCGCGGGCGGACAGCATGTCAGCCCGGCGCCAGGGCGGGCTCGGCGCGGCGGGACAGCGCCCAGCGCCAGGCGAACTGCACCGCCGGCGTCGCGGCGAGCGCGACGGCGAACGTCACCGGGGTGCCGAGGTGCTCGACCAGGACGGCGACGAGCAGGCAGAAGACGGCGAAGCCGAGCAGCCCGCGCGGCACACCGCGCAGGGTCTGCACCGCGCCGTCGGTGCCCTGGTGGGCGAGGACGAAGGCGGCGACCACGCTCGTCGCGATCGGGAACGGGGCGAGGACGCCGGTGAACGACGGGCCGACCGTGTCGGCGGCGGTGGTGACGGTGACGACCAGGGCCGCGGTCGCGAGGGCCCGCCCCGGCAGGTCCCACCAGGGCCAGGCGGTCTCGCGCTGCCGGGATCGCGCCGGTACCACCGGGAAGACGCGGAGGGCGAGCCACGCTGCCGCCAGCACGATGGCGAACCCCGCGAACGGGGGGACGCTCAGCCGGGCGAGGGCCAGGTCCAGGGCGAGCGTCGCGAGCCACGCGACGGCGAGGGAGCCGACCCAGCCGGTCCGCCGCGAGCACCAGGCGAACACGACCGTGAAAGCGGCCAGGGACACCAGGCCGAGCAGCGCCGACGACGCGGCCCTGGCGCCGAACCGCGGGCCCTGCTCGAGGCAGGTGACGAGCAGGATCGGGCCGGCGACGACCGGCAGCGCGACGAGGGTGCCGGCGACGGCGGCGCCCCAGCGGCGGCCGGCGAGCGACGAGGCGAGGACGAGGAGCGGGGCGAGCAGCAGCTTCAGCAGCAGGGTCACTGCCGCCGGTCGCCTTCCTGCTCCGTCTCGACCTGCGTGTTCCAGTCGCGTTTGGACGCCTGCCAGCCGTCCTCGTCGTGGCCGAGGCGCCAGTACCCGGAGATCGACAGCCGCTCCATGGGCACCCGGCGATCCAGGCGCAGGTAGCGCCGGATCTCCTTGACGAAGCCGGCCTCGCCGTGGACGAACGCGTGGACGTCGTCGCCGCGCCACTCGACGCCGGTGACGGCCGCGACGAGTGCCGCACCGACGGGGCGGTCGCCGCGGCGCAGCCAGGTGACGCCGGGGATCTTCTGCTCCTCGCGGGCGTCGGCGACCTCGACGAACGCCTCCACGACGGCGCCCTCGGGAAGGCGCTCGACCGCCACGGCGATGGCCGGCAGGGCGCTCTCGTCACCGGCGAGGAGGTGCCAGCCGGCGGCTGGGTCGGGCGCGTACTTGCCGCCGGGGCCGCCGAAGGACAGCTCGTCGCCGGGGCGGGCGGCGATCGCCCACTGGGCGGCGAGACCGGTGTCGCCGTGGATGACGAAGTCCAGGGTCAGCTCGCGCGTCACCGGGTCCCAGTCACGCACCGTGTACGTGCGGGTGACGGGCCACTGCTCGCGGGGCAGCCGCTCGCGGATCGCGGCGAGGTCGAACGGGCTCGGGTAGACGACGCCCTCGGGCGGGAACATCAGCTTCACGTAGTGGTCGGTGTACTGTCCGGCGTCGAAGTTGCCGAGACCTTCGCCACCGAGCACCACGCGGTGCATGTTCGGGGTGAGCCGCTCGGTGCGGACCACTCGCCCCGTGTGTGCCTGAGGTGCCCGCCGGGCGGGTTGCTCTGCCGTCACCCGTCCACCGTATACGCCGGGCGGACCACCCCGCGGACCCCTGGCGGACCCCAGGCGGGCCTCTGGCGGCCCCGGGATTCAGCCGACGGGGCCGCGCTTGCCGACGGATCGCAGGGCTGCGGTGACGGCGGCGCGCGGGCTGCTGAGCACGGGCAGGTCCGGCAGGAGGTCTGCGGCCGGGGCCATGCTCGCCTGGGCGAGGACGACCACGTCGGCGGTCGCGGCGACGGCCCGGACGTGCTCGGCGACCCGCCGGACGTACGCGTCGAGTTCCCCCGACTCGAACAGCGCCCACGCGTCCAGGCACGGCGCCTCGACGATCTCGACGGTCGCGCCGGCCAGCGCCGCGCACTCGCGCAGCAGGCCGGCCGTGGGCGCGAGGGTCGAGGCGAGCGCGGCGACGACCGCGACCCGGCCTCCCCCGGCGACCGCCGCCTCGGCCATCGGCCGGTCGACCCGCAGCACCGGCACACCGGCGTCGACGGTCTCGGCGAGCCCGCTGAGCGTCGAGCAGGTGCAGACGACGACGTCCGCGCCGTCCGCGGCGAGGGCCCGCAGGCGCGCCGCGAGCCGCTCCTTCACGTCGGCGCCGGCCCGCGCGTCCTCCAGCAACGCCGCGTCCACGGCGTGCAGGTCCCCGGCATCTGGTGCGGCGTCGGCGAGGAGCGCGCGGAACGTCGCGACGTGGACGTCGGCGGTGTGCAGGAACCCGATGATCGGCACGCCCCCCAGCATTCCATGGTTGCTGTCAAGCTGTGTGCGGCGGAGTCGCCGGGGTCATGCCCGTCCCCGGCGGCTCCGCGCCCGGCGTTCCCCGCGGCCGGCGCACCGGGCGCGGCGGCCGCGACGACCCGCTCTACCCCGGCGTCCGTGCGCTGCACCGGCAGCTGCCGGAGGCGCCGGTCGCCGGCTCGTACACCGGCGGCAGGCACAACTTCGGGTACTGGAGCACGGTCGTCCCGGCCGCGTTCGCGTTCGTCGCGGGCACGCCCACCTGACGCCCGAGGTAGGGACAGCCCCACCACGGCGGCTGAGGGAGACGGTAAGCGGAAGAAGGGGGGCGGCGGGCATGTGCCGGGCCCGCCCGGATTGGGACCGTGGACGCATCATCAGCCCTCATCGTGGAGTCCACCATGACCGCTCCGCAGCCCGTCCGATGGCACCGCCCGCTGCTGTGGTTCGCGGCGGCGATGGGTGTCCTCACCCTCGCGTCCCTCGTCGGGATCTTCGTCGACGACCGGCTCGTCGTCGGCAGCCCCACCTGGCTCAAGCCGTTCAAGTTCGCCGTTTCCATGGGGGTGTACGCGGTGACCCTGGCGTGGCTGCTGCGGGCCACCCGGCGCGGCCGGCGCACCGGCTGGTGGGCGGGGACGGTCGTCGCCGTCGCCGCCACCGCCGAGATGGTCCTGATCGTGCTGCAAGGGGTCCGGGGCCGGCCCAGCCACTTCAACAACTCCACCCCGTTCGACGAGACCGTGTGGTCGCTCATGGGCAACCTGGTCATGGTGCTGTGGACGGCCAGCCTCGTCGTCGCGATCGTGGTCGCCTTCCAGCGCGGCGGCGACCCGGTGCTGAAGTCCGCGGCCCGGCTCGGCTTCGCGTTGTCGCTCGCCGGGATGCTGGTCGCGTTCCTCATGACCCAGCCGACCGCCGAGCAGGACGCGGCCCTGGACCGGGGCGAGACGGTCGGCATGATCGGCGCGCACAGCGTCGGCGTCGCCGACGGCGGCCCGGCGATGCCCGTCACCGGCTGGTCGACGACCGGCGGCGACCTGCGCGTCGCGCACTTCGTCGGCATCCACGCCCTGCAGGCCCTGCCGCTGCTGGCACTCCTGCTCGCCGCGGCCGCCCGGCGCCGGCCGTCCTCGGTGCTCGGCGAGCAGCGGGTCGCGCGGGGTCTCGTGCGGGCGGCGGCGCTCGGGTACGGCGGCCTCATCGCCCTGCTCACCTGGCAGGCCCTGCGCGGCCAGCCGCTGCTCGACCCGGACGGCAGGACGCTGCTCGCCGCCGGCGTCCTCGCGGTGACCGTCCTGTGCGCCGCCGGGATCGCCCTGCGCGGTCGCGGCAGGACGCCGATCATGGAGAAGGCCCCGGCTATCGTCGGAGCGTGACGACAGACGATCTCGAACTGGCCATCGCCGCCGCCGAAGCGGGCGCGGCGGTGGTCCGTTCGCGCTTCGGGACCCGCCTGGACCGGTTCGCGAAGGGCGGCGGCGACTTCGCCACCGAGGCCGACATCGAGGCGGAGCGGGCGATCCTGGCGGTGCTGCGGGCCGCCCGGCCCGGCGACGCCGTGCACGGCGAGGAGTCCGGCCACATCGGCGGCGGCGACCGCACGTGGCTCGTCGACCCGCTGTGCGGCACGCTCAACTACGCGGCCGGCGCGATGCTCGTGGCGGTCAACGTGGCGCTGCGCACGCCCGCGGGCACCGCCGTGGCCGTGTCCGTGGACCCGTTCGCCCGGGAGACCTTCTCGGCCTCCGCCGGTGTGGCCCGCGTGCGCGGCAACGGGGTGGAGGCGAAGCTCGTGCCGACGCCGCGGTCCGCGCTCGTGGACGTGAACCTCGACCCGCCGTTCCCGCACGGTCCCGCCTTCCACCCGGCGCGGCTCCTCGCGGACCCGGGGTTCGGCGAGCGGTTCCGGCCGCGGGTCGTGTCGAGCACCCTCGCGGTCGCGTGGGTCGCCGCGGGCCGGCGGGCGGCGTACGTGACCGACGGCGACCTGCGCGACAGCGTCCACTTCGCGGCCGGGATCGCGCTGTGCGAGGCCGCCGGCTGCGTGGTGACCGGGCTGCGGGGGCAGCCGCTGCACACCGGGGCCGGCGGCCTCGTCGCCGCCGCGGATCAGCCGACCCACGCGGCGCTGCTCGACCTCATCGAGCGGCAGTTCCAGCGCTGACGAGCTCCGGCTGGACCGCCGGGGGCTCCTCGCCCCGCAGCCGTGAGCCCTCGACGTCCACGTCCGGCAGCAGGCGGTCGAGCCAGCGCGGCAGCGCCCAGGCGCGGCGGCCGAGCAGCGTCATGACCGCCGGGACGATGGTCATCCGCACCACGAACGCGTCGAAGAGGATGGCCGCGGCGAGCGCGAACCCGATCGACTTGATCATGGCCTCGGGCGACAGGATGAAGCCCGAGAACACGCTGACCATGATGATCGCGGCGGCGGTGACGACCCGGGCGCCGTGGCTGAACCCGTTGACGACGGCGTCCTTGGGCGCGGCGCCGTGCACGTGCTCCTCCCGCATGCGGCTGACGAGGAACACCTCGTAGTCCATGGCGAGGCCGAACACGATGCCGATGAGGATGACGGGCAGCAGGCTGACGATCGGGCCGGTCTGCTCGACGCCGACGAGGTCGGCGAGCCAGCCCCACTGGAACACGGCGACGACCGCGCCGAACGTGGCGGCGACGCTCAGCAGGAACCCGCCGATCGCCTTCAGCGGCACGAGCACCGAGCGGAACAGCAGCAACAGCAGCAGGAACGCGAGCACCACGATCACCGCCAGGTAGGGCCCGAGCGCCGACCCCATCTTCGCCGAGATGTCGATGTTGACGGCGGTGGTGCCGGTGACGGCGAGCGCGGCACCACCGGACGGCGGCAGCGCCCGGATGGCGTGCACGAGGTCGGTGGTCTGCGCCGCGTCGGGCGCGGTCGCGGGGATCACCTGCAGGATCGCGGTGTCACCGGCCGGGTTGAGCGCCGGCGGGCTGACGGTGACGACGCCGGGCAGCTCCGCGATGCGCGCGGCGGCGGCCGTCGCGGCGGCCTGGGGGTCCGGGCTGGCGGCGGCGTCGACGACGACCAGCAGCGGGCCGTTGAAGCCGGGCCCGAAGCCCTCGGTGAGCAGGTCGTAGGCCTTGCGCTGGGTGGTGGCGGGGCCGGCCATGTTGTCGCCGGGCAGGCCGAGGCGCATGTCGAGGACCGGCACGGCGACGATCCCGAGGCCGAGGACCGCGGCGACGAGCGTCAGGACCGGCCTGCGGGTGACGAGCGCCGCCCAGCGGCGGCCCATGGTGCCCTTGCTGTGCCTGCTGGCGGCGACCCGGCCCTTGGCCACCCGGTCACCAGCGAAGCCGAGCAGCGCCGGCAGCAGGGTGAGGGCGATCAGGACCGCGACGATGACCGCACCGGACGCGGCGAGCCCCATCTGGGTCAGGACCGGGATGTTCACGACGGCGAGGGCGGCCAGGGCGATGACGACCGTCAGCCCGGCGAAGGTGACCGCGGACCCGGCGGTGCCCACGGCGCGCCCCGCCGCCTCGGCGGGCGACCGGCCGAGCGCGACCTCGTGGCGAAACCGCGAGACGATGAACAGCGCGTAGTCGATGGCGACCGCGATGCCGAGCATCAGCGCGAGGGTCGGTGTGGTGCTGCTGAGGTCCACGAAGCCGGTCACGATCTGGATGCCGGCCATCGCGGCGCCCACGCCGAGCAGCGCCGTCAGCAGCGGCAGGCCCGCCGCGACGAGCGACCCGAGGGTGACCAGCAGGACGAGCGCGGCGATGAGCAGGCCGATCACCTCGCCGATGCCCTGCTCCGCGGGCGCCTGCAGGGCGTCGCCGCCGATCTCGACGGTCAGGCCCGCGTCGCGTCCGGCGCGGGCCGCGTCCACCAGCGCCGCGCGGTCGGCGTCCGTCAGGCCGATCGGCTGCACGGTGTAGGTCACCTGCGCGTACGCGACGGTCCCGGCCTGGTTGACGGTCCCCCGCAGCGGGTCGGTGACGCCGGCGACCCGCCCGCCGGCCTTCAGCGCGGTGACGGTCCGCTCGACGGCGGCGGCGTTGCCGGGGTCGGTGAGCTTCTGGCCGGCCGGCGCGGCGAACACCACCCGCGCCTGCGCGCCGCCCGCGCCGGCCTGCGGGAAGCGCTGCGCGAGCAGGTCCTGCGCCTCCTGCGCCTGCGTGCCCGGGATCTCGAAGGTGCCGGCCGTCGGGCCCGACAGCGTCGCCGCGCCGGCGCCGAGGGCCGCGATCAGCGCCAGCCAGAGCACGAGGACGAGCTTCCGGCGGCGGAAGCTCAGCTTTCCGAGCCGGTACAGGTAGGTTGCCATGCCGTCCACGGTCCCGGCCGGCGGCCCGGAAGGCGTCGTCCGAGCGCAGACACCGCACTACTGCAGCCGTGGTACCCGCGCCGGTGGGGGCTACTGCGGCCGGACGACGCCGCGGCCGCGGAAGGCCGCGTACGGTGCAGGGCATGGACGGCAGCGACACCGCGCTCACCAGGGTGTGGAGATACGCGGCGGGCAGGCCCCTGCTGCTGGACATCCTGCTCGCCCTCGTGCTGGCGTTCGCGGTGCTGCGCGCGGCCGCCGCGGACCGGGCCGCCACGGGCGACGTGATCGTCGCGGGCGTGGCGTTCGTCGCGGTCCTCGTCCGCCGGCTGCGCCCCCTGGCGGCGCTCGGCATCGCCACGTCCGCCACCGTCGGCGCGATCCTGCAGGGCGTCAGCAACCCGGGGCTGATCGTGGCGCTCGGCGTCATCACGTACTCGATCGCGGCGCATACCGACCGGCGCAAGGGCTGGGTGTGCGCGCTCGCCGCGTCCGGGATCGTGTACCTGACGGGCCTCATCGTCGCCGCCGGCGACTGGTGGCGGGGCGAGACGCTCGGCATCTTCGCGTGGATCTTCATGGCGGCCGCGGTCGGCGACGCGGCGCGCACCCACCGCGCGTACGTCGCCGAGGTCGAGGAGCGCGCCCGCTGGGCGGAGCAGACCCGCGAGGACGAGGCCCGCCGCCGCGTCATGGACGAGCGGTTGCGGATCGCCAGGGAGCTGCACGACGTCGTCGCGCACCAGATCGCGGTCATCAGCGTGCAGGCGGGCGCCGCCGCGCACATCCTGGAGCGCCGGCCGGACCAGGTGGGCCCGGTCCTGAACCACATCCGTGAGGCGTCCGACACGGTCCTGAAGGAGATCCAGTCGGTGGTCGGGGTGCTGCGCGCCGACGAGCGCGAGGCCACCGAGCCGGCCCCGGAGCCGGCCCCCGGCCTCGCGCGCCTGCCGGAGCTGCTCGCCACGCTGGAGACGACCGGGTTCCCGGTGCGGCACCGGCAGGTCGGGCAGCCGCGGGAGCTGCCCGCGATGGTGGATCTCGCGGCGTACCGCATCGTGCAGGAGGCCCTGACCAACGCCCACCGCTACGGCGACGGCTCGGCGCGGCTGCTCGTGGAGTACACGCCCGGCGACGTGGTCCTCGAGGTCAGCAACCGGATGCGGACGGCCGCCCAGAAGGGCGCCGGCTACGGGCTGCTCGGCATGCGCGAGCGCGCCGCGGCCGCCGGCGGGAGCGTGACCGCGTGCCCGGTCGGCCCGGGCGGCGCGCAGGAGTTCCGCGTGCACGCGGTCCTGCCGGCGGAGCCTTCGGCGCACCCGGCGGAGCGGGCATGACCATCCGGGTGCTGCTCGCCGACGACCAGGCGCTGATCCGCGCCGGCTTCAAGATGATCATCGACTCGGAGCCCGGCTTCGAGGTCGTCGGGGAGGCGGCCGATGGGCGGGAGGCCGTGGACCTGGCCCGCACCGCCCGCGCCGACGTCGTCCTCATGGACATCCGCATGCCGCGCATGGACGGGCTCGAGGCGACCCGCCGCATCGGCGCCGACGACAACCTCGCCGGCGTGCGGATCCTGGTGCTCACCACGTTCGAGACCGACGACAACGTGGTGCTCGCGCTGCAGGCGGGCGCCAGCGGGTTCCTCGGCAAGGGCGTCGCCCCCGCCGACCTGCTGCACGCGATCCGGGTCGTGGCGGGCGGCGAGCAGCTGCTGTCGCCGCGGGCGACCCGCGGCCTGGTGAGCCGCTTCCTGACCAGCCTGCGGCCGGACGCCGACGGGGCGCCGCCGGCGTTGGATCTGCTCACCGACCGGGAACGCGAGGTCCTGGTCCTCGTCGCGCACGGCCTGTCCAACGACGACATCGCCGAGCGCCTCTTCGTGTCGCCGCTGACCGCCAAGACGCACGTCAACCGGGCGATGACGAAGCTGAACGTGCGGGACCGGGCGCAGCTGGTGGTCCTCGCGTACCAGAGCGGCCTGGTCCGGCAGGGCGACCCGCTGCCCGACCCCCTCAACCGCTGACGGCCGGGTCGGTGTCACCAGCCGATGCGGGCGAGGGCGAGGGCGACGAAGCCGCGCAGCGCCCGGTCGTCCCAGCCGGGCACGTCGGGCGGGAGCGGCCTGTCGGGGTCGGCGGCGACGGCGAGCATCGTCAGGGCGGGCTCCGGGGTGGCCTCGCGGTGCCGGTACGCGAGGGCGATCGCCGCCGTCAGTGCCACCTGCTCGTCCGGGTGGCCGAGCCGCTCCGTGAGGTGCCGGTCGACGGCCGGGTCGCCGACCGGCAGGTGGGCGAGGGTCAGGTTGGCCGCGGCGCTCGCTGTCGCCAGCAGTGCCGCCACCGCCGCCGGGGTGGGTGGGAACCACGCCAGGAGCGCGGCCGCCAGATCCGCGACCTCCGGGTCCGCGTCGCCTACCCAGCCGATGACGGTCCCGGCGTGGGCGGCGAGGGCGTCGTAGGCGTCCCGGGCCCAGCGGTCGGGTCCGGCGTCGTCGGGCTCGGGCTCGCCCGCCTCGTCGTCGCCGGCCAGCCACCGGTTCAGCGTCAGCAGCCGCTCGTCGGTGATCGCGTCCGCCGCCGGGTAGGCGGCGCGTGCGTCGAACGGCAGGGCGTCGTCGCGGTGGTCACCGATCGCCACCTTCCTGAGCATCCACAGCAGGTCGGGCCGGTCCGGGGTCGCCGGGTCGCCGGCGAGCGCGACCAGGAACGGCACGACGACGGCGCTGGCGTGCCATCGGGTCCCCTGGTGGTAGAGGTGCCCGGACAGCTCGGCGCGGGCGCGGGCCCGGGTCCGCGGGTCTGCGTCCGGCAACGCCTCCAGCAGGGCGGGGACGTGCTCGGAGGTGCCGTCGCAGCCGTACACCCGGTCCCACGCCACCCCCGTCATGCGGTGTAGTAGCCCTCGACGGCCGCCCGCGCCGCGTCGAGCAGGGCCGGCCCCTCCTGCGG
This sequence comes from Dactylosporangium sp. NPDC000521, assembly GCF_042898305.1. Classification (NCBI taxonomy): domain Bacteria; kingdom Bacillati; phylum Actinomycetota; class Actinomycetes; order Micromonosporales; family Micromonosporaceae; genus Dactylosporangium; species Dactylosporangium sp. NPDC000521. The sequence continues at coordinate 489,971 of NZ_JBIAYW010000004.1, forward strand.
GACCCGCGGGAGGCCACCGGTGGGCTTCAGCGCGTCGAGCTGCCCGGCGGACAGGGCGTAGACGACGCGGCCGAGGCCGGAGCGGTCGATGGCGCCGGTGCACATGCCACAGGGCTGGCAGCTGGTGTACATCGTGGTGGCGGCGGCCTCCGCGGGGGTCAGGTGGCGGGCGGCCCAGCGGGCCAGCTTCAGCTCCGGGTGCGCGCTGATGTCGTCGTCGGACAGGACCGTGTTGTGCTCCTCGGCGAGGACCCGGCCACCGGTGGCGACGAGCAGCGACCCGAACGGCGCCTCGCCCGCCGCGCGGGCCTCGACGGCGATCGCGATCGCCCGGCGCAGGAACCGCTCGTCGTCCGGTGTCACGACGCCTCCGGCAGGGTCATGGTGCCGCGGGCGACGACCAGGCCGGAGCCGCTGACCCGCACCCGCGGGCCGGCGACGGTCACGGTGATCCGGCTGGGCCGGCCCATCGAGTGCCCCTGCTCGACGACGACGGCGGCCTCGCCCGGCTCGCCGCGTTCACCCGCGGCCAGCAGGGCGGCGAGGGGGCCGGCGGCGGTGCCGGTCGCCGGATCCTCCGCGATGCCCATCGCCGGGTTGAAGAACCTCGCGTAGGCCGTGGCGTCCTTGTCGACGGTGTCGCCGGTGTACAGGTAGCAGCCCTCACCCCCGACCTGCCGCAGCGCGGCGGTGAGCCGGGCGGCGTCGGGCGCGGCGCGGTCCACGGCGGCGCGGTCACGGATCGGCACGAGCAGGTGCCCGGCGCCGGTGGAGACCACCTGGGCCGGCCGGTCGGCGACGAGGTCCTCCTCGCGCAGCCCGAGCGCGGCGGCCAATTCGGCCCGGTCGCTGACGACGGCGCCGAACACGGGCGGCGACTGCTCCATGGTCACCACCACCCGCCCGTCGTCGTTGCGCACGTGGACGGGCAGCACGTCCGCGCCGATCTCCTGCGTGAAGTCGCCACCGCCGTCCAGACCGCCCGACGCGGCGAGCCACAGCCATGCGCCGAGGGCGTTGTGGCCGGCGCCGTACACCTCCTCCCCCGTCGGCGTGAAGGACCGCAGCCGCCGCGTCGCCCCCGGCCGGGTGGGCCGCTGGACGAACGTGGTCTCCGACTGGTTGAACTCGCGGGCGATCGCCCGCATCTGCCGCTCGGTGAGGCCGTCGGCGTCGGTCACGAGGGTGAGCGGCGCGCCGGTGAGCGGGGCCGAGGCGAACACGTCGACGTAGACGAACGAGGTTTCAGGCACGACCTCGACGCTACGGCCCGCCCCGCCGCGGGTGGAGGCCGTTTGTGCGGCATCGCGGGCGGTTCGCCGCAGGATCTGCGGTAGCCTGCCGCGATGACCGCACCCGGGCTCGACGAGGTGGACCGGCAGCTGCTCGCGGCGGTGCAGCGGGACGCCCGCGCGTCGCTGACGGCTCTCGCCGCCGAGATCCACCTGGGCGTGTCCGCGACGAGGGCCCGCCTGCGCGGCCTGGAGGAGCGCGGCGTCATCACCGGCTACACGGCCAGGGTCGACCCGGGCGCGTGCGGCCTGCCGCTGCGCGCGGTCGTGCGCATGAAGGTCCACGGCGCCCTGTACGACAAGGTCGCCGCCGTCCTGGACCGCGAGCCGCAGATCGTGCGCTGCGTCCGCGTGACCGGCGAGGCGTGCTACGTCGCCGAGATCGTCGCCGCCGACATGCCGGACCTCGCCCGCATCACCTCGGAGCTCGCCCGCGTCGGCTCCATCACCACCGACCTGGTCTACGAGATCGTCGCCGACCGCGAGATCCCCGCCCGGTAGGGCCGTCGGGGGCGTCCTCAGGCGAGGGGGCGGCGGCCGGCGAACCCGAGGTCGGCGCGGTGATACCAGGCCAGCTCCCGGTCGCCCTCCAGCCAGCACAGCAGCACCGGCACGCCGTCGAGCTCGGCCGGGAAGTCGAGCAGCAGCGGCGCCACGCCCTTCAGGTGCACCCCGCTCTGCTGCACCTCGGTCACCAGCTCGTCGAACCTCGCGGACCTGGCCTTCCACTCCGGCAACCCGCCCAGCTCCGTCCCGAGCCCACCGGGCGCGAGCGCCGCCGCCAGCTCCGCCGCGTCCGCCCGCACGGCGACGAGCTCGTCGAGCAGCGGCCGGAGCCGGTCGAGCGCCGCCCGCGCCTCCGTCACTGTGTACAGACCCATGCGTCCAAGTCTGGCACCCCCATCCACCCGCTGGGGTGACCCAGGCTGCGTGGCGCTCACGTGGGGTCTGCGGCGGGCGACGGCCTTCTTCGCAAGGGAGCCCCGGTGAACCCGTTCATCGAGGCGGAGCAGGCCGGAAAAAGTTTGCGGGCGGATGTCGAAAGCACGAAGGGCCGTTCGACGCGTTGGTGGCGGCACGGTGAGCGTGCCGATGACGGAGGAGACCGGCATGTCGTTCCAGGCGTACCTCGACAACATCGAGACCAAGACCGGCAAGACCCCGCGGGAGCTGCTCGCACTGGCGGCCGAGCGGGGGCTCGACGCGCCCGGGGTCAAGGCCGGCGCGATCGTCGACTGGTTGAAGGAGGACTTCGACCTCGGGCGCGGGCACGCGATGGCGCTCGTCCACGTGATCAAGAACGGCCCGAAGATCCCCGGCAAGCACGTCGGCACGACCGGCACCCACCGCGACGACAGCGACACCCTGTGGCTGGACGGCACGGCCACCCGCCCAGCGTGAAGCGGCGGATCGGCGAATTCGATCAATTTCCGGGTTGATCATTGAATCTCGATTGATCCCGCATTGACGGTAGTACAAAGGTCACTGATTGCAATATGGTGACCTGACGCGTCACGCACCTCGTGACCGGGGAAAACGTCGCATTCGTCATTGAAACGCGTCTTCTTGCACATGGTGAAAAGCGCAGATTCGAACCGCCGTTGCGTCACATCGGAGGAGCCGTGCATCGCGCCCGTCGGATCGTCACGTTGTTATCGGCAGCAGGCCTGCTCGCGCCGGCGTTCGTCGGCGTGCCCGCCGGCGCGGCCGCCGCGGAGATCGTCACCTCCGGGGTCTACACCGCGGTGATCAGGCGCACGGGTTACGGCGTGCCGCACGTGCTGGCCACCAGCGTCGGCGGCGCCGCGTTCGGGCAGGGCTGGGCCTACGCCGAGGACCGGTTCTGCGACCTGGCCGACCAGGTCGTCAAGGTCCGCAGCGAGCGGTCGCGGTGGTTCGGCCCCGGACCCGACGGCGCCAACCTGGCGACCGACTTCGCGTACCAGTCGCTGGGCCTCGTCGACCGCGCCCGGGAGCAGCTCACCAGGCTGCAGCCCGAGGAGCGCGACGTGCTCAACGGTTACGTGCGCGGCTTCAACGCGTTCCTGGCCGCCACCGGCCCCGGCAGAGTGCCCGGCTGGTGCGCCGGCCAACCGTGGATCGCGCCGATCTCCGCGGTCGACGTCCTCGCGTACCAGCGCGACATCGCGCTCCTGGCCAGCGGCGGCGCGCTGCTCGCACCGATCGCCTCGGCCACCCCGCCGGGGAGCGTGGGCGCCGCGCTCGCGATCGCGCCGGAGGTCACCACCGACGGACTGGCCGCGCTGCGGCAGCAGAAGGCGCTGTCCAGCAACGGCTGGGCACTGGGCGCGGACAAGACCCAGACCGGGCGGGGCATGCTGGTCGGCAACCCGCACTTCCCGTGGGAAGGCGAGCTCAAGTTCTGGGAGTCGCAGCTCACCGTCCCCGGCAGCCTCAACGTGTACGGCGCGAGCCTCGGCGGCATCCCCGGGGTGCAGATCGGCTTCACCGACAAGGTCGCGTGGACGCACACGGTCGCGGACGGCTCGCGCTTCACCTTCTACTCCGTCGATCTCGTCCCCGGCTCGCCGACCACGTACCTCGTCGACGGGCGGCCCGAGGCGATGACGTCGAAGCAGGTGACGATCCGGGTCAACCAGGGCGGCGCGCTGCAGACCGTCACCCGCACCATGTGGTTCACCCGGTACGGGCCGGTGCTGGACCTGTCGGCGATCGACCCGGCGTTCGGGTGGACGGCGACGACGGCCTACACGTACCGCGACGCCAACATCGACAACGACCGGCTGCTGCGGGTGTGGATGAACATGGCCCGCGCCACCGACGTCGCGGGCCTGCGCGCGTCGATCGGCCGCGACCAGGGCATCCCGTGGGTGAACACGATCGCGACCGACTCGGCCGGCAACGCCTGGTACACCGACTCGTCGCCGACGCCGAACCTGTCCGCGGCGTCGCTGGGGGAGATGGCGAACCACCCGCTCGGCGCGCTGAACGGCAGCGACAGCGCCAACGCGTGGGTCGTGCAGCCGGGGGCGCGCTCGCCGGGGCTGATCCCCTTCGCCCAGCAGCCGCAGCTGCAGCGGCGCGACTACGTCTTCAACTCCAACGACAGCCACTGGGTGCCGAACCAGAACGCCTTCCTGACAGGCTTCTCGCCGCTGCAGGGCGCGGAGGGCACGCCGCTGTCGGCGCGGTCGCGGCAGAACCTGCGGCTCATCACCGGCACGGCCCGCTTCGACCTCGCCGGCCTCGGCACCGCCATCCTCTCCGGCGACTCGCTGACGGCCGCGGAGCTCGCCGGCTACACGGTGGCGGCCTGCCGCGCGCAGGGCACCCGGCCGGTGAACGTGGACGGCACCCCGGTCGACATCAGCGCCGGCTGCGCCGCGCTCGCCGCCTGGGACCGGCTGTTCGAGCTGCCGAGCCGCGGCGCGGTGCTGTGGCGGGAGACGATCGGCGCGGTCCTCGCCGAGCACCCCGACGCGCTCACGACCGCCGGTCCGCTGTTCGGCGTGGCGTTCAACCCCGCCGACCCCGGCCGCACCCCGCGCGGCGCACCGGCCGACCCGGCGCCGCTGCTGACCGGGCTCGCCCGCGCGATGCTGCGGATGCGCGCCCTCGGTCTGCCGCTGAACGTGCAGCTGCAGTCCGTCCAGTACACCGTGAAGGCGGGCCAGCGGATCCCGGTGCCCGGCTCGACGGAGAACGTCGGCATCGCGAACATGGCGCAGTACGAACCGTTCCCGGGCTCGTCCCGTGAGCCGTTCATGAACCCCGGCACGTTCGCCGACGGCAGTGACCTCACCGACCGCGGGTACGTCGTGAACTACGGCACCAGCTTCCTGCTGACGCTCGCGTACACGTCCTCGGGCCCGTCGGCGCGCTGCGTCCTCACCTACAGCGAGTCCACCGACCCGAACTCGCCGAACTACGCCGACCAGACGCAGCTGTTCCGCAACAAGCAGCTGCGCGACTGCCGCTACTCGGAGGCGTCGATCGCCGCCGACCCGAAGCTCTCCGTCAAGACAGTGCGGGGGTGAGCGCGGCGGCCCGGGCCGCCGCCGAGCGGCGCAGCCACGCGACCGCATCGGCGGCGGCCGGGTTCGCGCCGAACGCCGCGGCGAGGGCGACGTACTGCTCCGGCGGCAGCGGCACCCCGTCGCGGCTGGTGAGCGGGGCGGCGACGGTGTGCGTGCCGCCGCCGGGGCCGGGCCCGGTGACGGTCATCGCCGGCACCGGGTCACCCGCGCGCCACTCGCGGCCGCCGGCGAGCGCGTCGACGAGCGCCCGGTCGGCGGCCTCCAGCCGCACCGTCTGGGCGGCGGCCAGGTGCACCCGGCGGGTCCGCCGCCCCTCGCGCAGCGACAGCAGGTCGCCGCGCAGCGTCGCGGGCGGGGTGAGGATGCGGAACACGCCGATGCCGGTCGCCACCAGGCTGCTCGCCAGGCCCGCGGCCAGCAGCAGCAGGAAGGTCCGGTCCGCGCTGGCCTCGTCCTCGATCGTCGGGTAGAACACGGGGATCGCCGCGTACCCGGCGGCCGCCCCCACCAGCAGGCCGAGCAGCAGCTGCAGCCCGCCGACCGCGAGCCGCGCGCCGACCCGCCGGCCGAGGTGCCGCCGGAAGCCCGCCGACAACGGGATCCGTCGATGCTCCGAGTTCATCCGGCCATTTTGCCAGCCCGATCGGCGCCGGTGGTCCCACGTGATCGGGCGGGCCGCGCGGAGCGCCGTGGTGGCCGTGCGGCCTTCCGCGGACACCACCCCGGCCTCACCCTGCCGGCGGCGGATCCGTCGGTACGGTGGGAACGGTGACCACAGGAGCACCCGTGATCATCGGTTTCGACGGCTCTGAGGCCGCCCGGCGGGCGGTGCGTGACGCGGCGGCCCTGCTCGGCCCGCAGCCGGCGCTCGTCGTGACCGTCTGGGAGGCCGGGCGACGCTTCGAGCCGGCCACGCTGCCCGTGCCCGGCTTCGAGTTCCCACCGGCCGCCCTGGACCTGCGCAGCGCCGCCGAGCTGGACGAGGCCGCGTACGAGACGGCGAAACAGACCGCCCGGCACGGCGCGCACCTCGCCCGGGAGGCCGGCTTCACGGCCGTCACCGCGCTCGCCGTCGCCGACGACCTGACCGCCGCCGACACCCTGATGCGCGTGGCCCGGGAGCACGACAGCCCCGGCATCGTGGTCGGCGCGCACGGGCACCGCAAGCTCAGCGAGCTGCTGCTCGGCAGCACCTCCGACACCCTGGTCCACAAGTCGGACCGCCCGGTCATCGTGGTCCGCGCGGGCCGGGACCGGTCCGACACACCGGCGGCGGCCGGCGCGGATCCAGCGGCCCGGTGAATGTCGACGTCCCCTGCGAGCGACGGTTCTCAGCTCCGCTGTCCCCGGGACTTCGGCCATCACGAAGTCTGCTCGGACACGCGCTCAGTCGTCGAGGTCGACCCCCTTCGCCACGGCCAGGGCGACCGCCTTCCGGGCCTGGTCGGCGTCCGTGACGACGGGGGTCAGCAGCTTCGACAGGGCCTCGAGCGCGCCCCGGTCGGTCCCGTACGCGCAGAACATGCCGGCCTCCGGGTCGAACGAGAATCGCCCGCCCAGGTCCGGCGCCTCGACACCGACCAGCAGCCGGGCGACCGCCGCCCAGAAGTAGCCGTGGGGTTCGTGCCCCAGGGACTGGACGGCGGTGTCGACCGGGGTGCTCCCGGCGTTCAGCAGCAGCGAGTACTTGCCGGGCGACGTCTCGATCAAGCGCAGCGGATTCATCCGCACATCCTGGCAGGCCCCGCACGCCGGGTCAGAAGAGCTCGGCGAGCAGGGCCGCGGCACGGGCGGCGCCGTCGGCCGGCACGGGGCGGTAGGTGACCGGGCGGTCGATCTCCTCCGCGATCGCCGCCGCGAGCGAGTCCGGGGTGAGGGTGTCGTAGTCCATCCGCCGCCCGGCGTCGTGCCGGCGGAGCCGGTGCGTGACGTGGAACTGCTGCTCGAAGTGGTTGCGCAGCGGCACGTAGATGAACGGCCGCCCCGCCGCCGTCAGCTCCATACACGTCGTGAGCCCACCCTGCACCACCGCCAGGTCGCACGCGGCGAGGTGCCGGTCCAGCCCCGGCACGTACGGCAGGACCTCCAGGCCCGCCGGGGCCGCCACCGAGGCCGGGTCGATGCGAGGGCCCGCCACCAGGATCATCCGCAGGCCCGGCACCCGCCTGGCCGCCTCCGGGAACGCCGCGGCGACGAGCCGGAGCAGGTGCCCGCCGACCCCGGACCCGCCGACGGTGACCACGCAGACCCGCTCGCCGGGCCGGTATCCGAGCGACGCTCGCAACGCGTCCCGCGCCTCGCCGGTCACGGTGCTGGGCTCCGCGCCGGTGACAGGGCCGGTGACAGGGCCGGTGACAGGGCCGGTGATGTAGCCGGCGTAGTCATAGTGCTCGTCGGTCCAGTCGCGGATGCGGGGCAGCCCCGGTCCGAACGGCTCGTCGATGACGTCGTCGGGGTCGCCGACGAAGACGGACCGGTCGCGCAGGCGCGGGTAGCGGTCGATGTGACCGATCATCTCGGCGTTGTAGTCGGCCGCGACCAGCGCCTCGCGCTCGCCGCCGGACGGCATCGGCAGGAAGCCGACGAAGTCGGTGAGCCACGCGTACGCCGAACGCTTCAGCTCAGGGTTCTCGTGCAGGAAGTGGTCGACGTCCCACGCCTCGTCGCCGACGACGAGGTCGTAGCGCTCCGACTCCAGCAGGTCGTGGAACACCATGAAGTTGGCGACGAGAATCTCGTCCATCCTGCGCAGCGCCTGGAAGCAGTGCAGGTCGTGCTCGCCGGACTCGCTCTCCACGTGCGCGGACTCGTTGGCCAGGAACCGGCTCGCGGGGTGGACGCGCTCACCCGCGTCGGCGAGCATGCGGGTCACGGGGTCCTGGGTGAGCCAGTCGATCTGGACGCCGGGCCGCAGCTCGCGCAGCTTCGCGGCGATGGCGAGGTCGCGCCGGGCGTGGCCGAGCCCGATCGGCGAGGACAGGTACAGCACCCGGCGCGGCCGCGACTGCCAGCGGCTCCACCCGCGACGGGCCGGCTCCGGCGGGCGGAACCGCTCGGCGAACCCGCGCAGCAGCAGGTTGACCTGGACGGGGTCGCGGACGAGCGGAATGTGCCCGCCGCCCTCGATGACCACGAGCTCGCCGCCGGTGAGCTCGGCGAGCGCCTCGCCGCGGGCCGGCGGGGCGACGCGGTCGTCGCTGCCGTGCAGCACCAGCACCGGGCCGGTCAACCGGCCGCACCAGTCCTCGATCTCCTCGCGCCCGGGCCGGTCCGCCTGGCTCTCGACGTCGAGCACGGCCCCGGTGGTCTCCAGCGCCCAGGCGACGCCGTCCTCGACCGGCTTCGTGGAGTGCGGCTCGCTGAAGCACTGCCCCATGAAGAACCAGGCGAAGTCGTCGTGGTGCGACTGCCAGTACCGCCGGTTGTACTTGCGCCAGTGGCCCGCCGGGTCGGCGCCGAGCCGCGGCACCGCCGACGGCGGCAGGTCGGGCGCGGGCCGGTCGTCCAGCCCGCCGGAGGCCGCCCGCGCCTGCGCCGGCGGCGTGAGCGCGATCGAGGCGCCGATCGCGACCGTGCCGTGCACGCGCCCGGGATGCTCGGCGGCGAGCTCCAGCGCCCAGTTGACCGCGCGGGACAGGCCGACGACGACGGCCTTGCCGGTGCCGGTCGCGTCGAGCACGGCGAGCGCGTAGGCGACCTGCGCCGCCTGCCCGTACGCCTGCGGGGTCAGCGGCCGGTCGGACCGCCCGTTGCCCGGCCCGTCGTACGTGACGACGCGGAAGTGCCGGGCCAGATACGGCACCTGCAGCTTCCAGATCCGCTTGTGCACCAGCGTCCACGTCGGCAGCAGCAGGATCGTCGGGCCGCTGTCACCGTGCACCTCGAAGTGAACCTTGACGCCGTCGTGCTCGACGAACCCCTCGGCGTCAGCCTGTCGCGCGCGCATCGCCCGTGCCCTTCCCTCAGCGCGCCGGGCGGGGCACGAAGCGCGGCACCCGGCGCAGGTAGTCCTCGTAGGGTTCGCCGAGCTGGGCGCGCAGATCGTGCTCCTCCAGGCGGACACCCACCATGATGTAGCCGGTCGTCGCCAGGGCGAAGACCAGGCGCCCGACGCTCAGGTCCGGCGCCGCCCAGAACGCGATCAGGAAGCCGACCATGAGCGGGTGCCGGACGAGCCGGTAGATGAGGGGCTCGCGGAGGCCGGGCTCGGCGTAGTGGCGGTCGCGGGCGCGGGCCAGCACCTGGCGCAGGCCGAAGAGGTCGAAGTGGCCGACGGCGAACGTGCTGAACACCAGGATCGCCCAGCCGAGCGCGTAGACCGTCCACAGCATGCCGCGGGCCCAGGCCGGGCCGACGGACCAGACGGTGGCCGGCAGCGGCTGCCACTGCCAGAGCAGCAGGACCAGTGCCGCGGTCGAGGCGAGGACGAAGGTGCTGCGCTCGATCGCGGCCGGGACGAAGCGGGTCCACCAGCGCTTGAACCACGGGCGGGCCATGACGCTGTGCTGGACGGCGAACAGCGTCAGCAGGCCCGAGTCGACGAGCAGCGCCCGCCAGGCCGGGCCGGCGGTGCCGTCGTCGATGCCCTTGGGCACGCCGATGCCGGCGAGGAACCCGATCGTGTAGAGCAGGGCGGCGAGGAAGGCCAGGTAGGCCACCCCGCCGTAGGCGAGGACCGAAGTTTTGCGGATCATGATGCCACCTCTCTTGTTCGGTCGACCGACCGATACTGGGCAAGGTAGCATTCGGTCGACCGACCGAACAAGCACGCATCCATTGGAGACGGTTTGAACACGCAGGGCCGCATCATCGAAGCGGCGAGGACGTGCCTGCTCGCGGACGGATACGCCGCGCTGTCCACCCGCCGGGTCGCCGAGCAGGCCGGGGTGCCGCTGAGCCAGATCCACTACCACTTCGGCGGCAAACAGGGCGTCATCCTCGCCCTGCTCGACCACGAGAACCAGCAGCTCGTGCAGCGTCAGGTCCGCATGTACGGCGCTGAGACCCCCCTCTGGAAGCGCTACGAGCAGGCGTGCGACTTCCTCGACGACGACCTCGCCTCCGGCTACGTCCGGGTGCTGCAGGAGATGATGGCGGCCGGCTGGTCCGACCCCCAGGTGGCGGCCCGGGTGACGGCGATGCTCGAGGGCTGGTTCTCCGTGCTGGTGCGGGTGGCGACCGAGGCCGAGCAGCGGTTCGGGTCACTCGGGCCGATGCGCCCCGGCGACGTCGCGGGGCTCATCGGCCTGTCGTTCCTCGGCGGCGAGGCCGTCATCCTGCTGGGCAGCGAGGACTGGAGCGGGCGCGTCCGCGGCTGGCTCCGCAGCGTCGGCGACCTGATCCGCCACTTCGAGGAGCCGTTGTGAGGGGCGTCAGCGGGCCGTGCCGAAGTTGATGCTGAAGTTCGACGGGTCCGGGTCGGGGTTGAACCGGCCGAACCGAGCGGGACGGTAGCCGCGCACGGCGCCCGAGAGGTAGACGAGCAGGGCACCGACGAGCCACGGGTACAGGACGGAGACGAACATCAACGGCAGCACCATCCCGGCGGGAAGCCAGATCATCAGGCTGACCACCGTGTAGACGGCCAGTCGCGCCAGCCCCCGCTTCAGCGGCCGGTCGCCCGGCGTCAGCCCCCTGAGCACGTTGATCAGCGACTTCACCAGCAGCACCAGGCCGATCAGGATCGCCAGCAGGGCGACCTGCAAGGTGCGCGGGTCGAGGATGTCCACCTTCGCGTCCTCCGCGTCGGCCTGGATCGCCCCGGCGAAGAGCGTGCGGGCACCCCGCAGGTCCGCGCCGCTGAGGTCGGCCTGGGTGAGCGACGCACCCGTGAAGTCGGCGCCGCGCAGATCCGCGTCCGGCAGGTCGGCCTGGCTGAGTGACGCGCCGGTGAAGTCGGCGCCGCGCAGGTCCGCCTTCGGCAGGTCGGCCTGGCCGAGGTCGGCGTCGGCGAACGACGCGTCGCGGGCGTCGACGATGTCCAGGTGCGCCTGGGTGAGGTCGGCGTTGTCGAAGCGGGCGCCGCGCAGGTTGGCCCCGGTCAGCGTGGCCTGCACGAGGTCCGTGCCGCGGAACGAGGCGCCGTGGGCGTCGATGCGGGACAGGTCCTCCTGGCCGAGGTCGAGGCCGTCGAGGATGGCGCCGTGCAGGTCGGCGCAGGTGAGGTCGGGCAGGCCCTCGGTGGACGTGATGTGCTGCCCGGCGAGCTGCGCCCGGGTCTCGGGGCAGTCGGGGCCGCGGGTCGGCTCCGCGGCGGCGGGGGCGGCACCGACGAGCACAGCGATGATCAGCAGGGCGCCGGCGGCGCCGGCGAAGCGGATGGTCGGCACGCGCACAGCATCGAGCGTCATGCCTCCCGCCGCCCACGCTCCGTCCGGATCGCGACACGGTCATGCGCATCACGGCGCGGACGAACCCTGCGGGACACTGGTCCACATGGACGCGTTCGGACGGTATCTCGCCTCGCTGGTGGCCTCGTGGGAGGCGATGGCGGTCCCGCACGCCGACGCCGCGGTGGTGCGCGGCGACGGCTTCGTCGCGGCGCGCTTCCCGAGCCATCCCGTGCTGTGCAACGCGGTCCTGCTGGATCCGGCTGCGCTGCCGGCGGTCCGGGCCGTGTTCGACGGCGTGCCCCGTCCCGCGATCTGGTCCGCCGACGACCGCACGGCCGCCGCGCTCGCCGGGGCGGGCATGCGGCGCGACGAGACGACCGTGCCGATGCGATGTGACCTGAGCCGGCCCGTACCGCCGCCGGAATCCGGCACCGTGCTCGCCGACGCCTCGGTCGTCGCGGGGATCACCGGCACCGACGTGTCGCTGCTGCGTGGCGTGCCGGGGCTGCGGGCGTTCGCGTCGTCGGGCCACGAGTCGTGCCTGGTGGTCATCGCCGCCGGCACCGATGCGAACGTGTCGTTCGTGGCGACGCTGCCGCGGGCGCGGCGGCGGGGGCTCGCGAGGGCCGTGCTGCGCCGGGCCCTGCGGGACGCGCGCGACCGGGGTTTCGCCACGGCGAGCCTGCAGGCGACCCCCATGGCGGAGCCGCTGTACGCGGCGGAAGGGTTCGTGCCGGTCGGCGCCTGGCAGGAGTGGCTTCCGCCGGCGTCATGACCAGCGCAGCGACGCGCGGTGCGCCCAGTACACATCGGGTGGCTCGGCGGCCGGCAACGGTCCCAGGCCGGCGAGGTCCCGCCCGCGCGGCTCCGGGTCGGCGGCGTCTCCCCCACGCGGCTCCGGGTCGGCGGCGTCTCCCCCACGCGGTTCCGCGTCGGCGGCCGGCGGTGCGCCCGCATCGGCGGCGTCCCCGGTGTGCGGCTCCGGCTCGGCGGCCGGCGACCGGCGAGGGCCGGCCAGGTCGAGGGCGCGCAGGTTGGCGGCGAGCTGCGCGGTCGTGGCCGCGCCGGACAGGACCACGTCCACCCACGGCCGGCGCAGCGCGGCGGCGATGGCTGCCGCGTCGCAGGCGGCGAGCCGCCCGTTCGCCAGGGCCTCCTTGACGATCACGGCCCGGCCGTCGGCGTGCGCCTCGGCGAGGGCCGGCCCGGCGGAGGGCTCGAGCGGGTTCCACGTCGCCTGCACGGTGCGGAACAGCGGCTCGCCGCCCACCTCGACGCGCAGCGCGGCCCGGATCGCGTCGGCCTGGCGCGGCCCGCTGGTGGACAGCCCGACGGTGACGCCGGTGGCGGCGAGGTCCGCGAGCCGCCGGTGCAGCGCCGCGTCGGTGAGCGCGGTGCTCTCCGGTGTCACGGAGTGGATCTGGTACAGGTCGAGCCGGTCCCCGAACAGCTCCAGGCTCTCGGCCACCTGCCGGTCGAACGTGGCGACGGAGTGGTCCTTCGCCTCGTGCACGGGCGCGTCGACCCGCCACCCGGCCGTGTACGTGTAGCCCCACTTCGACCCGACGACGACACCCGCCTTCCCGGGCAGCCAGCCGGCGAGGAACTCCTCCGCCAGCCCGTACGAACGGGCGACGTCGAAATAGCGGACCCCGGCGGCATACGCGGCGTCGAGCAGGTCGTGGCTGCGTGCCCGCAGCGCCTCGACCGACCGGTCGGCGGGCAGGTCCCGCTCCCGGCCGAGGTTGATGTACCCGGGCCGCCCCACGGCGGCGAGCCCGAGCCCGATCCTGTTCTCCGGTGGCGCGAACGGCATGACCGATCTTATGCCGCGCGCCGGCGCCGGATGCGCATGACGACGCCCACCGCGGCGGCGGTCAGCGCCACCGCCCCGACGGCGAGGATCGTGGGCCAGACCGAGTACCCGCTGTTTCCGGCCGCGGGCCGGGCGGCGGCCGGCGCCGCGGACGGGGCGGTCGACGGCGGCGGGGCGGCGTGCAGCTTGGCCGCCTCCTCCGGGGTGACGAGGTGGCCGACGGACGTCCCCGCCGGCAGGGCGAACCCCCAGTCGAGCAGCATCGTGCCCTGCTTCCACGCGCGGGCGGGCACGATCTCCGCGCCCATGACGGTGACGACGAGGCGGCGGCCGTTGCGCTCGGCGGCGCCGACGTACGTGTGGCGGGCCTCGTCGGTGAAGCCGGTCTTGCCGCCGATCGCGCCCTGGTAGCTGGTGAGGAGCTTGTTCTCGTTCTGGATCTGGAAGCCCTTCGGGTCCTTCGGCGGCTGCGCGGGCCACTGGAAGGTGAGGGTGGTGTCGTAGGTGATGAAGTCCGGCCGGGCGAAGTCGGCGCGGGCGATGAGGGCCAGGTCGTAGGCGCTGGTGAACTGGTCGGGGGCGTCGAGCCCGGACGGGGTGACGGCGTGGGTGTCGTCGGCGCCGAGCCGGTGCGCCTCGGCGTTCATCGCGGCGATCGTGGCGGCCACCCCGCCCTCGCCGCCGGCGACGCGGGCCAGGGCGTTGGCGGTGTCGTTGCCGGACTGCAGCAGCAGCCCGAGCCACAGCGTCGACACCGGGTACTTCCCGCCGACGATCATGCCGACGGCGGAGCTGTCCGCGGGCAGGTCAAGGTCCTCAGCGGTCGCCTCGACGACCTGCGCGGGGTCCAGCTTCGGCAGGGCGGTCGCGGCGAGCAGCAGCTTCTGCACGCTCGCCGGCCGGCGGCGCAGGTGCGGCGCGCACGCGCCCAGGACCTCGCCGCTGTCCAGGTCGGCCACGACCCACGACATGGCCGACAGCGTCGGCGGTGCCGCGGTCCCGGCCGCCACCGCCAGACCGGTCGTGCTGAGCCGCTGACCACCGATCGCGGGCGCGGCGGGGTCCAGGACGGGCGACGGCGGCGTCGGCGGGACGGTGGGGATCGAGGCGTACGGGCACGGCACGACCGCGTCCGGCACCTCCGTCGGGGCCAGGACGGGTGCGGGCCACGCCAGCAACCCCGCGCTCACCAAGGCCGCCACCAGTCCCTGCGCTCCCATGGCCGGGAGCGTAGCCGCCGGCCGCTCCGCACGCTCACCGAACGCCCCGGGCCTGCGCCCGGTACAGGATCCGTCACCGAGTGCTCAGTGCGGCGGCGTGCGCGGCAAGGACCTCGACGGCGGTGGCGACAGCCGGGCGGGCCGTCGAGCTCGGCGTCACGCTCGTCGACACCGCCGACTCCTACGACCTGGGCGCCAAACGAGGAGCTCGTCGCCGAGGCGCCGCACCCGTACCGGGACGGCGTCGTCATCGCCACCAAGGGCGGTCAGGTCAACCTCGGCCGGGAGTGGATCCCGCTGGGCCGGCCCGAGCTCGGGTAGGCTCCTGCCGTGGTCAGGGTGGGGATCGCGGTCTTCGTGTTCCGCGACGGCAGGTTCCTCATGGGGCGCCGCCGCGGCGCGCACGGCGCAGGCACGTGGTCGGTGCCGGGTGGGCACCTCGAGTTCGGCGAGTCGTTCGAGGACACCGCGGCCCGCGAGGTCCTCGAGGAGACCGGCGTCCAGATCACCAACGTCCGGTTCGGCGCCGTCACCAACGACGTCTTCACCGACGAGGACCGGCACTACGTCACCGTCTGGATGCTCGCCGACCACCTCGCGGGCGAGCCGGCGATCCTCGAGCCCGACAAGTGCGTCAGCCTCGGCTGGTATGGCTTCGACGACCTTCCGAGCCGCTCTTCCTGCCCTGGCGGCAGCTGCGGGAGTCGCCGCTGTTCGACACGGTCCGGCGGGAGCTCAACGCGACACGCTGAAGTCCACCGGGCCGACCCGCAGGACCCCGTCGTCGAGCGGTTCGCAGCGCACACCGCCCTTGCCCCGCAACGCCTTCCACGCGCCCGGCCCGATGGTCACGTCCATCCAGGCGCACGGGTGCGCGGCCCGCCGCACCCGCAGCCGGACCGGTCCGTCGCCGCTGTCGAGGGTCAGCACCGCGCCGACGAGCTCGTCCACGGCGATCCCGGCGACCATGATGTTGCGCCGGACCTGCGTCAGCCCCGCCCCGCCGGGCAGCGACTCCCGCGCGATGACGGTGACGCTCGCCTCCCGGTGCGCCGGCCTGCCGAAGTACCGGTCGCCGGCGACTCCCAGCCCGGCCCGGATCCGGATCTCGCTGACGAGGTCACCGGCGGAGCCCGGCAGCGGACCGTCGGCGGGGCGCCCCACGTACCGGTGCGACGGCGACGACAGCAGCTCCACGATCTCCGCCATGACAGCAGTCTGCCACCGCCCGCGTCCCGTGGCCGGGTCTCAGGGGACGACCGGGGCCGATCCCTGATGCCGTCAAGGGTCCCGCCGGCGCACGCTTGAGGAACAACGCGATCACGCGACGAAGGAGCGAGACGATGGAAAGCGTGCACCAGTCGATGCGACAACAGGGCCTGGTCCGGCCGGCGCAGGGCCGGGTGCTCGGCGGCGTGTGCGCCGGGCTCGGGCGGCGCTTCGGCATCGACCCCTGGCCGGCCCGGCTGCTGTTCATCCTGATCCTGCTGCTGATCCCGGGCAGCCAGATCCTGGTCTACCCGATCCTGTGGATCATCATGCCGGCCGAGCCGGTGACCGCGACGCCGCCCGTCGACGCATGGGCGAGGACCACCGACTAAGATCAACTGGCATGTCCGACGAATGGCGTGCCAGGCTCACCCCCGCATTCGAGGCGCTGCTCGGAGCGCCGCTGTCCGACCACCCGGAGGACGCGACCTACGCCGTCTACGCGTGGGGCAACTTCCTGCGTGAGGCCGGGCTCGACCGGCTGCCCGCGTGGCTCGACCCCGCGGCCCTGCGCGGCGACACCGTCCTGGTGCACCCGCACCTGGCGATGCACGACGAAGGGCCGCTGCGGATCGACGCGGCGGGCTCCCTGTTCGACGCGCCCCCGGCGCGCGAGCACGTCGAGGGCCGCGACCTCCAGCTGCCCCCTGCGGAGGACTGGCGCGTCGCCTACGTGCGGCTCGCCTCCGACGGCACGCTCTTCGACGCGATGCGCGCCGCCACCCAGGTCGGCGACGGGCCCGGGGACCTGTTCGAGTTCGAGTCCGACGCCGACGAGGAGTGGGAGGCCGCCCTCGGCGAGGCCGGCGTCGACGACGAGCTGCTCGCCCACCTGCGCTGGTGCTGCGCGGACGGCACGGCCGGCCTGGTGTTCAACGGCACCGGCCCGTTCAAGGTGCCGCGCGGCACCGTCGTCGCGTCGTGGTCCGACGAGGCCGGCTTCCAGTGGGACATGGCCGTCGTCAGGCTCTAGTCGTCAGGCAGGCTCTCGGGGTCGTTGCCGGCTCAGCTGCCGCCCTCGCCGCGCTCGGTCGCGGTCTGCCGGGTGTGGACCGGGTCGCTGGAGTCGGGCTTGTGGTCGAACGGCAGCCCCGGCGCGTCCGCCTGCCCGCCCAGCCCCAGCGTCGTGTGCGCGCCCGCGGCCGACGCGTTCGGGCGGTCCGGGTCGTCGATCGCGTCGGCGCCCGCGGTGCCGGGCGTGCCGGTGGTGCCCATGGTGGCGTTCTCGTCCGTCTTCTCGTCGCTCATACCTCCCGCATACCCACTCGGCGGGCCGGCGTCCCATCTCCCCGCAGGGCAGGATCGGTGCCGTGGACTCCAGCGCGCGGTTCAAGGTCGGCGAGGGCTACGCGGTGTACCGGGGGCCGGCGGCGGACAGCGCCGTGCACAGCCACGCCGCGTTTCAGGTGGCGATCGCCGCGCATGGCGAGGTGCGGATGGTGGACGCGGCCGGAGCCAGGCACCGGGGCACGGTGCTGGTCGTGGCGCCGATGGTGCGGCACAGGATGCTCGCGACGGCGCACCTGGTCACGTTCTTCGTCGAGCCGCAGTGCGTCTTCGCCGGTCGGTTGCGGCGGCGGTACGGTGGCGGCATCGCGAACGCGACCGAGCTGCACGCCATGAGCGAGGGCGACCTCGGCCCGGCGAGCATGCGCCCGGCCGGCGGGCTCGACCCGCGACTGCTGCGGGCCATGGACACGCTGCGCGGCGACGCGCCGCCGATGGCCGGCCTGGCCGCCGCGGTCGGACTGTCCCCGCAGCGGCTGCGCGCCCTCGCTCAGGCGCAGCTGGGCATGCCGCTGGCCCGCTGGCGCGTGTGGGCTCGGCTGCGCCGGGCGGCGGAGGCGCTGCAGCGGGGCCGGTCACCGGCCGACGCGGCCGCCGAAGCGGGCTTCACCGACCAGGCCCACCTGACCCGCCGGATGCGCGAGATGATCGGCCTGACCCCGGCCGCCGTCGTCGCCGCCCTCGGCACCCACCCGCCGGCCGCCGCCCAACCGCCGCAGCCCGCCGCCCATTCGCCGCAGACCGTCGCTCACCCGCCGCCGGTCGTCGTTCGACGCCGGGGCGGGTGAGGCGTGGACTCGGTCAGGGGCGGTGCGCGACGTAGAGCGAGATCGATCCGGTGACCGTGGGCACGACCTCCGCCTCGCGGACGTCGCCGAACCCGGCCCCGGCGATCAGCCCGGGCAGGACACCGTCGGCGTTGGGCTGGGTGTCGGCCCTGCCGTCGGCGAGCTGCACGGTCCGGAACGCCAGGCGCATCAGCCTCGTCCGCTGCAGCCCGTAGTCTGCGACCACCAGCCGGCCACCGGGGCGCAGCACCGCGTGCATCGACGCGAGGATCGCCTGCTTGACCGGGACCGGGCACTGGTGCAGCACGAGACTGGACACCGCCGTGTCCACGGATCCCGCGCCCAGCAACGACACCAGCGCGTCACCCATCCCCGCCAGCCACCGCACCGCCCCGCCGGCACCGTTGCCCCCGGCGGCGGCCTCGCCCTTGACGGCGGCCTTGCGCTCGGCGGCGGCCTTGCGCTCGGCGGCGGCCTTGCGTTCGGCGGCGGCCTTGCGTTCGGCGGCGGCCAGCACCGAAGGGTCGGGGTCGACGCCGACGATCGTGGCGCGGGGCTCGGCGCGGGCCAGGAGCAGCGCGAGGGAGCCGGTCCCGCAGCCGACGTCGACGACGGTCTCGCCCGGCCGGGGCGACACGTACATGACGACCGAAGACCGCCAGCGTCGCTCACGGGTCAGTGCGACCACCGGATCGTAGAACCTGGTCGGCGCCAGACGTCCAAGCGCGGGGGTGAAGTCATCGCTCATGCCGCGCAGTCTCCGCGACCCGGCGGCGGCCAGGCTTGTATCGGACGCTCGCCACAAGCAGGAGGGCACCGGCGGCCCCGGGGTCTACTGGCCGGCGGGCACCTGGTCCTTGACGTCGTCGTAGCCGGCCTTCGACGGCGGCTCGCCGGGCGCGTAGATCACCCGGATCACGCCGGTCGGGAACACCTCCGTCGCCGTCACCTTCAGGTGGTACGGGGCGTCACCCTCGTCGAACAGCCGCCGGCCCTTGCGCGCCGCCACCGGGTGCACCAGCAGGCGCACCTCGTCGACCAGACCGGCGGCGAGCAGCTGCTGCACCACCGAGATCGAGCCGGGGATGAGGATGCCCTTGACGCCCGGGTCGGCCTTGAGCGCCGTGACGGCCTCGACGAGGTCGCCGTCGACCAGCTCGGAGTTGCGCCACGTGAACTCCAGCGGCTGCCGCGACACGACCACCTTGCGCACGTCGCCCAGCTGCTTGGCGAACCCCGCGTCCTCGCCGCCCGCGGCCTCCCGCCCGGGCCACGCCCCGGCGAAGCTGTCGTAGGTCTCACGGCCGATGAGCAGCACGTCGGCGGTGTCGTAGTCCTCGCCGACACAGCGGCCCATGTTGTCGTCGAAGTACGGGAAGTGCCAGTCGGGATCGATCTCGGCCACGCCGTCGGCCGAGATGAACAACGAGGAGATGACCTTCGCCATCGCGGTGGTCCCTTCGAGTCGGTGGACCGGGCCAGCCTAGTCCGAACCGGACGTTACCGTCGGGTATGTCCGCGGTGTCGGAGTGTGCGCGGGTTCCGGGGACGTCCGCCCACGACCCGGCCCGGACCCCGCCCGTCAGGCTGCTCAGGCGATCGACATCGACCCGGTCGTGCCGGTGACCTGCCAGCCGTCGCCGCTCTGGTACTGCACGACGTAGGTCAGCCAGGTCGCACCGAGGCAGGCGACGAAACCGTTGATGCCGACCGTGACCCGGCGCCCGTCACCAGCGGCGGTGCCGAGCGTGATCAGGATGCCGCCCTCCTTGACCCGCGCGCAGCCCTCCTTGGTCTCGATCACGGTCGCGCGGTCGGCGACGAACACGATCTTCGCCTGCGACGCCAGCTCGGCGGCGATCCGCTGCTGCGTCCCGGCCGGGATCGGCACGCCGGCGTCGTCCTTCCCGCTCGGATCGGCGGCGTCGGCGAACGTGTGGTCCATGACGTACACCGTGGGGAACGCCCGCTCGGGGAACGAGTTCTCCTCAGGTGTGCCGAGATACCGCCGAAGCACCTGAACGGCGATGTCGCCACCCGGCGATGCGGCGGAGCCCGGCGCCGAGGCGGCCGGTCCGGCGACCGAGTCGGGCGGCACCGGCCTGGCACAGCCCGCCATCGCCGTCGCCGTCATCAAGAGTCCGAGCATCGCACCCATGACCTGCCTGCTGCTCACCATGCCCTTCTGACGGCGAAACGCCGATGCTGGTTCCCCGCCGGTTCAGTACGGGTTGCCGGTCCCCGGCAGCCGGCCGCGGAGCAGGCCGCCGGGGCGGCCCGGGAGCAGGCGACCGGCGGACATCGGCGGGCTCTTCGTGTGCGCCCTGGCCGCCATGCCGTCGACCAGCTCGCGCATCGCCGCGACCGCGTCGACCGACGGGTGCCAGCCGAGCTCGGCGGCGGCCCGCGCGCTCGACATCAGCGGCGCGCTCAACGCCAGCTGGACCCAGCCCGCGTCGACGGGCTGCAGGCGCAGCCACCAGGAGAGTGCGGCACCGCTGCGCAGCAGCAGGCCCGGCACCGGCACCGTCCGGCCGCGGAAGTGCTCGGCGGCCACCTGCGGGGTGAGGACCGGGTCCGTCGCGATGTTGAACGCGCCGCGGACGTCCGAGGTGAGCACCCGCGCGTACGCGTCGGCGACGTCGTCGGCGTGGACCGCCTGCAGCCGCAGCCGCGGGTTGTCCGGCACGATCGGCAGCCGGCCGAAGCGCAGCAGGCGGGTCGGTGCGAGCGGGCCGAGGAAGTACCGGGCGATCTCGGTGCCGGCGTCCCGCTGGAAGATCAGGCCGGGCCGCACCCGCACGATCCGCAGCCGCGGGTCGGCGCGCTCGACGGTGTCGAGCATGCCTTCGACGACGACCTTGTCCCGGCTGTACGACGAGGCCGCCACCCCGGTCTTCGGCCAGTCCTCGCCGACGAGGCGGTCCTTCGGCCCGGGCGCGTAGACGCCGACGGACGAGGCGACGACGAGCGCCGGCACGCCGGCCCGGACGGCGGCGGTGATGACGGCCCGGCTGCCGTCGACGTTGGTGCGGCGCAGCACCCGGCGGTCGTGGCTCGGCTGGATCTGCCAGGCGAGGTGCACGACCGCGTCCGCCCCGGCGAACACCGGCTCCAGCTGCTGTCTGGCACCCGTCGCGCCGATGTCGCACTGATACCAGTCGACGCCGGTGTACGGTGCGCCGGCCGCCGCTCCCGGCAGCCGCCGGACCACGCCGGCGAGGTCGTGCGTGCCGTCCTGGTGCAGGCGGCGCAGCAGGGCGGTCCCGGCGTTGCCGGTGGCGCCGACGATGACGATGCGCATGCTGTGCTCCTCCTGATCGAAGTGCCGCCTCCGTCCGGACGCCCGTCACAGCCGGGCTGGCTCCGTCCCGAGAACCGTCACGGCCGGGCCGCCTCCAGCAGGCCGTCGCGGACGCGGGTGCGCAGCAGCACCTGGTCGGAGCCCGCCGGGCCGTGCACGGCGTGCCCGTCGGCGAGCGCGAACACGCTGCCGTGCCACGGGCACTGGACGCACGTCTGCCCGTCGACGTCGATGGTGCGCCCGTCGGCCAGCGGGCCACCCCGGTGCGCGCACTCGGCCACCATCACGCTGAACCGGCCGTTCTCCCGGTACACGAGCACGGTCGTGTCGCCGAACGCCCTCGTGCCGACCTTCCCGTCCGTGAAGCTGTCGACGGAGTCCACGGCGCTCCACTCCAGCGGTACACGAGGCAGCGCCGCAGCGGCGTGGTTGACCCCGGCCGCCTGTGCGAACGCCAGGTGCCCACCGAGATACGCGCCGGCCCCGGCGACGCCCACCCCCGCGAACGACAGCGCCCGCCCGCGCCGGTGGTCGCCGCGCAGCCGCGCCACGATCGACGCGGTGAACAGGCCGACCGCGGCGGTGTTCGCGGCCGCGTGCACCAGCGCGACCCGGCGCTGCTCCCGCGAGAGGGTGCCGAAGTCGGCGGCGCCGGTCACGACCGCGGGCAGCGTCCCGGCGGTGCCCGCGACGAGCAGCGCGGTCGCGGCGTGTTCGGTGCCGGGCAGCAGGTCGAGCATGGCCGCGCTCATCCACGCGCCGACCGGGAACTGCACGATCGCCGGGTGCGCCGGGTGCCCGATCGGCTGCCCGTGCAGCGTCTCACCGACCCGCCCCTTGCCCACGGTGGCGAGCACGGCCCGCCGGACGGCGTCACCGATCCGGTCGAGCCAGCGGGCATTCTCCAACTTGGCCAGCACACGCATACGAGCCCCATGCCCGGCACGGGTCCGCCGAAACACCGGGCCTGCGCAAGGATCGACGGGTGCCGAAGGCGCCCGGGATGCTCGAGGCGCTGCGGGTGCGCGACTTCAGGCTGCTCTGGACGGGCCGGTTCGTCAGCCTGCTCGGCAGCCGGCTGCTGACCGTCGCCGTCCCCGCGCACGTCCTGCAGATCACCGGCTCGCTCATGGCCACCGGTCTCACCCTCGCCGCGGAGTACCTGCCGGTGCTGCTGCCCGGCCCGCTCGCCGGGGTGCTCAGCGACCGCTGGGACCGCCGCCGGGTCATGCTCACCACCGACGTGGTCCGCACGGCCGCGGTCGCCACGATGCTCCTCGCCGACTCCCCCGGCACCGTGTGGGTCATCCACGCCGCCCTCGCCGCCGACGCTGCCCCCGTTGGTGCCGGCACCGTGAAGCCGGCGCCGGTCTCGTAGACGGCGCGCGCCCCGCGACCGGCCGGAGCCGGTGGCGGGGCGCGGAGCTGTGCGTGCCGTCAGGCGGTCATGGCGTCGAGCGCCTTCTTCAGCGCCTTCGGCTGGCTCGGCTTCTTCGGCGCGCTGGGCCGCAGCTCCTCCATGCGAGCGCCGATCTCCTGCAGCTGGTTACGACCGAGGCCCTCCCGGACCTTCGGGAACCACTCCTGCTCCTCCTCGTCGATGTGGTGCGTCACGTTCTCGATGAGCACCGACACCTTCGCGTCGAAGTGCTCGTCGTCCGGGCTCATCGTGGCGAGCTCGAAGCACAGCACGTCCGCGACGTGATGCTCCTCGTACGACTCCAGCACGTCGTCCTCGATGTCCGGCAGCAGCTTGCGGACCTCCGGGTACATGACCTCGTTCTCGAGGTACGTGTGGACGGTCAGCTCCTCCAGAATCTTGCCGACGATCTCGGCCTTGCGCCGCTTCGCCGCGTCCCCCGCCGACTGGAACTCCTTGAAGAGCCGCTTGACGGTCTTGTGGTCCTCTTTGAGCACAACGATCGCGTCGGTCGACACGAGGTCCTCCAAACGTGGAAATACCTGGGTGAACACCGTTATGGCTACCCCTCATTGCGTTCGCGCAAACGATCCCTCCGGGCCTGGTTCACCGACACCACGAGCAGCTTCCGGACCACGAGAATCACCGCCGCGACCGCGAGCGTCCGCCAGTCCGTCCTGACGGCGAGCCGCAGCATCCCGCCCGCGAGCCAGAAGTCCAGCGCGACCTGCAACGCGCCCCGCACATCCCTTCCGAGCGCGAACGTCAACCACCCCGCGACCAGCCCCGCCGCGACGCAGCCCAGCGCCGCGTACTCCAACAGCGCCCGCATCACGGCACAGCCGCGTCCTTCCGCCGGTCGAGCTCCTCCCGCTCCTCCTTGATCTCGCGCCCGAGGAAGTAGTTGAGCCCCGTGCGAATCGCGGCGACCGCGGCGAGTTCCCCGATCTCCCGCAGCGTCGGAGCGACCGCCGTCCGCAGGATGTCACCGGCGAGCTGAAACTCCAGCCCCAGTGCCAGGAACCGTCCCAGCCCCAGCCTGACCTGCGTGAACCCCTCAACCTGCCGGGTCCGCACCGCCACGATCACGAACCGCACGAACGCCACCGCCGCCCCGACGAAGATGACGATCGCACCGGCCGCCTCAACCACCCGCACCATCAGGTCGACCGCACCCGACAGCCCCACCTTGCCGAACTCCAGCTCCACCCACGCCTTCTTCCCACCCCACCGCCGCACAACCCCGCCCGCCGCCGCCCCCGACCCGCGTCCCCGGCACCACAGCCCGAGACAGCGCCCCCAGCGGACACGGCCAGGCACACCAACCGGCGACCCGAACCGGGAACACAAGCCGGCGACCCGAACCGGACGACCCGAGCCGGACGACGGCCCGCCGGTGGCGGACGGAGTCAGAGGCGGCGCAGGACGCTGACGACGCGGCCGAGAATGGTGGCCTCGTCGCCCGGAATGATGTCGTACGCAGGGTTGCGGGGCATGAGGTCGACGTGCCCGTCGTCGCGGCGGCGGTAGACCTTGACGGTGGCCTCGCCGTCGATCATCGCGGCGACGATGTCGCCGTTGTCGGCGACCGGCTGGCGGCGGACCACGACGAAGTCGCCGTCGCAGATGGCGGCCTCGATCATAGAGTCGCCCTTGACGCGCAGCGCGAACAGGCTGCCGTGGCCGACGATCGAGGACGGCAGGGTCAGCTCGTCGTCTGCCTGCTCTTCGGCGAGGATCGGCTGACCGGCGGCGATCGCACCGAGCACCGGCACGCTGACCCCGGCGTCTCGGTGGATGGTGCCCGACGCGCCATGGGCACCGGCCCGCCCGCCGGATCTGGCCCGGGTCCGGCCCCCGGTCCGGGCATCGGTCCCGTCGTCGCCGCGGCGGCCCTCGGCACGATCGTCGCTCCGGGCACCGGCCTGGAGGTCCCCAGCGACCCCGGCCCAAGGACCGAGCCGAACCTCGCCCCCGACAGCCCCGCGAAACCCAGCACCATCAGCCCCGCGAACCCCGGCACCGTCAGCCCAGCGAACCCCGGCACCGTCAGCGCCCCGAACACCGGCACCCTCAGCACCGCGAACCCCGGCACCGTCAGCACCGCAAACCCCAGCACCGTCAGCACCGCAAACCCCAGCACCGTCAGCGCCCCGAACACCGGCACCGTCGTCGCAGCGGACCCCGGCAGCGTCAGCGCCCCGGGCACCGGGCCGCATATCCCCCGCGACCCCGGCCCACGGACCGAGCCGAACGTCAGCCCCGACAGCACCGCGAGCTCCCGCACCGTCATCACCGCGAACCACCGCACCGTCGGCGCCGCGAACCACCGCACGGTCAGCCCCGCAAACCCCAGCACTGTCAGCGCCCCGAGCACCGGACCGCACGTCGCCGGCGACCCCGGCCCACGGGCCGAGCCGGACGTCAGCGCCACCCGCACCGCGGCCGGCCCCCACACGACCGTCGCCGTCGACGCCCGATCCCACCCCGCCCGCAACGCCGGAGCCGTTGCCAGAGCGGGCATCAGGACCCGACTGGGCGCCGCTCGCATCCGCGCGCACGCCCTCCCGCGCGTCCATCGCCCGGGGCCAGCGGCCATCGCGGCGCAGGTAGCCGAGGCGCTCCAGCGACTTGAGATGGTGCGACACCGACGACGTGGAGACCAGGCCGACAGCCGCGCCGATCTCGCGCACCGTGGGTGGATAGCCGTGCTCCTCGACCCAGCCGCGGATCACGGTCAGAACGCGCTGCTGCCGATCACTGAGTCCACTGTCCGCCATGCGATCACCATACGCCAATATTCGATCACCTGTACGAGAATCACCCTACCGGCGGGGTGCGACAAAAAGGCTCTGGACCGAGCGGCCGATGGGGCCGTGCTGGTCGTGCAGCGCGGTGTCGGCGAGGCCGATGCCGGCGGGGTCGATGGAGGTGACCGAGCGCAGGCACACCCATTCCCCGATGGGGTGCCGCAGCAGGTGCACGGTCAGGTCCGCGTTCACGAAGAGGAAGTTGCTCAGCTCCAGCTCGTTGCTGATCCCGTTGCCCGAGTCGGCGGCGACCAGGACGCGGACCAGCGGGCTCGGCTCCTCACCGTCCACAAGGGACTCGTTCATGCGCAGCCAGGCGGTCGCCGGGCCGCGCTCCAGGAACGAGCCTTCGGAGAAGCGGAAGTCCATCGCGGTGTGGTAGCCGACGTCGTGCGTCGTCGGGTAGAGCGGCTTGACCGTGGCGCCGTCGAGGTAGACGGTCGGGGCCGGGGTCGCGGCGGGCACCACGTCCGCACCGGCGCGGATCAGCAGCGCGGTGCAGCGCATGTACGGCTCGATCGCCGCCTCCACGAGCACGACACTGCGCCCCTGCCGGACGATCCGCGCATCCACGGACAGTTCGGCGATCGGGACCGGCTTGGCGATCTCGAAGGTCATCCGGGCGACCCGCATGCCGGGCGGCGCCACCTGCTCCACCGCCCGGCCGAGCAGCGCCGCCGGCGGTCCGGCGTGCTGCGACCCCGCGTCCCAGGGCCCACGCGTGTGTTCCGTCGAAGCGAACCGGCCGGAGCCCAGCGGAAGGTAGAACGCCATCGGGACATCGTAGGTCGGCACCGGCCGGTAGCGCCGGAGCCGAAGCCCCGGCGCCAGAAACGAAGGCGGTCACTCGCTCCGGGCGGTCTCCGGACCGGTGATGCGCCGCAGCAGCGGAAACGTCGCGGCGATGATGGCCAGGGACATCAGCAGCGCACCGGCGACGATCGCGGCGTAGCTCAGTGACGGCAGGTGCAGCGTGTAGTCCATCTGCGCCTTCAGGAACAGTTGCGCGCCCAGCAGCCCGGCCCCGATCGCCAGGGCGGCGGCGGCCAGCAACGGCACCGCGCTCTCCAGAGCGACGACCCGCCGCAGCACTGCGAGCGGTACACCCGTGAGCCGCAGCAGGCTGAAGGGCCGTTTGCGGTCGGTGAGACCGGCGATGACGGCGACCGCGAGGCTGCACCCGGCGATCGGCAGGCTCGCGAAGATGATGACGGCGGCGAGCTGCTCGAAGCCGGCCAGCTGCGAGTTCCGGTCCTCGGCGCGGTCCCGCTCGGTGACCGGCTGGACCCGCAGGTCGGGAAATGCCCGCTCCAGCGCGGTGCGGGTGCGTTCCAGGGTGGCGGTGGCGCCGTCGGTGCCGGTGACGACCGTCATCACCGGCAGCGCGGCCAGCTGCGCCTCGGTCAGCGGCGCCGCCGGCCAGACGATGCCGGCGCCGTGCGTGACACGCCACCCCAGCAGGTCCTCGTGGACCCAGGCGACCGTCGCCCCGTCGGCGCAGCGGCCGTACTCGGGCGCCCTGGCGAGGTCGGCACACAGGGCGAGGCCGCCGTAGTCGCCGTCGCGATCGGGGTTGCCCCGCACGACCGTCACGTTGCGGACCCCGGGCAGGGCCGTCAGGGAGGCGATGACCGGCGCGGGGATGCTGTCCGGGTCACGTTCGAACATCGTGACCAGCGTGGCGGCGGAGAGCGCGTCGACGTGCCGGCCGCGCTCCTCGGACAGGGTGTGGATGATGCCGACGGACGTGGTGGTGACGAAGAGGCCGATGACGACGCCGCTGATCGCCCGGAAGGCGGCCGACGGGTTGTCGCTCATGCGTCGGGCCGCGATGAGGGTCGCGGGCCGCTGCGCCCGGCGGGCGAGCAGCCGGGCGCCGACCATCGTCAGCCACGGCCCGGCGATCACCAGGCCGGCCATGATGAGCAGCAGCCCAGGCAGGAAGACCGCGACCTGCTGGTTGGAGCTGTCCGGCACGCGGCCGATGAAGAACGTGAGCTCGCCGATGCCGAGCAGCAGCGGGAGCAGGCGGAACCAGCGGGGTGGCTTCGGCGTGACCCGGCGCACGACCCCGAGCGGGGAGATGCGGACCCGGCGCAGCGCCACCCGGGCGGCGATCGCGGCGCCGGCGGGCACGCCGAGCGCGACCGCGACGGTCATCAGCGGCCCGAGGGTCACGTCGTCGGGCTGGAACGGCAGGCCGGTGAACGGGATCCCGGCGACCTGCTCACGGAGCGCGAGGTAGAGCCCGAACCCGGCGGCGGTGCCGAGCAGCGCGGCGACGGTCGACTCGACGGCGGCGACGACGGAGATCTGCCGGGGCGTGCCGCCGATGAGGCGCATCGCGGCGAAGCGCTGCTCCCGCCGGGCGGCGCTGAGCCGGGTCGCGGTGCCGATGAAGATCAGCACCGGGAAGAGCAGCCCGCCGGCGACGACGGACAGGATCAGGTCGAGCGCGGCGACGGGCAGTCCGAACCCGTCGGCGGGGAACCCGCTGACGCGGCGGGCGCCGTACAGCTGCGAAACGAACTCCGGGGTGCCGCCGACGACGACGGCGAGGGTGCCGGGCGAGGGCAGCGCGGCGTCGCCGATGAGCCCCGCCCGCCGGCCGGGGAAACGGTCGCCGAGCTGGTCGGCGGGGGTCGAGTCGATCAGGTCGGCGAGGGCCGGCGAGACGTAGTACTCCCCCTGCCCGGGCAGTCGCGGCAGACCGTTGGGGACGGGCGCGCCGGCGGCGAGCACGGCGACGTCGACCCTGGTGATCGACTGGCCGCCGAAGTACTCCGCGTTGCGCTCGGCCCACCACAGCGGACCGTCGTCGGCGGGTGTCTGCGCGCTGAGCGCGGCCATCCTGGCGACCTGCCCGTCGACGGCGTTGACACCGGCGAGGGTGCTCACCAGCAGCCACACGCCGAGCGCGACCGCGCCGGCCATGACGACGAGCCTGATCACCGCCTCCCGGCCGCTCGCGAGCGTGAGGCGCAGCCCGAACCGGATCACGACGCGCTCCTGGCGAGGGCGTGGACACGGCCGTCCCGGACGATGACCTGGCGGTCGGCGTACGCCGCGACACGGGCCTCGTGGGTGACGAGGACGACGGTCGTGCCCTGCGCCCGCGCGGAGTCGACCATGAGGTCCATGACCTGCTCGCCGGTGAGCGAGTCGAGGGAGCCGGTCGGCTCGTCGGCGAACAGGACACGGGGCTTGGCGACCAGCGCGCGGGCGAGGGCGATGCGCTGCGCCTGGCCGCCGGACAGCTCGCCGGAGCGGCGCTGCTCGAGCCCTTCGAGGCCGAGCCGGGCGAACCAGGGCCGGGCCTGCGCGACGGCGTCCGCTCGGCGGGCACCGCCCAGCAGCAGCGGCAGGGCGATGTTGTCCTCGGCGGTCAGCTCCGGCACGAGCTGGCCGAACTGGAACACGAACCCGAACCGGTCGCGGCGCAGGGTGCTGCGGCCGGTCTCGTCGAGCCGGTCGATGCGGGCGCCGTCGAAGTGGATCTCGCCCTCGTCGGGGACGAGGATGCCGGCGAGGCAGTGCAGCAGCGTCGACTTGCCGGAGCCGCTGGGGCCCATCACGGCGACGATCTCGCCCTCGTCGACGGCGAGGGTGGCACCGCGCAGCGCGGGCGTCTGCCCGAACGACAACCGGACGTCTCTGGCCTCAATCATCGACGGACCTCTTTCGTGAGTGCGTCGAGACGCGCGACCGTCGTCTCGATCCAGTGCAGGTCGGCCTCGAGGTGGAACAGGCCGTGGTCGGCGAGCATCGCGTCGACGAGGTTGCCGGCGCGCTTGATCTCGGTCAGCTGCTGCATGCGTCGCAGGTGGGCGCTGCGCTGCAGGTCCAGGTAGTCCTCGGCGGAGCGGCCCAGCATCAGCGACAGCACGACCTTGGCGAACAGCACCGTCTGCAGGTGCGGCTCGGGCTCGACGGGCTCGGCGAGCCAGGTGTCGACCTCGGTGGCGCCGGCATCGGTGATGACATACCGCTTGCGATCGGGGCCCTCCCCCGGCTCGACGTCACTGATGACGACCTTGCCGTCGCGGGCGAGGCGGCCGAGGGTCGCGTAGACCTGGCCGAACGACAGCGGCTTGCCGCGGCCGAAGAAGGTGTCGTAGTCGCGCTTGAGGTCATAGCCGTGGCTGGGCTCGCGCTCCAGGAGCCCGAGCAGCGTGAGGGGAACGCTCATGCCGACCACCATACGCTGAGAGTATACGCCGCGTATATACCCTCAGCGTAGGTCTCGAAAGATCTCGGAACGTCACTAGCCGTATCCGATCGGTCACGGCACGGTTGGCCTGGGTAGGCGGCACCACCGAACGGGGAATCAGCTTTGGATATGAACTACGCACGGGTGTTCCAGCACACCGGCGCGGTCGACAAGTATGAGCACGTCACCTACGCACCCGGCAGCTACGCGTCGCGGATCAACGAGCGGCAGCGGGCCTACCTGCGGGCCCTGGTCCGGCGGTCGTTCCCGGACCGGCGGCCGGTCCAGCACGACTTCGCCTGCGGCACCGGGCGGGCGATCCGCAGCCTGCACGGGCTCGTCCGGGAGGCCCACGGCTACGACACGTCCGCCGACATGCTCGCCAAGGCCGCCGAGGTCGGCACCCGGGCGCAGCTGCACGCGATCCCGGCCGACGGCCCCGTGCCGCAGCCCGCACCGGCGGACGGGCCGGCGCTCGTCACCATGTTCCGGCTGCTGCTCAACGTCGACGACGCCGTCCGCGACCGGGCCCTCGCGTTCGCGGCGAAGGCCCTGCCCGACCCCGGCGCCGGGCTGCTCGTCATCGAGAACCACGGCAACACCAACTCGCTGCGGCACCTGCGGGCGCACCGGCTGCGGGGGCAGCGGTGGTTCGCCGAGCTGTCGCACGACGAGATCGACCGGCTGCTGGCCAGGCACGGGTTCGAGACCGTGGAGCGCCGCGGCTTCTCGATGCTGACGCAGGGTTGGTACGAGCGGCGCGGCCTCGACCGGATCGCGCGAGGTGTCGACTCGGCGGCGAGCGTGCTGCCCGGCACCGACCGGTACGCGGTCAACGTCGTCTACGTCGCCCGCCGCGTCCGGCCGAGCTGAGCCGGATTGCCAGGAAGGTGGCGGCGAGGGCACCATGGTGCGCGTGCCGCCACCTGCCGCTTCCCGCCCCCCGCCGCAGGTGCTGGAAGCGGTCCTCGAGCGGCTCACGTACGCGAACGAGGAGACCGGCTACACGGTCGCCCGGGTCGCCACCGGGCGCGGCACCGACCTGCTGACCGTCGTCGGGGCTCTGCTCGGGGCGCAGCCCGGCGAGAGCCTGCGGATGCGGGGCTGGTGGTCGTCGCACCCGCAGTACGGGCGGCAATTCGAGGTCGCCTCCTACACGACGGTGCTGCCCGCCACGATCCAGGGCATCCGCCGCTACCTCGGCTCCGGGCTCATCAAGGGGATCGGCCCGGTGTTCGCCGAGCGCATCGTCGACCACTTCGGCCTCGACACGCTCACCGTCATCGAGGAGCACCCCGAGCGCCTTGTCGAGGTGCCGGGGCTGGGGCCGAAGCGCACCGCGAAGATCACCGCGGCGTGGCAGGAGCAGAAGGTCATCAAGGAGGTGATGGTCTTCCTCCAGGGCGTCGGCGTGTCGACGTCGATCGCGGTGCGCGTCTACAAGCAGTACGGCGACAAGTCCATCGACGTGGTGAAGACCGAGCCGTACCGGCTGGCCACCGACGTGTGGGGCATCGGGTTCAAGACCGCCGACGCGATCGCCCAGGCCGTCGGCATCCCGCACGACAGCCCGGAGCGGGTGAAGGCGGGCCTGCAGTACACCCTCTCCGAGGCCACCGACGGCGGGCACTGTTTCCTGCCCGCCGGGCGCCTGGTCGCCGACGCCACCAAGATCCTCGACGTGCCGGCCGCGCTCGCCGCGAGCTGCCTCGACGAGCTCGTCGCCGAGGAGGGCGTGGTGCGCGAGACGGTCCCGGGCGAGGACGGGCCGGCCGTGTACCTGGTGCCGTTCCACCGCGCCGAGCAGTCCCTGGCCAACGCGGTGCTGACCCTGCTGCGCCACCGGGCCGACCGGATGCCGCACTTCCACGGCGTCGACTGGACCCGCGCCCTCGCCTGGCTGAAGACGCGCACCGGTGCCGACCTGGCGCCCGAGCAGGAGCAGGCGGTCCGGCTGGCGCTCACCTCGAAGGTCGCGGTGCTCACCGGCGGCCCGGGCTGCGGCAAGAGCTTCACCGTCCGGTCGATCGTCGAGCTCGCCGCCGCGAAGAAGGCGAAGATCCTGCTGGTCGCCCCGACCGGCCGCGCCGCCAAACGCCTGTCCGAGCTGACCGGGCAGCCCGCCGCGACGGTACACCGGCTGCTGAAGTTGCAGCCCGGCGGCGACGCCAGCTACGACCGGGACAACCCCCTCGACGTCGACCTTCTCGTCGTGGACGAGGCGTCCATGCTCGACCTCATCCTCGCCAACAAGCTGGTCAAGGCGGTGCCGCCCGGCGCGCACCTGCTCCTCGTCGGCGACGTCGACCAGCTGCCGTCCGTCGGCGCCGGCGCCGTGCTGCGCGACGTCCTGGATGCGGCGGTCGTGCCGCGGGTACAGCTCACGCAGGTCTTCCGGCAGGCCGCCGACTCCGGCGTCGTCACCAACGCGCACCGGATCAACGCCGGCCTGCCGCCGGTCGTGCGGGACCTGCGCGACTTCTTCCTCTTCCCGTGCGACGACACGGAGGCCGCGGCGCAGCTCACCGTCGACGTGGTGCACCACCGGATCCCGGCGAAGTTCGGCCTCGACCCGCGCCGCGACGTGCAGGTCCTCGCCCCGATGCACCGCGGCCCGGCGGGCGCCGGCGCGCTCAACGCCCTGCTGCAGGAACGCCTCACCCCGGCCCGCGACGGCCTGCCGGAGCGCCGCGCCGGCGGCCGCGTGTTCCGCGTCGGCGACAAGGTCACGCAGATCCGCAACAACTACGAGAAGGGCCAGGCCGGCGTCTTCAACGGCACCCTCGGCGTCGTCACCGCCCTCGACCCCGACGAGCAGACCCTCACCGTCCGCACCGACGAGGACGAGTCCATCGACTACGACTTCGACGAGCTCGACGAGCTGCAGCACGCCTACGCGATGACCATCCACCGCTCCCAGGGCTCCGAGTACCCCGCCGTGGTGATCCCGCTGACCACGAGCGCCTGGATGATGCTGCAACGCAACCTGCTCTACACCGCCGTCACCCGCGCCAAGCGGCTCGTCGTCCTGGTGGGCTCACGCCGCGCCCTCGCCGCCGCGGTCCGCACCGTCGGCAGCGGCCGCCACACCGCTCTCACCCACCGCCTCAGCGGTTGACGCCGCCGATCCCTGGTCGCCTTGTGGTGAGGGCGCGGTGCACGGCCGCGGCGGCCATGAGGGCGGCGGCGGTCACGCCGAGGATGCGGGCGGAGACCACCGCCGGTTGTGGCACCGCCGGCAGGAAGCGCACGTACCGGCGGCGGGGCTGCGGCGCGAGCGCGGCCGCCGCGGTGCCGGCCGCGCCGACCGCGGCCGCGGTGCCCCAGAACGATCCGGGCCGTCGCTGGACGCGTGGCGCCGGGCCGTGCCACGCGGTGAGCCGGCGGGTGCGGCCCAGCCTCGCCGACATGGCGAGCCACGCCGCCGCGCCCACGGCACTGGAGGCCAGGTGCAGCGGCATCCACGCCGGTACACCCGGCAGCACCTCCCGTGCGAGGCGCGGCATCCCGACCTTGGTGCCGGTCACCGTGTCGTGCGTCAGGTGGTCCCAGGCGACGTGACTGGCGGCGCCGATGAGCGCCGAACTGGCCGTGACCCACCACGGGTGCCGGGCCTGGCCGAGGGCACCGTAGTCGCGGACGGCGAACGGGCCGAGGTCCGGCAGGTGCGCGGCGACCTCCGGAGCCGCCCGGCGCACCAGCATCGTCGCCGCGGTCGTGGCGGGCACCGACGCGAGCACGCCCCACCACGTGTGCCCCTTGGTGAACGGCGGGTGGCAGTGCAGCGCGTACGGCAGATCCGGCGCGGCCGACCCGATGACCAGGGCGACGCCGTCGAACCAGGAGGGTCGCCACAGCTTCAGCGGCAGGACGGCGGCGGCGTGCGAGGGGAAGGTGGCGGGCATGATCGCGACTGTAACCGGAGCCGCCGCGCTTCATGTGCCGCAGCGGACCAGCCCGGCGCGGACCTTGGCGCGGACCACCCGGGTCGCGGACTCGGTCACCCGGGCGGCGAACGCGGGGTCATCCTTCGCGGCGGCCACCAGCGCCTCGGTCCACGGGCCGGCGTCGGACAGCTTCACCGACAGGGCCACGTCGCCGCCGGCCTTGATGAAGCGGACGGCGCGCTGGCCGAGCGGGACCGAGGCGACCGCGGTGGCGGCGCCCAGGTCGTCGGAGAGCACGAGGCCGTCGAAGCCGAGCTTCTGGCGCAGCAGGCCGGTGACGATCGGCGTGGAGAACGCGGCGATGTTCGCCGGGTCGAGCTTCGGGTACGCCGCCGAGGAGATCATGACCGCCGCCGAGCCGGCCGCGATGCCGCTGGTGAACGGCTGCAGGGCCGGGTCGTCGGCGGTGGTGAGGTCGTCGCGGGCGCCGGTGGAGGTGTCGGTGTTGACGCGGACGCGGCCGAGGCCCGGGAAGTGCTTGAGCGTGGCGAGCACGCCGGCGCCCTGCATCGCGGTCACGACGGTGGCGACGTCGGCGGCGACGGGCTCGGGGGTCGGGCCGTACTGGCGGTCGAAGCCGCCGATCGGCGGGTTGGCCTTGCCGACCGACGCCGGGACGACGTCCGCGACCGGGGCCAGGTCGATGGTGACGCCGATGGCCTTGAGCCGGCCGACCCACTCGGCGGTGTGGGCCTTCAGCGTCGCGTCGTCCTGCTTGCCCTGGTTGACCGCGGACGGGATGGGCGGGAAGTCGTCGCCCTTCAGCGTCTGGACCTGGCCGCCCTCCTGGTCGACGCCGATCTGCAGGCCGAGCCCCGACGACTTGGCCGCGGCCGCTTGCAGCTGCCCGATCGACTGGCGCAGCGACGCCGCTGACGCCGTGCTCCGGCCGGCCAGGAAGATGCCGCCGAGTTGGTACCGCTGAATCGGCTGGACGGCGTTGAGCGGCGTCCCGATCGGCGTGCCGATCATGAGGAGCTGGCCGACCTGCTGCTCCAGGGTGAGCTTCGCGACCAGGGCGGCGACGCAGTCACCGCTCGGCGAGGCGGACGGCGACGCCGGGGTGCTCGTGCTGGCACCCGCCGGCGTGCGGGCGTCGGATGCCGGTGTACCGCGACCGGCCGCGACGAACCACAGCCCCGCCCCGGCCACGACGAGCAGCGCGGCGACGACGGCGAGGGTCCACCTGGGGAACGGGCCGATCCGGCCACGATGGCTAGCCATGGGCCGCTCCGTCCGTGGGGTTCGCAGGGTGCCCGACCGGGTGGACGTTACCCGGCCCTCACCAGCCGGTCCTCGCCAGCCCGCACCGGACCACCGGCAGGCCGGCGGCTCGGCGGCCGCCCGCCCACCGGCCCACGACGGAGCGGGATGACCGCCGGCGGAGCGAGGCGGCCGATGGCCTGCCGGCCGATGCCGCGGAGGGCGACGCGGGGGCGGAGCGAGGGCGGCACGGGCGGACAGAATGCGGACGGTCTGCCGCCGGGGCCGGTCAGCCCGCGGCGGAGCGGGGCAGGCGGTGGTCGGGCAGCTGGTGCAGCCACAGGGCCAGGGCGCGGACGGTCTCCCGCTCGAAGGCGGCCTTCGCGCGGGTCACGGCGGCCGCGCCGGCCACGTCGTCGGCGAGCGCGTGCATGCGGGCACGGGTGACGGCGAG
Source organism: Dactylosporangium sp. NPDC000521 (assembly GCF_042898305.1). NCBI lineage: Bacteria > Bacillati > Actinomycetota > Actinomycetes > Micromonosporales > Micromonosporaceae > Dactylosporangium > Dactylosporangium sp. NPDC000521. The sequence goes on from NZ_JBIAYW010000004.1 coordinate 525,342, forward strand.
TCCGCTGCGGATGAACATGTCGAACGTCGCCTCGTCGGCGGACTCCACGGCGAGCATGCCGCGCACGTAGACGTCCTCGATGCTGACGTCCGGGGGCAGGGCGCACAGCCAGGTCCGCTGGCGCTGCCGGCCGGCGGCGGTGAGCGAGCAGGTGCGCCGGTTGCTGCTGGCCATGCGGGCCGGGACGGCGGCGTCGACCCGCAGGAAGCCACCCCGCTCCAGCCGCGTCACCGACGCCATCACGCGGACGATGTCCATCCGCTGGGCGCTGCCGAAGATCTCGTCGTGGCGCCGCATGAGCTCCCACGCGCTGCTGTCACGGCCGCCCAGCAGGGCGAGCAGCACGTCGTCGAGCACCAATGCCAGGCACCTCCCGCCGAACTTCTACACGACGTAGAAGTTAGCAGAGTCAGTCCTCGGGGTGCTCCCGCAACAGCGCGCGGAGGGTCTGCTCGTCGCGGTCGTCGAGAGTGCCGACGAACCGGCGCAGCACCGTCGCCCGGTCGGGCTCCTCGGCGAGCAGGCGGCTCATCCGCTCCGCGACCAGCCCGGCCGCGTCGCGCAGCGCCCCGTAGCGGAACGCCCGGCCGTCGCGGTGCCTGGTGACGGAGCCCTTCTCGTGCAGGCGGGTCAGGGTGGTCACCACGGCGCTGTACGACAGCGCACCGGCGGGATCGAGCAGGTCGCGGACCTCGCCCGGGGTGAGCGGCCCGGCGGCGGCGCCCAGGACCGTGATCACCTGCGCCTCGAGCTGTCCGGGCCGGCGCCGGCGGTCGCCCGGTGGCGGTGGGGTACTCATCGCGACGACTCTATCGAGCCGTGGACGGCCGCCGCTGACCCGACCTGGCTAGAGTGCGAGGGGCACGGACGCGGCGCGAGGGGAGGCACATGTTCGATCATTTCGTGTGGTCGGTGGTCGTGGTGCCGCCGCTGGTCCTGCTCGTCGTGCGCCTGCTCGCCGACCGGCTCCCGCCCGCCGGCGCGGCCCGTGTCATCGCCTGGTCCGCGGCCGTCGTCGCCGCCGCCAGCACCGTCAACCTGCTGCTGTTCGCGCTGAAGGCGGTCGCCCAGGTGCCGGTCGTCGCCGGCGTGTTCGGCTGGTCGGCGACGGTCGTCACGGCCGACACCGCCGCCGAGCCGTGGGCGCCGTGGCTCAGCGTCGCGCTGCTGGCCGCCGTCCTCGTCTCGGTCACCCGCCACTGGCGCCACCACCGCGACGTCCTCGCGCTCGGCCGGTCCGCCGGCGACGGCACCGCGCTCGTCGTGCTGCCCGACGCGGAGGCGAAGGCGTTCGCGGTGCCCGGCCGGCCCGGCTACGTCGTGGTCACCACCGGCATGCGGTCGCTGCTGACCGACCGGCAGTTCGACGCGCTGCTCGCGCACGAGCAGGCACACCTCGCCGGCCGGCACCACCGGCTGGCCCGCCTGGCGGGCACGGCGGCCGCCGCCCACCCGGCGCTGTGGTGGGTCGCGAAGCACGTCGACTACCTCCTCGAGCGGGCCGCCGACGAGCAGGCCGCCGTCGAGGTCGGCAGCCGCCGCACGGTCGCGCACGCCATCGGTGCCGCCGCGCTGGCGACCTCCGATGCGGCCACGGCCGGATCGGGCTGGTCGGTGCTGCACGTCGCGATCCCCCACGGCATCGTGCCGCGCCGGGTGTCGCTGCTGCTGACCCCGCGCAGCCGGCCCGCCGCGGGGCTGCTGACCCTGCTGCCGGCCGGGCTCGCCGCGTTCAGCGTCGCCTGGTCGGTCGAGGCCGCCGTCGACCTGGTCGAGCTCATCATGACGGCCCGCGGACGCTGACCCCGGCGCTCCGTCACCGGGCATGACCGGCGAACGGGTCCACATCTTCCTGGCCCGCGACCTGACCCAGGGCGACGCCGAGCCCGAGCCGGACGAGGATCTGCGGCCGGCGTGGGTACCGCTGGACGAGGCCGTCGAGCGCGTCCGCGCCGGCGCCATCACCAACGGCCTCGCCGTCGCCGGCCTCATGGCGGTGGTCACGAACTCGGCGGCGAGCACGAAACTGGCGGCGAACACTAGAACCGGGTAAGCGATTCCGTGCCCCGGAGCGTTCATGAGGCGTGGGGCACATGGAGTTCACCGAGTTCTACCGGTCGGAGCGCGACCGGTGCCTGCGGGCCGTGCTCGCCGGCGTCGCGGACCGCCAGGTCGCCGAGGACCTGGTGGCCGAGGCGTTCACCCGGGCGTGGATGTCCTGGCACAAGGTGCGGCGGCATCCGGCGCCGCGGGCCTGGATCGTCCGCACCGCGCTCAACCTGCGGGTGTCGTGGTGGCGCCGGCACCGCCGTGAGGTCGGCCTCGGTGACGGGGACGCGGACACCGCCACGGCGAGCGGCGAACCGGACGGCGGCGGCCTCGACCCGGCGCTGCTGCGGCTGCTGCGCGCCCTGCCACCCCGGCAGCGGGAGGTCATCGCGTTCCGCGTCTTCCTCGACCTCGACACCGCGGCCACCGCCAAGGCCCTGGGCATGGCCCCGGGCACCGTCACCGCGCACCTGTCCCGGGCGATCGCGACACTGCGCGGCCATCTCGTCGTCAACCACAGTCAGGAGCAGTCATGAACGACCACGACACCGACGTCCTCGACACCCTGCGGGGCTCGCTCGACGCGGTCACGATGGGCACGCCCGTCGAGGACATCGTGACCGCCGGCCAGGCCCGCCGCAGCCGCCGCCGGCTGGCGGCCGTCGCCGCCGGCACCGTGGCGGTCGCCGGCGTCGCGCTCGGCGTGGCGAGCCTCGCCAACCCGCCGGCGGCGCCCCCGGCCCCGATCGCGGCCCCCGGCACGAACACCGCGACCGAGGTCCACGTCCGGACGGTCGCCTACACCGTCGACTCCCGGGCCGACGGCACGGTCCAGGTGACCTGGACGAAGCGTCAATGGTTCGAGGACCCCGCCGGCCTGGAGGCGGCCCTGCGGCAGGCCGGCTTCCCGGTGGTCGTCAAGGTCGGCGAGTTCTGCGCCGGGCCGGGCGACGACCTGACGCTGGTCCACGGCACCGGTCCCGGCGTCACCGACGTCGTGCGGCCCGTGCCGGGCGCCGACGCTACGTTCGTCTTCGACGCCTCGGCCCTGCCGCCCGGCAAGCAGCTGTTCATCGGCTACCTGAGCCCGGCCCAGCTGGAGGTCACGGGCGGCTCCCCCGGCTCGGTGGAGCGCCTGGTGTCGATCGACACGCCGCTGACCTGCACCACCGTGGCCCCGCCGCGCGAGGGCCGCCCGGCCGGCGGCGAGGCGGACCCGTCGGCCAAGCCGGCCAAGCCGGCCAAGTAGACCCGTTCAGCAGCTGCCTCGGCGCCCGTCGGTGCCGGGGCAGTCGCATGTCCCGACCGCGGTCAAAAGCAGGCTCGCGTCAGCGCTCCAACTGTCCTACCATCCAAATGTCCTACATTTGGAGGTCGATGTGCTGTCGAGCCCGCAACGGGCCGTGCCCCTCGCCACACAGGTCGCCGGTCAGTTCAAGCAACTGATCGCGGCCGGTGACTGGCCGGTCGGCTCCCGGATCCCGCCCGAGCACCGGCTCACCGAGCAGCTCGGCGTCAGCCGCAACACCGTCCGGGAGGCGTTGAGCGCGCTCGTACACCTCGGACTCCTCGAAGCACGTCCCGGCGACGGCACCTACGTGCGCGCCGACAGCGAGCTGCAGGTCTCCCTCGGCAGGCGGGTCGCGGAGGCCGACCCCGACGACGCCTTCGAGGTGCGGGCACTGCTGGAGCACCGCGGGTCGCGCCGGGCCGCCCTGCACGCCACCGCCGAGGACGTCGCCCACCTGCGCGAGCTCCTCGACCGGCGGGACGCCGCCCGCACCGGCGACCTGGCGGGCTTCGTCGAGGCCGACTTCGCGTTCCACCGCGCCGTCGTCATCGCCGGCGGCAACCCGCTGCTCGCGGAGCTGTACCAGCACCTCAGCCCCGTCATCACGCAGACGATCAGCGACAGCGCCGCGCTGGACCACGACAGCACCGTGCACGACCTGCACCACCACCTGGTCGCCGCGATCGAGGCCGGTGACCCCGACGCCGCCGAGGCGTGCAGCGTCGCGCTGGTCGCCGAGGGCCGCGACATCCTGCGCGGGAGCGCGTCGTGACCGCCACCCTCGCACCCGTCCGGGCCCGCACCGGGCTGCTCGTCGTCGGCATCCTGCTCATCGCCACCAACCTGCGGGCCGCGCTGACGTCCGTCGGGCCGGTGCTCGACGACGTGCGCGCCGACCTCGGCCTGAGCGCGACCGCCGCAGGTGTACTGACCGCGCTGCCGCTGCTCGCGTTCGCGGGCTTCTCGCCGGTCGCGCCGCTGGTCGCCCGCCGGCTCGGGCTGGAGCGCACCCTCGGCCTGGGCCTCGCGGTGCTCGCCGCCGGCATCGTGCTGCGGTCGGTGCCGGTCGCCGGCGGGATCTGGGCCGGGACGGTCGCCATCGGCGCGTCGATCGCGTTCTTCAACGTGCTGCTGCCCAGCCTCGTCAAGCGCGACTTCCCGGACCGGGTCGCGCAGCTGTCCGGCGGCTACTCCGCCACCCAGAGCATCGTCGCGGCGGTCGCGTCCGGCCTCGCCGTGCCCATCGCCGGCCAGTCCACCGCCGGCTGGCGGATCGCGCTCGGCTGCTGGGTCGGGCTCACGGTCGTCGCCGCCGCCGTCTGGCTGCCGCGGCTGCGCGCCCGCCCGGCCGGCCCCGACGGCGGCACCGGCGCGACGGCCGCCCGCCGCTCGCCGTGGCGCAGCCCGATCGGCTGGCAGGTGACGCTGTTCATGGGCCTGCAGTCGCTGGTCTTCTACGTGATGGTCGCCTGGCTGCCGAGCATCGAGCAGGACCACGGGGTCAGCGCCACGACGGCCGGCTGGCACCTGTTCGTCTACCTGATCGCCTCGGTCGTGGCGAACCTCGCCGCCCCGCACCTCATGCGCCACCTGCCCGACCACCGGCTCGTCGCCCTGCTGTGCGCCACGGTGATCCTGCTCGGCGTGGGCGGCCTGCTGCTCGCGCCCGGGATCGCGGTCGTGTGGCTGGTGTGCGCCGGCCTCGGGGCGGGCCTGTCGCTCGTGCTGTGCCTGTCGCTGTTCAGCCTGCGCGCCGTCGACCACCGCCAGGCAGCGGCGCTGTCGGGGATGGCGCAGTCGGTCGGCTACCTCCTGGCCGCGTGCGGCCCCGTCCTCATCGGCGCGCTGCGCGACGCGAGCGGATCGTGGACGCTGCCCTTGGCGACGATGTGTGCGCTGATCGCGGTGATGGGCTGCTTCGCCGTCCTCGCCGGCCGGGACAGGGTGATCGGCTGACCCGCCGGAAGGTCACCGACGGCCAGGCATCGCGACAGCCGGATCCGCCGGGCGACGGAGCCGCGGCGCCGACTCGCGCCCGGCGGCTGCGCGACCCGGCGCCGATCGGCTACGGTCGTGCGGGTGTCCGCGAAGCGTCTGACGCTGCCCGCCCGGGTCAAGGCCCTCACCGTGCCGCTGCCCCCGGGCGGGACCATCCGGCCCGACCTCGACGACGACGAGCCGGCGGTGCTCTGGCTGAGCAAGACCTCCCCGCCGCCGGGCCTGTGGGAGGAGCTGCGCGCCGCGCACTCCGCCACCGGCCTGTGGCCGCTGCTGCTGACGCACCTCGACGGTGACCCGTGCCGCCCGTGGATCGAGGGTGAGCTCGTCCCCGGCGACATGTCCGACCCCGCGGACCACGACCCGGCGGCGCTGCTGCCGAAGTGGTGGGCGGAGGCCGACGGTGGGCACGGCCCGTGGCCCGGGCTGGCACCCGGAGCGGGCGTCGACCCCGCCGACGCCGACGCGACCGCCGACCGGGAGGCGGCCGCGCTCGTCGGGTCCCGCCGGCCGTGGCGGCTCGGCCTGGTCGCCGCCGGTCGCGGCGCCGACGCGCTCACCGTCGTCGGCTGGGACGGGCCCGCCAACCACACCGGCGACACCGCCCACATCAGCGCGGTCCTGCGCAGCTGGGAGCAGCGCTTCGGGGTCAGGGTCGTCGGGGTCGGCTTCGCCGAGCTGTTCCTGAGCGTCGCCGCGCCGCCGTCCACAGTGGATGAGGCAGCGGCGGTCGCCGCTGAGCACTTCGCGTTCTGCCCCGACACCGTGCGGGGCGACGACCTGTCCGGCTACGCCGCGGGCCTCATCGGCACGCCCGCCTGGCACTTCTGGTGGGACTGACCGCACGCTGTGCGGGTCGGCGACGTGCATCGTTCGCCTTGTATTTCCCCGCGGTTCACCGACGTCTCAGAGGCTGCGAAGGAATCAAGCAGACTTCTTTGGAGCGTGCCAGCGTGACTGTTTCTCGCCGTCAAGTTCTCAGTGGTACGGCCGCGGCGGGCGTCGGCCTGACCGTCGCCGGCGCCCTGCCGACCCTGGCCGAACCCGCCCTCGCACACGAGGAGCACCGGCCGTCCTCCGGCGGGCGCCCGTTCCCGCCGCTGAAGGACGACCCGAACGGCATCCTCGCGCTGCCCGAGGGCTTCTCGTACACGATCGTCACCCGCGAGGGCAGCACGGAGATGTCCGGCAACCAGGGCAAGACGCCGGGCTACCACGACGGCACCGGCGTCGTCGCCGCCGGCCACAACAAGCTCACGATCATCCAGAACCACGAGCTCAACCCGCACACCATCGTGTACGGCGTGCCGCACATCGAGGGCACCGTGTACGACCCGGGCGCCCCGAACGCGGGCGGCTGCACGGTCATCACCACCGACGGGCAGGGCCGGCGCACCGGCGAGTGGGTCGGCATCTCCGGCACGCTGCGCAACTGCGCGGGCGGCGTGACCCCGTGGGGTACCTGGCTGACCTGCGAGGAGACCACCGCCAACGCCGGCGCCACCTGGACCGCCGGCGGCCAGACCGGCACCTACCAGAAGGCCCACGGCTACGTCTTCGAGGTCTTCCCGGCCGAGTCCAAGAAGCAGCTGCCCAAGGCGATCAAGGCGTTCGGCCGGTACGACCACGAGGCCCTCGCCGTCGACCCGGACCTCAAGCACGTCTACCTGTCCGAGGACGCCAGCAGCCCCAACGGCCTGTTCTACCGGTGGCGCTCGACCGACGGCAAGCGCCTCGGCGCGGGCATCGCCAACTCGCTGGCCGACGACGCCGGCAAGCTCGAGGCGATGCAGATCCGCCTCGACGACGGCAGCATCCTGCCCGACGTCGCGTACCTCACCTCCGCCCAGATCGGCCGCCCGTTCAAGGTGACCTGGCTCGAGGTGCCGGACCGCGACGCGACCACCAAGCCGGTCCGCACCCAGTTCGCCGACGGCACGGTCACCCGCGGCAAGAAGTTCGAGGGCGTGTGGAGCACCCGCAAGGGCTGCTACATCGTCAACAGCTTCGCCTTCGGCGCCAACGACCTGCCCGCCGACGCGACGAAGCACGACGGCATGGTGTGGTTCTACGACTACTCCGACCAGACCATCACGCTGGTCTCGTACTTCCCGCACAACGCCGCCGCCGAGGGCGAGGGCCCGGCGCCGAAGTACGCCGACCTCACCTTCGACGGCCCGGACAACGTCACCGTCACCCCGTGGGGCACGCTCGTGCTCGCCGAGGACGGCGTGCGCGCCTCGCACGTGCTCAGCACGGTTCCGGGCGGCCCGACCTACGCGATCGCCCGCAACATGCTCAGCAACGGCACCTCCAACGGCGCGCCGACCTACTCCGAGTTCACCGGCCCGACGTTCTCCCCGGACGGCAAGGTCCTGTTCGTCAACATCCAGGTCCCCGGCATCACCCTGGCCATCACCGGCCCGTGGGGCCGTTACCTGGGCTGACCAGCGCTCCGGGACCCCGGCGGACGTCCGGGGTCCCGGAGTGAACTTCCACCGTCGGGTGGCGGGCGGTGCCGGCGGTCGCGCAAGCTGAGGGCCGGTCAGACGAACGAGTCGAGGGCCTCGCGGATCAGGGTGCGCATCGTGTCGCTGCCGGTGTGGCCGGAGTCCTCGACGACCGTGAGCGTGGCGTCCGGCCAGCGCTCGGCGAGCAGCCACGCCGTCTCCAGCGGGCTGCTGATGTCGAACCGGCCGTGCAGCAGCACACCGCGGATCCCGGCGAGCCGGTCGGCGCCGCGGATCAGGGCGCCCTCCTCCAGCCACGCGGAGTTGGCGAAGTAGTGGGTGCAGATGCGCACCATGGCGAGCTTCGCGTCGTCGGGGCGGCCGCTGTACGCGTCGGGCACGCCGTTCGGTTCGAGCGAGACGACGGTGTCCTCCCACGCGCACCACGCCTCCGCCGCCGCGGCGCGCACGGCCGGATCGGGCGAGCTCATCAGCCGCGCGTAGGCCGCGATCAGGTCGCTCGCGCTCACCGGCGTAAGGTCGCCCGCCGGTGCCACGTGATCGCGGAACGCCGCCCACTGCGCGGGGAAGAAGCGGCCGACACCCTCGTACAGCCAGTCGCGCTCGCGGCGGCGGGTGGAGGTCACGCCGTCGATGACGATGCCGGCGACGCGGTGCGGGTGGCGTTCGGCGTACGCGAGGATCAGCGTCGACCCCCACGACCCGCCGAACAGCAGCCACCGGTCGATCCCCAGGTGCTCGCGCAGCCGCTCCATGTCGGCGACGAGGTGGTCCGTCGTGTTGTGCCGCAGGTCGGCGTCCAATGTGGACGCGTGCGGCGTGCTGCGGCCGCAGTTGCGCTGGTCGAACTGCACGATCCGGTAGCGCTCCGGGTCGAAGTAGCGCCGGGTCCGCGGGCTGCTGCCGGAGCCCGGCCCGCCGTGGACGACGGCGGCGGGCAGCCCGGCGGGGTTGCCGCTGACGGACCAGTGCATGAGGTTGCCGTCGCCGACGTCGAGCATGCCCTCGTCGTGCGGCTCGATGGGTGGGTACATGCCGGGGAGAATACAACAGTGCTGTTATATTAGTGCTGTGACATTCCTGGGCAGCCGGCTGCGACACCTCCTCGAACTGCTCGACGGCGACGTCGCGGGCGTCTACGCCGACCTCGGCCTGCCCGACATCCGGCCCAGGTTCGCCCCGGTCGTGCGCACCCTGGCCCGGCAGGGGCCGAGCACGATCCGCGACCTGGCCGCCGCGATCGGCGTCACCCACTCGGCGGCGAGCCAGACCGTCGCGGAGATGGCCCGGCAGGACCTGGTGCGCCTGGAGCCCGGCGCCGACGCCAGGCAGCGCATCGTCCACCTCACCGACCGGGCCGCCCGCCTCATGCCGACGATCGAGGCGGAGATGGCGGCGACCGACGCGGCCACCGAGGCGTTCGACGCGCAGCTGCCGTACCCGCTGAGCCGCCTCGTCGAGGAGGCCATCGCCCTGCTCGAGCAGCGCCCGATGCGCGACCGGATCGGCGAGGTGGCGGTCGAAGGGGAGGCGTGACCGCCACGTCGTGACCGCCACGTCGCGAACAGCACACCGAGCGCGAGGACGCGCGGCCGCTCAGCCCGACGCCGACGCCGCGGCGGCCGACTGGGCCTGCCACATGGTGACGACGACGCCGAGGACGAAGACCTGCACCGGCAGCGGGACACCCGGCAGGTCGACCTCGACGTCGCTGCCCCAGAAGCTGGTCTTGCGGATCGAGCCGACCTTGCGGCCGCCCGCGTGCAGGTCCTGGGCCTGGCTCCACACCGAGGCGCGCTGGAACTGGTACGTGAGGCCCCCCGCGGTGACCGTCCACTGCTTGCGGCCGACCCGGTCGGCGGTGGCGATGGTCTCGCCGGCCTTGTCCTGCATCGCGAAGCGGTTGCCCCACGCGTTGCCACGGACCAGGTAGGACTGGCCGGCGACGGTCAGCTGGCCGCCGCTGCGCCAGACCCCGCCCTCCCACGCGGCGACCGTGTGGCCCTGTTGCGTGACGGTGTAGCGTGCCCGCCAGACGCTGGTCCGCTTCGCGATCAGCATGCTCCGAGCGTAGCCACTCACCCGTCGGACGAGCCCGCCGTGCGAAGGTCTTGAGCGTCTCTTGAACCGTGCCGCTGTTCGATGATCATCGGTTCGGCGACCCGCCGCTCCTCGACCGGCGGTGCTTCGACGGTCGGGGCCACCGTCGAGCCCAGGACGCTCAGCAGCGCCGGGGCCAGCAGTGACCGGACGATGAACGCGTCGATGAACACGCCGACCGCGAGGGCGAAGGCGAGCTCCCGGAAGGGGCGCAGCGGCACGATCAGCAGCAGGCCGAAGCTCACCGCGAGCGTGAAGGCGGCCGTACGGATGGCCCGCGCCGAATGCGGCAGGGTGATCGCGAGCGCCTCGCGCAGCGGCCGGGTCCGGGCCTCGCGCCAGGCCGGCCCGATGCCGAAGATGTTGTAGTCGGAGCCGAGCGCGACGAGCAGCACGGCCGCCGCGAACGGGACGTAGAACGTGAGGCCGTCGCCGCCGAGGCGGTCCTGGAAGACGTACGTGGTCAGGCCGAGGGTGGCGCCGATGGCGAGGACGCTGCAGGCCAGCAGGCCGACCGGGGCGATCAGGGCCCGCAGGAACAGCACCAGGAAGAGCAGGTTGGCCAGCAGCGCCGCGATCGCGATGCGGCCCAGGTCGTGCACCGTCTGGTCGACGATGACGTGGGCGACGGCGGTGTCGCCGCCGAGGCTCGCCGTCGCGCCGTCGAGGCCCGCGTCGCGCAGCAGGCCGGGCAGGTCGCGGCCGAGCCGGCCGGCGGTGTCGACGGCCCGGGCGCCGAGCGGCTCGTCGGACAGGACCAGCAGGAAGCGCGCGGCGGCGCCGTCACGGGCCTGGAAGACGCTGAGCCCCTCCGGCAGGCCCTGGGTGCCGGGGCCGAGGACGGCGGCGACACCCGGCTCGCGGGACAGCGCCTGCTGCAGCTTCGCGAGCTCCGCCTGGCGGCCCGAGACGCCGGCGCCCTCGACGAGCACCTCGGTCGGCGACAGGATGCCGTCGGCGAAGCCGGTCTCCGCGGCGTCGGCCGCGACCCGGGTCGGGTGCCCAGGCGGCAGCGCCTCGACGAACGACACCCCGAGCCGGATGTGCTGCAGCGGCAGCGCGGCCACGACGAGCCCGCCGACGCACAGCAGCAGCACCGGCAGCGCGACCCAGCGCCGGGTCAGCAGCCTGGCCCACCAGCGCCCGCCGACCGGGGCGGGCTCGGCGCCGCGGGTGCCGAGCGGGCGGCGCAGCGGCGACCAGAAGATGAACCGGCCGAAGATCGCCAGCAGCGCCGGCACCAGGGTCACCGACACCAGCACGCCGATGAGGATGGCGAGCGCCATCCCGGGGCCGAACGCCCGGAAGGTCGGTGCGTCGGCGACGATGAGCGCGCCAGTGCCGGCGGCGGCGGTCGCTCCGGCGACCGCGATGATCGGGGTGTAGCGGGCGGTCGCGTGCCGCGCGGCGTCCAGCCGGGACTCCCCGGCGGCGAGCTGCCGGCGCGCCGCCGACAGGTAGAACACGACGTAGTCGGTGACGACGCCGAGCAGCAGCGCGACCAGCAGCGGCTGGGTCTCCTGCGGCACCGGCACCCCGAGCCGCTCCGCGAGCGCGCCGCCGACGTGCACGGTCAGCAGCGTGGCCACGCCGGCGACGCCGAGCGCGAGCAGCGACGCGATCAGCGACCGGAACGCGAACGCCACGATGAGGAACACCGCGCCGACGGTGATCAGCTCCAGGGTCGGCACCTTCGACTGCAGGATCCGGGTCTGCTCGACCCGCGCCGGCACCGAGCCGGTGATCCCGACGACGGCGTCGTCCGCGCTGTAGTGCGCTTTCACGAACTTCTCCGCGGCGACGACCTGGTCGGCGAAGGTGACGTCCGGGTCGGTGAAGAGCAGCGTCACGATCGTGGTGCTGTCCTCGGCGGAGCCCGGGAAGAGGCCGAGGGTGTTCATGACCGGGACCGCCGCGCGGATCGGTGCGGCGTCGGTGTACGTGCCGTCGCTGACCGCCCGCGCCCGGGCGACCGCCTCCTTCTGGGTCGCCTCCGGCAGCCCGTCGGCCTTGCGCTGCACCACGGCGACGCGGCTCAGCAGCGGGAAGCCGAACTTCTCGAACGAGCGCACCTCGCTGGCGACGGCCGGGTTGTCGGCGGACACCAGCTGCTCCAGGTCGCTGCCGCCCTGGCTGGTGGCCGGCAGGTACAGCACGGAGGCGGCGACCGCGGCGGCCCACCCGCCGACGATCAGCCAGCGCAGCCACACCACGAGCGCCGCGTATCCACGCATCAGCACGTTGGGCCGCCACCGGCTGCGAGGCTCCACGACGTCGGTCACGGTCCGGCACCCACTTTCCGGGAAGTTGGTTGTGTGGCCCGGTCAGTACCCCCGCGCCGGGACAGGAAAACAGTGCGCACCGATCGGTCGACGTCGTGGCGGGATCAGCCGGGCCGGCGGCCGGTGGCCTTGCGACCGTCGACCGCACCCGCCCGATCGACGGTCACCTTCACCACGGCGAAGAGCGCGCCCTGCGGCGGACGGCGAGGACGACGAGCACCGCGACGAGGGCGGCGCCGATCGCGGCGAGGGGCAGCGGTCGCCGCCGCACGACGACCGTCTTGTCCGAGACGGTCCCGGCGAGGCTCCTGGCGGCACCGGCGGCCGCGCCCTTGGCCCGCCCGGCCGCGTCGGCGGCGGCGCCCTTGGCCCGCTCGGCGGCCTGCGCCGCGGCGTCCTTGGCGCGCGCCTTCACGTCGGCCTTCGCGGCGAGGGCCTCGACCGTGTTGCCGAGCTCGGCACGGGTCCGCGCGATCTGCTCCCGCAGCAGCTGCTGTTCGTCGCCGGATCGGGGGATGGCCATGCTGCACCTCCGTTCATGTGCACGCGTGATTCCCTTGCCGTCCGGCAACCAAACACCCCGCAGGAGCGCCTCGGATGGTTCAGCGGGCCGCGGCAGGGAATCCGGATCCGCGAGGTACACCGTCTGGAGGTCGGCATGGCAGAGAACACGGACAGGCGCCCCGGTGAGGAGACCGGCCGCACCGCTGCGGACAGGCCGGACCGGCTGCCCCGCCCGCCGACGGCCGAGCAGGGCCCGGACGAGCTCAGCGCGCTGCCGAAGCAGTCCTACCCGAAGGTGCTCAAGCGCGTGTTCAAGGAGTTCAGCGACGACAACGTGACCGTGTGGGCGGCGGCGCTGACCTACTACGGCGTGCTGTCGATCTTCCCGGGCCTGCTGCTGCTCGTGACCGGGCTGCGGCTCTTCGGCAAGGACACGGTCCAGCGGGTCATCGACAACGTCGGCGGGCTCGCCCCGGGCTCCGTGTCGACCATCCTCGGCGACGCCGCCAGGAACCTGCAGGAGGGCCAGCAGGGCACCGCCGGCATCCTCGCGGTCGTGAGCTTCGCAGCGGCGCTGTGGTCGGCGTCCGGCTACGTCGGCGTCTTCATGCAGGCGTCCAACGCGATCTACGACGTCCCCGAGGGCCGGCCGGTGTGGAAGACGCTGCCGATCCGGCTCGGCGTCACGGTGGTGACCGGGATCCTGCTGACGATCGCGGCGCTGCTGGTGGTGTTCACCGGCCCGCTCGCCGAGCACGCCGGCCGGGCCATCGGTGCCGGTGGGGCCGCCGTGACGACGTGGAACATCGCGAAGTGGCCGGTGCTGGTCCTGATCGTCGTGCTGCTCTTCGCCATCCTGTACTGGGCCTCCCCCAACGCCCGTCACGGCGGTTTCCGCTGGGTGAGCCCCGGCAGCGTCCTCGCCGCCCTGATGTGGCTCGTGGCGTCGGCCGGGTTCGGGTTCTACGTGGCGAACTTCGGCTCCTACAACAAGACCTACGGCAGCCTCGCCACCGTCATCGTGTTCCTGATCTGGCTGTGGATCAGCAACATCGCGATCCTGGTCGGCGCCGAACTCGACGCCGAGCTGCAGCGCAGCCGCGCCATCCAGGCCGGCCATTCGGAGACGGAGGAGCCGTACGTCGAGCTGCGCGACACCCGCAAGCTGGACAAGGCCGCGTCCTCGTAGCGGCGCCGCCGGCGGCCGAGCCCTGCCGGTCCGGTTCGCGGGCCGCGTTCACTCCAGCAGCGGCCAGACCTCGACGACCCCGTGCGCGACGGCGCACGGGGTCCGCGACACCATCTCGACGGCCTCGTCGATGGTCTCGGCCTCGATGATCCCGAACCCCGCGACCGGCAGCCCCGCGGACATGAACTGCCCCTCCCGCACGACCACTCCGGCGCCGTCGTGGTTGCGCACCTGCACGGGCGGCCCGGCCCGCCCCGCGCTCGCCCCGGCGGCGAGCAGTCGCGCGTCGTGCGCGTGCGCCTCGTCGCGGACCGCGGGGTCGGTCCGCTCGTAGCCCGCCTGGTCGCCGTACCCGATCGTCACGAATCGCGCCATACCTCCATGGTAGGCCCGGCAAGGGACAGATCGGCCTCGAGACCGTAGTGGTCGGACAGGAACAGCTCGCGGCCGTCGGGGACGCGGACCGCGTCCCGCAGCACGGTCCGGGCACTCGCCACCACGGGCCGGTCCGCGCCGTCACGGACGAGGACCTGGTCCAGGGCGGGCGGTGCCGGCCAGCGCGGCGTCGGGCGATACGTGGTCGTCGTGTCGCCGGCGAGGACGTCGCGCAGCCCGGCCGCCGCGGCGAACCCGGTGAACACCGCCGAGTCGCGGGGGACGTTGAAGTCGCCGACGACCACCGCCGGCAGGTCCGGCTCGAACCCGCGCACCAGCCGCGCCAGGTGGTCGAGCTCCTGACGGATGACGGTGGTGAACCGGTTGCCGTCCGACCAGTCGTCGTCGCGGTTCGCGGACAGGTGGGTGTTGACGACGGCGAGCGGACCGGCCGGCGTCTCGACGACCGCGAGCTGCGCCCCCTTGCGCATCAGCAGCTCGGTGCGCACGGGCCCGCTCATCCGGTACCGCGCGAACCGGTACCGCAGGATCGGCCACCGCGACATGAGCATCAGCCCGCCCGCCGGCAGCGCCGCCCGCGTGACCGCCACGTGCCGGTGGCCGGTGACCCGCCGCAGCAGGCGCACGCTGCCGCCGTGCAGCACCTCCTGCAGGCACACGACGTCGTACGCGGCCCGCTCCAGCACCGGGCCGAGCGCCCGCAGCCGGGCCGGGACGTCGTCGCGCATGAGCGTGTTGAACGTCAGCAGCCGCACGTCGATCATCGACCGATTCCACCACCCGCGCCGGGAGGGCGCCACGGGGTATCCGGGACGTGAAAGTAAAGCTTCCGTCGGTTCGATGCCCTCCAGCCGCTGCCGCGGGCATGTAACTTACGGCCCATGCGGCTCGCCAGCTACAACGTGGAGAACCTGTTCAACCGGGCCAAGGCCCTGGACCAGCGCACGTGGGCGGCCGGGCGCCCGATCCTCGAGGCGTTCCAGCGGGCGTGCGAGCTGCTGGAGGAGCCCGTCTACACCGACGAGGTCAAGCACGACATCCTGCGCGAGCTGGGCCGGCTCGGGCTGCGCAACGGCGACACGGCGAAGTTCGCCCGCCTGCGGCAGAACCGCGGGCGGCTGCTGGTGCGGCGGCGCACCGGCGTGGTCGAGGTCGTCGCCGGCGGCCGGGCCGACTGGATCGGCTGGGTGGAGCTGACCACCGACCGGGTGGACGAGCTGGCGCTGCTCAACACGGCGCGGGTCATCCTCGACGTCGGTGCCGACATCCTCGGTGTGATCGAGGCGGAGAGCCGCCTGGCGCTGAAGCGGTTCGCCGATGGTGGCCTCAACGGCAGGTACGAGCACTTCATGGTCGTCGACGGCAACGACGAGCGGGGCATCGACGTCGGCGTCATGTCCACCTCGGAGTACCCGCCGGTCGGCCAGCGCACCCACGTCGACGACACCGACGAGCACGGCCGCGTCTTCAGCCGCGACTGCGCCGAGTACCACTTCCGGCTGCCGGGCGGCCGGCACCTCGCGGTCCTCGTCAACCACCTCAAGAGCAAGGGCTACGGCGGGAAGGTCGCCTCCGACGCCCGCCGCCGCCGGCAGGCGGCCCGGGTCGCGGAGATCTACCGCTCGCTGGACACCCCGTTCGCGGCCGTCGTGGGCGACCTCAACGACACCCCGGCCAGCGACCCCCTCGCGCCGCTGCTGCGCGACACCGACCTGCGGGACGTCAGCACCCACCCAGGGTTCGACGACGGCGGCCGCCCCGGCACGTACGGCTACTGCACCGCCCCGAACAAGCTCGACTACGTCCTGCTGTCCCCGGCCCTGTTCGCCGCGACGACCGGCGGCGGCATCCTGCGCAAGGGTGTGTGGGGCGGCCGCCGCGGCGCCCTGTGGCCGATCTACGACACGATGACCCAGCCGGTCCACGCCGGCTCCGACCACGCCGCCATCTACGCCGACATCGACCTGTCCCTCCTGCCGCAGGCATGACGACGCTTCCACGAAGGGAGCTTCACCTGTTCGGGCGACCAACCGGCGATGAAAATCCCGCCGAACTCTACGCTGAGGGTAGCGGATCCATTGCTTTGCGTGACAGTCTGGTAGTCGCGAAGATCGATGGGGGTCGGCACTGCGGCGCGAGAGGGAGGAGCGGAGATGACCGCGACTGCGGCCGCGACGAGCCTCGCCTCCGGCGAGCCCCCGATCAACTTCGCCGCGCACCAGCTGCGGGCCGGCAACCTCGCGGGCGCCCGCGACGACTTCGAGCAGATGCTGGCGATGCTGCTCGCCGCGATCTACCCCGGCGCCCGGGCGATCACCGCCAACCCCGGCGACTGGGGCATCGACATCCTCCTCGGCGAGCTGTCCGGGCTCGTCATCATCTGGCAGTCGAAGTACTTCTGGCCCGTCGTCGGCCGGTCGCAGCAAGGGCAGATCCGCGAGTCGTTCGACTCGGCGATCGCCGCGGCCGCCCGCAACGGGTACCGGCTGAGCCAGTGGGTCCTGTGCGTGCCGGCGAGCATGGACGCGCCGACCGCGCAGTGGTGGGACAACTGGCGGGCGAGGCGGCAGCGGGAGTCCGGCGTCTCGATCGAGCTGTGGCACGAGAACGTGCTGCGCAACCATCTCGTGCGGCCGGACTGCGCCCACGTGCGGCGGCACTTCTACGACCCGTACGTGCCGGCGCAGACGCCGCGGACCCCCGTGCGGGACCTCGGCGAGGACGACGACACGGCCCTGGACCGGGCGCTGTTCGTGCGGCAGCTGCGGGCGGCCGGGCACGTCGAGGTCGGCGCCGCGAAGCGCGAGTACTTCAACGCCGAGCTGCTGGCCCGCGAGGTCCTCGACAAGCGGGTGCCGGCGGAGGTCGCGGCGTTGAGCGAGGCCGACGGGGTCGTGCACGGCATCTGGGAGGCACGGTTCAACGCCAAGGCCTTCGCCGGCGATCCGCGGCTGCCCGGGCTGCACGCCGAGGTCATGCACGACATCCGCGAGTCGGGCGCGTTCCCGGCCCAGCTGCGGGCCGGGCCGGTGCACCGGTGCGGGCTCATGCACCGGGTCGTCGAGGACCGCCGCGCCGGCTGGGTCACACACTGGCGGGACATCACATGACTCCTGAGGACGTCTCCGTGTTCCGTCAGGCGCGGCTGCTGCTGGTGCTGGCGTGCGCGGGCGAAGGGCTGGACGCCGAACGCCTCGGCGTCTACGACTTCCTGGCCGCCCACCCGCTGCTCCTCGCGCGGGCGGACGACGACGCCGACCGGACCACGCTGCGGCTCGCCGGGTTCGACGACCGGGCGCTCGCCTACGCCAGCCCCGGCCAGCGGTTCGTCACCGCTCAGCTGCACCTGGCCCACGACCTCGCCGCCCTCGTCGGACGGGGGCTCGTCGAGGTCACGGCCACCGGACGGGTGACCTACCGGCTCACCCAGGAGGGCGCGAGCATGGCCGATCGACTCACTGCGATGTACGCTCAGGTGTACCGCACAGCGGCGCGCATCGTCATCCGCCGCCTCCGTCGCCTGAGCACACGGAGGCTGCGCGAAGGCCTGCGGCAGTGGCTCCTTCCGGTCCCTTCGTCCGCGCTGAAGGACCTGACATGATCGGTTTGCGAGCACACGGCATCCGGCTCAGGCGCCTGCGCCTGCACAGCGGCGACCGCACCTACGACGTCGACTTCCGGGCGCCCGACGACTCGCCCCGGCCGCTGTCCGTGCTCGCCGGCGCCTTCAGCACCGGCAAGACCACGATCCTGGAGTTCGTCGACTACTGCCTGGGCGCGTCCGACCATCCGCGCCACCCGGAGATCATGCCGAAGGTGCGTGCGGCGACGCTGGAGGTCGAGCTCTCCGGCTCGCCGTACCTCATCGAGCGGGCCGTCGGCGAGCCGTCGATGTTCGCGTACGTGCGAGCGGGCCGCCTCGACGAGCCTGGCGCCGCTCCCCCGGTACGCCGGCCGCTGCGCCCGGCGAGCCACCCGGAGAGCCTGTCGACGCTGCTGCTGTCGCACTGCAAGCTCGAAGGCGTCCGGCTGCGCGACAGCGGCGTCGACACCGACCCGCTGAGCTTCCGCGACCTCATGTGGCTGTGCTTCCTGCCCAACGAGCGCCTCGACGGCAAGGACCTGCTCTTCCGCAGCGTGCCGATGAAGCACCTGAAGCTGCGGCAGGTCGTCGACGTGGTCTTCGACGTGCACGACGACCACAGTGTGGAGATCGGCCGGCGGATCCGCGCGGTCGAGGCGGAGCTGTCCGCGGCCAGGGCGGCGTACCGGGCCGCGGAGCAGATCGTCGACGAGCAGCACGTCGGCGGCCGCGAGGACCTGGAGGCCCTGCACCGCACCGCGAAGGACGAGCTGGCCGCGTGCGCGCAGGCCCTCGCGGCGCTGGACGCACAGGCCCGCGCCGACACCATGTTCGCCGAGGAGCTGCGCGAGCGGCACCGCGCCGCGGCCGTCGAGGCGCACCGCACGGCGGCAGAGCTGCGCGACCGGGAGACCCAGCTGCAGCGGATGCAGACCCTGCACGGCAGCTACGCCGACGACGTCGCGAAGTGGACGATGCTCGCCGAGGCAGACCACCTCTTCGAGCCGATGCGCGTCTCGGCGTGCCCGTCGTGCCTGGAGCCGCTCAGCGGCGGCGGTGCAATAACTGCCGCCACTGGCGGCAGTGTAACGGCTGCCGCTACCGGCGGCAGTGTGACGGCTGCCGCTACCGGCGGCGAGGACCGCTGCCCCGCCTGTCTGCTGCCGATCACCGACGGCGGCTCGGTCGACGTGACCGCCGAGCTGCGCTCCGCGAAGACCCGCCTCGCCGAGCTGAACCGCTACATCGAGGAGCTGCAGGAGCAACTGCCGCGGCTGCGGGACGCCGCGGAGCGCGCCCAGCGCGACGAGGCCCGCGCCGCCGCGGAGGTCGACGAGGCGACGGCGCACACGATCACGCCGTTCCTCGCGCAGCGCGACGCCCTCGCCCGGCGCCGCGAGGAGGCCGCCGCGACGCTGCAGCGGGCGCTGAGCGGGCTGCGGCTCATCCAGAGCCTGGAGCGGCGCGCCGCCGGCATCCTGCACCAGATCGACCAGGTCGACGCGTACCGCGAGGAGCTCGCCGCCGCCGGCCCGCAGGCGCGGCGCGCGGACCGGACCGCGGTCATCCGGCGCGTCAGCGAACGCTACCGGGAGATCCTGCAGGAGTGGCACTACCCGAAGATCGCCGACGCCTACCTCGCCGAGGACCTGACCCCCTACATGCGCGGCGAGCCCTACACGGCCGCGTCGTCGGGCGGGCGGACGCTGATCGCGCTCGCCTGGCAGCTCGCCCTGTTCGAGATCGCGTGGGAGAGCCGGTCGTCGCACCCCGGGTTCCTCATGCTGGACAGCCCGCAGAAGAACCTCGGCGTCGCCGGCGACATCGACCGGGACACGGCCGACACCGTCACGGTCGAGCGCTTCTACCGGCACCTGGAGCAGTGGCTGTCCGGCCGCGGCGTCGGGGCGCAGATCGTCGTCGCCGACAACGCCCCGCCCCCCGCCGCCGCCGACGACGTCATCGTCCGCTTCACCCGCCGGCCGGACCAGCCGCCCTACGGCCTCATCGACGACGAGACGGGCTGACCCTCACCGCGCAGGATGACCAGCTGCCGCGTCGCTCTGGTCATCGCCACGTACCGGTCGACCGCCCCCTCGAACGCGTCCGGGTCCACGAGCACGACCAGGTCGAACTCGAGGCCCTTGGACAGCTCGGGCGTCAGCGACCGCACGCGCTCCGTCGCCACGAACTCCGGGTCGCCGATGACGCACGCCGTGCCCTCCTCGTGAGCGGCGAGCCACGCGTCGACGACGCCTTCGAGCTCCGTTTTCGTCGCGTGTACGACCGGGAGGCCGCTCGTGCGGATCGAGACCGGCACGTTGGCGTCCGGCAGCGCTTCGCGGATCACCGGCGCCGCCTCGGCCATGACCTCCTCCGGCGTGCGGTAGTTGATGCTCAGCGACGCCATGGTGACCCGGTCGAGCCCGACCCTGGCAAGGCGCTCCTGCCACGACTCGGCGAACCCGTGCCGCGCCTGCGCCCGGTCCCCGACGATCGTGAAGCTCCGTGAAGGGCAGCGCAGCAGCAGCATCTGCCACTCCGCGTCGGTCAGCTCCTGCGCCTCGTCCACGACGATGTGCGCGAACGGCCCCGCCAGCAGGTCCGGGTCGCTCTGCGCCAGGCCGGCCTCGTCGACCAGCGCCTCCTGGAAGTCCTCGCCGCGCAGCATCGTCACCAGCCCCGTGCCGTACTCGTCGTCGGCGGCCTCGATCAGGTCGCCCACGACCCGGTCCATGTGCTCCCGGCGTGCTGTGACCTCCGCCGCGCGCCGCCGCCGCTGCCGCGCTCGAGCCGGGTCGCCGAGCCGCTGCCGCGCCGCGTCCAGCAGCGGCAGGTCGCTGACCGTCCACGCCTGCGCGTCCGCCCGCTGCAGCCGCCGCACCTCCTCCACCGACAGCCACGGCGCGCACTTGCGCAGGTACGCCGGCACCGACCACAGGTCACCGACGAGGTCCGCCGCCTCGATCAGCGGCCACGCCCGGTTGAACGCCGTCACCAGGTCCCGGTTCGCCCGCAGCTGCGCCTCGGGGACGTCCTCCTTCTCCCTCAGGATCCGCACCAGCTCCTGCCACACCAGGTCCCGGGCGTCGTTGTGCGGGATCCCGGCCTCGGCCGCCTCGAACGCCTCCGCCCAGTCCTCGGCGCTGAGCCAGAGATCCTGCCAGTGGGTCTCGACGGTCATCCCCCGCACCGGCGGTCGCTCGTAGAACCGGACGGCCTCCTCGATCGCCCGTACCATCCGCGCTGACGCCTTCAGCCGGGCCACCTCCGGATCGGTCTCGGCCGTCGCCGCCGCCCCCTCCGCGACGAGGTCCCGCAGCGTGCACGTCTGCACGCCCTCCTCGCCGAGGCTCGGCAGCACGTCCGCGACGTACGCCAGGTACGGCTGGTGCGGCCCGACGAACAGCGCACCGCCTCTCCTGTGGCCGAGCCGGGGATCGGCGTAGAGCAGGTATGCCGTCCGGTGCAACGCGACAACGGTCTTCCCCGTCCCGGGACCCCCGTCGACCACCAGCGCACCGCTGGACCCCGCCCGGATGATCGCGTCCTGGTCCGCCTGGATGGTCCCGAGCACGTCCCGCATCCGCGACGACCGGCTGCTGCCCAGCGTGGCGATGAACGCCGACTGGTCGTCCAGCGCGGCGTGCCCCTCGAGCCCCTCCGGCGTGAACACCTCGTCCCAGTAGTCGGTGATCCTGCCGCGCGTCCACCGGTACCGGCGGCGGCTGGCCAGCCCCATCGGGTTCGCGTGCGTCGCCCCGAAGAACGGCTCCGCCGCCGGCGACCGCCAGTCGAGCAGCAACCGCCGCCCGCCGCCGTCGGTGAGCCCGAGCCGCCCCACGTACACCGGCTCGCCCGCCTCCGGCACCATCCTCCCCAGGCACAGGTCCAGGCCGAACCGCCGCAACGCCCGCAACCGCCCCGACAGCCGCCGCACCTCGTCGTCGCGGTCCATCGCCGCCTGCCCGATCCCCCCGGGCGCCCGCCGCTCCGCGTCCAGGCGCTCCCCCAGCTCCGCGATCGTCGCGTCCAGACTCTCCGCGATCGCCGCGAAGTGCCGCTCGTCCCTCTCGATCAGCCCCGGCTCCGCCTTGGCGGCAAGCCGCCCTCCGAGCTCGAACACACTGGTCCGCAACGGTTGCATGGTCAGGCACATCCTCTGCTTCCGGCTCCGGCCAGCGATTCTGCGCTCTCACCCGCCCCTTGCCGCAAGCCCCCATGTCCGCTATACCTTAGAAAGGGAACAGTGCGTCCTCTCTGCGGCGCTTCCCCTGGACCTGGGCCGGCGTACGCGATCCATGTCGCGGACAGATGGCACATCTGTCCGCGAGCATCCCGATCGGTCAGCGAGCGGTGACCTCACCACCCATGCGCCCCGGCGCCCACCCGAGACGCATGGACAGACGCGCGGTCGTCTCGAGCAACGCGTCGCGGCAGGCATCGAACTCGGCCTCGAACCGCTCCTTGGGTCCACATACGCTGATGACGGCCGCGACCTTTCCGCTGTGGTCGAAGACCGGGGCGGCGACCGATGCCGCACCGCTCCTGCGCTCCCCGATGGATCGCGCCCAGCCCTGTTCGCGGACGAGCCTGAGCTCCTTGAGCAGGGCCGCCGTGTCAGTGATCGTGCCGTCGGTCACCGCCTCGAGCGTGCTGTCGAGGTAGCGGTCGACCTCCTCCTCCGTGTAGAAGGCGAGGAACGCCTTCGACGACGCCCCGGCATGCAGCGGGTAGGGGATGCCCAGGCTCACCGACATGATGACCTCACGTCGTGGCACCACCTCATCGACATAGATGCGCCTGCGCTGATCCACCCGGACGGACAGGGTCGCCGTCTCGTTCGTCCGGTTGGACAGCCGGACGAGCTCCGGGTGCGCCATTCGACGAATGTCGATCTGATCCATGTAGGCGAGGCCGAGTTGCATGATCCCGATGCCGAGGGTGTACCTGCGGGTCGTCTCGTCGAGCTCGATCAGACCGCGCACGCGGAGCGATGCGAGCATGCGGTGCGTGGCGGCCTTCGACATTCCGAGCCCGTCGGCGATCTCACTGACACCGAGGTCACGGGTCGGGGCGTCCTTGAAGTACATCAACAGATCCACGGCCCGCACGACCGTCGCGATGGTGGCGCTCGAGACCTTCGCTCCGAGCTGGAGCTCGAGGTCATCCAACTGCGTGCCCTGCGACACCTTGTCCATCCCTTCGAAGTCGTGCCCCTCGGCCGCCGTCAGTGGCATCGAGCACGGTGCCGGTAAAGCCCGTCGTGGTGGGTCGCGAGCCTACGTATCGAGCGCGACCCATCCACCGGTCCGCGCGGAGGTATACCAGAGATCTACGAGACGCACGGCGGCGAGTCCTTCGTCCCCCCGCACGGGGAACGGGTCCCCCAGCCCGACGGCACGGTCGGCTGCACGAAAATACTCTAGATGAC
This sequence comes from Dactylosporangium sp. NPDC000521, assembly GCF_042898305.1. Lineage (NCBI taxonomy): Bacteria > Bacillati > Actinomycetota > Actinomycetes > Micromonosporales > Micromonosporaceae > Dactylosporangium > Dactylosporangium sp. NPDC000521. The sequence goes on from NZ_JBIAYW010000004.1 coordinate 548,639, forward strand.
CTGCGCCGTAAAGGAGGTCCGCTCCGTCGGCCTCCGGTTCTGGCGGGATCATCCCCACGGGATATGAGACTACCTGAGAGCCTTCGATGACTACGTTGCCTTGATCGGCGAACAGGGTCATCCGCACCCCAGCACCGCGGGCCGCGACGGCCGCCACCGAGACCGTCGCGCTGACCTCGCCGGGCAGCGCGATCAGCGCCGACGCGACCTCGTCGGAGGGTCCGGTCACGTGGCCCACCAGCCGCTCCGGCAGCCCCAGCCACCAGACAAGCAGGTCGAGGTAGTGGACCCCGACCGTGCGGAGGAGGCCGCCTCCGGCCCGTGCCCGGTTCGACTGCCAACCGGGCACCTGCACGGGCGCCGGTAGGTTGACCTCGACGACAGCGCTGCGCACCCGTAGCGTGCCGTCGGCGATGACCTGCCTGACCCAGCGCAGCTGAGCGTAGGCGCGGTAGTTCATCAGACACCCGAGCTCGACACCGGCGGCCTTGGCGGTGGACACCATCCGATCCGCCTCTTCGGCGTCGCGGGCGAGCGGCTTCTCCACGAGGACGGCGAGCCCGTTGGCCGCTGCCACCTCAACCGTCCACTCGTGCAGATCGTGCGGCAGGGCCACCGACAGCGCGTCGGGGCGTTCCCGCTCGATCGCCGCCTCGAGATCGCCGTAGACGGCGTAGCCGGCGGCCGAAGCCTTTTCGCGGGTCTGTGGCAAGGAGTCGACGACGCCGGCGATGACGGCCGACGGGACGCGCGAGAGCGCGGCCGCGTGCACCTCGCCGGCCCGGCCATAGCCGACGATGAGCCAGCGACTCATCGCGGACCTCCGGCCTGCGTCCGGAACCACTCCGCGACGAACGCCCAGTCCTTCTCGGCCGCCGTCCCTTCGACCCCCTCGCCGAGCGCGTCGGCGATGACGTCACCGAGGGGCAGGCGTCCCCCGTGATGCCGTGCCTCCGCCCGGACGAGGTCGACATCCTTCTTGCCGAGTCGCATCGTGAACGCGACCGGCTCATACCGCTGTTCGGTGACCATCTGACCGTAGGACCGGTGGATCAGTCCGGAGAACAGTCGCTCGGTGAGGATGTCGAGCAGCTGGTCCGGCTTGAGCCCGCCACGTTCGGCGACCCCGACCACCTCGCCGAGCGAGCCGGCCGTCACCGCGATCAGGTAGTTGCCCAGGATCTTGACGAGGTTGGCCTGCGCCGGCTCAGGGAAGGTGTGGACACTGACCGCGAGGTCGGCGAGGACCGGACGGATCAGGCCCACCGGCTCGCCGTCGCCACCCGCGACGACCGTGAGCTGCCCCCCGAGCGCGGCTGCGGACCGGCCGAACGCCGGCGCCGAGACGTAGTGGGCGTCTCGGGAGCGGTAGAGCCCGTCGAGCTCGCGCGCGAGACCGGGCGAGATGGTCGCGCAGTTGACGTGGACACTGCCCGGCGTGACCGCCGCGAGGACCGTGGCCCCGGCGAGCACCTCTCGCACGACCTCGTCGTTCGGCAGCATGCTCACAACGATGTCGCGCGAGGCCGCCTCCGAGATGTCGGACGTGACGGTGACCCCGTGCGCGGCGGCCTCGGCCGCGCGTGCCGCGCCCCGGTTCCATCCGAGGACGGGCCGGCCCCGGTCGACGAGCCTCGCGGCCATGGCCACGCCCATGGCACCCAGCCCGATCCACCCGATGGCCGGCTCCGCGTGGGCTCCCGGTGCCGCGCCGCTCATGGTCACGACCACTGCCAGGTCGAGCCGCGCCGGAGGAAGCTGTCGCAGCCGGTCTCCTGGAACAGCTCGCGCTGGACCTCGTTCGCGCGACGCACGGCCTCCTTGAGATCGACCTGGACCGGCTGACCCCGGCGCATCACGGTGCGGCCGCGCACGACGACCCGGTCGATCGAGTCGGGGGCAGGCCCGCCGGACCAGACGAGGTTGGACAGCAGCGCCCCGTCGGGAGCGGCGGTCGGCTCGGTCGACAGGTCGATGACGAGCAGATCGGCCTCCTTGCCCACCTCGAGTGACCCGATCCGGTCGCCGAGGCCGAGCGCCTTGGCACCGCCGATGGTGCCGAGCTCGAGCGCGTCCTCCGCGGTGCCGAACAGCAGTTCGTCGCCGAAGTGGCCCTTGTCGCCCCGGACGAGCTTGCGTGCGCTGTCACCGATCCGCTGGCCCATGAGGTAGGAGCGCATCCCGAGCCAGAAGTTGTGGCCGTAGGAGACGACCGGGCCGTCGAGACCGAGACCGACGGTGACCCCGGCGTCCAGGTACTGGCGCGAGTCGAAGGTGACCATGCCGAGGATGAGCTCCATGTCCGGCACGAGGGAGACGCTGGCGCCGGCGCGGGCCAGCAGCTCGGCCTCGCCCGGGCGGATGTTCTGGGCGTGGATGCCGATGACATGCTTGTCGAGCATGCCCTCCGCGTGCAGCCACTCGAAGGAGCCGCCGCTCCAGCCACGCACCTCCTTGAGGTAGGCGCCGTCCATCATCGAGGGTGCGTGGATGTCGAACTGCTTGCCGTTGTCGAGGGTCCACTTGTAGAGCGCACGCAGGTCGGACTCGCTGACGTAGGTGATGCCGATGGTGCTCGCCGTCACCGACATCGTCGCCGAGTCGTACGCCGCGGCGAGCCGGTCGGTTTCGCTGAGGGCCGTCTCGATGTCCTCGCGCAACTCCTCCGGCACCGCGAGCGGGTCGTTGACGAGCAGGCGCGCGGCGCGGGCGCGAATGCCCGCGTCGGTCAGGGCGCGCAGCACGCCGTCCATCGACCGCTTGTTCGCGTGGGTGAAGTGATCGTCGGTCGTCGTGGTCACGCCCGAACGCAGCAGATCGAGCGCCGGCGTCATCGCCGACCAGTAGGACCGCTCCTCGTCGCACGCGCCGGTCATCGGGTAGTAGAACCCGAAAAGCCGCTCCTGGAACTTCGTCCCCTCGGCCATGCTGCGGATGCAGCCCTGGACGAGGTGCGTGTGCGTGTTGACGAGCCCGGGCATGACGAGGTGGTCGGGCCCGCCCCAGGTGTCGCGCGGCTGATAGGGTGCCGGCCCGGTGCCGACACCGACGATGGCGCCGTCGGTGATGGCGACCCAGCCGTCGGAGAGTACGCGCCGGTTGCCGTCCATGGTGATGATCCGGCCCCGGACCAGGACGTCACACGGTGATGGCTCGTTCATGTGGAGACCTTCCTCTCGCGCCGCGGCGGCGCCATCCGGCTGCGAATGGCACGGTCCGCGGTCACAGGACGGGAATTAGGCTTGGTCGAACTGCCCTGGGTAGTGGCACGCGACGAGCAGGCCGTTCCGCTGAGGCGTCAGCCGCAGCTCGTCGGTGCGGCACTCGGGGCGCGCGATCGGGCAACGCGGCGCGAAGCCGCAGGCGGACGCCGGGTCGACGTCGCCGGCGTCCCCGCGCAGCGGGATCTCGGGGCGGCGCGCTTCGGTTTCCAGTTGCGGGACGGCGCTGAGCAGGGCCGCCGTGTACGGGTGCAGGGGGCTGGTGAGCAGGGTGCTCGCCGGCCCGGCTTCGACGACGCGGCCGAGATACATCACCGCGACGCGGTCGCACAGGTGCCGGATGACGCTGATGTCATGGGAGACGAGCACGGCCGTCAGCCCCAGATCCTTCTTCAGGTCCTGCAGCAGGTTGATGATCTGCGCCTGGACCGACAGGTCGAGACCGGACATCGGCTCGTCCATGACGACGACCTTGGGCTGGACGACGAGAGCCCGGCAGATGCCGACGCGCTGGCGCTGGCCGCCGGAGAGCTCGTGCGGGTAGCGGGACTCGATGCTCGGCATGAGGCCGCACTCGGCCATGTACTCGCGAATCCGCTTGGCGCGCTGGGCCTTCGAAAGATCGGTGAGTCGCTTGAGCGGCTCCTCGATGATCTGCCAGACGGTGCGCCGGGGGTTGAGCGAGCCGAAGGTGTCCTGGAAGACGTACTGGACGAAGGTGTGGTCGACGCGGCCGCGCCGGTGCGTGAGCTCCCTGCCGTCAGCGTAGCGGATGAGGCCGTCGGATGGCTGGTCGAGCCCGGCGAGGATCCGCGCCGTCGTCGACTTGCCGCAGCCGGACTCGCCGACGATGCCGAGGGTCTCGCCGAACGCGAGCTGGAGGTCGACGCCGTCGACCGCCTTGGTGACGTGCCCACCGCCGGCGAACACGCGGCGCAGCGCCTCGACGCGGATGGCTGGGGCGCCGGGTTCGGCGGGGGCGGGGGGCAGCGAGATCGACACGCCGGATGACCGGGCGGGATCGCTCGGTGCGGGCGAGGCGTAGGGGTGGATGCAGCGTACGAGGCGATCCTTGGACGCCTTCGGCACGAGGCGATCCGTGGACGCCTTCGGCACGAGGCGATCCGTGGACGCCTTCGGCACGGGGCCATCCTTCGACGCCTTCGGCGGCGGCACGAGCGCCGGGTTGGCCGCGCCACACTCCGCCGTCGCGTTCGCGCAGCGCGGCTGGAACCGGCAGCCGACGGGGAACTTGAACAGCTCCGGCGGCCCGCCGGAGATCGCGTTGAGTCTCATGCCGGGGCGGCCGTTCTCCGGTCGCGCGTCGAGCAGGGCCCGGGTGTACGGGTGGGCCGGCGCGGCGAGAACCTCTTCCGTGGGCCCGCTCTCGACGACGTTGCCCGCGTACATGACGACGACGCGGTCGCTGTAACCGGCCACGACGCCCAGATCATGGGTGATCAGCAGCACGCCCATGCCCCACGACACGGCGGCCTCGCGGACGAGGCGCAGGATCTGGGCCTGGACGGTCACGTCGAGCCCGGTCGTCGGCTCGTCCGCGATGAGCAGCTTGGGCTCGTTGGCCAGCGCCATCGCGATCATGACTCGCTGCTGGGTGCCACCGGACAGCTCGTGGGGGTACTGGTCGATCCGCTGTCTGGGGTTGACGATGCCGACGTCGCCGAGCAGGCGCAGGGTCCTCTCGCGCACGGCTTCCCTGGACAGCTTGCGGTGCACCGTCATGGCCTCACCGATCTGCTGCCCGACCGTGTGGAACGGGTTCAGCGCGGTCATCGGGTCCTGGAAGATCATCCCGATGTCGCCGCCACGCACCCGGCGCAGGTCGGCTGGCTTGAGGCCGGTGAGGTCCTGTCCCTGGAGCAGCACGCTGCCCTGGGTGAGCCGCACGGGGTCACGGATCAGCTGGAGCACCGAGAGGGCTGACAGGGACTTGCCCGACCCCGTCTCGCCGACGATGGCCACGATCTCTCCGGCGGCGACGTCGAAGTCGATGCCCGTGACGGCGTCGGTCTGGCGCTTGCCCTTGGTGATCGTCACGGTGACGTCGCGCACCGCGAGCAGGGGTGCGTTCGGGGTGGCAGTCATCGGGTCCTCGGGTTCAGCGTCGTGCGGAGCGTCCGGCCCAGCACGGTCGCGCAGAGCACCGTGACGGTGATGGCGACGGCGGGCATGAACGCGTACCACGGGTTCTGGATGAGGAAGGCGCGCCCGGAGGCGAACAGCTGACCCCAGTCGGAGGCCGGGGGCTGCACGCCGAGGCCGAGGAAGCTGAGGCCGCTCACGAGCAGGAGCACCGTCGCGACCGCGAACGTCCACAGCACGAGCACGGACGACATGACGTTGGGCAGGATGTGCTGGAAGGTGATGCTGAGGGTCGACCCGCCGCTGCCGCGCGCCGCGAGCACGAAGTCGGCCTGCCGGAGGGTGAGCACCGCGCTGCGCACGACGCGGGCGAAGTGGACCCACCCGAAGATCGACAGAACGATCAGCAAGGAGCTGATGCTGTTGCCCTGCGACGTGATGACGACGAGGGCGAGGACGATGTTGGGGAACGCGAGCTGCACGTCGCAGAGCCAGTCGACGACAGGCCCGATCCATCGGCGGTTCATGCCGCCGATGAGTCCGAGCACGGTGCCGACGACGGCGCTGATCGTGGCGGCACCGAAGGCAAGGGCGAGCGCGGTCCGGGCGCCGAAGATGAGCCGTGAGAGCAGGTCGCGGCCGAGTTCGTCGGTGCCGAGCAGATGGTCGCTGCTGCCGCCGGCCCATACCGGCTTGAGCAGTGCCTTCGCGGGATCCAGCTGCCCGGGGTCGTAGGGCGCGACCTGCTTGGCCAGCAGGGTCACGACGACGATGCCGAGCAGCACGACGAGGCTGAGCACGCCGGCCTTGGCGCGCAGGAACGAGCGCACCAGTGTCCGCGACGGTTCGCGGCGCCCGGAGACGGATGGACCGGCGGGCGTTGCCGCAGCGATCGGGACCTCGGCCGCGACCGTGTCGGTTCGGTCGGCCGGACCCGGCACGCCGGCCGGTGGCGGTGGCTGAGCCATGGTCAGCGCCCCTTTCGGATCCGCGGGTCGAGCTGGCGGTAGGCGATGTCGATGATGAGGTTGACGAGCACGACGAGGACGGCCGCGACGAAGGTCGCCGCGCCGACGATGGGGTAGTCGCGGTTGGAGACGCCGGAGATGAGCACGTGTCCGAGACCGGGCCAGACGAAGATGAACTCGACGACAACGCCTCCGGAGAGCATCCCGGCGAAGTCGACGCCGAGGACGGTGATGAGGCTGTTGAGCACCGGACGGATCGCATGGCGGGTCACCAGCCGGGCGGGCGGCACGCCCTTGGACAGCGCGGTGCGGACGAAATCCTCCTGCATGCTGTCGGCCAGGCCCGCCCGGGTCACCTCAAGGATGCGCGAGATGGGATGGATCGCGAGGACGAGGACCGGCAGGAGTATCGCCCGTGGGTCCGAGGCGAAGCCGGCCGTCGCCAATGTGGGCACCCAGCGCAGCTCGACGCCGAACAGGTAGACGAGCAGGACCGCGACGGCGAAGACCGGGATGGCCTGGCCGCCGACGACGATGACGTCCATCAGCTTGTCGTAGATCCGGCTGCGGGCGAGCGCGGCGATCATGCCGAGCGGTATGCCGATGAGCGGCGCGAGCGCGAGCGCGGCCAGGATGAGCCCGAGCGTTGCGGGCAGCCGGTGCAGCACCTCCCCCATCGCGTCGGTGTTGAGCTTGTACGAGTCGCCGAAGTCGAACAGGAACGCCCGGGTGACGAACTCCCAGTACTGCGTCATGATCGGTCGGTCGAGCCCGAGCTGGGCGCGGATCCGCAGGAGGTCGGCAGGTGTCGCGTCCTGCCCGGCGAGGGCCTTTGCCGGGTCACCGGCGATCCGGAGCAGGACGAACAGGAGCGTGAGGACGCCGATGACGACCAGGACGAGCCGCACGACACTCCGCACCGCGAAGCGGACGACGCCGTGCGAGAGGAAACGGGACCAGACAGGGGCCTGAGGCTCCCGCTCACCGCCACGGGTCGTCGCGGGGGCGGTGCCCATGGGCGCGACGTTCAGAGTCATGCGTTCAGCCTTTCCGTCGCTACGGGCACGGGCGTCGGGAGTCGTCGATGGGGTTCGCGGACAAACGGACGAGCAGGTTCGCGAGCCAGTCGGGCCGCGCGATCATCACGTCGTGAGGGCTGTCGACGACATGTCTGGACCACCCGTCGCCGCACCGGACGCGGGAGAGGTACGGACGGTCGGAGGACTCCCCTGGCCGTTCACACAGGACGTAGTCCTTGGGCAGGTCGAGCGGCCACCCACCGGGCAGGCGGACCGGGTCGGTCACGCACCGCAAGGGCTGGGGGGTGACGTTGCCGGCGATCCAGGCGTTGTCGGCCGGAGGGAGGCGGTCGTCGGGCCGGCCGGAGACGGGAATGATGTCGGTGTCCCCGTGCCGCCTCGCCCGGGCCCGGAGGGCGTCGCCCAGCGGGTGCACGTCCGCCCCGCTCTCGCCGTCCTCGACGACGGGGCCGTCGATGAGGACGACCCGCGCGACCTGCTCGGCCATGGCCCCGACGACACCCGCGACGACGACCGCGCCGTAGCTGTGGCCGACGAGACACACCGCGGCCGGAGCTCGCCGGGCGAGGACGGCGCAGACATCGTCGACGTGCGTCTGCAGGCCGACCTCGGGACCGAGCAGGTGCGCGCGATCTGCGAGTCCGGTCAGCGTCGGCGCTTCCCACTCCACCCCTGCCGCGTCGAGCAGCGGGGTCAGGCGCTGCCAGCACCAGGCACCGCGGCCGGCGCCGTGGACGAGCACAACCTTCAGGCGATTCACGGCACCTCCCATCAGGCGGAACAGCGTTCCGCACAACGTAATCCAGACCTACCGAGCGGTCAATGCTTTTCGTCGCCCTCGGTTGCGGTGATCAACCGGGCGACCGCGACCGGCCGCTCGACGTGCGGCCAGTGCCCGCAGCCCGCCAGATGGACGCACCGAACGCCACCCTCGCGCCTTCCTGCGCTGCGTACAGCCTCCCAGCCTTGGTCGCCGAAGATTCCGAGACCGTGCAGCGGCGAGTCCCGAGAGGGCACCCTGGACCACTCCAGCACCGAGGACAGCGCCTCGGCCAAGGCCGCGGGGTCGAGCTGTCCGGTCACCGCGGACAGACCCAGTTGCTCCCGCTTGTTGTTCACGCTTTCGGACCGGTGTTCCGCATCGACGATGTCGATGGGCCCCGCGGGTGCTTCGACCCAGGCCCACGACGTCTCCACGGTGACGACACGGGTGACGAGTGCCGGTTCGAGCCGTGCCGCGGCGAGCGCGACGGCGCCACCGAGGCTGTGGCCGACGAGCAGGGCCGGGCCGCGTTCCAGCGCACGCACGAGGTCGAGCACGCACCGCGCCATCGCCTCGACCCCGTAGGCCGGACCGAGTGCCGCCCCCGTGCGCGGATGGCCCGGCAGCCCAGGGACGACGACGTCGAACCGGCCCGCGAGCTCAAGGGCGAGCGGCCGCAGGTCCTCCCCGGCGCAGGCCCAGCCGTGGAGCAGCACCGCGAGCGGCCCCTCTCCGGGGTACCGGTCGTACGCGAGCACAGCGGACACGGCGTTCGTCAGTGCCTGGCCGGTTGCGCCGGCGGCAGGTCGAGGTAGACCTGCATCGACGCGTTGACACGGCAGACCATGCAGTAGAAGGAGGTGACGATGATGAGTTCGGCGGTCTCCCTGACCCCGAAGCGCGACTGGCACTCCCGCACGAGCGGCTCCGGGGCCCCACCGCCGACGACCGCCGCCGCGAGGTCGCGGACGAGGCGCTGGTCGGCGTCGAGCCCATCCGTCCCGCCGGAGGCCGCCGCGCGGAGCACCCGTGCGTCCACTCCGGCAGCGGCGGCCAGCCGCTCGTGCGAAGCGGCCACCCGCGCGTTGCCGTGCAGCCGCGCGACGGTGATGATCGCCGGCTCCGTGAGCCGCGGTTCGACCGCCAGCTCACGGCGCAGCCGGCGGAGCAGGTCGACCCAGCCCGACAGGGCCGTCGGCGCGTTCGCGAGGACGGAGAACAGCTCGGAGACGTGTCCGAACAGCTCGCGGGACTTCTCGTAGGCCTCCACCGTCTCCGGGTCCAGCGTGGACTCGGGCACCGGAGGGAACAACGCCGACGACCCGTCAGACGGCATCTTGGTCATGCCGTGAGGTAGAGCCGGTCGTAGTACTGCTCGGTCTGGACGTCGCACTGGACCAGACCCTTGAGGTTCTTCGCCGCGGCGTCCACCCACACGTCGCCGCAGGCGAACAGGAAGCAGGACTCCTCGTGGAAGAGCTCGGTCGCCTTGGCGAGGATCGCTTGACGCTTGGTCGGGTCCTGCTCACCGAGCTGCTGCTTGTAGAGCTGGTCGAACTCGGGGTTGTTCATGTGGTACGAGCCGCTGTCGGAGACGAACCGGCTGTAGGCCCGCGCGGCGTCCATGTAGGGGCGCGTGAACAGGCCGAAGTGGTAGATGTCGGGGCGCTGCTTGGTGTTGTAGAAGTACTCGAGCTGCAGCGCGGTGTCGGTCAGCGCGGTGAACTCGACCTTGATGCCGAGCTTGCTGATCGACGACTGCATCCACTCGCCGATGAGACGGCGCACCGAGCCCGTGCCCGCGAAGGCGGAGGCCATCGTGATGGTGAAGCGCGTGCCGTCGCCCTTCACGGGGTAGCCCGCCTCGTCGAGCATGGCCTTGGCCTTCTCGACGTCGTACGGGTAGTCCTTCACGGTGTCCGTGTAGCCCGGCAGGCCCTTGCCGATGAGTTGGCCGTCGTCGGCGACGGTGCGGCCCTGCAGGACGGACTTGACGAGCTCTTCCTTGTTGAGCGCGTGCTGGATCGCCTGGCGGACCCGCTTGTCACCCATCGGTCCGGTCTTGGCCTTGCCCTTGTTGTCGACCGAGTCCATGAAGGCACCGAGGTCATTGCCCTTGGTGAGCTGGATGAGCGTCGCGCCCGCGTTCTTGAGGGTCGGCAGGTTGTTGAGCGGCTGGATGTTGATGTAGTGCACGTCCCCGGCGAGGAGCGAGTTCAGCTGCGTGCCGGCGTCGGTGACCTGCAGGAAGGTGATCTTCTCGAGGGTCGGTTTGCGCCACGTCGTGTCGCCGGCCTTCTTCACGACGGCCTTGTCCGAGGCGTACGACTCGAACTTGTAGGGGCCGGTGCCGATCGGAGCCTTGGCGAAGGCGGCGTCCCGCGTCTTCTGGTCCGACCCGAGGCCTTCGTAGTACTTCTTCGGCAGGATGGCGACCTGGGCGAGGCGCTTGAGGATGAGCACGTCCGGGGTCTTGGTGACCAGTTCCACGGTCTTGTCGTCGACGATGCGCGCGCTCGCCATCGTCGAGAAGTGCGTAGCGATGCCGTAGCCCTGGGTCGCGGCCCGCTGGAAGCTGAAGACGACGTCCTCGGCCGTCATCGGCGTGCCGTCGTGGAACTTGACGCCTTGCCGCAGCGTGAAGTGCCAGGTCTTGTCGTCGACCTGCTTCCACTCCGTGGCGAGGAACGGGCGGGGCTCGCCGGTGCTGGGGTGGGTGTCGATGAGCGACTCGTAGATGTCGAAGCGCCGCGCGCCGCCGCTGACGACGACCATCGGGTCGATGGACGAGGGCAGGTTCGACACGGCGATGGTGGCGACCTGCGTGGCGGCCAGCTTCACGCCGGCCGGGGGCGTGTCGCCCGGCGCACCGTTGGGCGAGAGCGCGTCGGTGGTGTCACCGGCGGCCGAGGAGGTGTCGTCGGCGGCGCCGCACGCGGCAAGACCGAGGGCTGCCGCGCCGGACAGCCCCAGGAGCAGCGCGCTCCTTCGGCTGAGCCGGGCCGAGGGGAAGTCGTTCATGATGTCCTCCGATGAGGAGAGGCCCGGTCCAGCAGCCGGGAAGGAAGGTGGGGGTAAGGACTGCGAAAGCCGGTCGCGGTAGCGCCGTCCCGGGTCGTCGGACGGGGAATCGACCGCAATGTTTCATCTATCGGAACTGCGTTCCTCTGGATGAGATTATGAAGCCGCTGAAGCGATGTCAACGGCCGTATAGACCATGGTTGGAGCGCGTCGGCCACCGCCTCAGGAGGCGCGTCGGCACCTCCCGAGGCGGCCCGTTCCGGCCTCAGCCCGCCGGCCGCACACCGTTGTGCAGGCGGGCTCGAATGAGGTCGAACGCGTATGTTGTGGGATCAACCACCCAGCTGCCGGACCAGGGCGAAGGGCCCGTCGCGACAGCGCTGCACCCGTTGAGCACGATGCCGACGCCGGCCTGGGCGCGCTCGCGCACGACCCGACCCAAGGCGTCCGTCCATTCCCCTTGGTGGACCACCTTTTCAACCTCGAGGTTGAGAACGTCGGTCCCTCTGAAGTTCTCGTCGAGCCGGTAGGCGCGCAGCCGCGCCTCGAGCTCGACCGCGATCGTCTCGTTGCGGGTCACCGCCGAGAACGGTCTGCCGAGCCCGTACAGGCCCGCCGCGATGAGGCGCAGCAGACCGAGGACAGGGATTTCGCTGCCGGCGCCGACCTCCACGCCGGGGTCGAGGACGCAGTCCGGCACGACGACGTCGTAGCGTGCCGGGTCCAGGCTCGCCGCCACGGCGGTGATGTGCGCCGTCGCGGCCTCGATGTCCTCCGGCCGGTCGAGAGCGCGTGGCGCCCCGGACGGCAGGCCGACGAGATCCACGTCCAGGTCCGGCCCGCCGAGCTTGCGCAACCGCTCCGCCCGGGCCGCGGTGACCGGCTCGGGGAGGTGAATCGGCGAGATCATGCAGATGCGCAGCGGCGCCGCTTCGACCGCTTCCATCACCGCTCCAGGACCGACGGGACGCCCGCGGCGACGAGGGCGGCGACCTCGGACCGGTTGATCTTCGCGCTCGAGTTGCGGGGCATCTCGTCGATGAACAGCAGCCGCGTCAGCTCGGCCGGGAACCCGGCGACGGCGGCCTCGATGGCGGCCCGCTGCTCGGCGACATCGCCCTTGAAGTGGACGACGACGGCCATGTGATCCGCGGGAGCGTCGCCGCCGGCGGGCTGACCGTCCGTACGCAGGCCGATCACGACAGAGTCGAGCACCCCCGGGATCTCACCGAGGATCCCCTCGACCTCATACGGGTAGACGTATGCGCCGTTGAGTACGAAGGCGTCCTTCCAGCGACCGAGGATCTGCAGGTTGCCCTGCTCGTCCCAGCGACCGACGTCACCGGTGTAGAACCACCCGTCGACCGCCGCGCCGACGTTGGACGTGGTCGTCGGATGGAGGTCGGACGGCAGGATGTAGCCGGGCGAGATGCCCGGGCCACTCGCCCGGACCTCCCCGGCGCCGCGCGTGTCACCGCGAGCGTCCTGCCAGGGCGCGATGTCGACGGTGCTCAGCGGTGCGGGACGCCCGACGGAGGACGAGGCACCGTACTCCGGCATCGACGACGTGAGGATGGCGAGTGTGCTCGTCTCGGTGAGGCCGTAGCTGTTGACGACCTCGCCCCGTCCCGCCGTGAGCTCGCCGAGGCGGCGCAGCGTCGCGCGCGGCGTCCGCTGCCCCGTCGCGACGCAGACCCGCAGGCCCTTGTCGAGCAGGCGCTGGGCCGTGCCGGAGTCGAGCATCGCGCGCCAGGCGGGCGCCTGCAGCGGCAGGACGGTGACGCCGTCCTCGCTGTTGCGCTCGATCGAGGCGATGGAGACGTCGTCGAGGGCGATCGTCGCGCCCCCCATGAGCGTCATGCACCGCAGTGCGCCGACGGAGACGTTGATGTTCGTCGGGCTCGCGGCGAGCCATCGCTCCGAGTGGCGCAGCCGCATGCACAGCGAGCGGTTGACGGCGTCCCAGAAGTCCGCGCCGACGGAGCGGACCATCCCCTTGGGCACGCCTGTCGTACCCGTCGAGTACTGGATCCCGGACACCGTGTCGGCCGCCCGGAGGCCGACCCACTCGGTGTCGCCGTCCGGCCGCGCGACATCGTCGTAGCTGTCGGTGCCGGGCTCGGTGTACCAGACAGGAGCCGTCCCCATCGCACGCCGAGCCGCCTCGACCAGCTCCGGGCCGGTGAACAGCTCCTTGAGGTCGAGAGCCCGCACGGCGGCGTCGAGGTGGTTGTTGAGCGTGATGCCGAGCAGCACCGGCTGCAGGCCCGCCGCCTGCGCGGCGAGATAGAGCTCGAGACCGAACGTGCCCTGGTAGTGGGCGATGCCGATGCGGTCGCCGGACCGCCGGCCCCGCTCCCGGAAGCCGCCGACGAGACCGTCGACGCGGGTCCCGAGTTCTCCCCACGTCAGGGTGCGGCGCGACACGGTCGTCACGTCGCCGATGATGGCTGGGCTGTCGGCCAGCAGTTTGATGTTCTGCCTGGCCTTGAGGAGCAGATCGGTCATGGATCGCCTCCTGGATGTCCTGGGTGTGATCAGAAGGCCCCGGGCGTCGGGTCCGGGGCCGACGGGGCTAGGCGAGCGCCTGCGTCCGGTTGATGCTCGGGAGGACCTCGGCGATGACCCCCGCGTCGATCGCCGACTCCCAGATCGACGTGAGTGCCGCTTCCGCGCGGGCGCGGACGCTGTTGAGGTCGACGCCGACGAAGCTGCCGTCCTCGATGAGGACCCGGCCGTCGACCATCTCGAACTGGACGTCGCGACCGTTGCCGTAGTAGACGAGCGCCTGGACGACATCGAGCGCCGGGGCGATCGACGGGTCGGTGACGGCGACGCCGATGAGGTCGGCTCGCGCGCCCTCCTTGATGACGCCGAGGTCGGGCCGGCGCAGGATCGAGGCGGCGCGGCTCGTCGCGAGGTCCAGGACCTCGGCGGCGGTCGGCCGGTGTGACTGGGCGACGCCGATCTTGCCGAGCATCGCGGCGAACTTCAGTTCCTCGACCATGTCGCAGTTGAAGCCATCGGTACCGAGCGCGATGGAGATGCCCGAGTCCAGGAAGGACACCGAAGGCGAGATGACAGCCTCTTTCGCCTTGCGAGAGGCGCAGTGGACGATGGTGATCCCGGTGTCGGCGGCGAGCCGGCGGTCCTCGTCCGGCAGGTACGTGCCGTGCGCGGCGATGAGCCGCTCGTTGGCCAGCTCGGCCCGCTGCAGGACCCGCAGCGGGGTCGTGCCGAACCGCTCCTGCGTCGCGGCGAGCTCGCTCGGTGCCTGACACAGGTGGGTCGTGACGAGGCAGTCGAGCCGCTTCGCCGCCACGCCGACCCCGGCCAGCACGCTGAACTCGTCGGTGTGCACCGCGGCCGGCCCGAGGACCATCGTGATCCGCCCGCCCGCGGCGCCGTCCCACTCCCCGAACATCCGCTCGAGCTCCTCGAGCTCGGCCAGTTGGGCCTCCTCCGAGGTGGTCTGCTTGCGGTCCTCCCGCCCGCCGGAGAGCTGGCCCAGGCGGGCGGTGACGTCGAGCGGGATCGTCGGGCCGGCGAAGGTCCGCACCCCGACGCGGTCGGCGATGTGCAGGTAGCCCTCGATGTCGGTCGACGCGTGGTTGAGGATCGTCGTCGTCCCGGTCCGCATCATGCCCAGGACGTCCCACTCGATGACCGCGCGGAACTGCTCCCGCAGCTCGTCACGGTAGGCGTGCCGCCACAGCCGCGACAGCGGCACGTAGAACGGCATGCCCGTCGGCAGCTCGTAGTCCTCCGATACGGCCCGGCCGACGGGGCCGGCACCCGCGTGGGTGTGCATGTTGACCAGCCCCGGCAGCAGGGCCTTGTCGGGCAGCTCGATCCGCCGGGCGTCGATGCCCTCGGCCTGCGCGGCCGGCAGGACCCCGGCGATCCGGTCGCCCTCGACGACCACCGCCGCGCCCGTGCGCACCTCACCGGCACCGAGGTACACCCAGCGAGGGAAAATCACCGAACGTTCCACCATCGTCAACCGCCTTCCGGCCCCGTCGTGTGTTTTCGTTGTTGCTGAAGCGCGCGCCCACCGGCGGCGGGCGCGCGACGCCGGCTCAGCTCAGCCCTTTTCCTGCCGCAGGACGAACACGTTGCCGTCGGGGTCCTTGAAGGTCGCCCACCAGCCGAAGTTGGCCAGGAACGGCTCGGAGACGAACTCGACACCCTTGGCCGTGAGCTCTTCGTAGGTCGTCTGGATGTCGTCGCACATGAAGGTGATGCCCGAGAAGAACTCCACCTCCTCGAAGACCGGCCAGTGCAGGACCATCACCGCGTTGCGCGACGCGGCGGCCGTCTCGAGCCAGCGACGCGGGGCGAAGTCGGGCATGACGACGTCGCTGACGACCTCCAGGCCGACCTGCTCGGTCCAGAAATTCGCCGACCGCTCCTGGTCACGGACCTTGATGTTCACACCGCGGATTCCGGTGATCATGCGGGTTCCCTTCTGTTGTCGACCGATTGGATGCCCGTCACCCGCTGGGCGCCGGGTCGCGTGGGCGAGGGTGCCCACGAAGCACTTCGAACACGACGGCCGTGTCGCTGGACACCAGGCCGTCCGACAGGCCGTCGCGGTAGACGGCGCGGGCGGCGTCGAACAGGGGCGTCACCGTGCCCGCCTCGGCCGCGGCCGCCCCGATGATCTCGAGGTCCTTGGCGAAGACGTCCATGCGGATGCTCGCCGGCTCGTAGCGCCCCTGCACCATGTCGGGGCCGCGGACGCCGAGCATCCGTGAGGCTCCCGCTCCGTCCCCGACGGCGGCGAGCACCTGCCACAGGTCGAGGCCGAGATCCTGGGCGAACCCGAGCGCCTCGGCCGCGGCGACGTTGTGCACCGCGACAAGATGGTTCGCCACCAGCTTCATCAGGGTGCCGTTGCCGACCTTGCCGAGCTCGAAGTGGGCGCGCGTGAACGCCTCGACGAGACTCCTGGCCCGTCCGATCGGCTCCGGCGCGCCGCTCACGTAGGCGATGAGGTCGCCGGTCCGGGCCTGGGCACCGGTTCCGCTCACCGGGCAGTCGAGCATCTCGACGCCCGCCCGGGCGAGGCGGGCCGCCCCGTCGAGCTTGGTGCGCAGATCCAGGGTGCTCGTCTCGACGACGACCGTCCCTGGGCGCGCGTCCTCGACGAGTCCACTGAGGACGGACTCGAAGGCCGCCGCGCTCGGCAGGGAGGTGAGCACGAGGTCGCTGGCGGCGACGAGCGAGGTGAGGTCGTCGTGCACCGCGCCCCCGGCGCCGGCGAACGCCCGGCGTCGGTCAGCGTCGATGTCGTAGCCGTGGACCTCGAAGGTCCCGCGGGCAAGGACGTGCCCCGCCATGGCCGAGCCCATGACCCCGAGCCCGACGAAGCCGACGAGTGGTCGACCGGTCGCGTTCATCACCGGCTCCCTTCGTCCGGGCCGGGTCGCACCCAGTTCCGGACGAGCCGCGCGAAGGGCTCGGCGAACTCGAGCGCGCTGGCGTGTCGCGCCCCGGCGATGACGGCGCGGCGGGCGCCGGGGATCGAACGGGCGAGGCGGGCGGCACCGTCGTGGAACAGCGGCGCGTCGAGCTCGCCGTCGACGAGCAGGGTCGGCGCCGTGATCGTGCCGAGCCGCGAGGTGACGTCGGCATCCGCGAGGGCCAGGCACGCGAGGGCGTAGCCGCGCGGGTCGGTGCCTGCGAGGGTGCGCTTCACGTAGGCGACCTCGGGCCCGTCGGCGGCGAGGGCCGCGGGGGTGAGCCAAAGCTGCAACGTGGGCTCGACGAACGGGGTCACGCCCAGGCGCCCGGCGTCGGCGGCCCGGGCCCGCCACTTCTCGCGCCAGTCCTCCGGGTAGGACGGGACGGTGGCCGCCACGACGAGGCTGGAGACGAGCCCGGGATCGTGCACCCCGAGCTCGATGGCGACGAGACCGCCGAGGGACAGCCCCACGACGTGCACAGCCTGGTGACCGAGACCGCGCAGGTGCTTCGCGAGCGCGGCCGCGACGTCCGCCGTGCCGTAGGGGTCGTCGGGGACGGGGCAGCCGCCGTGCCCGGGAAGGTCGACGGAGTACACGCCGAGGCCGTCGAGCGAGGCGGCGGCCCGCTCCCAGAAGTCGGCGCCCGCGCCGAGCGGGTGCAGCAGCACGACCGTCGGGCCCTGATGCTGGCTCTGGCCCTCCCGTAGGGCGCGCCCGCGGACGACCACCCCGCTCATGACGAACTCATCTCGACGGGCGGGCTGAGCGCGCCGGCGTCGGTCCGCGTCGCGTTCATCACCATGGCGAGGGTCGTGTAGTAGCCCGCACAGACGATGAGGTCGATGAGCCCCTCCTCGCCGAGCGTGTCGAGCGCCCGCTCGTAGAGCTCGTCGGGGATGTCGTTGTCGGCGAGGACGTCGGCGACGACCGCGTAGCCCGTTGCCAGCGGCTCCGCCAGCGAACCCGGCTCCCGGCCGGCCGCGATGTCCTCCACCGCCTCCCGGGGGACGCCCGCGTCAAGGGCGAGCTGGCAGTGGTAGCCCCACTCGAAGTCCTGGTTCCGGGCGCGGGCCACCTGGAGGATGGCCGTCTCGAGGACCGCCTTGGGCAGGGTGGACCCGAACCGGAGGTGGGCGCCGACCTCTTGCAGCCGGACCATGGCGCCGGGGCTGCGCAGGAGCGGGACGAAGGGACCGAAGAGATCACCCCGGGGGCCGGCGGTGATCGCCGCGACGGCCTCCTGTTGCGCCGGCGTCAGGGCCGCCGTCGGCAACTGCGGCATCCGGTCACGCACCGCTGCCGTACCTCTCGACCATGGGCATGACCTTGGTCGCCATGAGCTCCATCGACCGACGCGCGAGCCCTTCGTCGACCCAGTCGAGGCCGGCGTAGACGAGTTCCCCGAAGGGTCCGGTCTGCTGCTCGAAGGCAACGATCCGCTCGGCCACCTGCTCGGGGGTGCCGCAGATGACGAGGTCGTCAAGGACCCGGTCAAGGGTGATCGCCTCGTCCGGCTCGTTGCGGTCGCGCTTGAACAGACCCAGCCGCCCGAGCTTCGTCATCTTGCGCAGCATCTGCTCGTAGTAGAAGCGGTAGGGGCTGTTCTGGTCGTCGCGCCCGTAGGCGCGGGCCGCCTGCTCGGTGTCGGCGACGAAGACCGTCCGCGCGATCCGCCAGTCGGCCGTGTCCGCCTCGACCCCTGCCGCCTGCTTGCCCTCGACGTACTTGCCCCAATGCGTGGCCACCCACTGGGGTAGCAGGAAGTTGGCCGACAGGGGGTGGAAGTCTTTCCGGCCCATCTCCACGACGCCCTTGGAGAAGGGCGCGACGACGGTGCCGACGACCTCGGGGCGCGGGCTCTGCAGTGGCTTGGGCAGGACGCCCACACCGAGCGGAAGGTCCATCGACCGCCGCGTCGAGACGCTGTAGCGTCCGCTCGCGGACACGATGTCGTAGGGCGGCTCGCCCTCCCAGATCTTGAGGATGACCTCGATGGCGTCGGCGAACATCGCGCCCCGGTCCTCGTCGAGGATGCCGAGCACCTCGGCGTCCGACGGCAGCGCGCCGGGACTGATGCCGAAGATGAACCGGCCGCCGGTCAGGTGGTCGAACATCGCCCCGTTCGCCGCGACGAGCGCCGGGTGCTGGTGCGACAGGTTCGTCGTGCCGGTCGCGAGCTTGATCCGGGGAGCGTCGCTGACGAGCGTCGCGAGGAACAACATCGAGTTGGTGATGTTCTCGAGATTGTCCGTCAGGTGCTCACCGATGAAGGCGTCGTGGAATCCGAGCCGATCGGCGAGGATGACCGCCTCGCGGTCCTCGCGGAGCGTCTCCGCCCAAGGGCGTCCGGGGCGGTGCAGTGGCATCGCGAAGTATCCGAGTCTCACCGGCTCAGTCAATCCGCTGGTCAACCCCGGAACAATTACGGCTTCTCACAGCATGACCGGGGCAGACTGTGGGAACCCGTGATTGCCTCGCCTCCGGCGCCGGGGTTGACTCGGGACATGAACGCCGTTCGGACGCCAAACGTTGACCGCGAGCATTTCCGCAGCGTCGCCGGTCGCTTCGCCACCGGCGTCGCCGTCCTCACGTCACGAGGCGTCCAGGCCCGAGCCGGCATGACGGTGAGCGCGCTCACGTCCCTGTCGCTCGACCCGCCGATGGTGCTGGTCTGCGTCAACCGTTCGGTGCCGACCGAGCGGAGCGTCGCCGAGGCGGGCACCTTCTGCCTCAACATTCTCGGCGAGGGCCAGGAGCAGCTCGCGCTGCAGTTCGCCCGCCCGGGCGAGGACAAGTTCACCGGGGTGCGCGTCCACGAGGGAGTCCTCGGCAATCCCGTCCTCACCGACGCCCTGGCGTCGATCGAGTGTGAGGTGTCGGACACGGTGCAGGCGGGCAGCCACAGCATCTTCATCGGCCGGGCGCGGGATGCCCAGGCGCGTGAAGGCCTGCCCCTGACGTACTTCCGCGGTGGGTTCGGCGGGCTCACGCTCGACCGCTTCAACCAGGTGTACCAGCGACTGCGCGACATGATCCTCGCGCGGGAGATCGACGGGCACAATGACATCGACGTCCCGCAGCTCGCGCGACGCCTCGACGTCGAGCCGGCCGCCGTCCTCGCCGGGCTGTCGACGCTGCGCCGTGAAGGGCTCATCACGTCGACGCAGTACGGCCATCGGGTCGCTCCCTTCACGGCCGACGACGCCGCGGAGGCGTTCGAGGCGCGCGCGATCATCGAGAAGGGGGTCGCCGACCTGACCGTCGGCTCCGTGTCCGAGGACGACCTGGCCGTCCTCGACCAGCTGTGCAGCGACCTGTCGCGGTTCATCCTCAACGACGAGTTCACCGACTTCGAGGCCTACCTCGAGGCCAACGATCGGTTTCACCGCTTCCTCATCGGGCTCTCGGGCAACCGGCGCACCATCGTCCAGTACGAGGCGCTGGCCATACCGACGATCATGGCGCACAGCTTCGGGATGACCCGGAAGAGTTCCTCGCAGTTCGTCGACGTCCACCAGCGGATCGTCAGCGGCTACCGCCGGCGTGACCTGAGCGCGGTCAAGGCAGCGATCGTGCAGTACACCACGCTGGCGACCGAGCGGGCCCGTGAACTGCTCACATCACACGGCGGATCGGTGTAGCCGTCTCGTTCAGGCCGGCGAGCAGGTCGTGCAGCCGCAGCGCGAGCATGAGCTCGGCCTGGCGGGACTGCAGGTCGTGGCCGAGCAGCTCCTCGATGCGGTGGACGCGGTTGCGCACGGTGTTCTCGTGCAGGTGCAGGGCTCTCGCGGTCGCGGCGTAGTTGCGCTCGCGCAGCCAGACACACAGGGTCTCGCGCAGCACGTCGAGTCCGCTGCCGGTGCCGCTCAGGGTCGCAAGCTCCTCCTCGACGAGCTGGGCGGCGATGGGCAGGTCGTCGAGGAATATCGCCTCGAGGCGGACGTCGGCGTACTCGATGACTCCGTCACCGGCAAGCTGGTGGCGCCGATGCTGCCCGGCGAGCGCCCCTCGAATCCGACGCAGCCGCCCTGTCTGGCTGTAGGTGTGGCGCAATCCGTCGAGGCCACGCGCGGGCGCGCTCACCTCAGCGGCGACACCGTGCTCGGCGAGCAGCCGGCGCAGCCCGGCCCGCGCCTCGGCGGTCCACGCCCGCCGGGCGAGGAAGCGCACCTGGGTGCCGTCCGGCTCGGTGTGGGGCAGGACGTCCGTCACGGCACAGGTCGCCTGAGCACGTCGTACCCAGTCGGTACTGCCGGCATCGCCACGCGTCGCGACGGCGATGTGGTCGGCATCGATGTCATAGCCGAGTCCGAGCAGCTCGAACTTGTCGGGGACGTGGTCGCTGCTGAGCAGGTCCTTGACCAGGCGGAAGCGAAGGTGGTCCCGCGACCGCTGCAGGCTCTCCTCGGTGACCATGTGCTCGCGGGCCACCTGGGCGAGCGCCGCGTTCTGGTAGGCCATGACGAGTTCGGTGAGCAGGCGGGCCCCCTCGCACCGGCGGGCCGGGTCCGGCTCGACAGCGTCGAGGCGGCCCACCCAGTCCCGCCACATGGTGAGGAACCCGACGCGGTAGGACAGGTGGAGGGATGCCTGCACGACGCGCCGCCGGGCCTGGACGACGGCGAGGCGCCGGGGCTGCACGAGGTCGAGCTCGTCGAGCTCGACCTCGCCCATCGCGACCCGGTGCAGGGTACGCACGTTCTCCGTGACGCTTGCGGTCAGCTGGGCGACGAACTCCTCGTCGTCGCGCAGGTGATCGAACGCCGCGTCGAGGTCGACCGCCACGACCTTCGCGATGAGCTCGGCCGTGACGGCGGACCTGAGGGCTTCCCGCAGCCACGAGGGCAGCTTCGGGGGGCAAGCGGACTCCGGAGACACGGCGATCACCGCTCCTGGAAGGGCAGCAGGACGCTCGATCGGTGGTCACCGCCGCAATGGACACGAACCCGCGCGGCGTCCCGCCGCGCCGGACGGTCGACCGGGTCGTCGTGCAGGAACGGCCCGCAGCCCTTCATGGCGTTCTTGAAGTTGGACATCGTCACCGAGGCCTCGAGCTCGGGATTCTCGTAGTCCCGGCCGCCGATGGTCACCGCGAGCGTGTAGCCGGCGGGGACGACGATGCACGTCGGCCAGACCTCGACGTCGACCTCGTACACCTTGTCCACCTCGACGGGCAGGGCACGCGAGTGCGAGTGGATCGGCCGCCACGGGGTGGAGGCGGCCTCGTCGAGCTCGCGGTGGCTCAGGCGCTGCCACCCCATGCTGATCGGCGCGTTGGGGTCGACGGCACCGGCGAAGGTGACCTCCTTGCCGTCGGGGTCGAACAGCCGGACGGTGAGGAAGATGTCGGCGTCGTCCGAGTCGGTGGACACGAACAGCTTCGCCGAGACCGGACCGGTGACCTCACGAGCCGTGTCGGTCGCCGGCAGCCGGAAGGTGACCTCCTGGCCGCCGGAGAACTCGACGGATCCCGCTGCGGCGTCGCGCTGCTCGACGAAGTGGAGCAGGTCGGGGTCGAGTTCGAGACGCCGCCACGCCGTCTCGGGGAGCGGCCACGCGGACGCGGCCCGCTCCTCGTAGACCTCACCGGGTGAGCGGACGAGGAGGCTCACGGGCGGGCGCTGGTCCCAGCCGTTGTCGGCGCCCTTGAGGAAGTGGTCGAAGAACGCGAGCTGGATCTGCCGCCCGTAGTCCGTGTAGTAGGTCGTCCAGTGCTCCAGGCCATGCATCTCGAGCCACTTCTGCGCGCTGCCGGCACGCAGGAAGCCCTCGACGTTGCCGCGCAGGTGCAGCCCGGAGCCGCCCCAGTTGCCGGCGCTGAGCAGCGGCACCTCGATGTTCTCCAGCACGCCGGAGCGCTCGCGGTGCCAGTCGTCGAGCAGCGGGTGGGAGCGGATGACCGCGCCGAAGTCGCACCGGTTCGCGGCGAGCTCCTTCTCGCTGAGCGTCTCGTCGCCACAGACGTTGAGGCCGGTGATGGGGTTGACCGGGCCGCGGTCACCGAGACCGTACTGGACGACCTTGATCTGCTTGTCGTACCAGTGCTCCCAGAACGTCGACAGGATGCCGCCGTGGCGGGACGCGTCACGGTAGAAGTCGCTCGCGCCCTCCCAGACGCAGACCGCGGCGAGGCCGCGCGGCCGTTCCGCCGCGACCTGCCACTGGTTCATCCCGAAGTAGGACACGCCCGAGGTGCCGACCTTGCCGGTCGACCAGGGCTGGTCCGCCGCCCACTCGATGCACGCGACGTAGTCCTTCGTCTCGCGTGCGGAGAAGTGATCGATGTAGCCGGGCGAGCGGCCGCAGCCCCGGGAGTCGACCCGCACGATGGCGTAACCGTGCGGCACCCACTTCTCCGGATCGACGACCTCCCAGTTCTGGTACGCGCAGGAGCTGCCCGCGGCGACATCGGGGTGGTCGCCCGACAGCGCCTCCCACGCCGTGGGGTAGCCCACCTGGAAGGGCAGCCCCTTGGCGTAGGGACCGTAGCTGATGAGCACCGGGTAGCGTCCGGGCTCCTCCGGCAGGAACACGTCGGCGGCGAGCGGCAGGCCGTCGTCCATCGTGATGGTGACGTCCCACAAGATCCGCATGCCGTCGCGGACCTGCTGCATTCGGGCGGCGGTCTCGGTCACGAGCCTGCAGACCTCACTTCTCGGGAATGTGGACGATGAGGTCGACGCTGAGGGCGCAGCCCGGGACCTCCTGGAAGTCCCGCGGGACCTCGTAGAACCCGGCCGCGGGCAGCCCGTTCGTGAAGGGCTCGGGCCAGGCCTGGAAGACGGCGGACAGGTCGTCGAGGTCGGACAGGAACAGGTCGGCGCGGACCGCGTTCTCGATCGAGGTCCCGGCCGCCTCGCAGATCGCGGCCACGTCATCGTGGATGCGCCGCACCTGGTCGACGATGTGGCGGCGGGTGTGCGGCAGGCTGCGGGCAAAGGCGCTGTCGGGCGCACCGGAAGCGGTGCGGCCGAGCTGGGTGGACAGGAACAGGAAGGAATCGCTGCGGACGGCCTGGGCCTGGTGCCCGATCGGCGCGAGCGCGTTGTCCGTGCGGATGATGTGGCGGTCGCCGCCGTGCCCGGGACGCGCGACGATGACGTAGATCTCGACGTTGCCGCCCTTGACCCCGCCGATGCCGGAGACGGGGACGATGGTGCGCGCGGGCGGGTCGGTCGGCCAATGCCGGGCCCAGACCTCGTCGATGGCGGGCAGCTGCCGGACGCCCTCGGGCGTGAGGTAGATGACGACCTTGATGACGTCACGCCATTCCCCGCCGGCCGCCTCCATCGTGATGCGGATCTGACGCAGCGTCTCATCAGTCTCCGCGGCGACCTGGTTGCCGTACCAGATGTGCTGGGGCACCCGGGCGTTCGGGTGCAGGCCGGACTCGAAGTCGGTCGGGATGAAGCCCGCGCTGAACAGGTAGGGGCCGGACTCGACGCCGACCGAGTAGCCACCGAGTGGGCTGTGGACGTCGTGAGCGTAGGCGCGCTTCTCGATACCGGAGTCGTCGAGCAGCGAGATGAGCTGGATCTCGACGTGCGTGTCGGTGGCGACGAGGCGCTCGACGGGCAGCAGGCAGCTCGCCGGGCGGTCGGACAGAAGGAACTCGTCGCGGCCCTGGATGTACGAGTGCGCGACGAAGCGCCAGTCCTCCCAGTGGGTCTGGTAGCGCGGCGTCCACCCCGGCTCCAGGTGCCCGTCGGTGTGGAAGGTCGGTTGCCACTGGTTGATGCACACGCCCTGCTCGAGGCTCGACCCGGCAGCGGTGAGCGCGGAGTCGAGGCGGCGGTACACCTCGCGAACCTGCTTCTTCACCGGGTGGCCGCTGTGCAGCGGCAGGCCCGGTTCGACCTGTGCGGCCTCGGCGAGCCCACCGTTGTCGAAGTCGGTGGCGCTCATCGAGGCGGTGAACGCGAACGGGCCGGCGGTGACGACCGGGCTACTCGGGTACCAGTCAGGAAAAGACGCGTCGGGCACGTCGTGGACGACGCGAGGGCTGTTCTTCGTCATGGCGAGGCCTCCAGGGGTTGTGATGCTCGGAAGGCGTTTCAGAGGGTCTGGCCGCCGTCGACCATGAGGGTCTGGCCGAGGATCATCCCGTTGACGGGGCTGAGCAGGAACGCGGTGGGCAAGATGAGCTCGCGGGCATCGAGGATGCGGCCGGCCGGGATCCCCGCGACGACCGACGCGGTGAAGTCCGGGTCGGCGAAGAGGGCAGCGTTGACGGGCGTCAACGTCGCGGTCGGGCCGATCGCATTGACGCGGACGCCGCGCGGCGCCCACTCGACGGCGAGAGTTTCGGCGAGCATCGACACGGCGGCCTTGCTCGCGTTGTAGCTCGACCAGTCCGGGAAGCCGCGGCGGGCGAAGCTCGAGCTGGTCAGGACGATCGAGCCGCCGCCGGTCATCCTCTTGGCCCCGCTGCGGGCCGTGAGGAACACGCCGTTGAGGTTCGTGTCCACGACGGAGCGGAAGTCGTCGGCGCTGACCTCGAGCGCGGGCTGGACGACGGCGATACCGGCGTTCGCGACGACACCGTGCAGACCACCGAAGGTCTCGACGGCGCGGTCCATGGCCGCCTCGACGGAGGCCTCGTCGGTGACATCGGCGACGGCGTAGGCGAACGAGGTGCCGGCCTGCGCGGCCTGCTCCGCGACCGCGGCCAGTCCCTCCTCCCGCCTGGCGAGACCGAGGACGTTGACGCCGAGCTCGGCGAGGCCGAGGGCCACCGCCTGCCCGATGCCGGAGTTGGCGCCGGTGACGACGACGGTGCGCCCGGCGAGGCCGAGGGCCTGCCCGAGCGAGGAGCGCAGCGCGGGATCGATGAGCATGGCCATGTCAGTGGTCCATCTGGGGAGCGCCGAGGACCCGCTGGATGAGGCGCATCCGCTCACGCCGGAGCACGGCCTGCAGCCGCTCGGAGGGCAGGTGCTCGTCGACGGTCGACTCGGACAGCGGGCCCTTGCCCACGAGGACCTCCTCGAGGACGAGCAGCCGGTCCTTCGTCACCCACAACTCCTCGACGAGGCCCTCGATCATCCGGGCGAGATCGTCGATCGTCGCGTGCTCCAAGTACTTGGGAACTTCCATGGCTTCCTCTCAGGGGGTGGCGCGGTGCCGTACCGCCGCCTTCGCACGGGGCGGCAGCGGGCTTTGCGGCCCGTGCCGGCTTGTCGGGCTCGAAGGCGTGGTATCTCAGGCTGCGGGCTTGACGCCCTTGGTGATCCACGGGTAGTTGGCCGCGCCCACGCCGTACTCCTGGACGTCGACGAACCCGGCGGATTCGAGCAGAGCCTTGCGGTCGGTGAGGAGCGCACCGCGCCAGAACGGCTCGTTGCGGTTGTCCGTCTCCCAGTCGAGCACGACCGAGCGGAAAAGGCTCTCGTGCTCGCTGTACGGCGCGACGTCGGCGACCAGGAACTCCCCGCCCGGCTTGGTGACCCGGAATGCCTCCTTGACCACGGCCTTGGCCGCCGGGGCCGGGATCTCGTGGAAGAGGATGAACGCCGTGGTGAGGTCGAAGGTGTCCGCGTCATAGCCGGTGGCCTCGGCCTGGGCCTGGCGCAGATTCCACTCGAAGCCGTTGCGTGCGGCGACGAGCTTGGCGTGCAGCAGCTCGCTCGGGCCGAGGTCGACGCCGTGGATCTTCGCGTTCGGATAGGCGTGCTGCAGGGCGAGGGCGTAGCGGCCGGTCCCGATGCCGAGCTCGAGGATGTTGTCGTAGTGGTCGCGGTTGCCCTCGACGGCGGTGATGTAGCGCAGGTCGGAGAAGTGGCTGCCCGGCTTGATGGCGCCGATCCCGCCGGTCGCGAAGATCAGGTCGTAGACGTAGTCGTGGATGATGAAGCCCATGTGCTCGTGGCCGTCCCAGCCACCCGGCGTGAGGTGGAACTCCGTCGTCCAGTATTCGGGGATCTCGACGTCCGGGTTGAGCTCGAGCACGCCGCCCTTGCCGGCGTTCGCCTCGTACTCCGCCTGGATCTCCGCCGCCCCGTCCTCGTACGCCTCCAGACCCGCCACGAACTGGCGCTCGGCGATGAGTCGGGTGTAGAAGCGGTCCCAGGCGAAGGACTTGGAGCCGTTGAGCAGCTCGTAGCCGAGGCGCAGCCGCTCGCGGTCACCCTCGGGAAGGGTCTCGCTCTCGAGCCGCTTGTCCAGCGTCCGCTCGGCCGAGGCCTGCAGCTCCCGGCCGCTCCATGCGGCCAGATCCGCAAGCAGATTGAAGTTGGCCCGGCCGCGCTGCTTGAGACCTGTCTTCACGTTCATCCCTCCATGGGTGAGCCGGTGAACATTCCGCTATGCGTAACGCCGTTCCATTGAATTGCACCATAGCGATCTAGGTATCCGGTGAACAAGAGGCTCGCGCCAAACTCGTCCGACCACTTCGTCACGGTCACCGGCTCCTTGTTACGGCCACCGTCCTCTTTGTTTCGGTCAGCGGCTTTGTTCGGTCAGCGGCTTGTTCGGCCGCCGCCGTCCTCTTGTCTCGGTCAGCGGCCCGCCAGCCGGCGGCCCGCGTCCTCGGCTGCGATGAAGGACAGCCCGAGCGCCGCGAGCAGCCCGTTGCCGGCCAGGTAACCGTCCGCTCCCCGGCCACTCATGCCCACGGCGGCGCCACCCGCCGCATAGAGCCCCGCGATGGGCTCGCCGGCGGCGTTGAGGACGCGGGCCGAGCCGTCGACAGCAAGCCCTCCCTGGGTGTGGAAGAGCGCGGGACGCACCTCGACCCCGTAGAACGGCGCGGCAAGGTCCGTCTCGCCCCATCGGGAGCGCCCGTGCGGGTCGGTCGCGCCGCGGCGCCCGGCCGCGGCCTGCGCGAAGGAGACCTCGAGCCGGTCGGCGGGCAGGCTGAGCCGCTCGGCGAGCCCGGCCACCGAGTCGGCCTGACGCAGCACCCCGGACTCCTTCGTCTGGCGGAAGTCCTCGAAGGCGAGACACGCGTCGTGGATCCGCTGGTCGAAGATGATGAACGCGCGGTGGTCCGGCTGAGTGAGCTCGAGCGCGGCGAATTCGGAGTAGCCCTGGGTCTCGTCGGCGAAGCGGTCCCCGCTCGTGTTGACGATGAACCCGCCGTGCATCACCGTCGCCCAGCCGACGAGGATGCTGCTGAGCGAGAGCGCCCCATGGCCCTGGTACGCGTCGAGGCAGTCGACGGCCGCACCGAATGCCCGCCCGATGCTCAGCGCGTCGCCGCGCGAGGCCTCGCTGCCGTGGTAGACGGCGCCGGCGATCTCCGGGATGTGCTCCGCGACGAGCGCGGCGTCGGCTCCGAAGCCGTTCGTCGCGAGGACGAGGACATCACAGGAGATCTCCTCGGTCGTCCCGTCCGGCGCCTCGGTGACGGCGACGAGCGCATCGTCCTGGTGCCGGGCCGCGACAAGCCGCGCGGGAACGACGATGTCGATCCCCCGCTCCCGGGCGACCCGGTGGAGCATGCCGAGCAGGATCGTGCCGTGCCGTCCCGGCACGGTGTGGCAGCGGTGCCGGGTGTGCCCGGGGTACTCGAAATCCGTGACGAGCTCGAGTGGCAGCTTGAGCGAGCCGGCCAGCCACTCGACGAGCGGGGCCGAGATCCGGCTCAGCGCCTCGGTGACGACCGGGTTGGCGCGGCCCTTGGTCTTGTGCCGGACATCGTCGGCGAAGATCTCCGGCGAGTCCTCGACTCCCGCCTCCTGCTGGAACAGTGATCCGGCACCCGGAATCATGGCCGTCGACATCGCCGTGTTGTTCGCCCGCAGGAAGTGCTCGTTCGCGTCGATCACCGCGACCGAGAGGCCGAGCTCCTGGGCCCGCAGCGCCGCGACGATGCCGCCGCCCGCACCGGCCACGAGCAGGTTGACGTCCGCCATCTCAGTTCCTCCTTCGGGCGGCCCGCGGGGCCACCTCAGTGCTGCTCATCGGGCGCCGTGACGCGTCACCGCTCATCGGGCGCCGTGACGCGTCGGAACGGCGAGCCCGGTCGGCGGTTGGCGATCGCGAGGCCTATCCCTCGGGGGGAGTCGTCGTCGGCGAGCGAGCTGAAGCCGTAGTAGTACAGGTGCAGCCGGTCCTCGACAGGGACCAGCCGGGTCGCGGCCGCTCCCAGGCTGTCCCACGCGCCGGGTTCCCCGGCCGTCAGCACCGGGCCGTCGGACCGGTGGTGCCAGTGCCGGCCGTCGTCGGATTCGGCGGTCGCGACCGAGCGGCCATGGCGCTCGTCGAGCCCGGTGTAGAGCATGAGCCAGCGGCGGCCCTCGCCGAACGGGTTCTCGAGCACCTGCCGCGTCACGATGCCGTGCGAGTCCCAGGGACGCTCGCCGTCGGCCCAGACGAGCGGCCCCACGCCGGCGAAGGCGACCCCGCCGGCGGACACGAAGGTGTCCGTATGGAACATGCCGAGGTCGAGGGTCGGTGAGGTCGTCTGGAGAAAGATCGTCCCGTTGGGGTCACCGAAGGCGTTCGGCCACGCGCGGTACAGCCGGTCCGGGTCGTAGTCGAGAAGGGCACCGCCGGTGGCCGGGCCGGCAATGCGGGTCCAGGTCACCCCGTCGGGGCTCGTCGCATGCCCCGGGCGCATCCCGAGCCCCGTCACCGCCCCGAGCGGTGTCCGGCTCGCCCGTTCGGTCAGGTCGCCCCCGAAGTACCACAGGTGCCAGAGTCGCCCGTCGAAGGTGACGTCGGTGAGCCCGACGTGCGAGGCGTCGAATCCCGTCGGGTCACCGCTCGGGGCGAACACCGAGCCGAGCTCTTCGGGGCCGTCGAACCTCTCCCACCTGATGCCGTCGGGAGAGGTGGCCAACGCGATCCGCCCAGACCCCAGCGTTCCCGGTGCCGGGCGGTCATAGGCGCAGTCCCGGCAGTAGTACCACATGAGCCAACCGCCGTCGGTGCGGTGCACCACGGCGCCACCCACCCGGTAGTCGTCACAGCGACCTGCGGGGCCAGGCCCGAGGACGAACCCGTCCATACGCATCGTGCGGCCTCCCATCCGTATTACCGTGGTCCCCGGCCGCAGCCACCCCGTTCGGCGCGGCACCTTCAGCTACCTGTGCGTGTGCTCCGGCTCGCGCCGACGCCACCGCTCACATCTGCCGGAGCGCCTGAACTCGCTCGTGCACGGCGACGACGTGCTCGGCTGCCGCGGCCATGGCCGTGTCGACCATCTGCCCGTCGGGCAGGACGACGACACCCGCCGCGATCTGCTGGCCCCGGGCGAGCGCCGCGAGCAGGCTCCTGGCCTTGTCGACCTGCGCCGGCTCGGGCGCGAAGCCCTCCACGATCAGCGGCAGCTGCTTCGGGTGGACGGCGGTGCGCCCGAGGAACCCAGCGGCACGCCCGGCCGCGCAGGACCGGAGCAGGCCCTCGTCGTCGTTCAGCCGGGGGTGGACCGACATCATCGGCGGTGGCAGCCCAGCGGCGCGGGCGGCGACGACAAGTCGCGAGCGCACCCAGTCCAGCCCGCCATCCCCGGTCAGCCGCAGGTCCGAGCGCAGGTCGGCCTCCCCCAGGGCGACCGACGCCACGCCCTTCGCCGCGGCGATCTGCCCGAGCCGCTCGACGCCGAGGGCCGTCTCGACGAGGACCGACACCGGCACGTCCCGCTCGAAGCAGGCACGCGCCGATTCGACGTCCTGGGCCGTCTCGACCTTGGGCAGCCGGACCGAGTGCACGGTGACGACGGCGAGGACCTCCGCGAGCGCCTCGAGGTCTGCCTTCCCCCATGGACTGCCCACCGGGTTGACCCGGACGCAGAGGCGCGCGGCCTCGGACACCGACGCCCGGTGCCGCAGCAGGTCGACGATCTCGCGCCGCGCCGCGTCCTTCCGGCTGGGCGCGACGGCGTCCTCGAGGTCGACGATGACGACGTCGGCGATCGTCGCGAGGGCCTTGTCATGCCGGTCCGGGCGGTCCGCCGGCACGTACAGTGCGGTGAGCTCGGGTGCGGAACTCCGCGCCTTGAAGGGATCCACGCTGTCCTCCTCTCGCGTCGGGGCCGGTTGTCGCGGGCTGCCCGGGCCGCAGACCTCGGCCCGGGCACGCCGCATCACTCGGTGGTCAGCGGACGCCGCAGGTGCTCACCGCGGGGCTCACCCTGGATGGCCCCGTCGGCCAGGACGTGGTGGCCGCGCACGAACGTGTCGGTCACGGCGGCGGACAGCTCGAAGCCCTCGAACGGCGTGTACTCCTGCGTCGAGAACGAGTCCTCGGCGCGCACGACCCACGACCGCGAGTCGTCGACGAGGCAGAAGTCAGCGTCATATCCCACCTTGATGACGCCCTTGCGACCGGAGAGCCCGTAGCGCTGTGCCGGGTTCCACGCGGTGAGGGCGGCGATCCGGTCCAGGCCGAGCCCTCGCTTGCGGCCCTCGCTGATGAGCGCCGGCAGGAGGTACTCCGCTCCGCCGAAGCCGGACTTGGCCACGAAGACGTCACCGCGCTCGTGGCCGAACTTCATCTCGTCACGGCAGCAGGCGTGGTCGCTGACGACCCAGTCGATCTCGCCGGCGAGGACGTGCTCCCAGAGCCCTTCGACATCGTCACGCGAGCGGAGCGGGGGGTTGACCTTGCCACCGATCCCGGACGCGCTGTGGTAGTCCGCGACGAGGTGACCGATGGTGACCTCGCGGCGGAAGTTGATGTGCGGGAAGGTCTTCGCCATGAGCAGGGCCGCCTCGACAGCCTTGCGCCCGCTCAGGTGCAGCAGGTTGATGTTCGCCAGCTGCGTCTCGTGGGCGAGGTAGGCGGCGATGGAGATGGCCAGGCCCTCGGAGTGCGGAGGCCGGGAGGCGGAGTACGCCTCGAGCCCGGTGAGCCGCCCCTCCTGCTCGACCATCGCGGTGTAGGCCGACATGATCTCGGCGGTCTCGCAGTGCAGGCTGAGGGAGATGGAGTCCGCGATCTGCGGCTCGGCCTCCCGGGCCGCCTGGATGCCGCGCATGACGAACTCGAAGTGCGCGATGTCGTAGCGCTCACCCTCGGGCGTCATCAGGAACGAGCTCTGGTCTGACGACCGGCCGTGCAGGCCGTGGCCCCCGTAGAACATGAAGATCTTGAACGACGTGACACCGTGCTCCTTGATGAGCTCGGGAATCTCGCCGATGTGCTCCTTGGTGATCGGCGCGAGGTGGAAGGCGTAGTCGATGTACGCCCGGCCCTGGGTGCGCTCGAGCACCTCGGGGAACAAGTCACGGTACGCGCCGGTCTTGTTGAGGTAGTACTGCCCGGTGCGCATGTAGTTGAGGCCCGTCGTCACACCGCCCTGGGCCGCCGCCTTCGACTCGGTCTCCGTGTCGACCTCGAGCGGGTTGTAGATGCCCCAGTGCTGGTGGGCGTCGACGACGCCGGGCAGCGCGAGCTTGCCGCCACCGTCGACCGTCGCCGTCGCGCCGGCATCGCCGAGGTGGCCGATGGCGGCCACCCGCCCGTCCGTCACAGCGATGTCGGTGAGCACGGTCTGGGGCGACTCATGGGTGACGAGGCGAACGTTGCGGACGATGAGGTCGTAGTTCATAGGTCGCCTTCCTGCGCGGTAGTGGTGACGGAGTACTCGATGGCCGCCACGTCGTCGAGGGCAGAGAGGACGACACCGACGTTGTTCAACTCGTCGAAGGCCAGCACGCGCGCTGCGATCTGCGCCACCGCTGTCTCGGGAAGGTGTCGCCCCGCGTTGTCACGGAACTTGAGCTCGACCTCGTCATCGGAGAGCGGGTGCTGCGGACCTCCGCGGTTGACGAGGACCCGTTCGGTCACCGCCGAGCCGTCGACGAGTTCGGCGGTGAGGACCGCAGGGAACTGATCGGGGAAGATCCGGGTGCACTCGTCGTCGGCGACGACGCTGACCTTGTCCATGAGTTCCCGGCGCGTGGGGGCGACCGCGAGTTCGTCGGTGTAGTCGTCGAGGCCGACCCCGAGGCCGCCTCCTCCGCCGAGCAGGCCGACGGCGACGGCGTAAGGACCCGAGAACTGGGCCTGATAGCCCGTGGCCGGTCGGCGCTTGCCGTCGATCGGCTCGCCGATCGTCCTGATGACCGGCGCCGGGACGCCGAGGGTGAGGCTGCGCACCTCACGGTGGTCCACGCCCCTGCGCCGCAGCGCGGTGGCGGCGTCGATGGCGGCGTGGGTGAAGTGGTTGGCGGGGTACGGCTTGAAGAAGATCCTGGGCACCTCCCACTCGGTGCCCAGGCCCTCGAGAATGGCCGCAGGGTCGAACTCGCCGCGCAGGAACGCCTCGAAGAACCCGAAACGCCCTTCGAGCACGGTCGGCGGACCCGTGATGCCCCGGCTGACAAGGTCCGCCGCCGTCACCGCGGAGTGCGCGGCCCAGCCGCAGTGCAGTCGCTTGACGTTGCCACCGGTCCGGTTGGCCTCGATGATGCCGGCGGCCATGGACGCCGCGACGCCGAGGGAACTCGTGAGCTGTGCCTCGTCCTGGCCGAGAACGACCCCCACGGCCACCGCGCCACCGAGGGCGCCGCAGATCGAGGTCGCGTGCTGCCCGTGCTCGAAGAACACCGAGTTGCCGGCCTGCCGGTCGTAGCCGGCCATGCCGATGCGGACGCAGACCTCGAGGCCCACGGCGATCGCCGTGACCGCCGTGCGCCCATCGGTGCCCGCGCGCTCGGCGGCGGCGAGCACGCTGGGCACGATGCTCGCGCTCGGATGGAGCACCGAAGGCAGATGCGTGTCGTCGTAATCGAGGGAGTGGGCGAGCACCCCGTTGCCGAAGGCGGCGAGCGCAGCGGGGACCCGGTGCGGCACACCGATCGCGCGCGCTTGCGGGGCACCGCCCTGCTCGGCGACGTAGCCGATGACTGCCTGGCTACTGTCGAGTTCCTGCGCCGCGATGCAGATGCCGAGCGTGTCCAGAACGCGCTGCCGCACACTGGCCGTGACCGCTGCGGGCAGGTTCTCGTAGCGGGCTCCGGCAGCGAATCGCGCGATCGCCTGGGCAAGGGTCGCCTCATCCACCGCTCGTCACCGCCAGCGGACGAATGGGCGATCCGGTCGCGCCGTAGAACTTGAGCGGCGAGGCGACGAAGACGAACTCGTGCACGCGCTGGGCGGCGAGCTCCTCGAGGTCGAGGGTTTCCATGATGTAGATGCCGGCGCTGACGAGCAGGACACGGTGGGCAGGCAGCACACTGTGCCCCGCGCCCGGGGGAAGGCACTCGAAGGCGATGGTGTCAGCGCCTGCGGCAAGGACGTCCCGCTCCGCGAGCCAGCGTGCGCCGGCCTCGCCGACACCGGGGACGCCGGATTCGCCGCCGATGAACACCGAGCGGTCGGGGTTGTCGAAGTGCCTGCCCCAGCCACTCCGGATCAGCACCACGTCGCCGGCTTCGACGGACCCGCCCTGATGTTCGAGGGTGGCCTCGAGGTCATCGGGCGTGATCTCGTACCCGGGAGGGCACCCTTCGGGGGTGCCGAGAGCTGCCGGCACGTCGAGGAGGACGCCACGGCGCACCACGGCAGGGATGGTGTGCGCCCCGAGCTCGGTGAAGCGACCACCTGAGGAAGCCGCGTAGGCGTCCGAGCCATCGAAGAGGCGGCCGTCCTGCGACACGTGGGCGAGGGCGTCGATGTGCGTGCCGACGTGGGTGCCCATGGTGATGATGTCGTTCGAGGCCGAGCCGCCGTCCGCCCGCACCATGTCGCCGTGCCGGCGCGGCAGCGCGTGCCAGTAGTGAGGGTGGTTGGGAGACTGAGGCATCCCCACGAAAAGGACCCGCCCCAGGTCGAAGACGCGCACTCCCTGTGCCACGGCTTCAATCAACACATCATCCGGCACGTGAACCCTGTCCTCCGTATCGGTTGGGCACTGAAGGCGCCCTTCACCCCCGGTCCCGGTGGTGGTAGTCACGGAGACTAGCCGAGAAAGCCGCACAGCGGAACATGGTTACGCCTTGTGGAAAGTGTCTCTTTCACGGCGCCGCCCCCAGCACCACCGTCGCCTTCTCGGCGGCCATCGTGACCGGCCCCGCAAGCCGAGAAGGCCAGGGTCAGCCGACCGGGCCGACCGGACTGACAGCCCAGGCCGCGGAGTTCGGGCGATTGACTCCGGGCAACATCGAACCTAGCTTTGTGTTCGGAACGATGTTCCGCAGTAGGGAATCAGGGAGGGACATGTCTCAGGATTCGTTGCGTGGCGTCAGGGTCATCGACGCGTCCACGATCCTGGCAGGCCCGCTGTGCTGCCAGATCCTCGGCGACTACGGAGCCGAGGTCATCAAGTTGGAGCATCCGGCCAAGGGCGACGCGCTGCGAGGTCACGGACCGTCCAAGGACGGGGTGCCACTGTGGTGGAAGGAAGTGTCCCGCAACAAGCGGGCCATCACCTTGAACCTCAAGGTTCCCGCCGGGGCTGAAGTGCTCAAACGACTCGTTCGCGAGTCGGACGTGCTCGTCGAGAACTTCCGTCCGGGGACACTTGAGCGCTGGGGGCTGTCGCCCGAGGAGCTGCACGCCATCAATCCAGGACTCATCATCGTGCGGATCACCGGCTTCGGCCAGACCGGTCCCTACGCATCACGTCCCGGGTTCGGGACGCTGGCCGAGGCGATGAGCGGCTTCGCCCACCTCACCGGTGAGGCCGACGGCCCACCGATGCTGCCCGCGTTCGGTCTGGCCGACAGCATCGCGGGCATCGCCGCCTCTTCCGCGACCGTCATGGCCCTCTACCATCGGGACGCCCGCAACGGGGCCGGCCAGGTCATCGATCTCAGCCTCATCGAGCCGATGCTCACCGCGGTCGGCCCCGGCGTCACCGTCTACGACCAGCTCGGCGTCGTCGGACATCGGCACGGCAACCGCTCGACGAACAACGCCCCCCGCAACACGTACCTCACGAAGGACGGTCACTGGGTGGCCGTCTCAACGTCCGCGCAGGCGATCGCCGAGCGTGTCATGCACCTCGTCGGGCACCCGGAGGTGGTCGACGAGCCGTGGTTCGCAGCTGGACACACACGCGTCGAACACGCCGACGAGCTGGACGAATACGTGGGCACCTGGGTGCGCAAGTACAACCGCGACGAGGTCATCGCGGCCTTCGAGCAGGCCGGTGCCGCGCTCGCCTCGGTCTACTCCGCCGCCGACATCGCCCACGACCCCCACATGCGCGAGACCGAGATGATCACGCAGGTCGACGACCCCGACCTCGGGCCGATGCTCATGCACAACGTCATGTGGCGGATGTCGCGCACCCCCGGACGAATCCGATTCACCGGCCGGAGCAAGGGCGTCGACACGGAAGAGGTACTTACCGGGCTCGGCTACACACAGGAGGAGATCGCCGAGCTCAACGCGGCCGGAGCCGTCTGACACGAAGGCTACCGGGCCAAGTCCGCGCGAGCGTTGGTGTCCAGCACGGCGTCGCGACAGCGACCAATGCACCGGCAATCAGGGCGACGGCAACGGCGATCACGGCGACGGCGACGGCGACGGCGACGGCGACGGCGACGGCGACGGCGACGGCCGAGTCGACCTGGCTTCCGGTGCATCGGCGTGGTCCGGTACTCGCCTGATCGAGCGCAGCGTGCGGAGCCGGCCGCGCCGCCGAGGCCGCGACACTGCGGCGTGGCGGCCCGCAATGAGGTCACGGTGCCGTTGGACGACCGTGTCGCACCGGACCGACAGCCGCAGGCGCCGTAGTGTCAGCCTCGGTTGCGGGTGCCACACCCGCACCACCAGAAATTGATCAGGACCGGACATGGCCACCGTGGAGGCACTCCGCGGCCACCAGTCGCGACATCACCATGGTCGTCGACACCTACGGCCGCGATTCAGACATCCAGCGCGCCGCGGCTCCTCACGCAGCGGCGTGCTGAGCCGCCCTCCACCGTGCCCTTCCCGTCGCGGCAGCGCTCCACACGTCCCTCCTGTCGCAACCCTTCCGCGGCGGTGCTTGCGCATCCTTCGCGCCCGCGACGCTCCTGCGGTGACGCCTCATGCGTCTCTCCTGCGCAGGAGGACGGCGGCTAAGACGAAGGTCAGCGTCGTATACGTGCACAGGACGGCGAGGCCGGCCCACGGGGGTAGCGGGTAGTAGCCGGTGGCGGGGGTGTACACGCTGTCGACCTGGGGGTAGCGGGTCAGGGTCTGCTGGACGGCCAGGGATGCCGCCGGGGTGAACGTCGCCAGCCACTCGGCCATCGGCGGCGGCAGGAACGGGGTCCGCGCCAGCAGGTGGGGCAGCACGATGGCGACCACGACGGCAGTCACCGCGGTGGCGCTGCGCCGCAGGACCGTGCCGACTGCGAGCGCGAAGACGGCGGTGATGGCGAGCAGCGCGGCGGTGCCGGCCTCGGCCCGCAGCAGGGTGCCGTCCGTGGCCGGGAACACGGTGATGCCGAGGCCGCGGACCACCCGCAGCCACAGTGGCACCGCGATGACCGTCGCGGCCAGGCAGAGGGTGAACGTGACACCGGCGAGCACCACTGCCTTGGCCGCCAGCAGGCGCACCCGGTGAGGACCGGCGCTGAAGGTGGTGCGGATCAGCCTGGTCCGGAACTCGGTCGTGATCATCTGGGTGGCCACGACGACGATGACGACCAGCGCCGGGAACGTGCCGAAGAGCAGGTCGGCCGCGGTGGCACCGACGGGCACCTCGTTTCGGGGGGCCGGGCCCAGGTCGCCGGCGCCGGTCACGGTGAACCCGTCGCCGGACGTGGTGAACCCGCCGGACGTGCCGGACGGATAGCCGGCGAACGTGGCGGTGCCCGCTCCTCGCTGATCCCCGGTCCAGTCGACGGCGGGCCAGGCACCCGCCAGCCGGGGGTCGCTGAACGTGGCGGTGGCCGTGTTGCCGGCGGTGCCGATGCCGTCGACCAGTGGCGGGCAGGCCACGAACAGGCCCACCTGCACGGTGCTGGGCAGCCCTGCCAGCCGCACCGAGTCGACCTTGCTCCAGCTCGAGCCGTCGACGGAGACCTCACCGGTGACCGTGTCGCCGGATCGGGTCAGGCGCAGCCAGCTGCCCGCCGTCGCGGCTCGGTCGTGCAGGTAGTCGTGCTGCATTCGTACACCATGGGCAGCCGTCATCATGATGGCCGCATAGCGGGCGCCCGGCTCGCCTCCTGCGCTGACGATCAGTCCTGCCTTCGCCCATGGGCTGGTGGAGGACGGTGCGGTGACCGCGGCGGTGATGCTGCCGTCGCCGGACAGGGGGCGGTGCACGAAGAAGAACGCGTCGCTGACGGGTGCGCCGTCGGGTCCGATGGGCACCTGCGACCGCTGCTCGGGTGCACCGCCGCCCAGCCCGGTGAGCGGGAACAGCACGATCATCAGTGCGGCGGCCACGACGGCGCGCACCCAGCCGGGCACCGTGCGGAACTTGGTCCATTCCGACCGCAGCAGCCTGGCGACTTGTGTCATGGCTTCGTTTGTACGCCGGCGATGGTGACAGGACGGTGTCGATCGCTGTCACCGGGCTGTCACCTCCCGCGTGACATCGTGGTCGACGTCGCTCTCGCTGCATGGAGGTGTGGTCATGCGAGTGCTGGTGGTTGAGGATCATCGGACGCTGAACGCGTTGATCGCGGCAGGTCTGCGCCGCGAGGCGATGGCCGTCGACACCGTCCTCGACGGTCACGCCGCGATGGAGCAGCTGGCCGTCACCCGCTATGACGTCATGGTCCTTGACCGCGACCTGCCTGGCCTGCACGGCGACGAGGTGTGCCGGCGCACGGTGGCCGGCGGGGCGGGCACCCGCGTGCTCATGCTCACCGCGGCCGGCACCGTCCGTGACCGGGTCGAAGGGCTCGGCCTGGGCGCCGACGACTATCTGCCCAAGCCGTTCGACTTCGCCGAGCTGGTCGCGCGCGTCCGGGCGCTGGCCCGCCGCACCACACCGGCGCTGCCTCCGGTGCTGGACAACGGTGACCTGACGGTCGACCCCAACAGGAGGGTCGCGTCGCGGGCGGGCCGGCGGCTGGATCTCAGTCCGAAGGAGTTCGCGGTGCTGTCGCATCTGCTGGCCGCCGGCGGCCGTGTCGTGTCCACCGAGGAGCTTCTCGAGCGGGTCTGGGACGACGCGGCCGACCCGTTCACCACCACCGTGAAGACGACGATCGCCCGGCTGCGCGGCAAGCTCGGCCAGCCACCCGCCATCCACACCGTCCGTGAGGGCGGCTACCGGATCGGCGAGCGATGAACGGCCCAGCGCCGCGCCGCCGGTTGCGCACCCGGCTCGCGCTGCTGCATGCGGTGCTCGCGTTCGGCTGCGGCGTGCTGCTGCTGGCGTTCGTCAACGTGCCGCTGATCAGCACCGGCCACACCGACCCCGTCGACGGGCCGGGCGGTGTCCAGGCCACCAGCAACCTCGGTGAGCTGCTGCGCTACTCCGCCGTCGCGCTGGTGTTCATCGCCGCGCTGTCCGTCGCGCTGGGCTGGCTGATCGCCGGGCGGGCGCTGCGCCCCCTCCAGGTGATCACTTCCTCGGCCCGCGCGATGTCCGCGGACACCCTTGCCGCACGGCTGAGCGTGCCGGCCGCGTACCAGGAGTTCGCGGAGCTTGCCGACACGCTCGACGATCTGCTGCGACGGCTGCACGCTTCGTTCACGGCACAGCGGCAGTTCATCGCCAACGCATCCCACGAGCTGCGCACGCCGCTCACCGTCCAGCGGACCATGCTTCAGCTGACGCTCACCGACCCGCACGCCACCAACGAGTCGCTTCGATCGGCCTGTCACGAGCTGCTGGAGCTCGGCGAGCAGCAGGAGCGCCTGATCGACGCGCTGCTCACGCTGGCGACCGGCTATCAGCCGATCGACCGCTGGGAGCGGTTCGACCTCGCCGAGCTCACGCGGACCGTCGTCCTCGACCACCGGGCGGAGGCCGAGCGGCGAGGCGTGCGAGTCCGCACCACGCTCACCGCCGCACCGGTGCTCGGCGACCCGCGCCTGGCCGCGAGCCTTGTGACGAACCTGGTCGGCAACGCGCTGCGGCACAACGTCCCGGCCGGGGCCGTCGAGATCACCACGGCGCCCACGGGACGACTCACCGTCGGCAACACCGGACCGCCGATCCCCGCTGCGGAGATCAGGCGACTGTTCCAGCCGTTTCAGCGCCACGGCACCGACCGCACCGAACACACGGATGGCCACGGGCTCGGGCTGGCCATCGTCGCCGCCATCGCAGACGCGCATCACGCTCCGCTCGCCGCGTGCCCCGGGCCGGAAGGAGGTCTCCACGTCACCGTCGATTTCCCATCCGCGCCCTGACGACCGTGGGCATCGGGGCCAGGCAATCGCGGCGACCTCGCGTGTCGGTGTCGGCGCCAACCGGGCTCGCTGTCAGGAGGGGGCGGCCGGGCGGGGACTGCCGTGGCCGGAGGGTCCGGCTCGTGGCACCGAGGCTGCTACTGCGGGGCACGCTTGGCGCGGGATCGCCCTAGCTGAGGCGGCGCGGCACCGAGGGCAGTGCGGTGGGCAGGCCACCGTCGGGTGATGCCGGAAGGTTCGGGATGGGCTCGCGGTGATGCCTGCGGAGGGGGCGCAGCGTCGAGGAGGGCTCGCGGTGATGGAGCTGGCCGCGGTGGCTCAAGTTTGCGCGAGGTCGTCGTGATGCTGGTGACGAATGGTCCGGGGTCCGGGAACAGCTGCATGGTGGTGGCTGGTGCGCTGGTTGGGACTCTGGCGACCTGATCGGTTGCAGGAGAGCGCGGGTTCGGACGGTCGGAGTGGTGCGGCATGCCGCCTCAGGGGGCTGTGATGAGTCAACGTGAGGCGGGTCGGAGGTGAGGCGTCGTCGTGGGGTGTTTGAAGACGGGCCTTGGGCCGGCGCCTGTCACAGGGCCGGCCCAAGGGGTGTCGCTGTACGAGTGTTACTGCGGCAGGCTGAACTTCTGGGCGCCGCTACCGTTGCAGTCCCAGATCTGCATCTGGATGCCCTGGGTCGTCGAGCCGTTCGGGTCGTCGAGGCACTTGTTGGACTGCGGGTTGTAGTAGGTGTTGTCGGCGCGGTGGATGAAGACCTGGGCCGCGGTGCTGTTGCAGTCCCAGATCTGCAGCTTGGCACCGTTGGCGGTGGAGCCGCCCGGGATGTCGAGGCACTTGCCGAACGCGCGGAGGGTGCTGCCCGCCTCGACGTACGTCCACTGCTGCGCGCCGGTGCCGTTGCAGCCCCAGAGCTGGACGGGGGTGCCGTTGGCGCTGTTGGAGGAGCGGACGTCCAGGCAGAGGCCGCCGGGGCCCTTCACGGCCTTGCCGCCGGTCGGGGGCGGCGTGGTGCCGCCGCCACCGCCACCGGCCGTGTACGCGGCGACGTAGTCGACCATCATCGGCGCGCCGGACACGGTGGAGGCGTAGGGGCCGCCGCCGAACGCGGCCGGGAAGCCGCCGCCGATCGCCACGTTGAGGATGATGAAGAAGCCGTGGTGGGTCGCGTTGTTCCAGGTGGTCGCGTCGACCTGGTTGGCGTTGATGGTGAAGAAGTTGTTGCCGTCCAGGTACCAGCGGATCTGCTCCGGCGACGTGCTGCGGTCCTGCTCGATGGCGTACGTGTGGTAGCCGCCGTTGCAGCCGCCGCAGGGGCGCTCGCCGCTGCCGATGCCGGTGGTCTCGTTGCACGGGCCGCCGGGGTTGGTGCCGCAGTGCAGGGCACCGAAGACGGAGGGCCGGCCGTTGATGTTCTCCAGGATGTCGATCTCGCCGATGCCGGGCCAGCCGGTCGCGCCGGTGCCGCGCGCCGCCGCGCCCAGCATCCAGAACGCGGGCCAGTAGCCGGCGCCGTTGGCGGTGTTGACGTTGGGCTGCGCGATGCGTGCCTCGACCCGCAGCTTGCCGCCTGCCGGTGCGGCGATGTTGGTGCGCTGCGTTTCGATGCGGCCGCTGGTCCAGTTGCCGGCCCCGTCGCGGAGCGGCCTGATGGCGAGGTTGCCGGCACCGTCGAGGTAGACGTTCTGGGTGCTGTTCGTCATGTTCTCGATCTCGCCGGTGCCCCAGTTGCCCGCGCCGCCGGGGTACCCGTGGCCGAGGTCGTAGAGCCAGTTGCCGGTGTTGACACCGGTGTTCGCGGCGCCGTTGAAGTCGTCGGCGAAGATCTGGGTCCAGCCGGACGGGGTGGGCGGCACCGACGCGCCGGCGTCGGGCAGCGCCGCGATCGATGCGGCGGCCACCACGACCGCGCCGGCGGCGGCGAGCAGCGCGGTGCGGCCGCGGAGCCTGCGGGGTGTGCGTTCTTGTTGGATCTCCACGGTGAGGGTTGCCCTTCTCGAGCAGGAGCGGAGATGGTGCGGTTGGCGGAACGCCCACGTTGGCGGACGTGAGAGCGCTCTCAGCATCCTGGGCTACTGAAAAGCTTGTTGTCAATAACCGCTGCTCCAGCAGCGCGATCGCGCACGACGCGACATGCGCCAGGCAACCGCGCCGGAACGGCGGCCGGCGCGGAAGAGCCGGCGCGGAAGAGCCGGCGCGGAAGAGCCGGCGCGGAAGAGCCGGCGCGGAAGAGCCGGCGCGGAAGAGCCGGCGCGGCGCGGATCGCCGGGAGGCCGAAAAGGTGCACCCGCCGCCGGTGGTACCGACGACGGGTGCGGCGACAGGAATCGTCAGCGCAGGCCGGCCCGGCGGGCCACGGTGATCAGCTTCTCGGGGTCGTCGGAGATGATCCCGTCGACGCCGAGGGCGATGGCGCGGTTCATCGTCTGCTCGTCGTCGATGGTGTACGGCACGACCTTCAGCCCGTCCCGGCGGTGCAGGACGTCGACGGCCGGGCCGTGGAAGTAGGCCGGGTTCTGCCGCAGGTACCAGTCGTCGGACACGACGGTGCCCTGGGCCGGGTCGTGGACCTGCCAGTTGGCGGAGACGGTCGACGCGCCGATCGCCTTCACCAGTTTGCCCAGGTCGCGGTACTTCCACCAGTCGAGCGTGCCGGTCCACGGGCTCTTCACCGACGGGTTGCCGTAGACGGCCTGCAGCGAGCACTCGTCGGCGAGGGTGGCGCACTCGGCGGGCCCGTACTGCCAGACCAGCGCGACGGTCTCGATCCTCGGGTTCAGCGCGCGCGACAGCTGGATGGTCCGCCAGT
The DNA here is from genome assembly GCF_042898305.1 of Dactylosporangium sp. NPDC000521. NCBI lineage: Bacteria > Bacillati > Actinomycetota > Actinomycetes > Micromonosporales > Micromonosporaceae > Dactylosporangium > Dactylosporangium sp. NPDC000521. The sequence continues at coordinate 591,228 of NZ_JBIAYW010000004.1, forward strand.
CGAAGGACTGGATGGTGACGCGGCGGTCCAGGCCGGCCTTCGAGATCGCGGTGACGAGGCGGATCGTGAAGATCCAGTACGGCTCGGTGTCGGCGACGGTCGGGCTGATCTTCGTCTCGATGTTGAGGCGGATGTCGGCACGGCCGCTGGACTTGACGACGGCGAAGAGCTCGTCGAGCGTCGGGATGCGCTCGCCGGGTGCCGAGGCGTTGCCGCAGTCGACCGTCTTCACCTGGGCAAGGGTGAGGTCGTGGATCGACTTGCCGATGTACGGGTACAGCGGGTCACCCGGACGGACCGGCGCGGTGTCGCGGCAGTGGGAGCCGTTCAAGGCGCGGTCGTGGCTGACGACGAGCACGCCGTCCTTCGTGACGCCGGTGTCGAGCTCCAGGGTGGAGATGTCGGGGTTGCCCAGCGAGTTGCGGAACCCGGCCAGGGTGTTCTCCGGCCGGGTCGCCTTGCCGCCGCGGTGCGCCTGGATGTCGAAGGGTGACTTGGTACCGCGCGGCAGCGTGAAGCCGCGCTGCGCGGCGACGGTCCGCAGGCGGTCCGGGTAGTCGGTGATGATGCCGTCGACGCCGTCGTCGATGAGCTTGTGCATCGTGGCCGGGTCGTCGACGGTCCACGGGATCACCTTGATGCCGTTGGCGTGCGCGTGGCGCACCATCGCCGCCGTGACGTACGGCTGGTAGCCGGGGTCGGTGACCTTGCCGTTCTGCGGGAAGCCGTGCACCGGCGAGAAACTCGTCACGCCGATGGATTTCACGGCCGCGATGGGGTCGCCGCCGAAGTCGTCGATGTCGAGGCCGCCCAGCCACGGCGAGGCGCCCGGCTGGCCGGTCTGCAGGAAGTCGCGGTTGGTCAGGGCGACGAGCGCGAGGCGCGGCTCGACCTCACGGAAGCGGCGCAGCGCGCCCCAGTCGAAGCTCTGGATCGTGACCCGGCTCAGCAGCCCGGCGGCGCGGATCTCGCGCGCGGCGACCTGGACGAACTGCTCGCGCGGCGCGGTCTCCTGCGGCGCGCCGGCCTCGACCTTCGTCTCGAGGTTGAACTTGACGTCGTCGTTGCCGTAGCGGGCGACGAGGTCGAACACCTCGTGCAGCAGCGGCATCCGCGAGCCTGGGGTGAGCAGCTGGCCCGGGTGCTCGGGAAGGCCCTTGCTACCGCAGTCGAGCGTGCGGACCTGCGCGAGGGTCAGGTCCTTGATGAATTTGCCGACGTACGGGAACGCGGGATCGCCCGCAGAGACGGGCGCGGTGTCGAGGCACTTGGCGCCGCTGACGCGACGGTCGTGGGTGACGACGGCCTGGCCGTCGGCGGTGATCTGGATGTCGAGTTCAAGGGTGGTGACGCCGAGCCGCAGCGCGTTGCCGAACGAGCTCAGCGTGCTCTCGCTGCGCAGGCCGAGCCCGCCGCGGTGGGCCTGGATGTCGAAGGACGCCTTGCGGTGCGCCGCCGCGGGCGTGGCCACCGCCAGTGGAAGGAGAAGGCCGGCAGCGATCGCGCCGGCCGACCATCGAGACATGGACATGACGGGCACGTTGCCAACGTCAGGCGGCGCGAGGCCGGGCGGAAGTTGGCGGGCCCGTGAACGCCCGGCGTACATGCTCCACGGAGCTCAGGTCGTCCACGGCAACCACCGGCGGGTGTCGCGCAGCGCCGGGTCCGGAGCACCCCGGAGGTCCTTGCGCGGCGTCGCCGGTCACGCCGTCCAGGGCCGGAGCTTGGCGGGGTTGAGCACCGCCCAGATGTGCCGGATCCGGTCCCCCGTCACGTCGAAGGCCAGCACCGACACGACCGCGCCGTCGACCTCGGCGACCAGGCCGGGCTGGCCGTTGACGGTCCGTTCGACGAGGCGAGCACCGGTGCGGGCGGCGAAGAACCGGGCCACCTCCGCCGCGCCGACGACGGGGTGCGGCGCGGCGTTGACGAGGCCGCCACCGTCGCCGGTCGCGGTGACCGCCGGGTCGAGCAGGCCGATGAGCGCGTCGACGTCCGCGGCCTCCCACGCCCGGCGGAACGCCCTCACCACGCCGGTGCGGTCGCCCGCCGGCGGTGCGGCCGCACGGTGCTCGCGGATGCGCCGGCGGGCGGACGACGCGAGCTGCCGGCACGCCGCCGGGCTGCGGCCGACGATCCCGGCGACCTCACCGAACGGGTACTGGAACACGTCGTGCAGCACGAACGCGACCCGCTCCGCGGGCGTCATCGCCTCCAGCACCACGAGGAACGCCATGCTGACCGACTCGTCGAGGGTGACCCGATCGGCCGGGTCGGGCGCGGCGCCGTCGGGCCGCCCGCCGATCCACTGTGGACGGCCGGGCAGCGGCTCGGGAATCCACTCCCCGACGTAGCGCTCGCGCCGCGCCCGCGCCGACCCGAGCAGGTCCAGGCAGATCCGTCCGGCGACGGTCGTGAGCCACGCCGCCGGGTTCTTGATGGCTTCCTGTTGGGGTTCGCTCAAGGTGTACCAGCGGGCGTAGGTCTCCTGGACGACGTCCTCGGCGTCCGCGAGTGATCCCAGCAGGCGGTACGCGAGGTCCGTCAGCCTGCGCCCCTCGGTCATGACCGGTTCCATGTGCTCCCCTCCCGTTCGCCTCCAGTGTCGACGAGACAGCGCCGCGGATTGTGAGGCTCACATGCCGGCCGCCGGCTTCGTCGTACATGAGCAGCCAACGACAAGGGAGCAACGACATGCAGCCTGTGAACGCCGCCGTCGTCTACTACAGCGCGACCGGCACCGTGCACGCCCTGGCGGCGGCCGTCGCGGAGGGAGCGGAGAAGGCCGGCGCAACCGTTCGGCTCCGAAAGGTCGCGGAGACCGTGCCGGAATCCATCATCGGAGGGAATCCGGCGTGGGCCGCGCACGTTTCGGCGAGTGCGGACGTGGCCGGGGCGACCCTGGACGACCTGGACTGGGCCGACGTGGTGCTCTTCGGCACGCCGACCCGCTTCGGCAACGTGTCGGCGCAGCTGAAGGCGTTCATCGACAGCACCGGGCCGCTGTGGTTCCGCGGCGGGCTCGCCGGGAAGGTGTACACGGCGTTCACCGCGTCGAACACCGCGCACGGCGGCCAGGAGTCGACCCTCCTCGCGCTCGCCAACGTGTTCTACCACTGGGGTGGCATCATCGTGCCGCCCGGCTACACGGATCCGATCCAGTTCACGGCGGGCAACCCGTACGGCACCTCGCACGTGACCGGCGACGGCCCGCCCGGTGACGTCGTCCTGCGGGCGGCCCGGCACCAGGCCCGCCGCGCCGTGGAGACCGCCGCCGCGCTCAAGTCGGGCCGGTCACCCGAAAACGGCGTGCGGGCGTGATCGCCGTGGCGGAGACTGGCGGGCGTGAAGCTTGCTGAAGCGCTTGCGCTGCGCGCCGACGCGGCGCGCCGGGTCGAACAGCTGCGCGCCCGCATCACGGGCAGCGCCCGGTTTCAGGAGGGCGAGACGCCCGCCGAGGACGCGGCCGCGCTGCTCGCCGAGGCGGGCGCCGTCCTCGACGAGCTCGAGTCGCTGATCCGCCGGATCAACCGCACCAACGCCGCCACGCCGCTCGGCGACGGCACGCTCACCGACGCCCTCGCCCGCCGGGACGTGCTGCGCCTGCGGCACAGCGTGGTGACGGCCGCCGCGAGCGCCGCCGCGGGTGAGGGGCAGCGTGGCTACCGGCAGCTGCGCTCGGAGCTGAAGATGCTGTCCGCGCTGCCCGTCGCCGAGCTGCGCGCCGAGGCCGACGACCTGGCGCGGCAGCTGCGCGAGGTCGACACCGCCGTGCAGCGCACGAACTGGGAGGCCGACCTCCTGGACTGACCGGATGGGACGCGAAGCAGGTAGCCGTCGTGGAGGCGTGCACAACCCGAGAGCCGACGGGCAATTCGGCTCCCTCTTCTGGCGCGCCGCGGGCAGGCGCGGGGGTTCGACTCCCCGGCAGACAACGCACGCCCAGCACAGCGCACAGGTGACGAGGCACGGCGCACGGCACACCACCGGGTGCAGATCCACGACGGCGAGGGCGGGCAAGGGGCACTTCGCGGCCATTCCGTCTCTGGGCGGCCGGTCTCCGGCAGCGACGATTCCGCCGCTGGGCGGCTGACCGCCCGCGCTGGTGGCCGGCGGATCTCGCGCGGCGGTCACTTCGCGCTGATTGGCGGCCGATCTCCCGCGGCGGCAGGTTCGCCGGTCGGCGGGCGATCTCCCGCGGCGGCAGGTTCGCCGGCGGGCGGGCGATCTCCCGCGGCGGCAGCTTCGCCGGCGGGCGGGCGATCTCCCGCGGCGGCAGCTTCGCCGGCAGGCGGCGAACTCGCGCGGCGTCTACTTCGCCGGCAGGCGGGCGATCTCGCGGAGCAGCCAGGCGACGGCGTCGTCGGGGCTGTCCATCACCGGGTACGTCGGGCCGCCGTCGGGAGCGGTGACCGCCCAGCTGCCGACGGCGACGAGCGGCCGCCCGAGGCGCATCGCGAAGCCGATCTCACTCAGCGTCCCCCATCCGCCGCCGACCGCGACCAGCCCGTCGGCGGTCCTCGCGACGAGCCCGTTGCGCAACTCCCCCATGCCGGTCGGCAGGGCGACGGTCAGGAACGGGTTGCCTTCCGCCCGCTCCGCGCCGGGGAGGAGGCCGACGGTGAGGCCGCCCCGCTCGTACGCGCCCCGGCACGACGCCCGCATGACCCCGCCCAGGCCGCCGGAGACGACGACCGCGCCCGCCTCGGCGAGCAGCGCACCGACCCGCTCGGCGGCGCGCTCCTGCTCCCCGGTCGCCCGCCCCGCCCCGATCACCGCCACATAGGGTCCCCGCACGTCGGCGACGCTACCCGCCTTTCGCCGGGTCCGGGTGGTGTACGCCGCTCACACCGATCGCACGAGCCCGGCGAGGCGGGCGATGTCCTGGTCGGCGTCGGTTGGAGGGTGCGCCCGACGGGTGCCGCTCGGCATGCCAGCGGCAGGCGCGGGCGGCCAGAGCCGGCAGGGACGGTGCCGTCGGGTGGGCCGTCGGGGGTGCACCGGATGGGCGTCGAGCACGAGACCTTCCCCGTCAACAGCACCCTCGACCAGCGGCGATCCCCCACCAGTCCGTCCAGGTCCTGCGCCTGCTCACCACGGTCCCGGCCTAGGATGGGGCGGCGTGGAACACTTCATCCGCCCGGACGGGCTGCCCCCGGTCAACGGTTACAGCCACGCGGTCCGCTTCTCCGGTGCCCTCGTCGCCGTCTCCGGCCAGGTGCCGATGGATTCCGCCGGCCATCTCGTCGGCGCCGGCGACCCGGAGGCCCAGATCCGCCAGGTGTTCACCAACCTCGCCGCGGCCCTGGCCGCCGCCGGCTCCGGCCTGGACCGGGTTGTCAAGCTGACCGTCTACCTCACCGACCTCGCCGACCTGCCGGCGTTCCGCACGGTCCGCGACGAGTTCCTCGACCCGGCCGCCCCGCCCGCGAGCTCGCTGGTCCAGGTGACCGCCCTGGTGCACCCCGAGTTCCGCGTGGAGATCGACGCCCTCGCGACCGCCTGACGCCCCACGATGTTCCCGCTGCTGCGGCCGTTCGATGCGACGACGGTGCCCGATCACCGCGTCGTTGCCCGAGGACGTCGCCGGCCCGAGCCTGGACGTCGTAGAGGACCCGGCCGAGTGGATGTCTCGTCGCATGGACCTCGGCAGCGGCCGCGGGGCGCTGGCGCCGATCCGGACGGCGCCGGCTCCGGTGGACCGGTCGACGCTCGTGGACAGGGCCGACGCCGGCGGCTGGGCCGTCGAGCTCCCGCGACCCGTCTTCATCCGCAAGGGCGAGCGGGTGTGGGTGGACGGCGACGCGGTCTGCGTCGGCCGGCCGGACGGGGACGTCATCCGGTACAAAGGCAGCGGTTGTTGGATTTGCCGGTTGTGACTTCCCCGCGCCGAGGTCAGTTGTAGAAGGTGCTGCTGCCGTAGTGCAGCGGGGTGCCGTCGAGGATGACGGGGTGGCCTGGCGGGAGCGGGGTGCCGTCGAGGGCGGGGATCGCGATTCCGGTGAGGTCCGGCGGGCAGAAGTCGTCCTCGTCGTCGGAGACCGTGGCGAGCAGGTCGATGCTGACGTCGGGCCGGCTGTCGCGGTACACCTGCAGCGTGCACGAATCGGTCCAGCTCGGGTTGACGTCGAGGGTGCCCAGGACGCGCAGCAGGTCGGCGTGGTCGCTGAGGACGAACCAGTCGGTGGCCGTGTCGTTGTTGTTCACCATCGAGGTGCGGCGGACGACGTACCAGCTGTACATGGCCAGTACGGTAGCGCCGTGGACCTCGACGGACTGCGGCAGGCGGCGGAGGCCGGTGATGCCGGGGCGATGCGGGAGCTCGGGCACCGGCTGTGCGTGCTGGAAGGGGCGTCGTCGCTCGAGACACCCGACGACGTGCCCGAGGCGGAGCGGTGGCTGCGGCGCGCGCTGGAGGCCGATCCCGCCGACCCGGTGACCGCGACGCTGCTCGGCGGGCTGTTGCTGCGGCAACACCGCACCGTGTTGGAATTTTCGCCACTGTACGACGGGGGCGACGCCCGACCGGCCTGGCTTCGCAGCCTGTGGGGGCGCAGGGCCGAGGCGTTCGAGCTGTTCGGCCGGGCGCTGGACGCCGACCCGGCGCACGCGGCCGCCGCGAACGGGATGGCGCTGCTGGTCCTGGACGGGTCCACGACCGACGACTTCGTCTGCTACACCGGCGAGGACATCGGAGACGACGAGGCGGAAGACCTCGACGCGCAGGACCCCGCATGGCGTGCGGAGGCCGAGCACCGGCTCAGGGCGCTGCTGGCGCTGCGGCCGCGGGACACGATGGCCGCGGCGAACCTGGCCGCGATCCTCGACGAGCCTTCACCCGGCCGGAAGGAGGCGCCGGCCGGAGCCGCCGAAGATCGTTAGGGCGTGCGGATGGCGCGGGCGGACGAGGAGAGCACTGCGGCCGGGATCTACGGCGTCATCGTCAGCGCCGCCGTGATGGCCGCGTCGCACGCCCACACCGCGGCCGCCACCGCCGTCGCGGTCGTCGTGACGCTGCTCGTGTACTGGAGCGCGGAGCGCTACGCGCGGCTGGTCGCCGAGCGGATCCACGAGGGGCACCGCCCGGCCTGGACGGCGGTCCGCCGGCAGCTGGCGAGCGGCTGGGAGATCGTGACCGCCTCGGTGCTGCCGGTGGCGGTGCTCGTCGCGGCCGACCTGGCGGGCCACTCGCAGCTGCGGTCCGTGGTCACCGCACTGGTCTGCTCCACGCTGCTGCTGTGCCTAGCGGGCTGGGAGGTCGGCCGGCACGGGCGCCTGAGCCGGGGCGAGCGGGTGGTGTCTGCGGCCGTCGCCGGCAGCTTCGGCGTCGTGCTGATCGTCCTGAAGACGTCCCTGCACTGACGCCGCGGTGCGCCGGTCCGGCGCTCGAGGCGGCCGGACCAGCGGTGTCAGCGTGAGCAGCCGTCCTCGAGGGTCTGTGCGGGCTCCAGGTCGTCGGGGTCGAACTGGGTCCGCCAGGTCTTCTTGTCCTGGAGGGTGACCTCGACCTCGTGCTCGGCGACGAACCGGGCGGACTCCACCCTGATGTTCGGGAAGTCGCCGAAGCCGGCCTCGATGCACACGACGGGGCGGGTGGACTCGCGGGTCAGGATGCCGTCTGGGCGGCTCACCACGAGCTTCCAGCGCGAGGTGAGACTGTCTTGCTTCAGGCTGACGACCTGGAACCTGCCGCTCGGCGAGACGGCGAGCACGGTGCGGTCCCACTCCGGGTCGGTCAACAGGGCGAGAAAGGAGCTGCCGACCGCGACGATCAGGGTCAGCACGGCGCTGACAACCCCGATCGTGATCGCGGCGGCCTTGTTGCGGATGAGCAGCACGGCGACGACCCCGCCGGCGAGCGGCGTCAGCGTGACGGCAGCGGCGAACCAGTACCCTCCGAAGCCGAGCCGCACGAAATTCCACGGGTTCCAGGCGGCCACGGCGGAGCCGACGATGAGGACGGCGGACACGGCGATGACCGCGAGGGCCGCGCGGACACGGATACGGCTGAGCGGGGCTATAGGTGCGCGAGGCGTTGTGAACGAGCTCATGCGCGCGATCGTCGTCAGCGCAGTCCGGGCGCGCCGCTCTCAGTCGTGATCATGACAGAAAGCGGCGGACCATACCGGCGGCGAGGGGAGCGTCGGCGAAGGCGCCCGCGGCGAGTCTGGCGGCGACGGTACGACGGACCATGGCGTCCGCCACGGACGGGAAGTGGCGGGCGACGGCCATCTCGAGGCGGCCGCGGCGGGTGGTGGCGACCGCGCGGGGCGCCTTGCGGGCGGTGGCGGCGCGCACGATCGCGGTCACGACGCCGTCGGCCGGCTCCAGCCTGGACACGCCCTGCAGGGACAGGCCGGCGGCGACGGTCGTGTCGTGGATCGGGGAGGCGACCATGCTCGGGTAGACGACGCTGACCCCGACATGGGTGCCGACCTCGAGGCGCAGCGCGTCGGCGTACGCGACGAGGGCCCGTTTGCTGACGCCGTACGCGGCCGCGAGCGGCAACGGCAGCACGGCCATCCTGCTGGCGACGAACACCACCCTGCCGCGGGCCGCTTCGAGGGCCGGCATGGCGGCGGCGGTGGTGCGCCACGCGGCGAGGAGGTTGACGTCCAGCTGCCGTGCGACGACCTCGTCCGGCGGCAGCTCGGCGGGTGCGGGACCGCCGACGCCGGCGTTGTTGACGAGCAGGTCGAGGCCGCCGAGCCGGTCGACGGCCGCGGCGACGGCGGCGGGGACCGCGGTGGCGGAGGTCAGGTCGCAGGCGATGACGGGCACCGGCCCGTCGACGGCGACGAGGTCGATGCCGACGACGGACGCGCCCGCCTCGGTGAACCGTTCGCCGAGCAGCTTTCCGAACGTGCCGCTGGCGCCCGTGACGACGACCCGCCGCCCGCGCAGCGCGCTCACGCGCCGGCTCCATTGCCGCCAGCCACTGCGCGTTTGCGGCCGGCGGTCAGTTCGCGGGCGGCGAGGTCGAGGTAGGCGTCGAAGTCGATCCGCATCGCCGGGCGGCGCTCGCCCCACCTGTCCCGCGCCGCGCGCAGCTCGGCGGCGCAGTCCTGGCGCTGCGCGGCGAGCGGTGGCAGGGCGTAGGTGCCCGCGAGGTGCCCCGCGACCAGCCTGGCCTGGGCCTCCACGACCGGCAGCGCGGCGCCCGTCGACTGCATCAGCCCGACGAACATGAGACCCGGCGCGTCGAGGTGGAACACGTGCCGATAGAGCGGCAGCCGGTCCGCGCCCTCGCCGAGCAGCCCCGCATCGAGGAACGGCACGTCGGCGCGGTACCCGGTACACCAGACGACGACATCGACGGAATCCCTGCAGTCGTTGGAAAAAATCACGTCGTCGCCGTCGAAGCGGGCGATCGCCGGGCGCACCTCGATCTCGCCGTGGGTGATGCGCGGCAGGAGGGCGTCGGACAGCGTGGGATGGTCCTGCAGGAAGCCGTGGGTGGGGGCGGGCAGGCCGTACCGCTGCGGCGGCCCGACGGCGAGTCGCAGCATCGCCTGGCTGATGCGCTGCCGCGCCCGCCACGGGAGCCGCTTGGCGAGCGCGCCGTTGAGCGTGTCGGACGGGCGGCCGAACAGGTACTTCGGCACGATCCAGACGCCGCGGCGCACCGACAGCAGCGTGCGCGCGGCGACGTGCGACGCGTCGACGGCGATGTCCATCGCGGAGTTGCCGCCGCCGACGACGAGGACCCGGCGGCCCTGCAGCTGCTCGGGGCCGCGGTAGTCGTGGCTGTGCAGCTGGGTGGCGGTGAGTTCGCCCGGGTGCGGCGGGTCGGGCAGCCGGGGCACCGTGTTGTGCCCGCTGGCGACGACGACCGCCCCGGCCGTCACCTCGACCGTCCCTTGTGGACCTTCCGCCGTGACTTCCCAGGTTCCGTGCGGTGTCCGGTGTACGCGGGTCACGACGTGCCGGTGGCGGATCCGTTCGCCGAGACTGAACGTGCGGGTGTAGTCGGCGAGGTACTCCGCGACGCTTGCGTGCCCGGGGTAGTCGGGCCAGCCGGCCGGCATCGGGAAGTCGGCGAACTCGGTGCGGGTGCGGCTGGTGTTGAGGTGCAGCGTCCGGTACGCCGACGAGTGCGGGCCGCCGAGCACCCACAGCCCACCGGGCCGGTCACCGGCGTCGAAGCAGATCGCCGGCACGCGCGCGTCGCCGAGGGCCTTGAGCGTGGCGAGCCCGGCCGGCCCGCCACCGATGACCACCACCCGGTATTCCAACACGCGTTGGATTCTGCGCGCCCGCTGGCGGGGTCGTCAAGGCCGCCTGCCCATGCTGGCGAGGGCGTGAGGTCGGAAGCGTCAAGGCCACCCATGCACGTCGGCGGCGACACCAGGACCGCCCGACCAGGCCGGCGAAGGCGCCAAGCGGGAACGCCAAGGCCGCCCGGCCATGTTGGCGAGGGCGTCACGGCGGGACGTCACGGCCACCCATGCACGTCGGCAGCAACGCCAGCACCGCCCCAACCAGATCGGCCGCGGCGCCAAAGCGGGGACGTCAAGGCCGCCCATGCATGTCGGCGGGTAACATGTCGGCGAGGGCGTCACGGCGGGACGTCACGGCCACCCATGCACGTCGGCAGCAACGCCAGCGCCGCCCCAACCAGATCGGCGGAGGCGCCAAGGCAGGAGCGTCAAGGCCGCCCATGCATGTCGGCGGGTAACACCAGCACCGCCCGACCAGGTCGGCGAAGGCGCCAAGCGGAAACGCCAAGGCGGCCCGGCCATGCTGGCGAGGGCGTCACGGCGGGACGTCACGGCCACCCATGCACGTCGGCAGCGACACCAGCACCGCCCAGCCAGGTCGGCGGAGGCGCCAGGAGCGCCCGCACATGCTGACGAGGGCACCGAGGCCACCCGACCAGGTTGGCGGTGCACCATAACCGTCCGCGCATGCCGGCGAGGGCGTCAACGCCGGAAGCGGGAGGCGCCAAGACCGCCCGGCCAAGTTGGCGAGGGCGTCAAGGCCGCCCGTACATGCGGTCCAGCCAGCGGTGCACGAACGCCCGCAGCGCGAACCGGGAGTCCTCGGTCACCTCGCCGTGCAGCGCCGTGACCGTGTGGGCGTGCACGGCCCAGATGAGGCTGCGCACCGCGAGGTGCGGCTGCGGCTCGTACAGCACCCCGGCGCGATGCGCGGCGGCCAGGACCGCCTGCACCTGCTCGTACAGTGGCGTCGAGTACCGCTCGTCCACGCCCGCGTGCCGGTCGGGGTCCAGCCACCGGCGCAGCCACAGGCCGGTGGTCTCGGGCCGTTCCTGGAGGAAGTCGACGAACGCGTCGAGGACGCGGTGCAGCCCCTCCATGTCGTAGGCCGCCTTGATGACCGGCTCCAGGGCGCTCCGCTCGGCCTCGAAGACCGCCGCGAAGCACGCCTGGTAGAGCGCGGCCTTGCTGCCGGCGTGGTGGTGGACCGTGGCGACGTCGACGCCCGCCGCCTCCGCCACGGCCCGGACGCTCACCGCGTCGAACCCGTGGCGCGCGAACAGCCCGGTCGCTGCCCGCAGGATCACCTCACGGGTGTCTGCACTGTCCGTCGCGCGGGGCCGCCCGGGGCGCCGGCGCGTGCTGTTCAGATCGTCCATCGTCGCCTATTATCCATCGCACGTTGGATTACGGGAGCGTGGTTCATGTCGAACGTCCGACTGCCGCTACGCGGTCTCATCACGTTCGCGACCGGCTCCGTCGGCATGGGCGTGTGGGTCACCGTGCCCGGCCTGCTCCTGCTGTACTTCCTCACCGACATCCTCGCCGTCGCGCCGCTGCTCGCGGGGTTCGTCCTGCTCGCACCCAAGATCCTCGACGTCCTCCTGCACCCGTGGGTCGGCCGGCTCTCCGACGCCGACCTGGCCCGCCGCGGCCACCGGCGCCGGCTCATGCTGGCCGGCACGGCGCTCGCCGTCGCGTTCGCCGCGCTGTTCGCGGTCCCCGGCCTGCGCGGCGCTCCGGCGGGGCTGTGGGTCGCGGTCGCGTTCATCGCCGGCAACCTCCTCTTCGCCGCGTACCAGGTCCCCTACCTTGCCACTCCCGCGGATCTGAGCATCGGCTACCACGAGCGCACCCGCCTGATGGGCTTCCGCATGGTGGTCCTCACCGTCGGCATCCTGCTCAGCGGCGTGGCCGCGCCACTGCTCGCCGACCTGCTCGGGTACGCCTGGATGGGCCTGCTGCTGGGCATCGCCATGCTCGCCGCGATGCTGGTCGGCATCCTCGGCGTCCGGCGCCTGACGGTCGCCGCTCCCGGTGCGCAGCGCGGTCCGTCAGCGGTCGCCGATCCCGTACAGGTTGCCGCTCCTGAAGCGCAGCACGGACCGTCGGCGGTTGCCGCTGCCGTACAGACCGCCGCTCCTGAAGCGCAGCACGGACCGTCGACCATCGCCGCTCCCGTACAAGCCGCCGCTCCTGAAGCGCAGCACGGACCGTCGGCGGTTGCCGCTCCTGTACGGGCTGCCGCGGGCGCGCGGCACGGGCTGCTCGCCTCGCTGCGGGACCGGCAGTTCCGCACCCTGGTCGCGTCATATCTGGCGATGTCGACCACGACGCACCTGGTCCTCGCCGCCGTGCCCTACTTCGCGGAGTACGAGCTGGGCCGCCCCAAGCTCACCACCGTCCTGGTCGCCGCGTTCGTCGCCCCGGCGATCCTCGCCACGCCCGTCTGGGTGGCCGTGGCCCGCCGGATCGGCAAGCAGCGTGGCCTGCTCGTCGCCCAGGTGGCGTTCGTCGCCGGCTCCCTCGTGCTCGCCCTCGGCGCCGCCGGCGGCCTGCCCCTGATCGTCGCGGCGGTCGCGGTCCTGGGCGTCGCGTTCGCCGCCATGCAGCTGCTGCCCTTCTCGATGCTGCCCGACGTCATCGCCGCCTCCGGGCCCGACGGCACCATCCGTGCGGGCGGCTACACCGGCGTCTGGACCGCGGCGGAGGCGACCGGCGGCGCGCTGGGGCCCTACGTGTACGCGGCCTGCCTCGCCCTCGGCGGCTTCGCGGCCAGCGCCGCCGGCGAGCACGTCACCCAGACGCCGGCGGCCCTCACCGCGGTCCGCTACGGATTCGCCCTCGTCCCGGCCGCCCTCATGACCGTGGCCGTGCTGCTCCAGCGCCGCTACACCCTCGACACCGGCCACTGACACCTCTCGCCCTCCGGAGTGTGCAACCCTGTGCGGGCCGATCGCGTCAAGAACAGTGCGTCGGAGCGACGTGATCATGCACGCGGAGGTGACTGCTGTGACCGGACTGTCCCGCAGACGCCTGCTCGGCGCCGGGCTCGCCGCGACCGGCACGGCCCTCGTCGCGGGCGGCTCGGCGGGTCCGCCGCTCCCTCCGGCTCCGCACCGCGGTCCCTTGCCCGTCCCGCAGGCGGCCGCGCCCACATCGCCCCCGGCACCGTCGCCTTCGCTGCCGCCCATGCCGCCACTCGACCGGCCGGTGTTCACGCTGGAGGAGTACCGCAAGCTGGTGCCCGGCCCGCCCTTCCCGGCGAACGCGGTGGCCCTGACCATCGACGACGGCCCGCACCCCAGGTGGACGCCGAAGGTGCTCCGCCTGCTGGACCGCTACCACGTGCCGGCCCTCTTCTGCCTCATCGGCAACCAGGTCCTCGGTCACGAGACGGTCGCCAAGGACCTCGTCGCCGCCGGCCACCACGTCGCCAACCACACGTGGAGCCACCCGGCGAAGCTCGCCCAGTTCGACCCGGGCCGCGTACAGCAGGAGATCGACCGCGCGCAGGACAAGATCTACTCGACCACCGGCAAGCTGCCGACCATCTTCCGCGCCCCCGGCGGTGCCGTCTCCCCCACCGTCCTCGCCGCCGCGGCGCAGGCTCGGATGCTGCCCATCAACTGGACCAACGACCCGCGCGACTGGACCCAGCCCGGCACCCGTTCCATCACCGACCACCTCCTCGCCGCCCGCCCCGGCCAGATCCTGCTCTGCCACGACGGCGGCGGCGACCGCGCCCAGACCTGCGCCGCCTTGGAGACCGTCATCCCCGCCCTGCAGGCCCGCGGCTACCAGTTCGTCATCCTCGACTGAAGCCCAGCACCGCCTCGACCACCGTGTCCAACGGCGCGACGGTGTCGACCACGAGGTGCGGATCCGTCCACGGCGCGTACGCGATGGCCTCGACGTGTGCCCATGTCGGCTCCGGCAGGTGCCGCAGTCCCCGCCGCCGGCCCTCCAGACGGCGGCGGTGCTCCTGCCGGTCCGAGCACGTGAGCACCACGAACCGCAGCCCCGCACCGGCCCGCGCCGCCGCGCCACGTCTGCCGGGCGGGCTCGCTGTCGTTGACGGCGTCGACCACGACGGTCCGGCCCAGCGCCAGGTTCTGCTCGGCGAACGCCCTGGTCACCTCGTACGCCGCGACGCCCGTCTCCCACCCCGCGGCCAGCCCGGCGCCGAGCATCGCGTCCTCGGCCGCGTCGATGGACAGCTGCATCGCACCCAACCCGGCGGCAACCCCCGCGGCCACGGCACTCTTCCCCGTCCCCGGCAACCCGGACACAACGATCAGCACCCCGGCATCGTCGCAGCACGACGCCGCGCGGGCTCGCCCGTTGCTCCCTGTGTCGGGCGTCACATCGCGGTAATGTCGAGCGCGGACGCCGCGACTCGACCCCCCGGTGACAGCGTCAGCAGCACGAATTGGAGCCGGACATGCGGAAGATCATCTACTGGGTGCACACGTCGGTCGACGGGTTCATCGACGGCCCGAACGGTGAGTTCGACTGGCCGACCATGGGCCCGGAGCTGTCGGCGTACTCCGAAGTCCTCGACCAGCGGGTCGACACGCTGCTGTTCGGACGCCCCGTGTGGGAGATGATGGTCGGGTTCTGGCCGACCGCGGAGTCGATGTCGGACGACCCGCACGTCACCGCCTTCGCCCCGTTCTGGCGCGCGACACCGAAGGTCGTCTTCTCCCGGACCTTCGAGGGCGACGCGTGGACCAGCCGCGTCATCGCCGGCAACCTGCGCGACGAGGTGCTCGCGCTCAAGGCGGAGCCCGGCGCCGACCTCCTGCTCACCGGCGGCGCGTCGCTCGCCGCCGCCCTGACGGACCACGGCCTCATCGACGAGTACCACGTCGCGGTGCACCCGGTCGTCCTCGGCGGCGGCCGCCGCCTGTTCGCCGAGCCGAAGCAGCGCCTCAACCTGCGCACCGTCACCTCCACTCTCCTGGACGGCGCCGTCACCGTGACGCATTACCAGCCGTCC
This sequence comes from Dactylosporangium sp. NPDC000521, assembly GCF_042898305.1. Taxonomy (NCBI): domain Bacteria; kingdom Bacillati; phylum Actinomycetota; class Actinomycetes; order Micromonosporales; family Micromonosporaceae; genus Dactylosporangium; species Dactylosporangium sp. NPDC000521. The sequence goes on from NZ_JBIAYW010000004.1 coordinate 606,450, forward strand.
GCCTGAACCTGTAGCCGATGCCGGGTCCGGCAGAGCTGGTCCTTGCTGAGCGCTGATTCGGTTTCGAATCCACCGCTCCGTCCGTGAGTCCTCGGTGAACGGTCCCGATTTGATGGTGCTGGCCGGTGGGTCAGAGAGAGACTGCGCAGTATCGACTGCTGCCGCGCTCCGCACGCCCGCTGGCGAGCCGACCGATCGCCAGCGGGTCGACCGGCCGCCAGGGGACCGACCGGTCGTTGGCGGGGCCGACCGGTCGTTGGCGGGGGCCGACCGGCCGTAGGCAGACCGACCGGCCGTAGGCGGGCCGCTCGTCGCCACAGCCACGGAACGAAGGCTGTGGCGACGACCGGAGCACAAGGCCACTCGCATCGCCCGCACGAGGACAACGGCACGTCGCCCACAGAGGAACAACGGCGGCCAGACGTCGGGTGTCAGACGTCAAGCAGCTCCACGGTCACTGCAGTGGTGTCGCCGACGGCTAACGACTCGGCCTTGCGAACCGGGCCCTTGACCGGCAGGACGTAAGGCCCGCCGCCGCTGCCCGGGAAGATCGACGTCTTCCAGGTCGTGCCGCCGATGCTCACCCGCACCCGCAGCGACCCGAAGCCGCGCTTCACCGAGCCGGTCAGGTCACGGATGTCCTCCGACTCGTCGGCCGGCAGCGTCACGAACACCCAGGTGTCCATGCGCCTGGCGTCCCATGCCCACAACTGCGCCTCGAACTCCACCATCACCCCCATACCCTCGCACAGGGGTACGACAGAAAATCCTGCCCGCGCCTTCGCCGGAGACGGTCGCCGGGCATCCGCTCGCCCAATGCCGCCGCCCATCTGGAGTCGCCGAGTTATTCCTTGACAGGAATATTCTCCATGGAGCATACTTTGCTGCATGGAAGCACTCCTCGCCGCGCTCGCGGACCCGGCGCGCTGGCGGCTGATCAGCCTGCTGGCCGAGCGCCCCCGGTCCGTCGGGGTCCTCGCCCAGCTCACCGGGGCGCGGCAACCACAGACCACCAAGCACCTGCAGACGCTCGAGCGCGCGGGCGTCGTGACCTCGCTGCGGTCCGGGCAGCGCCGCATGTACGCGTTGCTGAGCACCCCCCTCCGCGACCTGGCGGTCACGCTGGGCAGCCTCGCCGACGCCGCGGATCTCGTCAGCGGCACCGACTCGCTGTTCGAGCGTCACGTGCGCAGCGTGCTCGCCGAGCGGTCCGCCGCCGGCGCGACCGGGTGGGCGGACGGGCGAGTGTTCCGGTTCACCCGGGCGCTGCGCGGCGGCCCCGACCTCGTCTGGAGCCACCTGACCGACCCGGCGCTGCTCAGCGACTGGTGGGCGCCCGAAGGCCTGCGGGTCTCCGGCCTCGTCATCGAGGCGCGGCCGGGCGGGCGGCTCGTCCTGGAATACCGCGACGCCGAGGACACCGACGGCACCGACGCGGTCGTGGGCCGCGCCGAGGGTGTCGTGGAGGACGTGCGCCCCGGCGAGCGCCTCTCTTACCGGCTGTCCCCGTTACTGCCCGGCGGCGAGGTCGCGTTCACCTCGCACGTCGACATGGACCTGCGGCCGTCCGCGACCGGCACCGACCTCGACGTGCACTACCGGATCACCGGCAGCACCGTCGACTCCGCCGACTTCATCGCCGGCATCGAGCTCGGCTATGGCCAGAGCCTCGACAAGCTCACCACCACCATCGACGCAAGGAGCACCGCATGACCCGCCGGATCGTCACCAATATGAGCCTGTCCCTCGACGGCCGCTACGCCGCGCCGGAGAACCCCGTCGACATGCGCTGGGTGATGCCGTATGCGATCACCGACGTCGCCCGTGACCACCTGACGAAGCTGTGGGAGCCGGCGACGACGGCCCTGCTCGGCCGGGTCAACGCGGAGGGCTTCCTCGGCTTCTGGCCCACGGTCATCGGCATGGAGGGCGCCGACCCGCGCGACGAGGGCTTCGCGAAGTGGCTCGTCGACGCCGACAAGGTCGTGCTGTCCTCGACGCTGCGCGAGGCGCCGTGGGAGCGCACCACGGTCGTCGACAAGCCCACCGCCGAGGTCGCCGCGGAGCTGAAGGCCACCGACGGCGGCGACATCCTCGTGCTGTCCAGCGCCAGCGTCATCAAGGCCCTCCTCGCCGCCGACCTGGTCGACCGTCTGGCGCTCACCGTCTTCCCGGTCTTCCTCGGCGGAGGGCCGCGCCTCTTCGACGACGGACTCCCGTCCGCCCAGTGGTCACTGACCAGCCAGACGGCGGGCGAGCACGGCACCCTCGCGCTCGTCTACGACCGCGCCCGCTGACCAGCGCCCGGCCCCACCAAGAGTCACCACCCGCCAACCGAACGGCACCTCGAGCGACCCGAGCGGAGGCAGGTCAGCACAGCGCCCATGCGGACTCACGCTCAACCCACCTCGGCAGCGGGCTGCACGCGGGCACACCCGGGCGCGGCGCGAGATTCACCGCACCACAAACCGGGCGGCGCGCCGAACGACCCCGGCGGGGACAGAGCACCACCGGGGCTCGTTCCCGGTCAGCTCGGCCGCTCAGACCCTGATCACCTTCTCGGACGCGGCGGGCGTCACGTGGACGTGACCGCTGAAGGGCCAGCCGTGCGGACGTGGCCGCTGAAGGGCCGGTCGTCAGGCCCATGACCGGCACACTGATCCAGACCGGCACGCCCGGGCACGGCACGCCCGGGCACGGCACGCCCGGGCACGGCACGCCCGGGCACGGCACGACGCAGCCGAGTGGCTTCCGAATGGAATTCCGAGTGGCTTCAGCGGGCCGAGGCCGGCGAGCATCGTCCGGAGGCACGGCACGGCACGGCACGGGACAGCGCCCGCATTGGCCGGCGACATGGGGCTGAGCAACTCCACGGATTGGCGCGGCGAACACGCGAACCGGAGGGCGCACCAGGTCCGCGGCCGACACGCGAACGGGGGGCGCACCGGGTCTCCGGCCGGCACCCGAACGGGGGCGCATCGAGTCTCCGGCCGGCACGCGAACAGGGGCGCACCAGGGCCGCGGCGGACCTGGTGCGCCCCGCAGCATGGCGCGGAGCTGCCCACGGCTTGCCTGGCGGACACGGAGCTCGGCGCGCCGGGGCGGTGCCCGGGATCAGCAGGCAGCCCGGCGACGTCAAGCGTGTCATCCGGCAGTGTCGAGGTAGGCGGTCATCGCGGCGATGTGGATGTCCCAGCCGCGGCCCGCGGTGTGCTGGACGAGCCTGCCGGTGGCCCGGGGCGCGGGCCATGAAGGCGTCACGGTCCCGCCGAAGTGTGCGACCGGATCGGCCAACAGCACCGGGAAGATGACGCTACGCAATTGCGTCCTGAGTCAACTTCTGGATCGCCGGCTGCAGCCGGGTCGCGTTGGCGTCAGCGGCGCTGACGGGACGGGCGTGAATGGGTCGCGGTGGGAAGACGGTCGTGGTGTACCTCACGGCATGGTCGGGCCCCTGACGGGTTTGGCGCTCACCCGTCAGGGGTAGATCGATTCGTGCAACATGAAGGAGGAAGCACGGATGCTGTCGCACGATGAACGCGATTACGACGACGACCTCTGGATGACCGAGGAAGAGCCCATCAGCGGTCCGTACCGGGACGGGCGTCCCATCCTCTAGACGGCCACTCGCTCCTTCTCGAGTGAGGGTCTGGTGGTCCGGCCGAGGGCGCTGGGCCACCACATGCGTTCGCCGACGTCGAGGTTCAGCGCGGTGACCAGCACGGATCGCACGACGATCGTGTCGAGCAGCACACCGAACGCCACCGCGAAGCCGATCTCGGCGAAGGCGGTCAGCGGCAGCGTGGCCAGGACCGCGAAGGTGCCGGCGAGGACCAGGCCGGCCGAGGTGATGACGCCCCCGGTGGCCGAGAGCCCGATCAGCGCAGCGCGGCGGGTGCCGTGCTTGACGGCCTCCTCGCGGACGCGGGTCATCAGGAAGATGTTGTAGTCGATCCCGAGCGCGACCAGGAACACGAAGACGAACAGCGGGAGCGACGAGTCCGCGCCGCCGTAGCCGAAGACGTGCCTGAAGACCAGCGCGCTGACGCCGAGTGCGGCGCCGAACGACAGCACGACGGTCGCCATGAGGATGACCGGTGCGAGCACCGACCGCAGCAGCAGGATCAGGATCAGCAGCACCACCGCGAGCACGATCGGGATGATCAGGTTGCGGTCGTGCTTGGCGGCGCGCTGCACGTCGAGGTTGACGGCGGTGGTGCCGCCGACCTTCGCGCCGGCGCCGGGCACGGCGTGCACGGCGGCACGGACGCGGTCCACGGTGTCGTACGCCGCCTGGCTGTCGGCCTGGTCGACGAGGTTACCCGTCACGTACGCGTAGGAGCCGGCTGTCAAGGGCTCACTGACCGAGGCCGGGTCGATGCCGGGCACACCCAGGAACGCCGCCCGGGTCGCGGCGGCGCCGGCCGCGGTGCTGATGACGATCACGGGGCTGCCCGCGGCGCCCGCGCTGTGCCGGGCCAGGACCTCCTCGCCGACGATCGAGTCCTGCGTGCCGCGGAACGACTCCTTGTTGGTGAGCCCGGTGGCGTCCAGCTGCGCGACGCCGATCGTGGCCACGGCCAGTACCAGCGCGGTCACGATCCAGACGCTCCGGGGGCGTGTGGCGATGCGGTCGCCGACCCGGGCCCACAGGCCGGTCGCGGTCGGTTCGGCGGAGCCGGTCTGCGGGCGCAGCGGCCAGAAGATCCACCGGCCGCAGATCGTGAGCAGCACGGGCAGCAGGGTCAGCATGACGGCGAGGCCGACCGCGATGCCGATGGCGGCGACCGGGCCGAGGCCCTTCGTCGAGTTGGTCTCGGCGAAGAACAGGCACAGCATGCCGAGCACGACCGTGGCGGCGCTGGCGATGATCGCGGGCCCGGAGCGGTGCAGCGCCTCCGCCATCGCCTCGTGGCGGTCCTCGTGGCGGCGCAGCTCCTCGCGGTACCGCGCGATCAGCAGCAACGCGTAGTCGGTGCCGGCGCCGAAGACGAGGACGGTGAGGATGCCGGCACTCTGCGCGTTCACGACCAGGTCGGCGTGCTTGGCGAGCAGGTAGATGACGGCCTGCGCGACGATGAGCGCCACGCCCGAGGAGATGACCGGAAGGAGCCACAGCAGCGGGCTGCGGTACGTGACGAGCAGGATCACCACCACGACGGCGATCGTGCCGAACAGCAGGCTGCCGTCGATGCCCTCGAACGCGGCGCTGGAGTCGGCGGCGGTGCCGGCGGGGCCGGTGACGTGCACGGTCAGCCCATCGCTACCCCGCGTAGCGACCTCGCGCAGATGGTCGACCAGATCCCCGGCTTTCGACCAACCGTCGGCGCCGAGGTTGAGGGGGACAATGGTCTGCGCCGCCTGCCCGTCCTTGGTCGGGATCGGTCCGGTGACGGTGCCGTCGAGCGAAGGGATGCCGCCGAACGCCGCCGCATCGGCAGCCAGCTTGGCCCGGTCGCCGTCGGTGAGACCAGAGACACGCTCGTACACCACGATCGCCGGAATCGTGTCGGGCGAGGCGAAGCTCGACTGCACGTCGATGACCTGCACGGACTCGGCGCCACCGGGCAGCCAGGACTTGGCGTCGTTGCGCTCGACGTCGGTCAGCTTGCCGGCCAGCGGGCCGGCGAAGGCCGCGACGGCCAGCCAGAAAATCACGAAGACGTACTTGATCCGGCGGCCCGCGACGGCCCCGGCGACAGACTTCCCCATGCATCGATGCTTGCATAGGTAGTCTAGCTACGCATTGTGACCCAGGACACGCTCCGTAATGCCCCGAGGCGAGGGGTTCTCCAGAGAGCGCTCTCCCGCGTACAGTTCTGGACGGACCAGCGTGAAAGGAACTCCGTGCCAGCCCCTCTTCCCTACCTCGACCCTTCCCTCGCCGTCGCCGAGCGCGTCGCCGACCTGCTCGCCCGCATGACGCTGCCCGAGAAGGTAGGGCAGATGCTGCAGCTCAACGCGCGTGACGGCGTCCGCCACCTCGTCGAGGACATGCACGCAGGCTCGATCCTGCACGCCTCACCGGAGCGGGTCCTGGAGGCCACGGCGCTCGTGGAGAAGACCCGCCTGCGCATCCCGCTGCTGGTCGCCGAGGACTGCATCCACGGCCACTCGTTCTGGATCGGCGCCACGATCTTCCCGACCCAGCTCGGCATGGCCGCGTCCTGGGACCCGGAGCTCGTGGAGCGGGTCGCCCGCGTGACCGCCGTGGAGGTCGCCGCCACCGGCATCCACTGGACCTTCTCCCCCGTGCTGTGCATCGCCCGCGACCTGCGGTGGGGCCGGGTCAGCGAGACGTTCGGCGAGGACCCGTTCCTCATCGGCGAGTTCGCCTCCGCGATGGTCCGCGGCTACCAGGGCGACGGCCTGGCCGACCCGACCGCGATCCTGGCCACCGCGAAGCACTTCGCCGGCTACTCCGAGACGCAGGGCGGCCGCGACGCCAGCGAGGCCGACCTGTCGCCGCGCAAGCTGCGCTCGTGGTTCCTGCCGCCGTTCGAGCGGGTCGCCCGGGAGGGCTGCCGCACGTTCATGCTCGGCTACCAGTCGATGGACGGCGTGCCGATCACCGTCAACAGCTGGCTGCTCGACGACGTCCTGCGCGGCGAGTGGGGCTACACCGGCACCCTCGTCACCGACTGGGACAACGTCGGCCGGATGGTGTGGGAGCAGCGGGTCCACGTCGACTACGCCTCCGCGTCGGCCGCCGCCGTCAAGGCCGGCAACGACATGGTGATGACCACCCCGGGCTTCTTCGAGGGCGCCCAGGACGCGGTCGCCAAGGGCATGCTCGACGAGTCGGACATCGACCAGGCCGTACGGCGGATCCTGACGCTGAAGTTCGAGCTCGGCCTGTTCGAGCAGCCGCGCCACCCCGACCCGGAGCGGCAGGCGGCGGTGATCGGGTGCGGCCCGCACGCCGCGGTCAACCTGGAGATCGCCCGCCGCAGCCTGGTGCTGCTGCGCAACGACGGCACGCTGCCGATGTCCGGCTCGGGCAAGACCGTCGCCGTGATCGGGCCCAACGCCGACGACCAGCACGCGCAGCTCGGCGACTGGGCCGGCGCGTCGGGGCAGACCGAGTGGCTGCCGGACGGCCACCCGCGCGAGCTGACCCAGACCGTGCTGGACGGCGTGCGCGCCACCGTGCCCGACGGCTGGACCGTCACCACCGCGCGCGGCGCCGACATCCTCACCGTTGGCCCCGACCCGGAGGGCGAGTTCTTCCCCGACGGCCAGCCCCGCCCGCACGTCGTGCACCCCTGCGCCCCCGACCCGGCGATGATCGCCGAGGCGGTCGCGCTGGCGGAGCAGGCCGACTACGTGGTCGCGGTCGTCGGCGACCACATCGAGCTCGTCGGCGAGGGCAAGTCGACCGCCACCCTGGAGCTCATCGGCGGGCAGGTCGCGCTGCTCGACGCGCTCGCCGCCACTGGTACCCCACTGATCGTGGTCCTCATGAGCTCGAAGCCGCTCGTGCTGCCGCCGTCGGCGCTCAACGCGGCCGCGATCATCTTCGCGGCCAACCCGGGCATGCGCGGCGGCCAGGCGATCGCGGAGCTGCTGCTCGGCGTCATCGAGCCGTCCGGCCGCCTGCCGATCTCCTTCGCCCAGCACTCCGGCCAGCAGCCCACGTACTACAACCAGGTCCGCGGCCAGCACGGCAGCCGCTACGCCGACCTGACGCAGCGCCCGGCGTTCGCGTTCGGGCAGGGCCTGAGCTACACCACCGTCGAGTACACCGACCTGCGCATCGAGCAGACCGAGGTGACCGCCGCCGACACGCTGCGCGCCACCGTCACCCTCCACAACACCGGCACCCGCCCGGCGCTGGAGACCGTGCAGGTCTACGTCAGCGACACCGTCACGTCGGCGACCTGGGCCGACAAGGAGCTGAAGGCATACACCCAGGTGTCTCTGGCCCCCGGAGAGCGGCGTGGTGTGACCATCGACCTGCCGGTCGCCGCCTGCACGTTCGTCAACGCGGCAGGTGTACGAGTGGTCGAGCCGGGCGCCTTCGAGCTGCTGGTCGGCGCTTCCTCGCGGGACGAGGACCTGCTCCGCGCCGGCTTCAACGTCAGCGCCGGCACCCGGATCGGCTGAGCCCTGCGTCCGCCCGCCATGATCCGGAAGCGCGCCCAGGTCTTTCCGGATCATGGCGGTCAGAAGCCGGCGACCTGAACCGACTCGACCGCGTCCCAGGCGAGCGCGGCGGCGGCGCACGCGACGCAGGCGACGGCCGCGAACCGCGGCCACGACCGGGGGCCGCGGCCGCGGCCGAACATCCACACCGTGACCGCCACGCCGGCGAAGGCCTGCGCGAAGCCTTCGGCCAGGGCCATGCCGCCGAAGTCGCCGGTGACGAAATGATCGGCGACGATCTGGATGCCGGCGCCCGCGAGAAGGCCGCAGGCCAGCCCGGCGGCGGTCGCGGCAACCGGCGGCCGGTCCGACCGCACCAGATGGGCGAGCACGCCGAGGACGGCCCCGCCCACGACCGACAGGAGCAGCCAGTACGCCATCGCCGTCAGCACCGGCAGGAGGCCCTGCGCGCGCCAGCGGTCCGAGGCGAGGTTCAGGGCGTAGTAGCAGACCGTCGCCGTGGCCAGGACGACGACCGCCGCGGCGACGGCCGTGCGCCTCGACCGGGCCGGGAAGGCCGCGACGAACGCGGCATACCCCCACGCGAACCCGGTGCTGGCCGCCAGTTGCAGCACCGTCCGCAGGTCGCCGTCGAGCAGGTCCGCGGCGAACGAGGCGAACCCGAGCACACCACCCACCGCCGGCGACCATCCGATCGCCGCGCCCCACCGCTCCCCCATGGAGCCATTATCGGGACAGCGGCAACCTGACGGGTGGCGGCAGCGGCGCCGCGACCGGGTCCGCCTGGAACGACTGGAGCATCAGCGCCGCGAACCGGCGCGACGTCGCGACCCGCAGCTCGGGCGTGGCGGCCCGGATGCCCTCGTTCGCCATCAGGGCGAGGCTGACGTCCTCGAGCACGAAGTCCCGGCGCAGCCGGCCCGCCGCCTTCGCCCGCGCGACGAGGTCCAGCAGCAGCCGCAGGGTGCGGTCGCGATCGGCGGCGAGGCCGGCCGACGAGGGCAGCGCCGACGTGAACGCCCGGGCGAAGCCGCGGTCGAGCGCGTGCAGCTCCATGAGCTTCTCGACCACGTGACAGAAGCCGCGCCACGGGTCGGCCGCCGCCAGCCCTTCCGCCACGACCGCGGAGCACGTCGTCATCTGCTCCGCGAACGCCTCGGCCAGCAGCGCCTCCTTGGTCTGGAAGTGCCGGTAGACCGTGGCGGGCCCGACCTCCGCGCGCCTGGCGATCTCGCGGATCGGCACGTCGAGCCCGTCGGCGGCGAACGCGAGGCGGGCGACGGCGAGGATGCGCCCCCGGTTGTCGCGGGCGTCCGACCGCAACCGGGCTTTCACTTGTACCGTCACCGCTCTCACTTTAGCGAAACGGACGGGGTGTTCCGCTACGGTCGGGCGGCATGCGAGCAGTGCAGTTCACCCGGTACGGGCCGCCCCACGTCGTTCACGTCACCGAGGTCGAGGCGCCGCACGCCGGTCCGGGCGAGGTCCGGATCGCCGTGCGGGCCTCCGGGGTCTCGCCCGGGGAGGTGACGATCCGCTCCGGACGATGGCGGGACGTGGTGCCGGCCGCGTTCCCGTTCCGGACCGGCTTCGACGCGGCCGGTGTCGTCGACGAGGTCGGGGCCGGCGTCACCGGCGTACGGCCCGGCGACGAAATCTTCGGCATGGTGAGCACGGCGACCCGCGGCGCCAACGCCGACCGTGCCGTGCTGACCGCCTGGGCGCCGAAGCCGGCCGCGTGGGGCTGGGAAGAGGCGGGCGGCGCGGCGGGCAGCGCCGAGACGGCGGTGCGGGTCCTGGACCGGCTTGCGGTCGGTGCCGGGCACACGGTCCTCGTGCAGGGCGCGGCGGGCGCGGTGGGCACCGTCGCCGTCCAGCTCGCCGCCGCCCGCGGCGCCACCGTCATCGGCACCGCGAGCGCCCACAACCACGACTTCCTGCGCACGCTCGGCGCCGAGCCGGTGACGTACGGCCCGGGCCTGCCCGACCGGGTCCGGACGCTGGCGCCCGGCGGTGTGGACGCGGTGTTCGACTGCGCGGGCGGGGCGCTGCCCGACCTCGTCGCCGTCGCCGGCGACCCTGCCCGCGTGGTCACGATCGCCGACTTCACCGCGGCGGCCCACGGCGTCCACCTGTCGCACGGCGCCCCGGCCGACGCCACCCGCGACACCGTCGGCGCCGCCGATCCCCTGGCCGTGCACGCGCTGCCGATCGCGGTCGCGCTCGCCGCCGAAGGCCGCCTGCGGGTGCCGGTCGCGGCGGCGTTCCCGCTCGCCGAAGTCGCGGCCGCCCATGAGCTGAGCGAGACCCGCCACGCCCGCGGCAAGATCGTCCTGGTCCACTGAAAGCCGGCCGGCCGCCCCGCGGGGCGGCCGGTTAGGCTCCGCCGCATGACTGAGCCGCACACCCGACCCGCGGTCGTCGACGACGCGTTCGTCACGGCGGCGCACCAGATTCTCGCCGAGCTCGTCGGCGGCGGGGCGGCGCTCGGGTGGGTCGATCCGCCCGGCGTGGACGAGGTGGCGGGGCTGCTCGGGCACGTGGCGGCGGCCGTGGCGGACGGGGACGGGGCGCTGCGGGCCGCGTACGACGGCGGGCGGCTCGTCGGGCTCGGCTACTGGCTGCGGTACGCCCGGCCGACCCACCGCCCGCACGCCGATCTGGAGAAGCTCGCGGTCGCGGCCGACGTCCACGGGCGAGGCGTCGGGCGGGCACTCACCGCGGCGCTGATCGGCGACGCCCGCCGCGCCGGGATCGAGGTCCTGACGCTCGACGCCCGCGGCGACAACCACGGCGCGCTGCATCTCTACCGGTCGTTGGGTTTCCTGGTGTACGGGCGGCTGCCCCGCTTCGTGGCGGTGGGCGACCGCCGCTACGACAAGGTGCTGCTCATGCTGGACCTGCGCGAACGCTGAGATCGCGGCGCTGGCACGTTTCCGGGATTCGTCCGTGCGCGGGGTTGCCTACCTTCAATTCCAACAGCACACAGACTTTCCAGGGAGCACACGATGAGCGAGTACGGCGACTACGGCACCTACGAGGCCGGCGAGAACCACGAGTCCCTCGACCAGCTGCACCAGGTCGACGCCAGCGAGAACACCTACGACTCGCAGTTCGGCGTGTACGAGCAGGACCACACCTCGGCCGAGAGCACCAGCTTCGACCAGGGCCACCACGTCTCCTACAGCGACCCGACGACCGGCGTGCAGTACGAGGAGTCGGACTTCACCTCCTACGACCACTCCGCCGCCGAGACCGACCACGTCTTCGCCGCCGAGGGCTCCGAGACGGCGTCCTCGAGCGAGTTCCACGAGCTCGAGGCCCTGCAGGCCCGCCTGGACAGCGCCTTCGCCTCCGCGACCCAGATCAGCACCACCTCGGCGTAACCACGAGCGAAACCCCCTGGCGTGAGGCCGGCCACCACCACGGTGACCGGCCTTCGCCCGTTGCTACAGGTCGAGGACGAGGTCGGTCCGGGGGCGGGCGCAGCAGATGAGGACCGTGCCGCCAGCGGGTGGGTCCAGGGGCTCGGGGTCCGAGGCGACGTCGCCGGACAGCAGGCCGGTCTCGCAGGTGTGGCAGACGCCGGTCCGGCAGGACCAGCGGACCGGGACGCGGCAGGTCTCGGCGAGGGCGAGGAGGGTGCCGTCGCTGTCGGTCCAGCCCGCGGTGACGCCGCTGCGCGCGAACGTGACGGCTGGACCCGGGCCCGGGCGCGACCGGGGCGGACCGGCCGCGGATGTGCGTACACCGGGCGTGACGGCGGCAAGAGCGGTGAACTGCTCGCGGTGGATGTCCGCGACGCCGGCGGCGGTCAAGGCGGTCGTGACGTCGTCCATGAACCCGGCCGGCCCGCAGACGTAGGCGACCGCCGACGGTGGCAGGTCCAGGCCGCGCAGTACGGTCGCGTCGAGGCGGCCCTCCCGTGCCCCGCCGAGCAGGTCCTGCGGGCGGGGGTGGCTGTAGCAGATCACCTCGCGCGCCGACGGCAGCGTGCCGAGCAGCGCGTGGACCTCGGCTGCGAACGCGTGGGCAGCGCCGTCCCTGCTGCCGTGCAGCCACCAGACGGGGCGGTCGTCGCGGCGGCCGGCGAGGTCGTGGAGCATGGCGAGGAGCGGGGTGGCGCCGATCCCCGCGGAGACGAGCAGCACCGGGCGGTCCGACCGGTCGAGGGTGAACGTGCCGCGGGGTGCGGCGGTGTCGAAGGTGGCACCGGCCCGCGCGTGGTCGCGGAGGTAGCGGCCGCCGGCGCCGGTGGGCTCGAGTTTCACGCTGACGCGGTACGAGGGTCCGGCCGGCTCCCCGGACAGCGAGTAGCTGCGCACCAGGCCGGGCGCCAGGCGCAGGGTGAGGAACTGGCCGGCTTCCGCGGCGGGCAGCGGGCTCCCGTCGGGCGCTTCCAGCCGCAGCGACAGGACGTCGGCGGTCTCGTGCTCGACGCCGGCGATCCGCAGCGGGCGGAACCCCGGCCAGGCCGGCGGGGGCGCGACCCTGGCGAGGCCCGGGTTGCCTTCGCCTCCGGGCTGGTCGAGCATGGCGCGCAGGGAGGCCTTCCAGCCAGGGCTGAGCGCCTCGACCTGCAGCGCCCGGGCGGCGGTGGCGCGGTCGTGGCCGGGCAGGTAGAGCAGCGCGTCGGCCGCCGTGACGGTGATGCTCTCCGGGCCGTCGGCGACCTTCACGATGTCGTCGCCGGCGCGGACCTCGCCCTCGGCGATGACCCGCAGGTAGAAGCCCGGCCGGTGATGGGCGACGAGCAGGGCAGGCAGGCGGGGCTCGCCGAGGCGCAGCCCGACCCGGTAGCAGGTGACCCGCGGCTGGGTCACCTCGACGACGGCGCCCCCGACGCGGAACCTGTCCCCCACGCACACCTCGTCGTCGGGCAGCCCGTCGACGGTGAAGTTCTCACCGAAGCTGCCGGGCGTCAGGTCGTCGCGCCGGAGGACGTCGCTCCAGTACCGGTAGGAGGCGAGCTGGTAGACCAGGACGGCCCGCTGCTCGCCGCCGTGGCCGGCGAGGTCGCCCTGGCCGTCGCCGTCGAGGTTGTGCCGGCGCAGCATGACGGGCCCGTCGACCGGCGCCTTCCAGACGCCGGTGTGCACGGTCCTGCCCTGCCACTCGACGTCCTTGGGCAGGCCGACGTTCACGGACACCAGCGTCGCCACGGGACCGACGCTAGCCTTCCGGTCGCCCGGCGACACCTCCCAAGGGGGTGATGCTCAGCCCCGGCCGCGCGGGCCCTCAGCTCGCCGACGTGGGCAGCACCGGCCCGACGACGGGCACAGCCGGCCCAGCGGGCACGGTGGGCACCGCAGGCACTGCGGGCACGGCAGGCACCGCAGGCACCGCAGGCACTGTGGGTGTCACCGGCACCGCGGGCACGGAGGGCGTCACCGGCACGGCCGGCACTGTCGGCGTCACCGGCACGGCCGGTACAGCCGGAACCGACGGCACAACGGGAACCGTCGGCGCCGGGGTCGCGGACGTCGCGGCACAGTCCAGGTCGGTGAGGGCGTCGGCGATCGCCTTCCGGTGGTCGCGCAGGGTCGGGAGCATCGTGACGGCGAGCGAGCGCAGCTCCGGGTTGTTGCCGGTCTGGGCCTCCCGCTCGAAGACACCGACCGCCGCGACGTGGTCGAAGTACTCCACCATCGCGTACGTGCAGTCCAGCGCCGCCCCGGTCATCGACGAGAGCGCGGCGAGCACGGCCCGCTGCTCCACGTCGGGGGCATCGGGCACGCTCAGGCCCAGGCCGACCGCGAGGGTCCGCAGCGAGTTGCCGATGCCGGTGTGGTCGACGATCATCCGGCTGCCGAGCGCCCGGATCGCCGGGTCCTGAGCGTTGAGGCTGGCGTGCCGGCCGGCCGCGATCTCGAACGCGCCGCCGCGCCCCGCCGCCGTGGCGAACGCGCGGTCCTGCTCGGAGACGACCGGCGGGGCCGCGAACGCGGAGGAGGTGGCGCCGGCGCCGGCGAGCGCGGTGCCGACGGCCAGGGACAGGACGGCGCGAAGACGGAACCGCATGGCGCGACCTCCGGATCTTGAGGGGTTGTCACTGCCTGGGGTTTCCAGCGCTCCCTGGCCGCTAACGCGGGCGTCGGGTGCAAAACGGTCGCCTTCTGCATGCGGTCCGCAAACTTTTGCTGAGAACGTCGAAAGGTATAGACATGTCGATGGGAACTGCCTAATCTTCCGGCGAGGTGGTCCAGTCGTCGGCGTCGATAGGCCCGCCTGCTTCGGCGTCCCCGACCGCCATCGGGGACGCTTCCGACCCCCTCAGGAGGAAGCATGGTGCGCAGGTTCCTCACCGCCGCCACTGTCGCCGCAACCGTTGCCGCCATCGGAGTCTGGGCCGCGCCCGCCAGCGCGATCCCCGCGCAGGAGCCCGGGGTGACCCTGCGCGTCTACGACGTACAGACCCCGCTCAGCGCGCTCTGTACCCTCAAGACCGGCCAGACCCCCAACGTCGACAAGCTGATGCCGACGATCAACTGGACCACCCCGGCCGACTTCGGCTACGACAACCTCTTCGTCTCGCAGGTCATCGCCAACGTCAACATCGCCACCGCCGGCAGCTACACGTTCCGGCTCACCAGCGACGACGGCTCACGCCTGGCGATCGACGGCGCGACCGTCATCGACCACGACGGCCTGCACGGCGCGACGCCGCCGAAGGAGGGCACCGTCACCCTCACCACCGGCTACCACGCGCTGCGCATCGACCACTTCGAGCGCGACGGCGGGCAGCAGATCACGCTCGAGTGGAAGACGCCCGGCTCGTCGGCGTTCGTGCTCGTGCCCAACTCGGTGCTCAGCACCGACGCCGGCGTCGTGCGGGTGACCGCGCCGGGCCGCAAGGAGTGCGAGGGCGCCGGTGACTCCCCCGGCGACGGCCTGCCGCTGACCTCGGTGCACCCCGGGTTCACGCTGACGAACCTGCGCCCGAGCGGCTTCGAGCCGAAGGTCACCGGCATGGACTGGCTGCCCGACGGGCGCCTCGTCATCTGCACCTGGGGCGGCAACGACCAGTCCGGCACGTCGCAGGCCGGCGAGGTCTGGATCCTCGGCAACACCGGCGGCACGACCGGCCCCGGCAGCGTCACCAGGAAGAAGATCGCCGGCAACCTGAAGGAGCCGATGGGGCTCAAGATCGTCGACGGGATCGTGTACGTCAGCGAGAAGGGCAAGCTCACCGCGCTCGTCGACACCACCGGCGACGAGGTCGCCGACCAGTACAACACCGTCGCCACCTGGCCGTTCAGCGGCGCGTTCCACGAGTTCGCGTTCGGCCTGCTGTACCGCGACGGCTACTTCTACCTGAGCCTGTCGGTGCCGATCGACTACGGCGGCGCGAGCACCGTCCCGCAGCCCGTGGCCAACCGCGGCACGTCCATCAAGGTGAACAAGGCGACCGGTGCCGTGGAGTACGTCGCCGGCGGGCTGCGCACCCCGCACGGCATCGGCTGGGGCCCGGAGAACGGCCTGTTCGTCACCGACAACCAGGGCGGCTGGCTGCCCGCGTCGAAGCTGGTGCAGATCAAGCCCGGCCGCTTCTTCAACCACTACAACACCCCGGCCGGCCCGTTCGACTACAACGCCGTCACGCCGCCGGTGCTGTACATGCCGCAGAACGAGATCGCGAACTCGCCGAGCACCCCGATCGTCATGCCCACCGGCGTGTACGCGGGCCAGCTGCTCATCGGTGACGTCACGTACGGCGGCCTGCAGCGCGCGTTCCTGGAGAAGGTCAACGGCGAGTACCAGGGCGCGCTCTTCCGCATGACCCAGGGCCTGGAGGCCGGCATCTCCGAGGTGAACATCGGCCCCGACGGCGCGATCTACCTCGGCGGGCTCGGCG
Source organism: Dactylosporangium sp. NPDC000521 (assembly GCF_042898305.1). Classification (NCBI taxonomy): domain Bacteria; kingdom Bacillati; phylum Actinomycetota; class Actinomycetes; order Micromonosporales; family Micromonosporaceae; genus Dactylosporangium; species Dactylosporangium sp. NPDC000521. The sequence continues at coordinate 622,411 of NZ_JBIAYW010000004.1, forward strand.
CCGGCGGCAACTGGGGGCAGGCCGGCAAGCTCCTCTTCGGCCTGCAGAAGCTGACCCCGAACGGCACCACCACCTTCGACATGCTCGCGATGCGGGCCACCGCCGCCGGGTTCGAGATCGAGTACACCCAGCCGCTGTCCGCCGCGACCGCGACGGATCTCGTCTCGAAGTACAAGTTCAAGCAGTGGCGGTACGAGCCGACGTCCGCCTACGGCGGGCCGAAGGTCGACGAGGAGAACCTGACCGTCACCGCCGCGACCCTGTCCGCGGACGGCAAGAAGGTCTCGCTGACCGTGTCCGGGCGTAAGCCGGGCCGGGTCGTGTACATGCGGTCCCCGCGGCCGTTCAGCTCGAGCAGCGGGCTGTCGCTGTGGAGCACCGAGGCGTGGTACACGCTGAACTCGATCCCGGGCGGCGCCACCGTCGCGAACCTGGCGCTGAACGCACCCGCGACCGCGGACAGCTCCTGCATCGCGGCGGAGAGCCCGGCGAAGGCGTTCAACGGCACCGTCTCCGGCGGCACCAGCGACAAGTGGTGCTCCAACAGCGCGAACAAGTGGCTGCAGGTCGATCTGGGCGCCGCGAAGACGGTCGGCCAGATCGTCGTCCGGCACGCCGGCGCGGGCCGGGAAAACGTGGCGAACACCAGCAACTTCAACCTGCTGACCAGCACGGACGGCACCACGTGGACGACCCGCGCGACCGTCACCGGCAACACGGCGAACATCACGACGCACAACCTCTCGGGGGTGACCGCCAGGTACGTCCGGTTCACCACCACGGACGCCTACGCCCGCGTGTACGAGCTGGAGGTGTACCAGCAGTCCGGGCCGGTGTCCGGGCCGATCACCGGCATCGCCGGCAAGTGCCTCGACGTCGACAACGCCGGCACCGCCGACGGCACGAAGATCCAGCTGTGGACCTGCAACGGCACCAACGCGCAGCGCTGGAGCCGGGTCGGCAGCACGTACCAGGCGCTCGGCAAGTGCCTGGACGTCGACAACGCGGGCACGGCGAACGGCACCAAGGTGCAGCTGTGGACGTGCAACGGCACCGGCTCGCAGGTGTGGCAGCCACAGGCGAACGGATCGCTGCTGAACCCGCAGTCCGGCAAGGTCCTCGATGCCCTCGGCGGCGCCTCCGCCGACGGCACCCAGATCCACATCTGGGAGTACGCGAACGTGGCCAGCCAGCGGTGGGTGGTCCCGGCCTGACGGATCAACGGGGGCCGTGGTCGATGCCACGGCCCCCGTTCACCCTCCGAGGGCGATGAATGCTCCCCCTGACCGGCTCACGCTGAAGGGACCGGGACTCACCCGGGTGAGAGCCTTTTCGGAGGTAGGCAATGGACGTCTCGTTCGGCGAAGTCGTGCTGTCGACCCTGTGGTTCATGCTCGTGTTCGCCTGGATCTGGCTGATGGTCAGCATCATCACGGACCTCTTCCGGGATCCGTCCGTGTCCGGCTGGGGCAAGGCGGCCTGGACGGTGTTCCTGATCGTGCTGCCGTGGATCGGCGCACTGACCTACCTCATCGCCCGGGGCCGGTCGATGAACGAGCGGTCCGTGCAGCGCGCGCAGCAGCAAGAGGCCCAGTTCCGGCAGTACGTGCGCGAGGCCGCCCAGGAGACGCCCGCGGCACCACGGTTCGCCTCCAGCGCCGATGAGTTCGCGAAGCTCGCCGACCTGCGGCAGCGCGGCGTGCTGACCGACAGCGAGTACTCGCGGGCCAAAGCGTCGCTGCTCAGCTCCAACGGCACCGCCACACGCCAGCCGGTCTGATCTCATCCCGTTTCCAGCGCGCCGCGGACTTCCAGGAGTTCGCGGCGCGCCTGCGCGTCCAGGACCGGGTACTGCGGGTCGATCTTGTCCAGCGCGTCGACGATGACCGCCGCGGCGGCGATGCGGGAGAACCACTTGCGGTCGGCCGGGATCACGTGCCACGGCGCGTGCCCGGTGCTGGTGTGCGTCAGCATGTCGGCGTAGGCCTGCTGGTACCGGCGCCAGTACCCGCGCTCGTGGAGGTCGGCGGCGGAGAACTTCCAGTTCTTCTCGGGGCGGTCGATGCGGGCGAGGAGCCGCTTGCGCTGCTCCTCCTTCGACACGTTGAGGAACAGCTTCACGATCCGGAAGCCGTTGTCGGTGAGGTGCCGCTCGAAGTTGTTGATGGCCTGGAAGCGGCGCCGCCACACCGAGCCGTTGCGGGCCTGCGGTGGCAGCCGCTGCCGGTCGAGCAGCTCGGGGTGGACCCGCACCACGAGGACCTCCTCGTAGTGCGACCGGTTGAAGATGGCGATCTCGCCACGCGCCGGGAGGCGGGTGGCGTACCGCCACAGGAAGTCGTGGTCGAGCTCCTCCGCGGACGGCACCTTGAAGCTGTGCACCCGCACGCCCTGCGGGTTGACGCCGCTCATCACATGCCGGATCGTGCCGTCCTTGCCGGCCGCGTCGAGCGCCTGCAGCACCACGAGCAGCCCGGTGGTGTGCTGCGCGGCGAGCCGCGCCTGGAGGTCGGCGAGCATGGCCACGCCGCGCTGCAGCAGTTCGGTGCCGGCCGCCTTGTCGATGAGGTCGCCGGTGTACCCGGGGTCGAAGTCCCTCGGCAGGCGCACCTTCGTGCCGGGGCGGACCCGCAGCGGGGCGATGAGTTCGGCGATGCGGTCGTGCGGCACGGGGCTCACCTCTCGTCAGAGCGCCGCTCGTACCCCGATGCGTGGCCCACCAACCGCCGGGCGGCGCCGATCGCCCGCGGGCGTCACCCAGGGTCGGGCGGATTGAGTCCTCTCTGTGCAACGCCAACGCCGGCGGCGGGCTGCTGTTCTGCGGCAACTCGGGCCTCGGGTACATCTTCGGCGAGCACGGCCCGCCCCGCACCACGGTCGACGCGGGCGGCGGCATCGCCGACGTCGGCTGCCTCCCGGCACCCGACTGAGCGCCGTGCCGGTGTCGGCTACCCGCCTGTGACGAGCCTCGCCCCGGCCGGGTGCCTACGCTCCGCGACATGAGACCTGCCCGGCGTGACACCGCCGCCACCACCGCCCCGCTCCTGCCGGCCGCGGTCGCTGGCGTCCTGCCGCTCGCCGGCATGCTGCTCACCGGCGTGCTGCTCGCCGGGTGCGACGCCGGCGGTTCGCCGGCCGCGAGCCCCGCCACCGGCACGGCCGCACCCGCGGCCACCGAGGACCCGGCGTCTTCCGCCGCCGAGGACCCGCCCGCGTCGCTGCCGCCGGGCGCCCAGCCGGGCCTCGACGACTACGACGGCGACGGCCAGAAGGACCCGACCTGCGCGACCCAGGACTTCGGCGCCGGGCTCGTCCTGCGCATCCCGTGCCAGATCGGCAACGCGCACGACCCGGAGAACGACACCCGTCTCGTGAAGGACTCCCTGTACCGCCTGCCCGGCCCCGACGTCGACCTCACCGGCGTCTCCGGCTCGATCCTGGAGGCCCGCACCCCCGAGGGTGTCCACGTCTACATCGTCACCTTCAACAGCGACGCCCTCTTCGCCACCGGCAGCGCCGACATCGCCAGCACCGACACCCTCGACAACACCATCAAGGTCATCAACAAGCTGTACCCGGACGGCACGATCCAGGTCCGCGGCCACACCGACGCCACCGGCTCAGCCTCCGGCAACCAGACGCTTTCCCAGCGCCGCGCCGAGACGGTCCGCGCGTACCTCACCTCCCACGGCGTCGCCGCGCGCGACGTCACCTCCGTCGGCCTCGGCAGCACCCAGCCCCTCGTCGAGGAGAAGAACCCCGACGGCTCCGCGAGCACCGCCGGCCGGGCTTTCAACCGCCGCGTCGAGCTCGTCATCCGCCTCCCGAAGTGACAGCGGGGCCGCCGATCAGGACCGCGCGTCGCCCTGGAGTGCCAGCTCCTCGGCCAGCATGGTGAGCAGGCTCTGGGAGAAGGCGCTGTCGGCGTCCGGGGTGACGAGGGTGACGAGGGACAGTCCGGCGGTGACCACCGGCCATGCTGACGCTGCAGCATGGCCCAAACACCCATCTCGACCCGACCGCCCGCCACGAACAGCGAGTCGTGCCCGGTGATCATCGCCCGCTCCGGCCAGTTGTCACCCCGACTCAACAGCACATCGCATTGTGGCGGCGGCGATCCTTTCGGCGCCTGGACGCGTCTGGGCAGGTAGGCGCCCGGCACAGGGTCGTGGCGGGCCAGGCGAGGATCGGCGCGGCGGGCCGGGCGGGCGGCGGCGGGGCACACTGGAGCGGTGACGAAGGCTCCGGGGACGGTGTGGCGTCTGGCTCGTGCGAACGCCGCGGGCCTCGGGCCGGTGCTGCGGCGCCGGTGGCGGGCCGCGGCCGGGTTCATCCGCCGGCACCCGAAGGGGGTGGTGGCCTGGTCGCTGGTGGTGACCGCGCCGGTGTGGGCGGTCGCGTCGGCGCCGCCGATGCCGCTCCTGCCGGTGGACCCGCCCGTGCTGGCGGCGGTCGCGGCGATCCAGGCGGAGCGGCCGGTGGGGTACCCGGTCGGCGGGATCGACATCTCGAGCCACGACCACCGGCAGTTCGGCATCCACTGGCCGACCGAGATCGCGGCCGGCAGCGCGTTCGTGTACATCAAGGCGACCGAGGGCGGCACGTACGTCAACCCGCACTTCGCGGCGGACTACGCGGCGGCACGGCGGGCCGGGCGGTACGTCGGTGCCTACGTGTACGCGCGGCCGGACCGGGGTGACCCCGTCGGGCAGGCCGAGCACTTCCTGCGGCACGCCCGGTTCACCCGCGACGCGCGGACACTGGTGCCGTTCGTCGATCTGGAGTGGCCGTACGCGGGGGTGCGCACCAACGCCTGCTACGGGCTCACGCCGGCGCAGATGCGGGCCTGGATCCGCGCGTTCGTCGACCGTATCGAGCGGGGCGTCGGCCGCAAGCCGATGATCTACACGAACACCAACTGGTGGAACCCGTGCACCGGCAACGACACGTCGTTCGGCGACCATCCCCTGGACATCGCCGGGTACACCGCGAAGCCGCCGAAGCTGCCGGCCGGCTGGACGACGTTCGCGCTGTGGCAGTACCGGCCCGGCGACCCCGACGAGCGGCACAGCCACGACCGTGACGTCGTCAACGGCGAGCCCTCGGCGCTCCGGGCGCTGGCGTGGCCTCCCCCACCAGGGGCCTGACCGCCCCGGGTGGGTGAGCATCGCAACGACGGAGATGCCATCGACCGTGTGTGATTCTTAGGCTGCTGGGCGTGACAGGAGACACGACGGCGGTCGTCATCGGGGCCAGCATCGGCGGGCTGCTCGCCGCACGGGTGCTCCGCGAGCACTTCGCTCGGGTCGTGGTGCTCGACCGCGACACGCTCGGCGCGGCGCCGGCGCACCGCCGGTGCGTGCCGCAGGACCATCAGCTGCACGTGCTGCTGGCCCGCGGGCGCACGGCGCTGGAGGAACTGTTCCCGGGGCTGTCCGCGCAGCTGCGCGACGCCGGGGCGCCGATGGTCGACCTGCACGGGCAGGTCCACTGGTACAACGACGGATACCTCATGCGGCGGGCGCCCTCGGACCTGGTCGCCGCCGGGGTCGGCCGGCCGCTGCTGGAGCACACCATCCGCGAGCGGGTGCTCGCGCTGCCCGGCGTGCGGCTCGTCTCGCGGACCGACGTGACCGGCTTGCTGCTGTCCGCCGACGGCACCGCCGTGACCGGGGTCAGCCTGAGCACCGGCGGGACGATGGCCGCGGACCTCGTCGTCGACGCCTGCGGCCGGGCGTCGCGCGGCCCGCTGTGGCTGTCGGCGGCCGGCTTTCCGGTGCCGGCCGAGGAGCGGGTGCAGGTCGATGTCACGTACGTGACGCGGCGCTACGAGTACCGGCCGGAGCACCTCGACGGGATGTCCGGGGAGCTGACGAACGCGGTGCCCGGCGCGCCGCGGGCCGGTATCGCGGCGATCCAGGAGGACGGCCTCGTCGCCGTCGCGCTCAACGGCATGCTCGGCGAGCGCCCGCCGACCGACGACGCCGGGATGGCCGCGTTCGCCGACAGCCTGGCCGCGCCGCACCTGGCGACGATCATCCGGTGCGCGGTGCCGGCCGGCGATCCGGTGACGATGCGCTATCCGGCCAGCGTCCGCCGCCGGTACGAGCGGCTGCGTCGCTTCCCGGAGGGCTACCTCGTCGTCGCCGACGCGCTGTGCAGCTTCAACCCGATCTACGGCCAGGGCATGACGGTCGCGGCGCTGGAAACGCTCCTGCTGCGGCGCCTGCTCAACGCGTCCGGCGGCCGCACCACCGGGCTCGCGCGGCGGTTCTTCCGGCAGGCCGCCCGCGTCATCGACGGACCGTGGTCGATCGCGGTCGGCACCGACCTGCGCTTCGCCGAGGTGCCGGGGCGGCGCACGCTCAAGATCCGGTTCGTCAACGCGTTCGTGCACCGGCTGCACCGGGCGGCGACCCGCGACGCGGCCCTGGGTGCGGCGTTCCTGCGGGTGCTCAACCTCGTCGAGCCGCCGACGTCGCTGCTCGCCCCCGGCACGGTCCTGCGGGTGGTGTTCGGCGCCCGCGGCACGATCACCCGGCCGCGCACCCCGGCACCGGTCCCGGCGGAGCCCGCCGTCCACACCTGACCGAGCCGCGCCGACGTCGCCGGCTGGGGCTCCGCCTCGAAGGAGCCCCGGTCGGACGCGGGGTCGTGGCGCACGGCGGCAGGCTCCGGCTCGTGCGCCTCCATCGTGGCCGGCAACGCTAGAACAGCAGGCCCGCGGCGATGTCGACGGCGACGTGGGCGGCGACGTCGTCGGCGATGCTGTGCCGCTGCTGGGCGTGCTCCCAGTCGATGACGGCGAACGTCGGGTCGGCCGGGTCGACGCGCACGGGCAGCACGGTGCCGGGCCCGACGATCCGGCGCAGCCGCTGCGGGACGACCTGGCGGACGACGGCGGTCGCGGTGCCGCCGGGGACCGGGACGGCGAGCGTGATGCGGGCGACCGGGTCGTCGTTCTCGGCGTTGGTCACGTTGTGGGCGGCGGTGACGGTGGCCAGGCACGGCGTGCCGGTCCGCAGGACGCGCCGCTGCCGGGCGAGGCGCCGCGCGCCGACGACGAACAGCGGCACGCCGACGGCGAACAGCACGACGGTGACACCGGCGACCGCCGCGGCCGCGATCAGGTCGTCGCTGGTGGGTGCGGCGGGCAGGGTGACGAAGATGAGGGCGGAGACGCCCGCGGTGACGAAGGCGACGAGGGTAAGGATGCAGCCGGTGAGCCGCGCGAGGCCGGCGCCGGAGTTCAGGCTTGACATGCGGATCAGGATGCGGGCGGCGGCCGGGGCCGGTCAGTCGTGGCAGGACCAGGCGCGTTGTGGTGTCCACACCACAACGCCCAGGTCAGAGCCCTACTGCCGCAATGCCGACAGTGCCCGCGACACCGTCCTGGGCCGCGGCTGCGGCATCGCCACCGCCCGCCGGGGCCGCCGCCTCCAGCGCGCTCGATTCCATCTCGTGCAGGATTCTGACGGCGTCGGACGGGGCGATGAAGTGGCTGTCGACGTACACCGTGAGCTCCAGGACCTCGTCGGATCCGTCGACGTTGAGGAAGAAGCCGGACTGCGGGTCGTCGTGCGCGCTGACCCAGGCGAACTCGCCGTGCGGGCCGGCCGGTGGCAGGACGGGCCGCAGCGAGCCGCCGAACCGGCGGTCGTTGAAGTTCACGTCCAGGTCCACCCCGGCGCCCCGCTCGGCGGCGACAGCGGCGATGCGGGCCTCGAGGTCGCGCCGGTCGTAGTACGCGTACTTGTACGCCGTCATCGCCGCGCCACGGGCCCTGCGCACGACGGTCCCGAGGTCGCCGGTCGTGTCGAGGACGCACAGGCCGTTCTGCGACACGGGGCTGACGCTGCCGTCGAGCTCGGCGCGGAAGCGGTTGCTCGACATCAGCCGCAGCGGCAGCACGACCACGCCGGTCACCGCCGCGAACGCCTTCGCGAACACGGCCAGCAGCACGGCGGCCGTGTCGGTGCCGTGCTCCCGCGCCGCGGCCAGCAGCGCTTCCGGCAGCGCCGTCGTGCGGTACACACCCTGGTGGTAGCGGGGGCTGCGCACGTCCCGCGACGGCGGCACGACCGGCACGGGGATCTCCCGCAGCCGCGCCTCCCAGTGCCGCAGCGCGGCCTGGTTGTGCCGGCGCGCCGCGGGGAGCGCCTGCTGCCGCGCCTGTTCGAGCGGCGCGGCGCCCCGGACGGGCAGCGGGGTGCGGGCGGCCGTCTCGGCCATCATCACGACGGCGCCCGCACCGTCGAAGACCAGGTGCGACATGACCAGCACCGCATGGGTGCACCGGCCACCGTCGACAACGGCCGCCATCCGCACCGGCCATCCGTGCTCGTAGTCGAACGGGGTCGTCCGGTACCGCTGGGCGATGGATTCCGCGTCGCCGTCGACGACCTCCAGGTCGATCGTGCCGCATTCGTACACCACTTGTCGCGGCAATCCATCGGCGGTTGGAATGAAGCGGGTGCGCATCGACTGATAGCGCCCCATGAGGTAGGCGAGCTCACCGGCCACGTCCTCGACGGTCGCACCGGGCGGCAACGGCCGCGCCCCGCCCATCGCGAACGACCGCCCGAGCCTGCGCATCTTCAGCCACACGTCGAGCTGCCCCCACGACAGCTCCCCGCTCCCGGATCCCTCCCCGACGAACGGCACCACCATCGCATCCATGGCGGTCACTCTAAGGGAGCCAGCGGCGCTTGTACGGCTGCCGAGTTTGCAGGTTGTGTGCAGTCCTGCGACGCGACACGAGGCGTCGCGAGGCGCGGGGCGTCGCGCGGCGCGGGGCGTCGCGCGGCGCGGGGCTGGGGCGAGGCGCGGGGCGGGGGCGAGACACGGGACGCGGGACGCGGAGCACGGAGCGCGGGAGCACACGGCGCCGGGAGCACGGAGCACGGAAGCACGCGGCGTGGAGCGCGCGGCACGGAGCACGCGGCACGGAGCGCGCGGCACGGAGCACGCGGCACGGAGCACGCGGCACGGAGCACGCGGCACGGAGCACGCGGCACGGAGCACGCGGCGTCAGGGCTTGGTGGCGAGGCCGCCCCAGAAGGCGTCGGGGACCTGCTCGGGGTCGGCGTCGGGGCGCCACAGCGCGACGGGCACGATGCCGTCGGACGTGGTGCTCCAGCGGCCCAGGAGGTCGGCGAAGCGGTCCGGGGCGCGCATGTGGAAACCGGGGCCCATCATCGCCAGTGCCTGCGGAAACGCCTCGAGTTCGGTGCTGTCGAAGTCGAACGCGAGGCGGCTGCCGTCCGGGACGGCGTCGTGCATCGCGTCGAGGGCGCGGGCCAGGGTCGGGTCGTCGAGGAACGCGGCCAGGCCGAGGAACACCAGGCCGACCGGGCGGCCGTCGAGCACCCGGTCGCGGGCTTCGGGGTCGATGCCGGCCAGGTCCGTGGCGTCGCCGAGCGTGTAGCCGACGTCCGGGAGCCCGGCGACGAGCCTGCCGCCGGCGGCGACGATGTGCGGGTCGATGTCGGTGTAGAGGACGCGGGCGCCAGGGGCGTTCTCGTGGACGTTGCCCTGGGTGGGGATGCCGGCGCCGAAGACCAGGAAACGGTCGATGCCTTCGGCGGCCAGGTGGCGCACCGCCCGGCCGGAGAACGCGCGCAGCGAGCGGAAGATGTCGGCGCACGGCCCGTACGCCGACTCGAACGCCTGCGCGGCGGCGACGTCGACCGGCAGATGGTCACTGCCGCCGAGCCAGTAGTCGATCATGCGTGCGGTACTGGGGGCGTCCGGCTCCGTCATGCGCTCCAGCATGCCCCGCCCGGACCGGTCCGCGCGACAGTTCCCGGGCGCGTAGCGGCGCGGCATGGCGCGTAGCGGCGCGGCACGGCGCGTAGCGGCGCGGCACGGCGCGTAGCGGCGCGGCCTAACTCGTCACGACCCGGCGCGGCCCGCCCTAGCCCGGCGCGACCCTGCCCGGCGCGACCGGCGCGGCGCGACCGGCGCGGCGAGGGGGGCGCGGCGGCGGCAGGTCCTGCTCGGCGCGGCGCCGGCGGGGGCGCGGCTGGTGGCGGAGCCCGTCGCGGCGGCGCACCACTTCGCCGGCGTGGCGGGGCACCGGGTGCCCGTTGGCGGCACGGCGCTCGTGTACGACTTCGGCGCCGGCACGTTCGACGCGTCGGTGGTGCGACGCACGGAGGCAGCCGATCTCGTCGCTGGCGGCGGTGTTCCTGGCGGGCGGGTCGAGCCGGATGCCGGCCGTGGCGGCGGCCCTCGAGCAGGCGCTGGGGATCGCGCCGGTGGTGGTGGATCAGCCGGAGCCGGCGGTGGCGGAGGGCAGCCTGCGCGACTTCGACCAACCGGCCGCGACACCGGCGGCACCCGTACCGCCAGCCGAACACAGGCCGGGCACCCCGGCGGCACCCGCACCGCCGGCCGAACACAGGCCGGGCACCCCGGCAGCGCCCGTACCGCCGGCGGAACAAAGGCCCGGCGCACCTACAGCGGGCACAGCGACGACGCCCACACCGGGCGCACCGGCAGCGACCGGAGCGGCTGCTGGGTGGGCAGAGCAGCCCGCGGCCCAGACGTCCGGCGGTGCGGTGGCTACGGGTGTCCAGCCGGCACCCCCGGTACATCCGCGAAAACGTGAGCAAGGGCGGCTGCTGCTGGCCGCTGGCGCCGCGGTCCTGCTCCTGCTGGGTCATCGAGCGCAACGGGAAGCGCAACAACAGCGGCAAGGGCAGCCTCGCCGTGAAGCCGGAGCGGTACGTGTGCGAGGCGCAGAAGCTCATCCAGTACGGGCCCGGCGGCGACTACACCAACGAGCTCGACCGGATCGGCTAGGCCGCGAGGTGCGCGTGCAGTGCCGCCGCGAGCTCGTCCTGCCGCGGCTCGTCGACCCGCTCGGCCTCGGGCACGCCCAGGTAACCGAAGACGCGCGGGCCGCGGTGGTCGGCGGGCAGGTCGGGCATCCGCGGCACGATGTGGAAGTGGACGTGCGCGAAGCCCTCCTTCTCGGCGAACTGCACCACGTACGTCTTCACGCAGCCGGTCACCGCCGCCAGCGCCCGCGACAGCCGGACCTGCCAGACGCCGAGCGCGGCCGCCTCAGCGTCGGTCAGGTCGGCGATCGCCGTCACGTGCCGCCGCGGCACCAGCACCAGCCAGCCCGGCAGGCTCGTGTCGAAGCAGTGGGCGACCCGCCAGTGCTCGTCGCCGGCGAGCCGCTCCCGCAGCGGCAGCCCGGCGGCCCGGTCGTTCTGGCGGCACGAGAAGCAGTCCATCCGACGACCCTAGTGGAGAATGAGCGGCATGCGGATCGAGCTGGTCACGGGTGACATCACCGTCCAGGAGGTGGACGCGGTCGTCAACGCGGCGAACACGTCGCTGCTGGGCGGGGGCGGGGTGGACGGGGCCATCCACCGCAAGGGCGGGCCCGCGATCCTCGAGGAGTGCCGCGCGCTGCGGGCCAGCCGGTACGGGCGGGGGCTGCCGGTCGGGCAGGCGGTGGCGACGACCGCGGGGCGGCTCCCCGCCCGGTGGGTGATCCACACGGTCGGGCCGGTGTGGAGCGCCACCGAGGACCGGTCGGCGCTGCTGCGGGGCTGCTACGAGCGCTCGCTCGAGGTGGCCGGCGGGCTGGGCGCGACGTCGGTGACCTTCCCGTTGATCTCGTCCGGCGTGTACCGGTGGCCGAAGGAGGACGCCGTCGTGCAGGCGCTCGCCGGCATGCGCACGGCACCGGCCGGCGTCGAGCTGATCCGTCTCGTCCTGTTCGACGACGAGACGCGGCGGACCGCCGAACGGGTGCTGCAGGGCTGAGCGCCGGTTTGCCCCGCTTTGCTACCGCGGGGTAACCAAGGTATCCATGGGCCGCTATACATGCACCATGCGCGCCCGCCTCACTGTCCTGCTGCTGGTCGCAGCGCTGCTCATCGTGCTGCCCGACCGCACCCCCGCGTCCGCCGCGCCGCCCGCCGGCGGCATGACGGGCACCCAGCTGACCACCGCGTTCAACACCTACGGCGACACCGGCGGGAGGTGGACCGGGGCGGACAGCACGGCGTCGGTGCTGCTGCCCGACGGCCGGATCGTGTGGCTGTTCTCCGACACGCTCCTCGGCACCGTCAACGCCGACCACAGCCGGCCCCGCAGCTCGCCGTTCATCAACAACTCCATGGTGGTGCAGGACGGCACCGCGCTGACCACGACCCTGACCGGCGGGACCGCGAGCGCGCCGCAGGCGCTGCTGGCACCCACCGCCGACGGGCAGTTCTACTGGGTCGGCGACGGCGAGGTCGAAGGATCGAACCTGCGGGTGGTCTACAACCGGTACCGCCGCACCGGCACGGGCAGCCTCGACGTGGCGCTCAGCGGCACGGTGCTGGCGACGTTCGCGCTGCCGTCGCTCACGCTGACCGGGGTCGCCGACCTGACCCCCTCGGCCGGCAGCACCGTCGCCTGGGGCGCGCAGCTGGTGACGGACGGCGGCTTCACGTACATCTACGGCTCCGACTACGTGCCCGCCGACGGGATGCGCTTCGCCCGGCTCGCCAGGGTCCCGGCCGGCGGCCTGAGCGGCCCGTGGGAGTACTGGAACGGCACCGGCTGGTCGGCGACCGTGGCGAGCTCCGCTCGGCTGCCGCTGTCCGGCGTCGGCACCGCGTACGGCGTGCAGAAGCTCGGCGGCCAGTGGGTCCTCGTCACGGTCGAGAGCAACGTCGTGTTCAACTCCCAGGTCGTCGCCTACACGGCGAGCAACCCGTGGGGCCCGTTCAGCGGCCCGGTCGACCTGCTGACCGCGCCGGAGCCGAACCAGCAGGGGGTCATCGTCTACGACGCCCACGTGCACCCGGAGCTGGCGCCGTCCGGGAAGTTGCTGGTGTCGTACAACGTGAACTCCCTCAACGACGGGGACCTCTACGACGACGCCCGCATCTACCGCCCGCGCTTCGTGGACCTCGACTGGCCGCGGCCGGTGCCCGACCCGGCGACGGTCCCGGCCGCGCCGGCGTCGCTGACGGCGACCGCGTCCAGCGCCGGCACGGTCGCGCTGTCGTGGCCCGGCAGCAGTCCGTCCTATGTGGTCTACCAGCGTGACGTCACCGCCGGGCAGACCCACTTCGCGCGGGTCGGCCAGCCCACCACCGCGAGCACGACGCTCGGCGGGTTCAAGACCGCGCACACGTACGAGTTCAAGGTGGCCGCCCGCAACGCCAACGGCGAGGGGCCGGCGTCGCCGGTGCGCAGCGTGCTGATGACGATCGCGCCACCCGCCGCGCCGGCCGGGCTCACCGCCGCTCCGCAGAGCGACGGATCCGTGAACCTGGCCTGGTCGGCGGTGCCGAACGCGTGGCGCTACGACGTGTCCCGCCGCGACCTGACCGCCGGCGAGACCGAGTACGTCGAGGTGAGCGACCCGACCCCGGCCGACACGACGGCGACCGTCGCGTGGCTGACCAACGACCACCAGTACGAGTTCGTGGTCACGGCCTCGCACGGCGGCGGGAAGTCCCCGTACTCCGCGCCGGCCAAGGCGACCGTGCACTACACCGTGCCGGCCGCGCCGACGAACCTGACCGCCACGGCGCAGAGCGACGGCACCATCAAGCTCGACTGGAGCAGCACCGCGAGCAACGTGTACTTCTGGGTGTACCAGCGGGACGTGACCAACGGCGAGGCCGAGTTCACGAAGCTGCCGCTGCCGACGACCGCGCTCACCCTGACCGCCGGGTACCTCGCGCACAACCACCGCTACGAGTTCAAGATCGTCGCGAACAACCTCGGGGGCGACTCGCCGCCGTCGAACCTGGCCCAGGCGACCGCCGTCTACCCGGCCCCGGCCGCGCCCGCGAACCTGCGCGCGGTCGCCGGCAACGGGCAGGTGCAGCTGACGTGGGACACCAGCCCCACGCCGGACGTGTGGTACTGGGTGTACCAGCGCGACGTGACCGCCGGTCAGGCCACCTTCCAGCAGCTGCCGATCCCGATCTCGACGTGCTGCACCATGACCGCCGGGTATCTGGTCAACGGCCACCAGTACGAGTTCAAGGTGACCTCGGTGGCGGCCGGCGGCGAGTCGGGGCCGACGAACCTGGTGCGGGCCACGCCGAATGTGCCGCTGCCGGCGCAGGTGACCGGGGTGACCGCGACGACCCGCAGCGACGGCCAGATCGGCCTGTCGTGGGCGTCGGCCGGGCCCGACCTGTACTACTGGATCGCGATGCGGGACGTGACCGCCGGCGGCGCGATGACCCGCCTGTCGCTGCCGACGACCGCGTTGTCGTTCACCGCCGGGTACCTCACCCACAACCACGTCTACGAGTTCACGGTGACCGCGGCGAACTCCGCCGGCGAGGGCCCGGTGTCCGCGGCGGTCCGTGCCACCGCACGGTTCTCGCCGCCGCCGGCGCCGACCGGGTTGAAGGCGGTCGCGGCCGGTGACGGCACGATCGACCTCGACTGGGACGCGCCCGCGCCGAGCCTGTACTACTGGGTGTACTACCGGGACGTGACCGCCGGCGCCGCGTTCGCCAAGTCGGGCCTGCCGACCGACAAGACGTCGGCGTCGTGGGGCCCGCTGGTCAACGGGCACGTGTACGAGTTCAAGGTCACCGGCGAGAACCAGGGCGGCGAGGGCCCGGCGTCCGCGACCGCGCGGGCCACCTCGACCGGCGGGCTGCCGAAGGCCCCGAGCGGGCTGAGCGCGACCGCCGGGGATGGGCAGGTGACGCTGCGCTGGACGGCTTCGAGCACCGCGAACGTCTACTACTGGGTCGAGTACCGCCCCGCCGGCGGCACCTGGCAGCGCCTGCAGTACCCGGTGACGACGTGCTGCGCGTACACCGTCTCGCTGCTCGCCAACGGCACGACCTACGAGTTCCGGGTCCGGGCCAACAACGTCTCCGGTGACAGCCCGGCGTCCAATGTGGCCAGTGCCCGGCCGCTGCCGCCGTTCCCGGCCGCGCCGACCGGGCTGACGGCGGCGGTCGGCGACGGGCAGATCACGCTGCGCTGGACGGCTTCGAGCACGCCGGACGTCTACTACTGGGTCGAGTACCGGCCGGCCGGCGGCACCTGGCAGCGCCTGGAGTACCCGCTGTCGACGTGCTGCACGTTCACGGTGACGTACCTGACGAACGGCACGTACTACGAGTTCCGGCTGCGGGCCACGAACCTCGCCGGTGACTCGGCGCCGTCGGTGGCCGCGGGCGCCCGCCCGATGCCGCCGCTGCCGACCGCGCCGGGTGGGCTTTCGGCGGCGGCGCAGGGCGACACCGCGGTGCGCCTGACGTGGACCGCGTCGAGTCCGTCCAATGTGTACTACTGGATCTACTACCGCTACACCGGGACGGCGGCGTGGACCCGGGCCGCGTACCCGGTGACGACGTGCTGCGCGTTCACGATGAGCCTGCTGACGCCGGGCCGCGGCTACGAGTTCATGCTGCGGGCGGAGAACCTGTCCGGGCTCAGCGGCAACTCCAACGTGGCCTCGGCGACGCTGACCATCATCACGCCGGGTACGCCCGGCGGTGTGCGGGCGTACCCGACGTCGACCAGCACCTCGGTGTCGACGGTGACGGTGGCCTGGAGCGCGGCCGCGAACGCGACCGGGTACTCCATCGAGGCCCGGGCGTGCCGGGGCGGCGGCTGGCAGACCATCAAGATGATGATCACCGGCACGTCGACGACGGTGAGTTACACGACGGGCTGCTACGAGTACCGGGTCGTGGCGGACCGGTTCGGCAAGTACGGCGGCCGCAGCGGCTCGGTGATCGCGTTCGGGCCGGTCGACGACTACCCGTGGGCCGACTACTGGTTCCCGAAGCTGGACCCGTACGAGTTCGTCAAGAACCAGTGCACGTCGTTCGTGGCCTCACGGGTCGACAAGTACTACTCCCGCAAGCCGCCGAACTTCAACGGCCTGAACTACTGGAACGCCAAGAACTGGGACGAGGCGACGGCGAAGTACGGCGGCGCGATCAGCCACACCGCGGCGCCGGGCGCGGTCGCGCAGTGGAACGGCGGCCAGTACGGGCACGTGGCCTGGGTGTCCGGTGTGGACGGTGGGATGGTGTTCCTCGAGGAGTACAACTTCAACAACCCGGAGGCGTACGGCCGCCGCTGGGTGTCGGCGTCCTCCGTGGACAACTTCCTGATCGTCAACTGACACCCTGCCGGGCCGGGCCGCTTCCCGCGGGCCGGCCCGGCCGCACGATGCCGTGCCGGATCAGGCTTTCGGCCATCTCCACGATGGACTCCTTCGCGGGGCGTGCCGTCCAGCCGAGCTCGGCGGCGCCTTGGGCGCTGCTGACGAGGGCCGGCACGCTGACCGCGCGCATCACCGCCCTGCTGGAGTCGCTCCTGACCGGAAGCGCAGCCCGGAAGCCGGGCGCACGCACCGGTCAGTCGCGGGGCAGCAGCGGGCCGAGCGGGCCGAGGTCGATGTTGAGGTCCTCGGGGCGCAGGCCGAAGTGCTCGCGGAGCTCGGTCATGCGTTCCTCGAGCGCCATGAGTGTGAGCCCGATCCGCTCGACCTGCTCCGCGGTGAGGTCCCCCTCGTCGACGCGGCGCAGCGCCTGCCGCTCGACGAGCTGCCGCAGCAGTTCCACGACGGTGAGGACGAGTGAGGCGAAGCCTCGCTCGACGGAGTCCCGGTCGAGGTCGAGCCGCGTGTCCCGCGGAAGCTTGTTCACCGCGGCCCGCCCCCGCCCGGGTCCGTGCCGCCGGACGCGGTCGAGACCGACGCGACCAGGGCGCGCAGGGACACCCGGACCAGGTCGACCTCGGCGATGGAGATCGTGACGTCCCCGGCGATGACCACCCCGGTGCTCAGCACCCGGTCGAGCAGGTCGACGAGGGCGATCTCGCGCGAGTAGACGTCCTGGCTCACGCGGGTCCGCCGGCGTGCACTGCACCGCCATCGGGCAGGCGGTCCGGGTCCGATGGTTCCATGCCGAGCGCGGGCACGAACGAGTACGGCGGCCACGGCCCCGTGAGCCGCAGCGTGATCGTGGGGTACTCGGCGGCGAGGGCGTCGACGGCGGCCGCGAACGCCTCGGCCCGCGCGTCGGGCACCAGGTATGCGCCGTTGAGCACCATCGCCTCCGGCTCACCGGTCAGCCGCCGGTCCTGAGGTGCGTGCCGGCGCGCACCGTCCGCCTGGTGGGCCAGCGCGGCGTGGGCCGCGTCCGCGTCGCGGACCGCCTCGTCGTGGCGCCGTTCACGGGCGGACAGTTCGGCGCGGCGGCGCTGCAGGTACGCGGCCCCCGGGCCGCCCGCCCTGGTCTCAGGAACGGACACCGGGCCGCCGCGCACGTACCCCTTGACGCCCCACTCGGTCCGCCCGGCCACGCGGTCCAGCGCATCGGTGAGCCCGGCGGCGTACCGGCCGAGGGACGCGGTGAGGCGGGACTCGTCGCTGTACACCGTGGCGAGCCCCGCGGGCACGACCGGGCCGGCCGAGGCGAGCGCCGCCACGACCCGGTGATGCTCGACGGCGCTCCGCGCCACCCACTCCGGATCCTCCAGGTGCGCCTGAAGGGCCTCGGCATCGGACAGCCCGGCCGGTGCGGGGCTGACGAAGGCCTGGAGGCCCGCGGCGTCGACCGCGCGGACCGGCGCGTCACCGATGCCGGCGACCGCGACGGGCACCGGGTCGCGTGCGACGGCGTACAACCACAGCATCCATTCCTCACTCACCGCTCATCCCCGCGCCGGCGGACACGTGGACGCGCGTCCGGGTCCGCCGGATACCGGCTGTGCTCGGCCGCCTGGTGCGCGAACTCCGCATCGGACCGGGCTGAACGCCGGTCGCCGCCCGCCTCGACCGCCGGCCGTGCCGGCCGGCGCCCGAGCTCCTCGGGCGCGGTGTCGTCGCGTTCGAGCTCTTCGCGGCCCGCGTCGCCGCGCTCGACCGCCCGGCGGCTCGACGACGACAGCCACGGGTCGGTCTCCCACCAGTCGATGCCGAGCTGCCGTGCCGTGTCCACGGAGGCGATGATCAGCCGCAGCTTGAGGGTGAGCAGCTCGATGTCGAGCAGGTTGACCTGGATGTCGCCGGCGATCACCAGACCCCGGTCCAGGACCCGCTCGAGGATGTCGGCGAGGTTCGTCGGCTGGTGCCCGGTGCCGAGTGCGGGGGCGGGGCCCGGCCCCTGTGACGAGGCGACCATGTCAGTGCACCTTCGCATCGGTGCTGCCGCGCAGGTACCGGCGGTCGCGGTGGCATGCCAGCAGCTCACCGTCGTCGTCGAGCTCGACGAGGTACAGCCCGAGCATGTCGGCCGAGGACGGGATGCGACGCTCCTCGACGACCTCGACGCCGACGATCCAGCCGCCGTCCTCGGCCGGTTCGACGGACACGATGCCCAGCGTCTCCTTGCCGGTCAGCTGGCCGACCTCGTCGATCGCGAGATGGGCGATGGAGGCGGCCGGAAGCGGCTCGGGACGGGCCGTCTCCCGCCGCTCACGCGGTTCGGTGCTCGAGGGTGTCATGCTTCCGCCTTCCGGTCGTTCAGCCAGTCGACCGGGAAGCGACCCGGTCGAGGATCATCTGCTCGGCGTCGTGCCGCTCGTCCTCGCTCATCTCTCCGCGGGCCACCGCGTCGTCCAGCGCCTCCAGCTGCCGGCGCAGGCCCTGCGGGCTGTACAGCTCCTGCTCCGCCTGCTCCAGCAGCATCTCCGCGATGGCCGTGACCGCTCGCACCGGCGCGAGCGGCAGCGTGAGGATCGTGCCGAGCAGACCCATGGTTCAGCCGTCCGGTCCCGCGTCGAGCCGGGTGACGAAGTCGTAGGGTGCCCCCGGGCCGAGCCTGCGCAGCTCGACCCGCCCGCTCCACCCGTCGGCGAGCTCGGCGAGCGCCGCGTCGAACTCGGCGCGGCGCTCCTGTTCGACCAGCACCGGCAGGTGCACGGCCTCCAGCTCGTGGGTCGGCGCGGCCACGACGAGGTCCTCCACGACCTTGCCGAGCCGGTCGACGGCGGTCCGGGTGTCGGCCTGCCGCATCGCCTCGATCGCGCCGTTGATGCGCTCGCCCAAGGCCATGCGCTGCTGCGTGGTCTCCTGCTCCGGCCGGCCCTGGATGTATTCGCGCAACTGGCGAGCGTCGGAATCCGTCTCGAGGATCTCGGCGAGCACGGTGTTCTCGATGTACCGGCCGCGCACCACGTACTGCACGCGGCCCTCGAGCCGGTCGAGCAGCGGAGCGATCGTGTCGTGCTGGTCGGCCAGGAGCTGCCGCACCGCCTCCGCATCGCGCAGCACCGTGCCGAAGCGGACTGGGAGCACCGGCGCCACGGCCGCGGTGCCGTCCAGCAGCCGCTGGTAGGCGGTCAGGTCGTCGGGCCGGCCGAGCGGGCGGTCGAGGGGGACCTCACTCACCAGTGCGGCCAGATCGTCCTCGGTCACCGTGGTGACGTCGCCCGGCGGGTTGCCCACGCCCTGGGCGCTGCCGGTCGGCTCGACGTCCGATGGCACCACGCCATAGAGCATCGTGCCGACCTGTGCGGTGGTGTCGGTGGCCACGTCAGTCTCCTCTGCGTCGCCGCTGCCGGTCGCGGTCTTCCTCGCCCGGGCCGGCGAGTTGCTCCAACACATCGCCCGCCTTGGACAGGATCTTCTCGCCGGCGCCTTCGATCGCGCGCCGTCCGGCGTGCCCGGCCATCGCGCCCTTGGCGCCGCCGACCATGTCGGACAGGCCGCTGCCTTCCTGCTGCTTCAGGTCCAGCCGGTTGGCTGCCTCCGCGAACCGGAGATATGTGTCGACGCTGGCGACGACGACCCGCGCGTTGATGGTCAGGATCTCGATGCCGACCACCGCGACGCTGACGTGCGCGTCGATCACCAGGCCCTTGTCGAGAATGGTGTCGATCACGTCGGCGAGCGACGAGGACTGCCCGCCGCCGCCGGCCTGCACGACCGACATGCTCGTTCACCCCCTCGTGGTGCTGCGCTTGCGGCGGTCTCCGGGGTCGGGGCCGCGGCGGTCGCGGGTCTCGGTGCCGGCCCGGCGCGGCGTGGCAGGCTGCCGGCGGCGCGCCGGCGGCGCCTCGCCCTCGTCCTCGTCGCGCTCGCCTTCGTCGCCTTCGCCCTCGTCGCGCTCGGCCTCGCGCTCGCCCTCGCCTTCTTCGCCCTCGCCTTCTTCGCCCTCGCCTTCTTCGCCCTCGCCTTCTTCGCCCTCGCCTTCCTCGGGCTCGCCTTCTTCGCCCTCGCCTTCCTCGGGCTCGCCTTCTTCGGCGGCGCGCTCGCCCTGCTCACCGGTGTCCTCCGGCTGCTGGCCCTGCTGCTCCTGCTCCTCGCGTTCGCGCTCCTGCTGCATGGCGGTCTCGTGGTCCAGCTCCACCTGGCCGTCGCGGATGACGCCGCGCCAGCCTTCGATCTCGTCGGGGTTCAGGATCGACTGCGTCATCGTGTGCCGCACGTAGTGCTTGAACTCCAGCCGGGCCCGCCGTCCCTGCGCACGCCACAGGTTGCCGGTGCGCTCGAAGAGCCCCTTCGGGTAGTACTCGAGGATGAGCACGATCCGGGTCAGGGTCGGCGTGACGGCGTGGAACGACACGGCGCCGTTGACGTAACCCTTGGCGCCCTTGGACCGCCAGACGATGCGCTCGTCGGGCACCTGCAGCACGATGTCGGACTCCCAGTCACGGTGCGACCAGAAGATCTGCGCCCGCCAACGCAGCTTCTCCTCGGCCTCCCGATCGACCTTCTCGACCTTCTTCATGAACTTCGGGAACTCGTCGAACGACGTCCACTGGTTGTAGGCGACCTTGAGCGGCACGCCGACGTCGGCCCACTCGACGATGTTGGTGACCTTCAGCTTGCGGGTCGCGCTGCGCCCGCCACCGAACCACTTCTTGATCTTCGACCAGCCACCGGCCAGGCCGCCCTTCGTCGCCGCCTTCATCGGCGAGCTCCCCCCGGCGAGCTCCTCGGCGCCTTTCGCCGCGGCCACCAACTTCGGGCTGCCGCTGCGCTCGGCGTACTCGTTGAGCCGGCCGGTGAGGTCGCCGATCTTGCCCTCGACCCGGTCCTGCACGGCCGTAAGGGCGCGGCGGCCCAGCGCGCCGGCGAAGTTCTGCAGCTCCTGGACCAGCAGCTTGGACAGACGATCGCCGATCCCGCTGCTGGATGCGCTGCGCGCGTCGCTGGTCATCGTCGTGCCGTAACGCGCCGGCGGCGGACCGGCGGCTCGGGTTCGGATTCGGGCTCGGGCTCCTCGTCGGTGTCCTCGTCACCGGTGGCCTCGTCACGCTCCTGGCGCGGGCGGGATCGGCGGCGGGCCGCCGGACGCGGCGGGGGCGCCTCCTCGGGCTCCTCCGGCTCCTCGGCCTCCTCGAACTCCTCGTCCTCGTAGTCGGCGTCGTAGTCCTCGTCACGGCCGCGGTCTTCGTCGCGGCGAGCGCCGCGCCGACCCACCGAACCCACCGAACGCAGCGCTTCGCTGCGGTCCCGGAGCCGGTCACTGACGGACTCGATGCGCTGCGACACGGCGGTGCGGGCGGCCGCGCGACCGGCGTCGACGAGCGGGCGGGCAAGACCGGACAGGTGGCCGATCGTCGGTGAGCCGCCGGCGAGCTTCCGCCCTTGGGCCAGCAGGTCGGCCGGGTTGCCGCTGACGCGCCCAGCCGCCGCGGCCGCGCCGAGCAGCATCGCCATGCGCAGCTTCCGCCGCCGGCCCAGGATGTAACCGACCATGATCGCCAGCGTGATCTGCAATGCTCGTTTCATGATGCGACCCTTCGGGCGCCGTCGCGGGTAGTCGCGCCCTGCGGGCGCCCTACCCCGATCTCGGGCGGCAAACCTGCCCACACCGATTCGCTCGGAATCGTCCGCGCCGCCCGCCGCCGACGCTCGCTGGTGCGGCCGCACCCGCGAGCGCAGCCGCCCCCGCCCGGTGGAAGGGCATCCGGCTCGTGCACCCCGCCGGCGAGCGCGTCCTGGTTGTAGCCGAGGTCGTCGCGGGAGTTGATGTCGGTCCAGCCGGTGTTGTACGGAACCGGCGAGCCGCTGGAGAAGTACGCCTGCGGGCGGAACGCATTGTGGACGAACACCCCGTCCCATTCCTGCGGGTGGACGTACTGCGCGACGTCGTCGGGCACGTTGCCCGGCTCGACCAACAGCCCCTGGTAGCAGTCGGGCCGGGCACCTGCGACACCGGCTTGACGATCATCAGGAAGCGGAGCGTGACGGCGGGAGCTGCGGCGGCATCGCCGCCGGGCCGCCGTACGCCAGCAGCAGACCCAGGGCCGCGAGGAACAGTCGCGTCGATCTGCGTCGGGCTCGGTGCATGGACAACCTCCGATCGGGTGACAGCCGGCATCGACTTCCGCGCGGCGCGCCCCGAAGCGGTTTCGCAAAGGTTCCGACGCCGCGACCTGCGCCGCCGGCCGCTCGTTGAGCCCGCGGAGCCCACGCGAAGGAGGCGGTCGATGGATCTGCAGCACGCCGACGTGTACCGCTACTGCGTGGTGCTCGCGTGCGGTGACGAGTCCCTGGCGCGGTCGGCGACCGAGGCGGCGCCACCCGGCGCGGCGGGATTCGGGGCCGCGCGCGACGCGGTCAGGGAAGGGCTGCGGCAGCGCCCGGTGCCGGCCGCTCCGACGGGTGACGACGCCGCCCGGGCGCTGTATTCGGCGCGGCCCCTGATCGAGGAGCACCACTGGAACCTGCTCGCGTTGGTGGTGCCGGAGTACTCGGCGCGCCCGCGCCATCGCCAGGTCGACCTCACGGGGGTCGCCGCGGTCCTGGGCAAGAAGGCCGACGTCACCCGGAAGGCGGTCGACCGGCTGGTCGGGCCCGGTGGCCTGCTGGAGCTCGCGCTGTTCGCGGCCGCCGCCGCGGCGGACCCGTCGACCGGGTGCCCCGACCTGCCCGCCGTCATCGCCGCGGCCGGCACGAAGCGCCTGCGCCCCGCCGTCCGCAAGGCCGTGGCCGCGCACCTTCCCACGTGCGCGACGTGCACCTCGGCGCAGCGGGCCCGGCCCACCGCGCTCGCCGTGCTGAGCGAGTTCCCGCTGCCGGAGGCGCCCGCCGACCTCACCGAACCGGGCGACGTCCCGGACCCGGCCGGCCTCACGACACCTGACGTCCTGGTCTCAGCCGGCCTCACGGAACCTGACGGCCCGGACCCGGCCGGACTCACGGAACCTGACGGCCCGGACCCGGCCGGCCTCACGGAATCCGATGGCCCGGTTCCGGTCCCGGCCGCGCTCGGAGCACCGGACGTTCCGGCTCCGGCGGAGCACGCCGACCTCGCCACGCCTGCGCTTATGCCGGTTCCATCGCCGGTCCCTTCGCCGGTCCCTTGGCCGGTCTCTTCGCCGGTCGCGGAGCTCGATGCGGATGACATCACCGTCGAGCTGTCGCCCGGGCCTGAGCCGGCGGTGTATCGCACGACGCCCGCCGTCCCGGTGGCCCGGCTGCCGTTGCTGCGGCGGCCGCCCGTGCTGCTGGCGGTCGTCCTCCTCGTCCTGCTCGGCGGTGCCGCCGTCGCCGGCATCGCCGGCCTGCGGGGTGGGACGCCGAAAGGGCAGGCCGCGGCGAACAGCGCGACCACCCCGGCCGCACCGCCGTCCACGGTCGCGGCGCCGGGCGTGCTGGTGCCGGCTTCACCGAGCGCTGGTCGTACACCTGCCGCATCGGGACATGCGAAACCTTCGACGGCACCGTCGGCATCGCCGGCCGCCTCCGTGTCCGCCGCGGGTGGCGTGCCGCTCGTGCCCGCGGCGGACCGGCTCCGGGAGGTGCTGCCGCTGGTGGTGAAGGCGCCTGGGTGCCCGGGGCAGACGTTCGGCGGGTCGTGCTACTCGATCCAGCCCTTCACGCTGCCGCTGGAGGTGGCCGTGCCGGCCGGCTTCGACGAGGCGCGGCTGGCCGACGCGCTGCAGTGGACCGTTCGGACCGAAACGGTCCTCGGCCCGGTCGCGTTCCACGGCCGCGGCAACCACGCGCGGGTCAGGGTCACCGACAGCGGCCAGGCCACCCCGCCCACGGTGTGGGTCGTGCAGGCGGCGCTGACCGTCAACGGCCAGACCCACCTGAGCGACGAGGTCACCCTGCGGGTCTACGCGACCGCCTGAGAGCGACTACTGTCGATCGCATCGGAGCGGCTGCTCGACTCGATTCCGATGTCGGGCATCAACGGTGCTCAGCCGGCCAGATGGAGAAGGTCATGGACACCTGGGCCCACCCGGGCTTCACGGGATGAGCAGCACGCAGAGCCCGGTGCGGGTGCTGACGCCGGACGGCACGCAGGAGTGGACTCTCGACCGCGCCGAGACCGACGAGGCCGACGTGCTCGCCTTGGTGGCCCCCGACGGGCGGGAGTGGACGGCGACCGGGGTAAACCTGTTCCATGCGCTGACCGCGTTGCGGCTCCAGGTCGAGTCCGACGGCATCCGCCTGTGCTGCAACGGCGCCAGACGGGACGTCTACCCGTCCCCCATGGCCCTGGACATGGCGCGCGGCGAGATCGCCTACCTCCTCCGGCGCGGTCGCCGACCCTCCGTGCCCGGCAGCTTCGTCGCGACGCTCGATCCGGCCGACTGCGCCGACGTGGTCACCGTCGAGGAGCAGCGGGCCTGGCACGAGGACTGGCAGAAGACCGTCATCGGATGGCGCTGGCCGCTGTACGCATTGCTGAGCCTCGTCCGGCGCTGACTGTCTGGCAGGTGGCTGGTCAACAACGCTTGAAAGTTGTGGTGAACACTGTGAGCGATCGAGAAACCCCGATCATTACGCTGCGGGAGCGGTTGGCGGAGATCGCGGCCTCGCCCATGGCCGGGGCGTCCCTTGCCACGGCCGCGGACGACCTCAGGGCCGAAGACATACGGTTCAACCGATGGGTCTACGGAAGGAAGGGATCGGCGGGCACCGTCGCGATGTGGAACCTCGCCGCTCTGGCGGAAAAGCACCACGAACAGGTCGAGACAGCCTGGAACACGTTCCGGGCCGCGGCCACCGACGAGGTGCGGGATGCTCAGCAAACGGAGTTCGAAGCACTCCTGCGACGCGTGCACGCGGAGCAGCGGGAGATCATCACGACCGGTGTCAACACCTACCGGGATCCCGACATGCCAGAAGAAATCAACAACTGGGACTGAGCGTGTGAAGTGCGGGTCGCGGCGGGAAGAATCCGTTCAACTCGAGTCCGACGTCGAGCATCGAGGGTCCTCAACTATGTGTGCGGCGTGGGACGTGGCGGCCTGCCCGCCGCGGCCCACCTGGCTCATGCCAGCTGCGTCAGCTTTCCCAAGCTGACAGTGAGGGTTCGATTCCCTTCACCCGCTCCACGACAAAGGCCGCAGGTAGTGGATGAGTGACCCGTCGGGGCGGGCCAGGTCGATGCCGACGCCGTGGCGGGTCGCGAGCTCAGTCTCGGTCTTGAGCCCCTGATACGCGGACATTCCCTCACGGAATGAATCGGTGCCCGTCTCTGTCATGCGGAACTGATGCGACCGCGGGCGAACAGGCGCCAATCAAGCTGGCACGTCGTGGAATGCGGTCAACCTATGGACACCACCCTGGCCCACGGCGGCGGCACGATGGGCTCGACGTCCGAATCGTCCTCGTCCCAGCCCGTCTCCCGTGGGAACAGGCCGACCACGGTCCGGCACGGCGGGCGCACCTCGGGCCACGGCGTCTGCCCGTCGGTCAGTGCCACCACCACGTCCGGGCGGGGCGTCGTGCGCAGCGCCCGCTCGAACCCGGCCCGCAGGTCCGTCCCGCCGCCGCCGATCAGCGGGATCCCCTCGGCCCGGCACAGCGCGTGGACGAGCCCGGCCGCCGCGTCGCAGGACAGCACCCGGACCAGGTCGCGGCGGCCGCCGACGGCCCGGCCGATCGCGGCGACCTCCAGCAGCGCGCTGCCGAGCTCGGCGTCGCTGACCGAGCCCGACGTGTCGATGATGACGCTGACCTGCGGCGGGCGGCGGCGCAGGCTCGGCAGCACCACGCCGGGCAGTCCCGCGGAGCGCCGCGCGGGCCGCCCGTACGTGTAGTCGTCGCCGCCCGCCGCACCGGCCGCCGCGGCGCGGACCGCGGCGCCCAGCAGCTCCTGCCACGGCTGCGGCGGGTGGAACGCCACCTCCGCCCAGCGCAGCCAGCCCTTCGGCACGTCGCCGGGGCGCGCCCGGATCGCCTGCGCGACCCGGAACCGGACCGCGTCCAGCTCGTGGCCGCTGAGCCCGTGCGCGCCGTCCGGGCCGAGGTCCCACGGCCGTTCGAGACCGTCGGCGCCGCTGCCGCAGTCCAGCCACGCGAGGCCTCCCGTACGCGGCCCGAGCCGGAACTGCCGCAGGTAGTCCTCCATCAGCTCGCCGTCGCGCAGCCCCAGGTCGGCGGCGGCGACGGCGCCGGTGGGGCGGGCGAGGCCGTCGCCGTACACGTCGTCGTTGATCTCGCAGTCGGCGGCGATGTTCATCCGCAGCCGGTCGCCGGCGCCGTGCAGGTCGCGCTCCCGGGCGACCCGGTCGCCGCGGCCGTGGTGATCCCGTAGCAGGTGCGCCACCTCGTGGACCCACACGCCGGCGAGCTCCTCGACCGGGGTCTGCGCCACGAACGCCGGTGACGCGTAGCAGCGCCACTGCCGGTCGACGGCCATCGTCGGCACCCGCCGCGACTCGACCACGTGCAGCGCGAACAGTGCCGTCGCGAGGTACGGCCGGACCCGCGCGGCGAGCAGCCGCGCCGCGTACAGCTTCCCGGTGTCCAGTGCTCCGGTGCCCAGCGCTCCGGTGCCCAGCGCTCCAGTGTCCAGCGCCCCGGTGTCCACCTCGTCGTGGTCGAGCGCCACCGGGCTGAAGCCGCCGTGCGGCTTCGAGGCGTCGAGGGTCATCAGGCGGCCACCGCGCGCTGCGACAGCGACACCGCGCCGGCGAGCCGTTCGATCAGGTCGGGCACGTCCCAGTCGGCGCGGCGCTGCGCGGCGAGCGTCGACGCCGGCACCACCACGACGTCCGGGGCTCCGGTGTCGACGGCGGCGGCCAGGATCGCCCACGCCGCGTCCCAGCGTGCCTTCGACGGCTGCCGGCGGACCGCTTCGACGACGCCGTCGAGGGCCGCCTGCCGCAGGTCGCCGCGCTCCGGCAGTACCGCCGCGGCTGGGTCGGCGAGCAGCGCCTCCGGGTCCGGCAGGTCCATCCGGTCGAGGCTCGCGAGGAGCTCCAGCCCCGGGCCGTCGCCGACGGTGCCGCGGACCAGCATCGAGAGCACGTCGCGGGACGTGCCGGCGGCGACGGCGAACGCGGTCAGCCGCAGCGCCATGTCCCAGCTGCGCGGCGACGGCCACGGCCCGCCGCGGCGCGCCTCGCTGCCGGGCAGCTGGTGCACCAGCCGGGGCCGGGCGGTGAGCAGCCCGCACACGGCCCGGCGGGCGAACGCCACCGCCTCGGCCAGCCGCCCCGGGTCCAGTCGCGGCAGCGACGCGCGCGGCCAGGTGCCGCCGAGCCCGCGGACGACGACGTCGTGGTCGTGCACCCACTGCAGGTGCACGAAACGGTTCGCGAGGGGGGCGGACAGCTCCCACCCGTCAGCGGCGGACGACCGCGGGTTGGCGGCCGCCACGATCCGCACGCCCGGCGGCAACCGCAGGGCGCCGACGCGGCGCTCCAGCACCAGCCGCAGCAGCGCGGCCTGCACGGCCGGCGGCGCGGTGGACAGCTCGTCCAGGAAGAGCAGCCCGCGACCGGCGTGCACCAGGCGCACCGCCCAGTCCGGCGGGGCCATCGGCACGCCCTGCACCGCCGGGTCGTCGCCGACGACGGGCAGCCCCGAGAAGTCCGACGGCTCGTGCACGCTGGCGATGACGGTGGTCAGCGGCAGGTCGAGCGCCTCGGCGAGCTGGGTCAGGGCGGCCGTCTTGCCGATGCCGGGCTCGCCCCACAGCAGGACGGGCAGGTCGGCGGCGACGGCAAGGGTCAGCGCCTCCAGCTGCGTGTCGGTGCGCGGCTCCGTCGCGGTGTCGTGCAGCAGGGCGAGCAGCTCGGCGGCGACGTCGAGCTGGTCGGTGAACGTAGACATGAGGCATCACCTTTCGGGGAGAGGTCGTGGTCCGGCCTCCGGGTCGAAGGCCGGCGGTGGCACACGGTGCGTCAGCGGCGCGCGGGGTGGGTCAGCGGCGCGCGGTGCGGCGTTCGGGTGCGGGGCGGGTGCGGGCGAGGCCGGCGCGGAACAGCCCGTGCGCGACCTTGCGCAGGGCCGCGTCGTCGAGGGCTTCCCGCAGCGCGCCGTGCCGCAGCAGCGCATCGGGGCCGAGCAGCCCTTCGACGACGGCGAGCGCGCCTTCGGTGTCGCCGTGGTCGAGCCGGGCCCGCACGTCGGGCAGGCACTCCGGCCGGCGGTGCGCCTCGTCGATCGCCTGCAGGCACGCCAGCGGGGGCCCGCCGAGCGCCGCGAGCAGTTCCTCGCGCCGCACCTCGGCAGGGTCGTGGTCGAGCGCGACGAGCGTGCCGCCGACGAGCCCGATCCGGTGCAGGTCGCCCCGGCATTCGACGACCCTCGGTGTGCTCGGGTCGTCGTCGCGGCGGGTGTACGACGACGGTCGGCCGGGCACGAGCGCCGCCGCGACGAGCGGGTGCAGCCTGTCCGCGTCGATGAGCCCTTCGCGCAGCAGCTCCACGTCGGGCAGCACCCACGTCGCGGCGTCGGGCAGCACAGGCCCACCACCGCCGCGCCCACGGGCCCGCGTGACGCGAGGCTCGGCGCCGTCCGCGACGGTCACGACGAACCGGTGCCGGGCCCCGAGCCGCACGGTCACCGCACCGCCGGCCCGCCCGTCGGACCCCAGCAGGATCGCGGCCTCGTCGGCCCACCGGTCGACCGCCGCACCCTCGACCGCCACGGCCTCGCGGTTCTCCAAGGGCGGCGCTGGACCGGTGGCGCCGCGGCCGGCCCTGGCCCGCAGCTCCCCCGCCCTGCGCGCATCCCACAGGTGCCGGTGCAGGTCGAGCCGGAACCGCGGATCAGGATGCGGATGCGGATGCGGTACGCCGGTCCGCCGCGCCCCCTCCCACAGCGCAAGGCTGATCCGCTGCCCCGCACCCGCCCACGCCGGCGGCGTCCTGACCACCAGGTGCACCGGGCCGTGCCGGGCGAGGGAGACGGTCAGCCCCGGCCGCAGCAGGCCGTCGGGCGCGATCCGCGGCATGTGCCAGCGCAGCAGGTCGGGGGCGAGATGGCGCAGGTCGGCCCGGATCGACGCGGCCAGCGCCGCACCACCGGTCCGAGCCACTGCCTTGAGGTCGAGATCGACGTCGACCCGCGCCGCGGCACACGCCCCGGCCCAGTCACCGGCATGCCGGCGGGCGGTCGCTGACTCGATCATTGATTGCGGCACGGCGAACTCGCGCACGCGCTGCCAGAAGATGCGGCGGGTGTCCCCTGTCGCGTCATGGAAGTGCATCAGCACTCACCTTGCGCGGACGGGACCCCCAATCTACGACGTGAGGTAGTCATCGGCGCGAGCATACAACGATCCCCGCGCCGTGTCAGTCGACGCCCCGCTGACCGGCCGCGGCCGGGCCGTCCTGGACGCGGTGCACCAGCACGGTGGCGGCGGCGAGCAGGGCGACGGCGGCGGCGAACAGCAGCCACACCAGGCCGAGGGCCGTCGCCGCCGCGGCGAGCAGCGGGCCGGCCCACATGCCCGCCGTCATCGCGAAGGTCAGGGCGGCGTTGTAGCGGCCGCGGAGGGCGTCCGGGGCGAGGGCGTTGACCATCGCGGGCAGCGCGCCGGACAGCAGCAGCTCCCCGGCGCCCATGAGCACGGCGGCGAGCGGCAGCACGACCCAGGCCGGGCCGGTGACCGTGGCGCAGAGCAGCCAGGCGGCCGACCAGACCGCGGCTGTGGCGGCGACGAGTCGCGGTGGCGTCAGTCGTACACCGGCGTGCAACGCCAACGGGAGGCCGGCGACGATCGTGAGGCAGTTGGCGACGCTCGCCCACGACATGAGGTCCGGGTGTCCACTGTGGATGGCGAGGACGGGCAGTCCCGCGGTGTAGACGCCGTATCCGGCGGCGGAGGTGAGCACGGCGACGGCCAGCACGCGCAGCAGCCGCCGGTCGGCGAGCAGTGCGCGATACCCCGCGTCCGGCACCGTTTTCGTCCCGCGTCGCCCGCCGGTGTACGAGCCGCGCACGGCGACGATCGCGACCAGGCAGGTGCCGGCGGCGGCCCACCACAGCCACGGCAGGTCGGCGACGAGGACGGCCGCGGCGGAGCCGGCGCCCATGCCCGCGTTGAACAAGGCGAACTGCAGCGTGAACGTCCGGCCGTGCGCCTCCTCCGGGACGAGGCCGGCGATCAGGGTCGCGTACGCGGGCAGCGTCACCGCCCACCCGAACCCGACCGCGGCGACCGCGCACCCGAGCAGCAGCGGGTGCCCGCCGGCGGCGACGAGGACGAGGCCGCAGACGGTCGTGGCGAGGCCGGCGGTCATGGCGAGGCGGCCGCCGTGCCGGTCGGTGAGGACGCCGCTGAGCCAGTTGCCGGGGAAGCTGGCGAGGGCGAGCAGCGCGGTCATCGCGGTGGCGGCCGCGAGCGGGATGCCCTTGTCCGAGTGCAGCAGGATCACCAGGTACGGCTGGGTGAGCCCGATCCCGGCGGCCGACACGACATCGCCGAACAGCAGCCGCCGCAGCGCCACCGGCATGGTGCCCGCCTTCGTGTCCTGCATGGTTCGCTCCCGTACGGTCCCGGCCGGATTCGGCGACAGCCTGTGCGAGCGCGCTTGCCGTCGGCTTGAGGCCGGTGCTCCAAGTCCGTCACAAGTCCGGGCCAAGCCGGGGCCGCCACGCTCACGGGGCAAGCCTCACCACGAATCCTGAAGGAGCATTCCCATGCAGCGTTCTGTCATCGCCACGCCCGTGGTCCGCACGCAGGTGCGGGGCGCCGGTCTCGCCACCAACCACAGCCAGGCGGTCGCCGCCGCTGCGGTGCGGGGCCTGACGATCAACCACAGCCAGGCCGTCGCCCGGATCGTCTGAGCCACGGCAGCGGGTGGCGGAGCCATGACACCTGATCCCGTCGACGAGGCGGTCGCGCTGCACGACCTGGCGCTGTCCGCCTGGGACGAGCACCGCTACCCGCGGAGCATCGACCTGTGCCGGCGTGCCCTCGGCCTCCTCGAGGCGCACGCCGGCCCCGGCAGCCCAGACGTCGCGAACGTGCTCACCCTGCTCGGCAGCGCCCACGACGAGCTCGGCGAGCACGCGGCCGCCGAGGCGTACCACCGCCGCGCCACCGCCGTCATGGCCGCGCTGCCGTCCCGGCCGGACGTCCTGCTGCGGCTGCGCGTCCAGGCGGCCGTCGCCCTGGCCGGCAACCTGCGCCGCCAGGGCCGCTACGCCGCGGCGGAGCGGCTGCTGCACGCCGCGTGCGACGACGCGGCGCCCCGCTTCACCGACCTGGAGATGGTGCCGCTGCGCAACGAGCTCGGGGTGCTGTACAAGTTCGCGGGCCGCCACGACGACGCCCTCGCCCAGTACACCGCGGTGCGCACGGTGCTGGAGGCCGCCCACGGCCCGGACCATCCCGCGCTCGCCGCCGTCTGGCACAACCTCGCCGGCCTCGCCCACAGCCGCGACGACCTCGCGACCGCCGAGGCGTGCGCGCGACGCTCCCTCGCCCTGCACCGCGGCTGCTATCCGCCCGGCCACCCGGCCGTCGTCGCCGACGAGGCCCACCTCGCCGCGATCCTGCAGGCCCGTGGCGAGCCGGCGGAGGCGGAGCCGTTGCTGCGCAAGGCGATCGCCTACTTCACCGCCCGACACGGCCCCGACCACCCCGACGTCCTCACCAACCGGCACAACCTCGCCGCGGTCCTGGCCGCCCGCGACCCGGCCGCCGCGGCGGCGCTGTACACGGTCGTGCTGGCCGGGAAGCGCCGCACGTACGGCGCCTCGCATCCGGAGGTCGCGCTGACGCTGACCAACCTGGCCGCGCTCGCCGCCGCCCGGGGCGCCCCCGACGAGGCCCGCGCCCTGGCCGTGGAGGCGCACCGGATCCTCGCCCCGCAGGTCGCCGCCACCCACCCCGCCCTGGCGTCGGTGACGGCGTACCTCACCGTGAGCGGCGTCGGTCAGCCACCCGTCGCCGCGACGACGGTGCCGGCCACGACGGCGGCGTAGCCGGTGACCCGCATGCCGACGCGGCTTGGATCGCCGGGCCGGTGGCCGATCAGACCGGCGGGTGCCACGCCAGCTGGATGAGCCGGCGGCCGTGCCACCGGGACGCGTGCCAGCCGCGGCCGGGTGGCAGGGGCTGCGGCGTGATGCCGGCGAGCAGCGGTCCGTCCTCGCTGGCGCCGGACAGCACGATCGCCTGGGCCGACAGCTCCCGCAGGAGGGCGAGGACCGGCTCGTACAGCGCCCGGGCCGCGCCGCGGGTCCGGCGGGCGACGACGACGTGCAGGCCGATGTCGGCGGCCCGCGGCAGGAGGTCCATGAGGGCGGTCAGGGGGTTGGTGGCGGTGGCGACCAGGTCGTAGTCGTCGACGAGGAGGTACACCTCGGGGCCGCGCCACCGGCCGGGGTCGCGCAGCCGGTGGGTGAGCGCGGTGGCGACCTCGCGCAGCACCTGCTCGGCGGACTGGGGGCTGGTGCAGTGCCCGAGCAGGTGGGAGGGGGCGGCCGCGCCGAGGAGCTGGCGGCGGTAGTCGACGACGACGGTCCGGGCCTCCTCCGGCCGGTACGCGCGCTCGATGGAGCGGGCCAGGCCGCGCAGGAACGCGGTCTTGCCGGACTGCTCGTCGCCCAGGACGATCAGGTGCGGGTCCGCGTCGAAGTCGGCGACGACCGGCGCGAGGCCCAGCTGCTCGACGCCGATCGGGATCCGGCCGCGCCGCGGCTCGGGCAGCGCCTCGGCCGGCTGCCGCTCGGGCAGCGCCGCGACGGGCGGCGCCGGCTCGAACGGCCACGCCGCCCGGATGTCCGCCACCGCGGCGGCGAGGTCGCCGTCCCCGGTCAGCCGCGGCCGGGCGATCAGCAGCTGCAGGCGGTCGGCGGTGATGCCGCGGCCGGGCACGTCGTACGGGACGCGGGCGGCGGACCGCCGGTCGATCTCCGACTCGGCCGGGTCGCCCAGGCGCAGCTCGATCCTGCTGGTGACGGTCTCGCGGAAGGCCGGCCGCAGCTCCGCCCACCGCCGGGCCGTGACGGCGAGGCGGATGCCGTGGGCCGGACCGCGCCGGGCGAGATCGAGGAGCATCCACTCCAGGTCGTCGAGGTCCTGGCGGACCGCGCCCCAGTCGTCGACGAGCAGGTAGGCGCGGCGGCCGGCGGGCTCGCGGTCCAGGCGGGCGTGCAGCTCGCCGACGATCCGTGACGCGAGGTCGCGCCGGTGGCGGTCCGCGACGCCGGCGGTGTGCGGCAGGCCGGCCAGCGGGGCCAGGCCGGCGCCTCCGCCGGCCTCCAGGGCGTACAGGTGCGCCTCGGCCGGGGTGTACGTCAGGGCCAGCCCGAGCGCGAGCGTCTGCAGCGCGGTCGACTTCCCGCTGCGCGGACCGCCGACGATCACGATGTTGCCGTCGTCCGGCGGGACGGTGTGGACGTCGAAGCGCCGCTCGAACGGCCGGTCGACGCGAGCGACCGCCACCCCGCCGGGCCGCCGCGGTGCGGTCAGCCCGCGGTCGGGGCTTCTGGTGAGCGGGCCGATCAGTTCGCCGAGCGGCGGCGAGGCCGTCAGCGGCGGCAGCCACAGCTGGGGCGCGGGCCGGGCGGCGGCGCGCATCCGGTCGGCGAGCACCTCCGCCACGCTCGGCGGCCCGGGGGTCGAGGCCGCGCAGGACGCTCTCCCACCCGCCGTCGGCCGGCAGGTAGCGGTGGAACGTGACCGGCGCGAGGAACCGGACCGGCGTGCCGGTCCCGGCGCTCAGGTACCCGGCGCTCAGGTACCCGGCGCTCAGGTACCCGGCGCCGGGCTTCACAGGCAGGTCGTACGCGTCGGGCACGCCGATCACGGCGCGGCTCTCCTGCTTGGTGAACGTGCGCATCGCGATCCGCATCGGCAGGTAGGTGTCCAGGCCGCGCAGGCGGCCCTCCTCGAGCCGCTGCGACGCCAGCAGCTGGTGCACGCCGAGGGACCGGCCGACCCGCCCGACCTGCACGAACAGGTCGATGAGGTCGGGCCGGTCGGTGAGCAGCTCGGTGAACTCGTCGACGACGACGAACAGGCTCGGCGCCGGGACGGTCCGGTCCCGCGCCCGCCGGTCGAGCTCGCCGGCGACGGTGTCGAAGAAGCGCTCGAGCAGGTCCGGCGACTCGCCGACGCCGGTGATCATCGCCGCGACGTGCGGCAGGTCCGCGAACGGGCGGAAGGTGCCGCCGCCGTACCGGTCGACGAAGACGAAGTTGAGGTCCTCCGGGGAGTGCGTGACGGCGAGGGCGAGGATGACCGAGCGCAGCAGCTCCGACTTGCCCGACCCGGTGGCGCCCACGATCATGCAGTGCCGGCCCGTCTCGAAGTCGATCTCGACCGGTGCGCCGTCGGTCCCCACGCCGAGCGGCACGCGGAGCCGGCCACCGTCCGGCCGCGCCCGCCAGGCGCTCGCGGGGTCGAAGGCCCCGGGGTCGCCGAGGCCGAGCAGTTCCTCGAACCGCACCCGTCCGTCCCGGTCGTCGTCAGTGGCCGGTGGAGCGGGCACCAGCCGGGTGACGGCGTCCAGCACGGATCGCGCGGCGGCCACCACCTCGCCGGGCCCGAACTCGGCGGCGCCGGTCAGCACCCGCGCGATGGTGCGCAGGTCGCTGCCGGGCAGCAGCGCGAGCTCGCCCAGCTCGTGGACGGCCCGCAGCGCGTTCTCCACCGGGTGCCGGAGGTCGAGCGCCTCCCACGCCGCGGCGAGCCGGTCCGCCAGCGCCGGCCCCGGCTCGACCCGGGAAGCGCCCGCCAGCGCCGCCATCTGCTGAAGACGCTCGGCCCCGAACCGGGCGACCAGCGCCGACTGCAGCGACGCCCGCAGCCTCGGGTCGATCTCGTGGCGGCCGTCGACGGTACCGGCGAAGAGCGCGGACCGCAGCAGCCGCTCCTCACCTCCGGGCGGAAGCACCGGACCGGGGAACGCGTCGCGGATGCGGCGCAGCAGCCCGGCGTCCACGGCGACCGGGACGGCGGCGTGGCAGGCCAGCTCCAGAGCCCCGGCCGGCAGCTGGAGCCGGGCGGCGGCGAGCCGATCGGCCGTGGGTGGCGCGCCCACCCATGCCGCCGTCACCGTTCTGTCGCAGCGGAAGGCGGGGCTGAAGGCACGGCGTTACCGTAGCTCCCGTGCCCGCCGGCCACTGTCCCGCCGGACCGGCTCAGAAGAGCAGATCGCGGGCGCCGGGGTGCCGGGAGGCGGCCAGTTCTGCGTAGTTGCGGGTCTCCGCCGGGCCGATCAGGTCCGCCACCTGCCCGCGGGCGGCCGCGATCCGCGCCGGCGGGCCCTCGAACTCCGCGTACGTGCCGAGGCGGGGCAGCTCGTCGACCGCCACGACCAGGTCGTCCCGACGGAACTCGCGGCGGCGTTTCGCCAGGCGCCAGACCAGTTGGAGGCCCTGGTCGGCGAAGGCTGCCCGTACACCGGCCGGATCCGGCGAAGGGAACTCGACCTCGATGCGATGGTTGGTGCCGTCGGGGGCGTGGGTGCGGGGGCCCTTGAAGCCGGCCGTCGCGGTGGCGCCGGTGACCCGCAGGCGGGCGACGAGGTCCTGGGCGCGCAGCCGGCCGTCGGGGGTGTCGTAGTACTCGTCGAGCTGCTCCTGCGGCGGCGCGGCCCGGAAGCCGAGCGTTTCGAGCCGGGTGACGAGCGCGTCCGGGTCGGGCACGGGGTGTTTGCTCTCGACCTCGTCCACCCCGCCGGCCACGCGGCCCATGGTACGGCGTCCCTTATCCTGCGCGTATGATCCTTGTCGATGGGCAGTCCAACGAGCGGCTCGTCCTGGACGGCGCGTGGTTCGAGAAGCAGCGCGGCGGGCGCTCCGTCACCCGCAGCCCGGCGGCGACGTTCCGCGGGGCGCAGTGGAACGACATCGAGCGGCGGGTCAGCCTGTTCGGGCGGGAGAAGGAGCACCTGGTCCAGGTGACTCTGATGTTCGAGGGCACCGGCTTCGTCGGGTTCGTCACCGCCGCCGCCAACCGCCCGGCCCTCACCGCGCTCGTCGAGGCCCTGGAGCACGCCGCCCGCTGACCGTTCCGCACGCCGGTCGCGCGGTGGACCGAAGCCCACCGGCGGGGAGGGTTGCGTGCCGGGCGGGCTGGGTAGCCCGCGCGGATGGTGACTGGCGCGCGGTCGATCCTGCGAAGGTTCGCCGCACAGGGCCACGCACTGTTCGGGCCGGTGTACGAGGCGGTCCGGCGGCGCAGGTACGGCCGGTTGTGGCTGGGGCCGGCCGTCGCGGTGCTGGTGACGGTGCTGGCGATCGCCACGCGGACCAGGCTCGGGCATCCGGTCATCAGCCGGTATGCCATCACGCATCCCGGCGATCCGCTTCCGGCCGTCCTGCTGCGGCTGCCGCTGTCGCTGTTCGCGCCGGCCGCGCTGCTGCCGTTCTGGTTCGCGGTGATGCAGGTGCTGCTCGTATTCACCCTGACCCAGGCGGTGCTGGGCACGGTGCGGGCCGTCGCCGTCGCGATGGTGGGGCACAGCGTCGCCACCCTGTCCGCGCCGCTGTGGGTCGCCGCCGGGCCGCCGGTCGGGCTCGGGTCGCAGGTCGCCCACCTCGCCGATGCCGGTCCGTCGGCCGCGGTGGTGGCGGTGCTGGCGTACGCCGCGGTCCGCCTGCGTATCGGGTGGCTCGCGGCGGCGCTCCTGGCCTACCACGGCACTGAGGTCGTCACCGTGGGCGGACTGGCTTCCCGCGAGCACCTCGTCGCCACGATCACCGGTGTCCTGCTGGCGCTGATCCCGGACCGGCGGTACGCCGGCATCCCCGCGACGAGCGACCCGCCAGGGTCGTGATCCACCGGACGTGGCGGCACCAGCCCGCCCTCGTGCCGGCCCGGTACCTGCCCGGCGGCGACCTCGCCGCGGATCTTGCCGCGGGCGCGGGGCCGGTCGCGAAGGCGCGGGTGCTGCTGGTGGCGGCGGCTGGGCTACGACTGGCGCCGCTGTACGTGGCGGCGGTGGCCGGGATCAGCATCGGCATCGACGAGTTCGCCGGGCCGCAGGCGCGGACGCGGATCGTCGCGGCGAACTCCACCAACGTGGCCAACCTGGAGCAGCACCGGGTGTGGACGCTGTTCACCAGTGCGTTCGTGCTGGGTGGCGGGATCGAGCCGGTGCAGGTCGTGCTGCTGCTGCTGCTCACCGGGGCGGCCGAGCTGGTGTGGGGGCGGCGCCGGTTGGCCGAGGTGTTCCTGCTGACCCACGTGATCGCGAGCTGTCTGGTCTACGCGGTGCTGCAGGCAGGTCTGCGACACGGCTGGACCGGCCAGGAGGTGGCCCGGGCCGCCGATGTCGGGACCAGCTACGGCGCGCACGCCGTCGCCGCCGCCCTGGCGTGCAGCCTGCCGGTGCGGGCCCGGCGGGTGCTGGTGCCCGCGGTGCTGGTCCTCGTGGTGCTGCCGTTCGCCGACGCCAGGACCTTCACCAGCCTCGGGCATCTGCTGTCGACCCTGATCGGGCTGCTGGCGGGCTGGCAGCTGCGGCACCGCCCGCTCGCCGGACGGTTGCGCCGGCCGGGCGTGCAGCGCACCGACCGGCCCGCGCTCTACATCTTCGGCACGCCACAGCAAGCTCACGACGCGCTGGTCTTCGTGCTGCACCTGCGGGAGCAGCAGCGGATCCGCCTCGACGACGCCGTGGTCGCCTGGTCCGACGCTCCCGGCCCCGGGGCCGGCCGTCCTTACCGGATGCATGAACTGCAGACCCGCGACCTGGGCGTCCTCGACGGCGCGCTCGCCGGGGGCGCGTGGGGCATCGTGATCGGCACGCTCGCCGGGTGGCCGGTTGCCGGGCTGGTCGCCGGCGCCGCCGTGGCGGCGGCCGTGGCCGGGGTCCACGACACCGGGCTGTCCGACGCCGTCGTGGAGCGGGCGGCCCGCAGCGTCCCGGCGGGCCGGGCGGTCCTCGTCCTGCTCACCGCCCCGGCCGACCAGCCGCGCATCGCGGCGGTGCTCAGCCGCGCCGGTGGCATTCCGCTCTCTCCCGCGGAGTAGACCCGCCAGGTAGACGGCAGCGGTGCGGACACAAGGCCTTGACTCTCAACTTACGGCGCGGTTACGGTGCTGTTAGATATACATGCGTGGCTGAATATATATTCAGCACGCTTGCTCCCCCCTCCCGGCAGCCCCCAGCAACACGGGGCCGATGGCGGCTGCCCGACTCCGGAAGGAAGTGCCAATGCGAGCGAGAACGCTCCGCAGGTGCCTGGTCGCCGCGACGCTGGCGGTGACCCTGCCACTCACGGCCGCGACCGCCGCCCTGGCCGCCGACGAGGACGGCAACTCCCAGGGCCAGCAGTCCCAGGGCTCGTCGGTCACCAGGCCGCGCATCATCGTCTCGCAGGACGGCGAGGTGGACGACATGGACTCGTTCATCCGCTTCCTGTACTACTCGAACGAGTTCGACATCCAGGGCATCGTCTACTCGAGCTCGCAGTTCCACTACGCCGGCGACGGCGCGGGCGTACAGCCGTTCCGCTGGACCGGCACCGAGTGGCTCAACCACTACATCGACCTGTACGAGCAGATCTACCCGAACCTGCGCAAGCACGCGGACGGCTACCCGAGCCCCGCGAAGCTCCGCTCGCTGTACAAGATCGGAAACATCGACAACGTCAGCGAGATGGACAAGGTCACCGAGGGCTCCGAGTGGATCAAGAAGGTGATCCTCGACGACCAGCCCGGCCCGCTGTACATCCAGTCGTGGGGCGGCCTGAACACCACGGCACGGGCGCTGAAGTCCATCCAGGAGCAGTACCAGAACGACCGCCGGTGGCCGGAGATCCAGCGCAAGATCAGCCAGAAGGTCGTGATCTACAACATCCTGAACCAGGACTCGACCCTCAACGGCTACATCAAGCCCAACTGGCCCGACCTGAAGATCGTCGACAACCAGAGCCAGTTCTGGAGCTTCGCCTACCTCTGGACGCGCCAGGTGCCGGCCGCCAACCAGTACGCGCTCAAGGCCCCGTACATGGAGCAGAACTTCCTGACCGGGCACGGCTCGCTGCTGGAGCAGTACCGCACCTACCGCGACGGCAAGCCGACCCCCGGCGACGACCAGAACAACCGCTGGCGGCCGGAGCAGAACCTCACCTACGCCGTGCACGACTTCATCTCCGAGGGCGACTCCCCCTCGTTCATGTACCTGCTCGACTTCAACGGGCTGCGCTCGTCGGAGAGCCCGACCTACGGCGGCTGGGGCGGCCGGTTCACCACGAACGCCACCGGATGGATCGACACCACCGACGTCAACCCGGCCACCGGCGCGAACGACCGGGCCTACCCGCAGACCCGGTGGGTCGTCGACCTGCAGAACGACTTCGCGGCCCGCGCCGACTGGGGCGTCGCCTCGAAGTACAGCGACGCGAACCACAACCCGGTGGCCTCCGTCCGCGGAGGCCTGGACCTGCAGGCGAAGGCCGGCAGGACGCTGACCCTGCGCGGCCACGGCTCGGACCCGGACGGCGACAGCGTCACCTACCGCTGGTGGGAGTACACCGATGCCGACACCTACGCCGGCACGGTCGCGCTTTCGGGTGCGGACACGGCGACCACGTCGTTCACCGTCCCCGCCGACGCCAAGCCGGGTGACACCATCCACCTCGTCCTCGAGGTCACGGACAGCGGCACCCCCGCGCTCAAGCACTACCAGCGGGTCATCGTCACGGTGAAGTAGCCCGGAACACGCTGGAGGGCCGGCCCGTTCGTCGGGCCGGCCCTTCCGGCTTACCGGGGGAAGATCGGGGTAGCAGGCGCGGAAACACCACGCTGGAATCGGGAGGCGTCGCGATGTCCGTCCAGCTCAATCACACGATCGTTGCGGCCCGCGACAAGGAGACATCAGCCAGGTTCCTGGCCACGATGTTGGATGTACCGGTGGGGCGGCGCTTCGGCCCGTTCGTCCCGGTCGAGGTGGCCAACGGCGTCACCTTGGACTTCGCCGACGCCGGCGACCGGCCGATCACCGCACAGCATTACGCGTTTCTGGTCTCGGAGCACGAGTTCGACGCCATCTTCGGGCGCATCAAGCAGGCCGGGGTGGCCTACTACGCCGATCCGCACCACGATCAGCCGCAGGAGATCAACCATCGCGACGGCGGGCGTGGCGTGTACTTCGACGATCCCGACGGGCACAACCTGGAGATCCTCACGCGCCCGTACGGCAGCGAATCCGCCTGATCGGGACTGGACGCGGACGGCCAGGTGGCGCCGGCGTTTG
This sequence comes from Dactylosporangium sp. NPDC000521, assembly GCF_042898305.1. Taxonomy (NCBI): domain Bacteria; kingdom Bacillati; phylum Actinomycetota; class Actinomycetes; order Micromonosporales; family Micromonosporaceae; genus Dactylosporangium; species Dactylosporangium sp. NPDC000521. The sequence continues at coordinate 662,734 of NZ_JBIAYW010000004.1, forward strand.
CGGGCGGCGTCGGCGCGTCCGGGCTGAGACGGACCACGCCACCCTGTCGGCCTGCGGCTGGGCCGGCGGCGTCGCGGCCGGGTTCGCGTCGCCGGGGCCCTGGTTGTGGAGTTCGGAAGGAGCGGGACGGCCGGTGCATCGCCTGTGGCGGTGCCGGTCGTCAGGCGGCTGCGCCGGCGAGGACCGGGGCCAGCGCGCGGGCGCACAGCTCGCGCGCCCACTGGATACGGCCGAGCGCGACCTCGGGACGGTCGCCGAAGACCTCCGCGGCCCGCGCGTAGCACTCGTCCGGACCGAGCTGGTCGAGCGTGCGGTTCACGGTCTCGCGAACGGTGGCGTCGTCCAGGTCACGGGAGGTGGAGGCGTCGGAGACGAACAGCGCCATGCTCAGGACCGGATCAACCGGGTAGGTCGTCATGGGGATCACCTGTTCAAGGGGGGGTGCGGAATCTCTATACCCACATTCCCTCGTACCGTTGAGGGGCAGCCTCGGCGCCAGCGGGACTCTCCGGTTGCCGGTTTCCGCACCCGCTGATACCTGCTAGCAGGTATACCGATCCCATCCCTCTCGTCGCCTGCTCGGGTGTTGCGGACAGCGAGGCGGCTCGGGTGTTGCGGAGAGCAAAGCGGGCGGCGGGCCTGGTGGCGGACCGGCGCAGAGCCGACGACCTCGGCAGCGTGGCTGGCAGCTCTTCATGGACATCCTACGACAACTGCGGCAGGGCCGGCCTGAACGCGATCCTGGATCACGGTCGTGCCGTCGGCCTGCCCGAACGCCTCGAAGATGAGGGAGATTTTTTCGGCGGGGATGCCGATGCCGCTGTCCTCCACCTCGAACGCGACGCGCTGGGCGGCGGACCGCAGTGACGGGCGGGTCGTCTCCGACTCGTCGGCGAGGCGGATGCGCAGGGGCGACCCGCCCGGTGTCGGTGAACTTGACCGCGTTGGACAGCATGTTGCGCAGGGGTGGACCGCCCCTCCCGCCGCCCGCGGGCCGGCTCCTGGGGTCCGCGGGAACCCCGGGAGCCGGCCGCAACGATCCGTCGAGGTGGATCTATCGGGCCCGTGCGGCCGTCCCGGTGGCCGCACGCGCGGCCGGTCGCCGCTTGGGACCGGCGAGACCGTACCGGTAGGCGACGGCGATGTAGGCGGCCACGAGAAGGTCGAAGCTCAGGCAGGTGACCGCGTAGGCGTCGGGAGCGAAGGCGTGCCCCGGGCCGAAGTAGTGCAGCGCGACATCCCACACCGGATGGAGCGCCCAGCCGGCCGCCAGCCACATCGGTGAGCCGCGCAGGCCGAGCAGCGCGAGGCCGCCGTAGACGGCGACTCCGGCGAGCTCCGCGACGATCCAGCCGGCACTCTCACCTGCCCGCGCGGCGTAGTAGACGTACATGGAAGCCGCGCCGGACAGCAGGAAGCAGAGCAGTGCGCGAGCTGCGATGTCCCTGGTCCAGCGGGACAGCGCCCAGACGACGACGATCAGTGTGCCGGCCTGGAAGGCACCGTTGACGAGCCATTGGGTGGTCATGGGGTTCCCCTCACGAGTGGGTGATCGATGAGCGGCGGGTCACGAGTGGGTGATCGCGGTGAGCACGTCGAGGCGGGCGGCCCGCCGAGCGGGGAGCAGGCCGGCGACCAGGCCGGCGACCAGGGTGACAGCGACGATGAGGGCGAGCTGAGCGGCCGGCAGGACGACCGCCGCCTCCGCGGCCGCGCCGAGCTGCTTCACCGCGCCGGCCCCGAGGGCGACGCCCAGGCCCACGCCCACCACGGTGGCCAGGGCGGCGAGGAGCGCCGCTTCGCTCCGGACCATCGTGCGCAGTTGCGCCCTGGTCATGCCGACCGCGCGCAGCAGGCCGATCTCGCGGGTCCGCTCGGACACCGACAGGGCCAGGGTGTTGGTGATGCCGAGCAGTGCGATGACGATGGTGAGCAGCAGCAGCGCGGTCACCAGGCCGAGGACCTGGTCGATGGTGGCGGTGCGGCCGGCGACGGCGGCCGCCTGGTCGCGGACCTCCGCGGTGGGCATGTCGGCGAGAGCCGCGTCGAGGACGCGCTGCCCGGTGGCCAGGCCCACGCCGTCGGCCAGCTTGACGAAGACGCTGGCGTCGACGTCCTCGACGTAGTGCGTCGCGTAGGTGTCCAGCGAGATGATGTAGTCGGTCTGCAGGGCCTGCGCGTCACGGTCGCGCAGGAGGCCGACGACCGGCAGGTTCTGGGTTCCGGTGCGGGAGAAGGTCATCGGCAGCGTGTCGCCGATGGTCAGCCCGCGTTCGGCGGCGACGTGCCCGGCGAGCACGACGCCGCCGGTGTTCAGCGCGTCGAGGCTGCCCGCGGTCATCTTCAGCGCGGTGACCCGCGGCAGCGTGGCCGGGTCCACGGCGGTGAGGGCCGAGGTGGTCTGGCCGTCCTTCCAGTGCCCGTAGCGCAGCCGTGACGCCACCGCGACCTCCGGCAGCTCGGCCACGTGGTGGTGGACCGTCGCCGGCAGACCGCCGAGCATCTCGTTGCGGGCGCTCTCCACCACGAAGTCCGCGCTGATCGTCTCGGTGTAGGTGCGCTGCACCGACCGCTTCACCGAGGTCGCCAGCACGGCGGTGAAGCTGACCAGCGCCAGGCCGAGCGCGAGCGCCAGTGCGGTGGCGGCGGTCCGGCGGGGGGTGCGCGCCGCCGACTCGCGGGCCAGGCGGCCCGGCGTGCCGAAGGCGTGCAGCGGCCGGCCGAGCTGCCGTGCGGCGGCCGGCGCGAGGGCCGGGCCGGCCAGGGTCAGTCCCACGATCAGGGCGACCGCGGCCGCGGCGAGCAGCATCATGCCGCCGGCACCGAGGATCGCGGCGGTGACCCCGGCCGCCCCGGCGGCCGCGGCGATCGCACCGGCGATGGTGCGGGCGGTGCCGATCGGCTCGGCCGCCGCCGACTGGCGCATCGCCGCCACCGGGGCGACGCGGGCGGCGCGGCGGGCCGGTCCGTACGCGGCCAGCACGGTGACGAGCACGCCGACGGCGAGCGACACCACGACCGTGCGGGGGGTGACCACCATCGCGCCGTCCGGCAGCGCGATGCCGAACGCGCCGGCCAGGCCGCGCAGCCCGATCGCGGCACCGATGCCCGTCCCGAGGCCGAGCGCCGACGCGGCGACGCCGACGAGGAGCGCCTCGCCGAGCACCGAGCCGAGCACCTGGCGGCCGGTGGCGCCGGTGGCCCGCAGCACGGCCAGCTCGTGGGTGCGCTGGGTGACCACGATGGAGAACGTGTTGGCGATGAGGAAGGCGCCGACGAGCAGGCCGGCCCCGGCCAGCGCCAGCAGCATCACCTCCAGGTAGCCCACCTGGTTCTGGGCGGCGGCGGAGGCGGCGGCCGCGACGTCGCGGCCGGCGGTCACCTCGTAACCGGCGCCGAGGGCGGCACCGACGCTCCGCCGCAGCGCACCGGTGTCCGCGCCGTCGGCCGCCGTCACGGCCAGCTCGGTCACGCCGTCGCCCAGCCGCAGCATCCGCTGCGCGGTCGGCAGGCTGACCAGGGCCACCGTGCTGTTCGGCAGCCCGGGCCGGTCACCGAATCCGGCCAGGCCGACGACCTGGGCCGTCAGGTCGGACTCGGCGCGCACGGTGACGGTCTGCCCGAGCGTGATGCGGTACCGGTCCGCGGTGGCGGCGTCGATGACCACCTCGCCGTCGGAGACCGGAGCCCGGCCGGCGCGCAGCGTGAAGGCGCCGAGCGGCGGGGGGGTCCAGGACTGCAGCAGGGACGGTCCGGAGGGGACGATCGCGGTGCCCCCGGCCACCAGCAGGCCCTGCCCGCGGACGATCGGCTCGGCGCCGGCCACGCCCGGCAGGGTCCGGACCCGATCGACCGTCGCCGCGCTCAGCGGATCGCGCTCCACCTCGACACCCATCGCCGAGTCGAAGGCGGCGGCGGCGCGCACGGTGAGGTCGGTGCCGGCCGTCGCGGTCCGGAACTGATCGTCGAGGACCTGCCGGGAGGTGTCGGTGAGGACCAGGGTGCCGCTGACGAAGGTGACGCCGAGGACGACGGCGAGCATGGTGAACGCCAGCCGGGCCCGGTGGGCCAGGGTGTTGCGCAGGATGAGACGCCACATGGCCGTCAGCGCTCCTTCGGGGTGGTGGTGACGGTGGTGGTGACGGTGTCGAGGCCGGTCATCCGGGACAGCACAGCGGCCACGGTGGGCTCGGCGAGCTCGTCGACGACGCGGCCGTCAGCGAGGAAGACGACCCGGTCGGCGTACGCGGCGGCGTGCGGGTCGTGGGTGACCATGACGATGGTCTGCCCGAGGTCGTGGGCGGCGTGGCGGAGGAAGGCCAGCAGCGCCTCGCCGGAGCGGGAGTCCAGGTTTCCGGTGGGCTCGTCGGCGAACACGATCTCGGGGCGGGTGACGAGCGCCCGGGCCACCGCCACCCGCTGCTGCTGGCCACCGGACAGCTGCGCGGGCCGGTGGTGCAGCCGCTCCGCCAGGCCGAGGGTGGTGACCAGCCGGTCCACCCAGGCGGCGTCGGGGCGGCGGCCGGCCAGGCGCAGCGGCAGCTCGATGTTCTCGGCCGCGGTGAGCGTCGGCACCAGGTTGAAGCTCTGGAAGACGAATCCGATCCGGTCGCGGCGCAGCAGGGTGCGCTGCCGCTCGCTCAGGCGGGTCACGTCGGTGTCGCCGAGCAGGATCCGGCCGCTGTCGGCGTCGTCCAGCCCGGCGAGCGTGTGCATGAAGGTGGACTTCCCGGAGCCGGACGGGCCCATGACTGCGGCGAACTGCCCGGCGGGGATGGTCAGGCTGGCGCCGTCGAGGGCACGGACCGCCGTGTCGCCCCGCCCGTACGTCTTGACGACGTCGCGGGCCTCGACGGCGATGGCGGCCGGAACCTGTCGGGTGCGGTCGGGTGCGGTGCTGATGCTCATGGACATGGCTCCTCAGATCAGGATTCGGCAGATCAGGATTCGGCGGCCGCGGTACGGCGGCGGATCGGGAGGCGGACACGGGTGCGGCGGGTGCGGCAGGCGGTGGCGACGCGGTGCGCCTCGGCATCGCGGAGCAGGTCCGCGTGGCGTTCCCGGACGTAGTCGGTGAGGAAGAGGGGAAGCACGACGGACCTCCTGGCGTCTTCGGCGGTGTTGCCGACATGCCGAAGATTCGCGGCCATGGCTGTCCGTGCCCTGGCCATCGGCTGAGCTGCGGCGGACAGCGAACGGACAGCGGCCCGCGGCAGGCTGTCCGCATGCGTGACGAAGTGACTGTCCCGGTGCCGCCCGACCTGTGCCGGCGCTGCGTGAGGCTGCTCAGCCAGCACGTCAGCGACGTGCCGGGCGTGGTGTCACTGCAGGTGGGCCGGGGACTGCTGGCGGTCTCCGGTGACGTGGACGCCGCCGAGCTGCGGGCGGCCCGCGACCGCGCCGGCTTCCCGATGCCGGAAGGCTAGCGGCCGCCTGCGGCTTGCCGGTGCGCCCGCCGCCGAGCCGCAGGCGGCCGGTCTTCCGATGCCCGAAAGTCAGCGCCGGCAAGCCACGGGCGGCCCGGCTTCCCGGTGCCCGGGGGTCAGCGGCCGGTGGCCTCGGCGTAGGCCGCCCGCAGCTGCTCCCGTGCCCACGGGAACTCACGGTCCTCGAGCAGCTCCAGGGCCCGCCGCAGGTCGTCCGCCGCGGCCGCGGCGTCGCCGCGCGTCAGGGCCAGCCGGGCCCGCCCCCACGCCGCCCACGCCGGATTGCGCGGGTTGCGGACCCTCCGGGCGATCTCGTCGGCCTCGGCCAGCTCGGCCGGCACGCGCTCGGGCTCCCCCAGGTCGAGCCGGGTGTGCGCCAGGTGCACGAGGGCGAACGCGAGGCCGTGCAGCGAGCCGCGCGCCCGGCACTCCTCGGCCGCGGACCGCAGCTGGGCCAGCGCCTCCTCGAGGCGGCCGGTCTGGCGCAGTGCGACGCCCAGGTGGGCGCGGGCGGCGCTGGTCATCATCCGGTCGTCGGCGGCGCGGAGCAGGTCGAGGCTGCGCTCCCAGTCGCGCACCGACTCCTCGAACTCGCTGCACCGCAGGTTGATCAGCGCCTCCACGTAGTAGGTCATGGCGTGCCACCAGCCGCGGTCCTGGTCACCCAGGTCCTTGCGGCTCCGCCGGATCAGCGCCCGGTACTCCTCGGGGTCGCCGCCGTACTGCCCCTCGAAGGCCACGATGAGGCGGGAGACGGCGGCCTCGTCGTCGAGGCCGAGGGCTTCGAACAACGCCAGGCTCTCGCGGGCGGCGGCCCGCGACGCGGGCGTGGGGTAGTAGACGTACAGCAGCGCCAGCCCCTGCAGCACCCGGGCCCGGGCGGCGTCCGATCCGCCGCGGTCCAGCAGCGCGGTGATGGCGCGGACGCCCTCGTAGCGGGGACCGTAGTTCCAGAACGGCACGAGGGCCGCGGCCAGGCGCAGGCCGGGCTCTGGCGGCTCGGCGGTGCGCTCGACGCAGAACTCCAGGGCGGCGCGCAGGTTGTCCTGCTCCCCCACCAGCAGGTCCCACGCCGGGCCGGTGTAGCGCACGAGCGGGCCGTGCTCCTCGGCCAGCGCGATGTAGTGCGCGAGATGCCGCCGCCGGCAGTCGTCCTCCTCGCCGGCCTCACGCAGTTTCATCCACGCGTACTCGCGGATCGTGACCAGCAGCCGGAACCGCCCGGTGCCCGGGTCGGCGGTCACCAGGGACTGGTCGACGAGGCGGAACAGCAGGTCCGCGACGTCGGCCGGCTCGCTGCGGCCGAACCCGCACACCTGCTCGGCCGCCTCCAGCGTCCAGCCGCCGCGGAACACGGCCAGCCGGCGCAGCAGGCGCCGCTCCCCCTCCGGCAGCAGGTCGTGGCTCCAGTCGATGGTCGCGCGCAGCGTGCGGTGCCGCGCCTCGCTGCTGCGCGGACCGGCGGTGAGCAGCGCGAACCGGTCCCGGAGCCGGTCCGCGATCTCGGCCGGGGGCAGTGCCTTGGCCCGGGCCGCGGCCAGCTCGATCGCCAGTGGCATGCCGTCGAGCCGGCGGCAGATGGACGCGACGGCCCGCGCGGCGCCGGCGTCCAGCTCCAGGCCGGGCCGCACGCTGCGGGCGCGGTCCAGGAACAGGCGGACGGCCGGGGAGGCGGCGATGTCGTCCGGGGCGGCCGTCTCGTCCGGCACGGCGAGCGGACCCACGGCGATCTGGGTCTCGCCGGTGACGGCCAGGGCCTCCCGGCTGGTGGCCAGCACCCGGATGTCGGTGGTGGCCTGCAGCAGGTGGTCGACGACGGTGGCGGCGGCGTCCACGACGTGCTCGCAGTTGTCCACCACGAGCAGTGCCCGCCGATGCTGCAGGTGCCCGGCGACGGCCTCGGCGGCCAGCGTGCCGGGGCCGGGGCTCTGCACGCCGAGCTGGGCGGCGAACGCCTCGGCCACGTCGGCGTCCGGGGCGAGGGCGGCGAGCCGGATGATGTGCACGGTGTCGGCGATCGCCGGCTCGATGCGCCGCGCGGTCTCCAGGGAGAGGGTGGTCTTGCCGACCCCGCCCGGGCCGGTGAGCGTGACCAGGCGGGCGGCGCGCAACTCCTGGAGCGTCGTCCGGAGGTCCGCGTCGCGCCCGAGGAAGGACGACAGGCGAGCGGGCACGGCCCCGGACGCGACCGGGGCCGGAGCCGCCACAAAGGCCGGAGCCGCCGGGGTGGCCGACGGGATCTGCTGGCGCAGGATGGCCTCGGTCAGTGCCCGCAGATCCGGCGACGGGTCGATGCCGAGCTCCTCGGCGAGCCGGTGCCGCAGCCGCTGCTCGACGGCGAGCGCGTCGGCCTGCCGGCCGGCCCGGTACAGCGCCAGCATCAGCAGCCGGTGCGGCCGTTCGCGCAGCGGATGCTCGGCGACCATCGACTCCAGCTCACCCACGACCGTGGCGTGCCGCCCGGTGTCCACCAGCAGCTCCAGCCGGTCCTCCAGCGCGGCGAACCGCAGCTCCTCCAGGCGCAGCCGCTCGGCGCGGATCCAGTCCGTCTCGCCCACGTCGGCGAGCGCCGGCCCGCGCCACAGGCCCAGCGCCTCGTCGTACGCGGCGAGGGCGGCATCCCGGTCGTCGGTCGTCCGGGCCTGGGCGACCGCCCGGTCGAAGCGGTGGGCGTCCACCGCCTCCGGCGGCAGGGTGAGCTGATACCCCGGGGCGCGGGTGGTGAGCACCCAGGCGTCGAGCCCGGCGGCCACCAGCGCGCGGCGGAGCTTCGACACGCGGGTCTGCAGCGCGTTCGCCGCGTCGGCGGGCAGCTCCTCGCCCCACAGGGCGTCGGTGAGAGCGTCCCCGGACACCACCCGCCCCGGCGAGCCGGCGAGCCGCGCGAGCAGTGCGCGCACGGACGGCGCCGGCGACACCGGGGAGCGACCAGGCGCCTGGACCTCGACCGGTCCGAGCACCCGGATCAGCGGTTCTGACATGTCTCACCCATGGTGCCGACGATCATACGTGCGCCGGCGGGTCAGCCGGTTCGTACGCTCGTCCGATCGTGACCGGCCGCGGCGGCGACGTGCCCGGCGATGACCTTGGCGATGAACTCGGCGTCGCGGCCGACCCAGCCGAGCACGGCCGAGCCGCGGGCGCGCTGCCACGGCAGCCCGACGAAGTACAGGCCGGGCCAGTCCGTCACCCCGCCGCGATGCACCGGGGCGCCGCGGTCGTCGAGCACCGGCACGTACAGCCACGGAAAGCTCGACCGGAACCCGGTGGCCCACACCACGGCGGCGACGGGGTGCCGGGTGCCGTCGGCGGCCACCAGCGCGCCCGGCTCCGCGCCGACCACCCGCCCCGTCCGCCGCACGGTGCGCAACAGGGCGCGCACGTCCGTGCCGATGATGGGGTTCTGCGCGCGGATCCGTGCGCCGATCCCGCGCTCGCCGGACAGCCCCATCGTGCCCAGCCGGGAGAACCACCAGAAGATGTCCCGGCCGAGCAGCCGCTGCGGCAGTGCCGGGCCCAGCTCGTCGCACGCGAGGGTGACGCGCCGGCCGTGCGCGGCGAGCTCGGCGGCGATCTGCACGCCGGTGTTGCCGGCCCCCACGACCACGACGTCGCCGTCCGGGATCTGGGCGGGGTTGCGGTACGCGCTGCTGTGCAGCTGGACGACGGAGGCCGCGAGCCGGTCGGCGACCGCCGGCACGCTCGGCGTGTGGAAGGCACCGCCGGCCACCACGACCTGCCGCGCCGCCCACTCGCCGGTGCCCGTCCCGGCGACGAACCCACCGTCCGGAGCCGGCCGGAGCGCGGTCACCGCGCTGCCGGTGTGCACCGGCAGCGCGAAGTGCTCGGCATAGCCGGCCAGGTAGTCGGCGACCTCGTCCTTGCCGGGATGGCCGTCCGGGTCGCCGGGGAACGGCAGTCCGGGCAGCGCGTCGTAGCGGCGCGGGGTGAACAGGGTCAGCGAGTCCCAGCGCCGCCGCCAGGCGTCGCCGACCCGCGGGTGGGCGTCGAGGATGGCGCAGTCGATCCCGGCCCGGCGCAGGTGGTAGCCCGTCGCCAGGCCGGCCTGGCCGCCGCCGACGATCAGCGTGTGCACGCCGGTGGTCATCGGGCGGCCTCGTAGCCGGCCTCGGCGATGGCGGCGAGGATCGCGCTGTCGTCGCCGCCGGTGACCCGGACGGTCTTGCCGGTGATGTCGACGTCGACGTGGCAGACGCCGGGCACGGCCGCCACCTCCTGGCGGATGGCGGTGGCGCAGTGGCCGCAGGTGATGCCGGGCACGGAGAACAGCTGCTCGTTCATGGTGACTCCTTTCGGGTGGCGCTCCGTGGTGGGGCGCCGGACGTGCCATCACCGTGCGGGCCGCCGCTGTCCGCCCGCTGTCCGCCCGCTCTCCGGTCGCGGCCAGCCCGCGGACAGCGCGCCCCGGCAGCCTCTGCGGCATCGGCCCGCGCGGCGGGCCCGACGAGGGAGGACGACATGACGACACCGACTGCGGTCTCGTGCCGGCTCGACATCGGTGGCATGACCTGCGCCTCGTGCGTGGGCCGGGTGGAGAAGGCGCTGATCCGCCTCGACGGTGTCGAGGTGGCGGCCGTGAACCTGGCCACCGAGGTCGCCACCGTCACCTACGACCCGGCCCGCGTCGGCACGCAGGACATGGCCGAGGCGGTCCGGGCGGCCGGGTACACCGCGACGCCACCCGCGGCGCGGCAGCCGGCCCGGCGCAGCGAGGAGCCGGTCGATGACCGGGACCGGGAGCTGGCCGGGCTGCGGCGGCGCTGGCAGATCGCGCTGCCGGTGGGCCTGGCGATGATGGTGCTGATGTACGTGCCGCTGCCCATCGACAGCATGGACTGGCTGATGCCGCTGCTGCTGGTCATCGCGTCGGTGGTGCAGGTCTGGGCCGGTGGACCGCTGTACGCCGCCGCGTGGGCCGCCGCGAAGCACCGCGCGGTCACCATGAACACCCTCGTGGCGCTGGGCACCACGGTCGCGTACGGCTACAGCGCGTTCGTCACCCTCTGGCCGGCGGCCGCGGAGCGGGCGGGCCTGCCGCTGCACGTGTACTTCGAGATCTCCGTGGTGGTGCTCGCGCTGGTACTGATGGGCCGGTGGATGGAGGCGCGGGCGATGCGCCGGGCGGGTGCCGCGATCCGGGCGCTGATGGATCTGCAGCCGCCCACCGCCCGGGTGGTCCGCGGCGGGGTCGACACGGAGGTGCCGCTGGCCGAGGTCGTGGCCGGTGACCTCGTGCGGGTCCGCCCTGGCGAGAAGGTGCCGGTCGACGGTGTCGTGACCGAGGGGGTGTCCGCGGTGGACGAGAGCATGGTCACCGGGGAGAGCCTGCCGGTCGACAAGACCGCCGGGGACCGGCTGATCGGCGCCAGCATGAACGGCACCGGGTCGCTGCTGATGCGGGCCACCGCGGTCGGCGCGGACACCACCCTCGCGCAGATCGTCCAGCTGGTGGAGCGGGCGCAGGGCGCCAAGGCGCCGATGCAGCGGCTGGTCGACCGAGTGTCGGCCTGGTTCGTCCCCGCGGTGATCGCCACGGCGCTGCTCACGTTCGCCGGTTGGGCGGTGTTCGGCCCGGACGGCGAGGCGCTCACGCTGGGCCTGGGCACGGCGATCGCGGTGCTGATCATCGCCTGCCCGTGCGCGCTCGGCCTGGCGACCCCGACCGCCGTCATGGTGGGCACCGGCAAGGCGGCCGAGCTGGGCATCCTGCTCTCCGGCGGGGAGGCGCTGGAGCAGGCGCGGCGGTTGACCACGGTGGTGCTGGACAAGACCGGCACGATCACCCGCGGGCGTCCGGCCGTCACCCGGATCCGCACCGCCGGCGCGCTCCCGGCCGACGAACTGCTCGCCCTCGCCGCCTCGGCCGAGACGGGGTCCGAACATCCGCTGGGCGAGGCCATCGTCGCCCACGCACGGCAGCGGGGCCTCACCGTGCGGGCGGCGCGGTCGTTCACGGCGTTGCCGGGCCACGGCGTCGAGGCACACGTCGGAGAGCGGACCGTCCTGATCGGCAACGCCGCCCTGATGCACCGGGACGGGATCGCGGTCACGGCGCTGAGCGCCGAGGCGGACCGGATCGCCACCGAGGGCGGCACCCCGATGTACGTGGCGGTCGACGGCGGCCTGGCCGGGCTGATCGCCGTCGCCGACACGGTCAAGCCGGAGTCCCGGGACGCGATCGCCCGACTGCGGGCGCACGGCCTCGACGTGTGGATGCTCACCGGGGACAACCGGCTGACCGCCGGGGCGGTCGCCCGCGAGGTCGGCATCGAGCACGTCATCGCGGACGTGCGGCCCGAGGACAAGGCCGCGCACATCGCCCGGCTGCAGGACCGGGGCTCCGTGGTGGCGATGGTCGGTGACGGCATCAACGACGCGCCGGCGCTGGCCCAGGCCGATCTGGGGATCGCGATCGGCACCGGCACCGACGTGGCGATCGCGGCGAGTGACATCACGCTGGTCGGCGGCGACCTGCGCGGCATCGTCGCGGCCGTCGCGTTGTCCCGGCGCACGGTCACCACGATCAAGCAGGGCCTGGTGTGGGCGTTCGCGTACAACGTGCTGCTCATCCCGATCGCCGCGGGCCTGCTGTATCCGATCACCGGCACCCTGCTCGACCCGTCGCTGGCGGCCGCCGCGATGGCGATGAGCTCGGTCAGCGTCATCACGAACGCGGCCCGGCTGCGCGGCTTCGACGCCGCCCGCACCGGCCTGTGGACCCGGCTCGGCGACTACGCCTACCTGGCCGAGATCGCCGTGCTCGCGGTGAGCCTGGGCGCCGGGCTGACCGCGCTGAGCCGCACCGAGGCCGCCGGCCGCGGCATGAACGGCGTGCTCGCCTGGGCGCAGGGCACCGGCATGCCGATGCGGCCCGCGATGAGCGTCATGATGGCCACCGACACCCCGCCGCGGCCGGCGGCCGAGGACGACGTCCGGGTGCTGGTGGACGTGCCGGCCGGCACACTGCCGGGCAGACCCACCACCGCGCGGATCCGGATCACCGACGCCACGACCGGCCGGCCGATCGGCGACGTCGGGCGCAGCCACGAGGCGTGGATGCACTTCATCGTCACGCGCGACGACCTGGGCACGTTCCAGCACGTCCACCCGGAGCCGACCGGGGTGCCCGGCGAGTTCCGGACCGGGCTGACGTTCCCCACCGCCGGCCGCTACCTGATCCACACCGAGTTCCGCCGCCGTGGGGCGATGAGCGACCTGATCGACCGGCACGAGGTGGTGGTGGACGGCGACCGGCCGCTGACGGCCGAACCGGCCGGGCCGTCGCCGCGCACCCAGGTCGTCGGCGGCCTGCGGGTCACCCTCGACGGCGACGCGAAGCTGGGCGGGAACACGTTCACGTACAGGTTCGCCGACGCCTCGACCGGCGTTCCGGTGACCGGGCTGCGCCCGTTCCTGGCCGCGGCCGGCCACGTCGTGGTGATGCCGCTGGACGGCTCCGACTTCGCCCACGAGCACGCCGAGGCCACCGATGAGCGGGGCAGGCCGGTGTTCGCGCTGCCGTCGGCACGGTTCGGCCCGGACCTGACGGTGCACGCGGACCTGCCCCGGCCGGGCCCGTACCGGATGTGGGGACAGTTCCGGGACGCCTCGGGCACGGTCCGGACGACCACGTTCACAGTCGACGTCGCGTGAGAGCCGCGGCCCTCCGGGATTCCGGAGGGCCGCGAGGTCGCCCGCGCCGTGCACGACTCGGCGCTGCTCATGCTGCCGCGCGGGGTGGAGCTCCCGCCCGCCGGCTTCGAGGCGGCGCCGCAACTGTCGCGGTTCAGCGTCGGCGGCAAGCGCCTGCGGTCCAAGGTGGACCCGGAGGTCGCGCTGGTGCACGCCACCGACGGGGTCAGCTTCAACACCCCGCCGGGCCCCGCCACGGTGTTGTACGACGAGTGCGTCGCGCTCCTGCGCTGGCCCGACGGTGCCCGCCGCCTGCTCGGCGCGCCGCCCCGCCGGTCAGGCACGGCCAGCCGTGTCGCCCGGTGACGGTCGGACCGGCCGGCGGGTGTCGATGAAGACGGCCAGGCCGTCGAGGAGGCGGTCCAGGCCGAAGACGAACAGACGGTCCAGGTCCAGGTCGAAGTCGTCGATCTCGATGAGGCGCTCGAAGACCGGGACGCCGGACGGGATGTCGGCGCCGCCGAAGCCGCGGCCCATCCACTCGTTGGCGGTCATGCCCGTCTCGCGTTCGGCCTCGGCCTCCGGTTCGAGGGTGGTGGCGAGGCCGCGGACGTCGTCGAGCGGATTGGCCTGATGGCCAGGGTGCGGGCCGAGCGGGTCGACGAGCGCGGCATCGCCACCGTCGACGCCGACGGCCGGTGGACCTCGACGATGGCGGCGGACGCGTTCGGCGGCGAGGGCATGGTCGCCGAGATCGAGCTGCCGCGCGGCGACCTCGCGCGGGTGCTGCACGAGGCGACCCGCGACGACGCCGACTACCGCTTCGGCGACCGGATCACCGCCCTGCGCCAGCGGCCCCGACGTGTGGAGGTCTAGACCGTTCGCCGGAAGGCGACGACCCGCTGGTCCACGACGAACCCCACCTTCGCGTAGACGCCGGCGGCGCCGGTCGGGTTGTCGGCGTCGGTGTCCAGCCCGGCGGTCGTGTACCCGGCCCGGCCCGCGTCGCCGAGCACGCCGGCCAGCAGCGCGCCCGCGACGCCCTTGCGGCGCCACGGCACGGCGGTGCCGACCTGCCCGATGTAGATGCTGCCGGGTGTCTCGCTGCGGTACGCGAGGACGTAGCCCGCGATCTCGCCGCCGGCGAGCGCGAACCTGGACAGTTCCGGCAGGAACGCCTCCGACCGCACGGTCAGCGGCGCCCACGCGTCGAACGTGCGCTCCTGGTAGCCCCACAGCTCGCGGAACGCCACGGTGTGCACGGCGTGCAACTCGTGGTCTCTCGTGGCGTCGTACGGCGTGAGCTCCACCCCCGGCGGCGGCGACACGGCCGGCGCCTCGGACGTCGGCGCCGACATCTCCAGGAAGTAGCGGGACGGGGTGAAGCCGAACCGTTCGTACAGGCGGGTCGGGGACGGGTCGCCGTCGCCCGCGATGACCTGCGCCTGCCACGGCGCGCCCGGCGCGAGCTCGGCGTGCCGGGCCGCGGCCCGCTCCAGCTGCCAGGCGAGCAGTTCCCGGCCGAGGCCGGCGCCGCGTCGGTCCGGGTGCACCCCGCCGATCAGCTCCATGCGGTCGCCGCCCTCCGGCGGCAGCGGCACCAGCGCGACCGCGACCAGGCGCCCGCCGCCGTCGGTCACCACCCGGGTGTCCAGCGCCGGGTCCCTGACCTCGTTGTTGACGCAGTCCTCGATCTCGGCGGCGACGTGTCCCGCGTGCCCGCCACCGGCCTCCGACAGCAGGTTGATCAGCTCGGCGACCGCCGCCGCGTCGTCGGCCGCGTACGGGCGCGTAGAGAAGTCGGTCACTGCCCCACCGTACGCTGGCTTCGGGCCGGAACATGGCGACACGACTGGTACAGATTGCGATGGACGCCCGCGACGACACCGCGGTGGGCCTCTCCAGCGAGGCGCCCGGCGAGACCAACCTGGAACCCGAGGGCTTCGCCCACCCCGGACCCGGCCGCCCTCTGCGTCGACATCATCGCCGTCCCGGAGGGCAATGAGTTCTGCGTCCTCACCCCGCGGTGACCTGGTCAGCCGTTGCGGTGATGTTTCTTCACGAACGTGTAGCCGGGCGGCAGCTCGGCCTCGTCGAGCTCCTCCTGCTCGACGGTCTGCTGGTGCAGGGTCAGCTGGCGCTCTGAGGGCTGGGCGCCGGGTGGGAGGCGGCGGAGGAAGCCGTTGACCCAGTGCTCGCGGCGGTCGCTGTGCTCGCCGGGCTCGTCGGGGTGCGGAGCGGGCTCGACCAGCGGCGCGTACAGGAGCATCTCCGCGGGCTCGTCGCCGTCGACGGCCGGGTAGGACGGGTGGCCGGTCGCGTCGACGCTGCCGTCGACACGGGTGACGTAGCCTTCGCGAAGCAGCTGGTCGACGGCGTTGCGCAGCAGGAACGTGCCCCGGGACCCCTTGCCGAGGCCGCTGCGCTTGGGGAGGTCCGCCTCGGCGAACACGGCGCTGCCGTCGTCGAGGACGTGCCCGAGGTGCCGGATGGTGTGCAGGACCTTCGACCAGTTCGCGGCGCCGGGCTTGTAGTCGCGGGTGACCACCTTCGGGTCGTACTCGTGGAAGTACACGACGTTGTCGACCCGCATCGGCTCGACGAGCGGCGCGGTGCGCAGGACGACCTCGTCCTTCGCCGCCCGCCAGATCAGGGTGACGAACACCCCGGGCCGCACGTCCTCGGGCCACTCGATCCCACCGAACTGCCAGCCGATGTCCTGCTGGAGCGTCGCGCAGAACACCTGCCTGGAGAGCGTGATCCCCTTGTCCTTGTGCTCCAGCGCGACGGGGACGGTGACCATGTGCCGCAGCGCCTCGACACACTCCTCCGGCACGTCGAAAACCCCGGCGTCCAGGTCCGCCCGCCGCACCGCCAGCCGCCTCGTCACCACCCTCATGATCCCGAAAGATACCCCCAGCCCCTGATCACGCCTTCCTGCGGATGCCGTTGGCGAGCAGCGCGGTGACCGCCCGCTCGACCTCGGGCCCATCCCGGCGGTGAGCGCGGTAGGTTGCGCGGGTGGACGGGACGCCGATGGAGCGGCTCTGCGCGCACCGTGGCGTCGCGGTGCCCGCGCTGACCACGGCGGCGGTGGCCGAGCTCGCGCCGGTGCTCGGGATGCACCCCGCCGACCTGCTCGCCGTCGGCTGCGTCGAGATCCCCGGCGGCTACCTGCCGGTCGACGGCGGCGCCGACGCCCAGCGTGAGCTGGGTCGGATCAGGCGCGCCACGTGGGACGCCGACGGTGCGGAGCTGGATGCGCTGGGCCGGTTCGCGCGGGAGGTCGATGGCGGGCGGCCGCGGCCCGACCGGCCGTCGATGCCGGCGGCGGACCGCGGGACCGTCGGTGAGGTGATCCGCCGGCTGATGCGGGTGCGCAACACGCCGAGGGCATGGGTCGCGAGGGAGGCGCAACTGGCGGAGAGCACGATCGGCCGGCTGATGCGCGACGGCATCGACGGCAACCCCGCCGCCGCTGTGGCCACCAGGTTCATGCTCCGTGTCGCGGACGCGTTCGGCCTGCCGCACGGCGACTTCCTGGCGATCGCCGGGCGGGCGGACGAGGTCACCGCCGCGATGCGTGAGCAGGACCGGACCAGGCCGCCGAGCCCTCTCGCGGCGCTGCTGCGCGACCTGGCGCCGCTGTCGCTCGACGACCTCCGGCGGGTCGCCGCGCGGGCGGAGGCGGCTCAGACGGCGAGGCGGTTGTAGATGCAGATCGGGTGGTGGTCGCCGTCGGACGGGCGCAGCGGGCAACCGGCGCACGGCGCGGCGGTGCGGGACAGTTCCGTGTCGCCGGGGCGGCGCACCAGCACGCCGTCCTGCCAGTGGTACGCGGCCAGGGCCTCATCCTCGAGGAGCATGCCGCACGCGAAGACGGCGCCGGAGGGCAGGAACTGCAGGTTGGTGCGGTCGCGGACGGCGCACGCGCCGGGGTCGGCGCCGGGGACGGGGAAGTCGAAGGCGATCTGGCAGTCGACGGTGAAGGACTGGCGGGCCGGGCGGTAGGCGGCGACGGCGTCGAGGACCTCGCGGCGCCAGGCGGCGGCCGGGACGGACTGGTCGGCGGCGTGCGTCGCGCCGCGGCCGACGGGTGAGAACCAGTGCATGTTGAGCCGGCCGGCACCGGAGTCCTCGGCGTAGGCGAGCATCTCCGGCACGAGGTCCACGGTGTCGGCCAGGACGGTGCAGTTGAGGTCGAACGGCACGCCGGCGGCGCGCAGGTCGGCGACGGTGGCGACGGCGTCGGCGAACGCGCCGCGGCCGCGCAGGCGGTCGACGACGGCGGCGGACGGCGCGTCGAGGCTGACGGCGACCCGGCTCAGCGCATCGCGGACGGCGGGCAGCGCGGCCCGGAACTGGCGGCTGCCGTTGGTGACGGTGCGGACCCGGATCGGGGTGGCGGCCGTGTCGCGGACGATCGACGTGAACTGCGGGTGCAGGGCCGGTTCACCGCCCAGGACGGTGATCTCGGTGGCGGCGCCGGCCGCCCAGGCGACGATCGCGGCGACGGCCGCCGGGGTCATGTGCTGGGTCCGGTCGAAGTACGCGTCGGGCAGGAAGCAGTAGGAGCAGCGCCGGTTGCACCGCGACGTGATGTACAGGTCGATGCTCTCGAGCTTGAAGTCCGACGCCGACCGCCCGCGATCCACAGCCGGGACGGAAGAGGCGGAGAGCCGGGTCACGCGGCGAATCATGCCATCGTCCCGGGCCGTCCGTGGCCGAACCGGTCAGCGCGGCTTGAGCGAGTCGCGCTCGGCGAGCTCGAGCACCGCGCGGCGCTCGTCGTCGTCGCCGGTGCGGATCACGCTCGCCGGGCTCCGGTAGCCCAGCGCCGGGTGCAGGTCGCGGGCCCATGCCCGGGCGACGCTGCCCAGGTCGAAGAGGCGCTGCACCTCCAGGACGCAGTGCAGCCGGCGGCGGGTCGCGGGGTCGTGCACGGCCGCCTCGGCGGACCAGCCGGGCAGTGGCGCGTCGAGGCCGGCGCCGAGCAGGTAGGCGAGCAGGTCGGGCCCCCAGACCTGCTCCGCGGTGTCGAGCAGGGCGAGGTCGTCGACGTCGGCGGGGGAAGCGCCCATGCCTTCGACGGTACCTTCGGCCGCGGCGCGCCGCATGGGCCGATCAGACCGAGTCGGACAAGGACAGGCACGCGGAAGAGGGTCAGACCGACTCGTGCAATTGTTACAGCGCCGCCACCTCGCGGGCAGCGGCGCCGTTCATCGGCTGGTCAGACCGACTCGTGCAATTGTTACAGCGCCGCCACCTCGCGGGCAGCGGCGCCGTTCATCGGCTGGTCAGACCGACTCGTGCATGAGCAGCGCCGCCACCTCGCGGGCGAGCAGCCTGACCGTGCCGGCCCGCAGGCGGGGGTCGAGCAGCGCGGCGCGGATGGTGTCCCACGAGTCCAGCAGCCGGCCGTCGTAGGACAGCGGGGGGCGGTTGCGCAGGTACCGGTGGAGCACGACCGCGTGCTGCACGATCCAGTGCAGGTAGTGGTCCTCCCGGTCCCAGCTGTCGAGGCGCATCGCCTTGCGCAGGTGGTCCTCGACCTCGCGGAAGCTGCGGGCGCCCAGCATCCGGGCGTCCTGGCGGACGTTGGCCATGACGGGGTGGAAGAGGTGCCCGACGGCGTCGGGGAACGTGTCGTGCCACTGGTCCCACATGACCGACTCGTCCTCGCCGCCGAGGGTCATGACCGCCTCGGGGCGGGTGTCGCGCAGCAGGTACTGCAGGTACGCCCAGATCGCCGGGGTGCTCATGAGCCGCTCGGCGCGGGTGGTGCGGATCTGCGCGCCCGCCATCGCGTCGTCGATCTCCAGGTCGACGGCGCCGGGGAACGCCTTCGCGGCGCGGGCCACGTCGAGGATCATCCGGTCGCCGCGGTAGTACTCCAGCTGCACCGCCCACGGGTGGGTCGGGCGGCGCAGCAGCTCCGGGTCCTGGAGGCGTTCGGCGACCCGGCCGGGCGAGCAGAACGACATGAGCGAGTCGACCTCCGGCGGCCGGGCGCCCTCGACGAGGGCGAACCAGCGCTCGACCTCGTCGGTGAAGCGGGCCCGCCAGCTGCGGGTGTGCTGGTCGCCGGCGAGGTCGTCGAAGCACAGCACGACCCGGACGCCGCGCGCGGACAGCGCCGCCGCGACGGTCGCCTGCACGGCGTAGATGAGGGTGGGCTGGCGCAGGCGCACCGGCCAGAAGACGAGGTCGAGCGGGGTGTCGGGGGTGTCGTCGAAGCGCCGCCAGCGGAACTCGTAGTCGAGCTGGCGCAGCAGCTCCACCGCCGACGGGCGGGTGCCGAGGACCGCTTCGAGCGTCGGCAGGTGGACCCGGTGCAGCGCGGTCCCGGCGGGTGCGACGCCCGGCGGGGCGGGGGCGGCGGGCACGGCCGGTGGCGGTGGGGTGGGCGGCAGGGTGGCGAGGCCGCGGCGTACCGCCGGAAACAGCCGGTCGACGTCGACGCCGGTGTAGACGAGGGCGGCGCCTGCCGGGGACGCGTCGTCGCCGTGCCTGGCCCACAGCACGTCGGCCTGCTCGTGCACGGCGCGGGTGAGGGCGTCGTTGCGGCCGGGCGGGTAGCCGGCGACGCAGATCGTGTCGCCGCGCAGCGCCTCGCTCAGCGCGCTCAGGATGACGGGGTCGTCGGCGCGCAGCGGCTCGGGGTCGTGCAGCAGGGCGCGCTCGTCGGACTCGGAGGTCGGCCGCCAGTACCCGTGCAGGTGCAGCACGTCGATGCCGTCGACGGGGCCGAGCGGGCCGGCGAACGTGCCGTCGCGGTTGAGGGTCAGCGCGCGGGCGGTGCCACCGGCGCGGCGCACGGCGATCTCGATCAGCGGGTCGAAGTTGGTGGTGATGACGCGGCGCTGGAAGCGGTCGGGCAGGCCGGCGAGGAGCTCGCCGACGGCGATCACCCCCGGTGGCAGCGACCACGCGTCGCGGTCGTCCTCGAGTTGCACGCCGCGGTGGTACCCGACGCGCTCCCAGCTCGCGGTGGTGGCGCGGGCCGGCCGGTACGCCTCCAGGGTGGCCCGCTGCACGACGATGTCGAACTCGACCGGCGACAGCCACTCGGCGAACGTCCTGCGGTAGGCGGTGTAGAGCGCGGCGTCCCGCCGGGTGGCGCGCAGGCCGGCGAGGGCGGCCTGCAGGTCGCTGTTCTGCAGCGCCTGCGCGACGAACTCGTCGGCGAGGTCGACCATCCGGTCCACGCCGGGCACGACCCGCGCGGTCAGCCCCGAACCGAGGACGAGCGTGACGTCGCGGCCTTTCCGGATGGTGGTGACGAGCCGGTTGACGAGGCTCTGTTCAGTACCGGTCATGCGCTCGCCTGGCGTGCTGCGGGTCGGCGAGCCAGGTGACGAGGTCGGTGCCGGTGTCGGTCAGGTGGCCGGCGGCGAGCTCGGTCTCCAGCTGCTGGGGGCGCCAGCCGAGGTAGCCGACGAACAGGTACGCGGCGGAGACCACGGCCTCGGCGAGCGCCGGGTACGCGTCGAGGGGCACGACGACGAGCCCGCGCCCGAGCACCCGCCAGCCGTCGGGTGCGGTGTAGCCGGGTCGCAGCAGCCCGAGCAGCAGGATCACGTCGCGGACGGGGCCGCCGTCGAGGACCGCGTGAACGTGCAGGGAGCCGGCGAGCTCGTCGCCGAGCACGTGTGCCGGGGAGCGCGTCGCGGGGCGGTCGAGCCGCACGCCGATGGCGCCCTCGATCGGCGAGTGGGCCAGGATCGCGACGTCGCCCGCCAGCTCCGGGTCCGCGGCCGCGCCATCCCCGAGCTGCGCGCCGCGCAGCACCTTCCCGACGAGCGAGCTGTCCAGCCGCGCCGTCTCCGGCTCCGGCGGCTCCGGCGGCACGGCGGGGAGGCGCTGCGTGGCGGCGTTGCGGACGATCGGGATCCGGTCGCCGCCGTTGCGGGCGCGCAGCTCGGGGATGGGGCGGCCGCGGGCCCGCTGCACCCGCCGGATCTCGTCGTGCAGCGTGCCGAGGTCCAGCAGCGGCGGCCCGCCGGCGACGCCGTCGCGCAGCAGCTCGACGAGCACGCCGGTGAACGCGGTCAGCGGCTCGTCCGGCGGTGCCAGGGCGATCCGGTTGCCGGACGCGGCGACGAGCACGCAGCTGCGGTCGATCTCGACCTGGGTGGCGAGCGCGGCGTCGTCGTCGGCGCCGAGGCCGGGGATGGCACGCCCGGCGTAGCAGCAGTCGAGGATGACGACCCGGTGGGCGCTGCGGCTGCCCTGCACGAGCCGCCGCACCCAGTCGAACGGCACGGCGCTGGAGTACGCCGAGTCTGGCATGGTCTGCCCGACCGCGAGGTGCAGCACGCCGGTGTCGGGGTCGATGACGCCGTGGCCGGCGAAGTAGAGCAGCAGCAGGCCCGACACGTCGACCTCGGCGGCGGCGCGCCGCATCACGGCGTGGACGTCGCGGGTGGTCTCCGGGTTGTGCACGACGCGGCACGCGTCCGGGTCCAGGCCCCACCGGTGCGGGTCGACCAGCACGTCCCGCAGTGCGGTGAGGTTGTTGGTGACGGCGGGGATGGCCGGGAAGTTGTCGTAGGTGCTGGATCCGACGAGCACCACGCGCGAGCGCCGCGCGTCGGAGAGCTGCGTCAAGGCACCGACCTTTCATAGACCCTCGTCGTCGGCACCGAGAGTATATGATCCGCGCCACTGGGTGCGCGTCACCCGCCCAGGTCCGGCTCCTTCCCGTCCACGAAATCCACGACGGCCGCGACGACCGCGGGCTCCCGCAGCAGGCGCCGGTGGCCGAGGCCGGTGGTGACGTGCAGCCGCGCCGACGGCCACGCCTCGGCGATCGCGATCCCGTCCGTGACGGGGATCGACCGGTCCTCGCGATCATGCACGATCAGCGTTTGCGGCATCTGTACGGCGCTGCCGATCGCCGGCACGTCGAAGTGGCGCATCGGGGCACCGACCCGCCGCTCGACGCGCCGGGACAGCCGCGTCAGGGTCCGCTCGCCGAAGCCGAGGACGCGGGCGAAGTAGCGGGCGTAGGACGCCGGGCTCGCCATCGGGGCGATCATCGCGACCCGCCCCGCGCGCAGCCCGTCGCACAGGGCGACCGCGGCCGCGACCGAGCCGAGCGAGTGGGCGACGATCGCCTCGGCGGGGCCGTGCTCGGCGACGACGGCGGTCAGGGCGTCGGCGAACTCCGGGATGGACGCGGACCGCGGCCCGAACCTGCCGGGTGCCGAGGCGCCGTGGCTGGGCGCGTCGAAGGCGATCACCCGGAAGCCGCGGTCGACGAGCCCCGGCACGAACGGCTCCAGCTGGCCGCGGTGCCCGGCCCAGCCGTGCAGGAGATAGACGTTGGGCCCGTCACCCCAGGTGGCGCCGCTGATCACCGCGGAGCCGGCACGGACGGTGAACGGAGTGCCGGCGGTCGACAGCTTCGCGGTCCGCCTGGGCAGGCGGAACCAGATCCGCTCCGCCCACCGCGCCCCGACGGCGGGTGCCGCGCGCTCCAGCACCCGGAACGCGAGCCGGAGCGGGCCCGGCGCGCGAAAAAACCGATCGTTCGTGCTTTTCTGAGCGGCCAAAACAGCGGTCACGGAGAACTCCTCTGAAGGGGAAGGGAAGGCGGCGGCCGGCGCCGAAAGGCTAGCGACGGGCGCGGTCGAGCAGGGTGTCGAGGGCAAGCCGGGCGCGCGCCTCGGCGCGCTCGTCCTCGAGCAGGTGAAACGCCTGGTGGAAGACGAGCAGGATGCCGTTGAACTCGTACGCGGCCTGGTCGGGGTCCAGGTCCGCGCGGAACGCGCCGTCGGCGACGCCGGCCCGGAACATGGTGGAGATCATGTCCAGCATGTCGCGCTCGCCGCGCACGACCTCCTCGCGCACGACGCCGGGCTGGTGGTGGAACTCGGCGGCGGCGGTGACGAACAGGCAGCCGCCGGGCGCCGCCTCCCACCGCAGCCAGCCGTCGAACAGCACGCGCAGGCGCGGCTCGCCGCGGGGCGCGGCCAGCGCGGCGCGCACCACGCGGTCGACGAACCGGGTCCGCGCGTGCTGCAACACCTGCACCTGCAGCGACTCCTTGGACTTGAAGTGCCCGAAGAGCCCGCTCTTGGACAGGGCTGTGCGCTCGGCGAGGGTGCCGATGGTCAGCCCGCCGAGGCCGACGGCCCGCGCGACCCTCGCCGCCTCGTCCAGCACGGCGAGCCGGGTCTCCTCACCTTTCCCCATGCGCTCAGAAAAGCACGACCGTTCGGATTGCGCAAGCAGCAACCTCAGGCGGCCGCGGCCAGCCACAGATCGGCGGGGCTGCCGAGGCGGGTCGACTCCACGGACACCTGCCGGTACGCGGTGGCCGTGGTCGAATGCGCCAGCATGCCCCGCACGCCGTGCAGCTGCAGCGCCGTCCGGCTCGCGACCTGCGCGTGTTCGGCCAGCGCCGCCAGTACAGACGCCGCCGACGCATCCTCGTCGCGGTCGAACTGCCAGGCTGCCCGGTGCAGCACGAGCCGCCACCCGTCGCCCTCCCCCATCAGCGTCGCCAGGCGGTGCGCGACCGTCTGCCGCTCGACCAGGGGCCGGCCGGACTGGATGCGGGTGTTGACGTGCGCGCGGGCCACCTCGAGGATGCGGTCGGCGATGCCGAGCAGCAGCGCCGCCTGCCGGAGCCGGGCCGCATCGAGGGCCCGCGACCACCGCTCCTCGGTGATCCGCAGCGGCTCGGCGGCGGCGCCGTCGAAGCGGATCCGGGTGGCGGGCGTGCCGAAGTGCTCGAACGCGTCCACGAGGCAGGTCGCGGGGTCCGGCAGCACGAGGTGCCACCCCTCGTCGGTGCGCACCACGCACAGCCCGACCGTGCTGCGCGGCAGCGGCTCCGACTCGCCCCACAGCGTGCCGTCGCCCTTCACCCGCACGCCGGACGGGCCGCGGGCGCCGATCACGACCCCGTGACCGGTGCCGTCGAGGAGCCCGCCGACGATGTCGGCCGGCACGTCGGCGCCGTCGAGCAGGTCGAGGGCGAACGCGGTGTCGCGGTAGCAGCCGAGGGGCTGCAGCGCGTGGCCGAGCCGGTCGTTGACGACGATGTCGGCGCCAAGGCCGAGCGCGGCGCCGCCGAGGCTCGCGGGCGCGCTGAGCGCCGGCACGCCGATCGTCCCGAGCTGCTCGGACAGGTCGCCGGTGCGGGTGAGCACCGCGTCGACCGCCTCCCGCAGCCGCTGCTGCACCGGGTCGAGGGCCGGTCCGGGCGCGGCGACACCGCCCGCGTCGTACACCCGCGCGCTGCTCAAGATGTCGATCATGACCTCGGACGCCCCGCCCGAGATGGTGACGCCGGGCGACTCGCGCAGCGCCGCCTCGAGGATGCGGTCGCCGGCGCCGGGGCCGGGCACGAGCACGTCGGGGCCGAGGGCGTCCAGGGCCCACCAGGCGATCCGCTGGCCGGTCTCGCTGCAGTGCCACTTCGCGAACGACGACTCGGCGATGTCGGCGTTGCCGTCCTGCAGGTTCTGCATCACCTGGCAGCTGAGCAGCTTGCTGGCGGCGAGGCGGGTGCGGTGCTTGGCCAGGCCGACCCGGGTGACGTCGCCGGGGCGGCGGCCGTCGGCATCGAGCCGCTCGGCGATCATGTTGAGCCAGTGCCGGCCGCGCGCGTAGTAGTCCAGGCCGGTGCGCTCCGCGGCGAACATCTGCGTGATCAGCGACCAGCCGGCGCCCGGCCGGCCGAACACGGCGTCGTCGCCGACGCGCACGTCGGTGAACCAGATGTCGTGGAACTGCTCGTTGGCGAGGCTGGGGATCGGGCGGATCACCACGCCCGGCGCGTCGAGCGGGACGAGGAACAGGGTGATGCCCTCGTACTGGTTGCTCTGCGGGTCGGTGCGCACCGCGATCAGCGCGAAGTCCGCGTAGGCGCTCTTGAGGTTGTACGTCTTGCGCCCGTTGATGACCCAGCCGTCATCGTCGCGGACCGCGGTCGTCTGCAGCGCGGCGAGGTCGGAGCCGTTGGTCGGCTCGGTGAAGAGGATGCAGGCGGTCGTCTCGGCGCTCGCCATCGCCGGCAGCAGCGTCCTGCGCTGCCGCTCGTCGCCGGACGCGAGGATCAGCGAGCCGACGTTCTGCACCGAGATGCAGTACAGGTTCTGCGGGATGCCGTGCGCGACGAGCTGCTCCAGCAGCGTGACGGTCGCGGTGTAGTCGAGGCCGCGGCCGCCGTACCCGGTGGGCCACGACGGCGCGAGGATGCCGGCGGCGCCGAGGTGCCGGTACAGCGGGCGGACGTCGCCGTCCATCCCGTCGGCGCGGGCATGGACGTCCTGCAGCAGCCGCGCCGTCTCCGGCGACCTCAGCACCCGCTCGACCTCGGCGGCGAAGTCGGCGGTCTCCTGGGGAACATCGAAATCCATGCTCAGGCTCCTTAGCAACGTCAGGACGCGTCAGACGCCACGGAGTGCGGCGTGGACCTCCCGCACGACCCGGGCGTGGTGCTCGGTGAGGAAGAAGTGCCCGCCGGGCAGCACCGAGAGCGCGAACGCCCCCGACGTCTGCTCGCCCCACGGTGCCATCGCCGACGGCGGCACCCCCGGGTCGCTGTCGCCGCACCAGGCGGTGATCGGGCACGACAGCAGCGGACCGGGCGCCATCCGGTAGCGCTCGATCATCGAGAAGTCCGCCCGGAGCATCGGCATCAGCAGGTCCAGCAGGTCGTCGTGCTCGAAGACCGCGTTGTCGGCGGCGCCGTAGTCGCGCAGCATCTCGATGAACTCGGCGCGCGGCAGGTCGCTGACCGGCTCCCGCGGGCGCACGATCGGCGGTGCGGGCCGGCCCGTCACGAACAGGTGCCGCACCGGACGTCCGGCGGTCTTGAGCCGCCGGGCGACCTCGAACGCGAGAATGGCGCCCATGCTGTGCCCGAAGAGCACGGTCTCGGTCGGCTCGCCGGCGATCACCTCGGCGAGGTCGTCGGCGAGCCCGGCCAGGTCGCTGACGGGCTGCTCCGCCATCCGGGCGCCGCGCCCCGGCAGCTGCACCGGCACCAGCTCGATCCGCCCGGTGAAGTACTTCTCCCACGCGGCGTAGTAGGTGGCGGAGCCGCCCGCGAACGGGAAGCAGTACAGGCTGTGCGTCGCGGTGACCGACCGGAACCGCTGGTCGAACCACGGTGCTGTGGTCTGCGGGATGCTCACAGCGCGGCCGCCACCTTCCGCGGCGTGAAGCGCACCGGCAGGCTCTTGTACCCCGGCACGAAGTGCGACGCGACGTGCTGGACCTCGCCGGCGATCTCGACGGTGTCGACCAGGTCGAGCATCTCCTCGATGAAGATCTGCAGCGTCACCTTCGCCATCCCGGCCCCGATGCAGTAGTGCGGGCCGACGCCGAACGCGAGGTGCCGGTTGGGCCGGCGGGTCAGGTCGAAGGTGTACGGGTCCTTGAAGACCCGCTCGTCGCGGTTGGCGGAGCCGAGCCACGCGCTGACCGGCTCGCCGGCCTTGATGGTCTGCCCCTGCAGCTCCACGTCCTGGATGGCGTAGCGCATCAGCGCGGTCACCGGCGACGCCCAGCGCAGCACCTCGGCGAGGGCGATCTGGATGTCGTCGCGGTGGTCCCGCAGCCGCTCGAACTGCTCCGGGTGCTCCGCCCACTGGCTGAAGAGCGTGCACAGCGTGTGCGGCGTCGTCACGTTGGCGCCGATGAGCAGCACGTAGCCGTTGACCATCGCCTGCTGCTCCGACATCGGACCCTCCGACAGGTCCATGTTGCGCATCCTGCCGATCGCGTCGGGGTTCTCGGCGCCGCGCTCGCGCTTCGCGAACTGCTCCCGGAACGCCTCGAACATCTGGTGCCGGGCCTGCCGGACGGTCGACATCGCGTTGCCGGAGGCGTAGGTCGGGTCCTCGTAGGCGATCGTCATCATCACCACGTGCATGAGGTGCTCCCAGTCCTGCGGGGGCAGCCCCATCAGCGTGCCGGTGATCGACATCGCGAACATCATCGTGTCGTGGGCGATGTCGTGGACGTCCTTGTCGATGGCCCGCCGGATCGCGTCGCGGGCCAGCCCGCGGATCAGCTCTTCGTGCGTCTGGACCAGCTCCGGCGCGAACGCCGGGTTGAGCGGCTTGCGCAGCTCGCCGTGGCGTGGCGGGTCGGTGTCGGCGAGCATGTCGTCGGTGGCGATGTCGGGCGTGTTCAGGTCCAGGACGCTGAGGATCGTGCCGCGCCGCGACGAGAACTCGGTCGGGGTGCGCAGCACGCGGCTGACGTCCTCGTGCCGGGTCACCACCCAGAACGGCTCCCGGCCGCCACCGGGGTCCGCCTTGTAGACCGGCGCCACCTCACGCAGGTGCGCCCACAGCGCATGCATGTCCGTCACGGCGTGGAATGCGGAGTCGAGCAGATCGGGGTCGTCGAACTGCACCGGACAGAACGGCGGCGTTGAGATAATCATCAACCGGGCCTTTCGATATCGCCTGTGCATGTCGTATGTGTCGAGTATTTGCTAAGGCAACGGTAACTGCACAGTATGTGCGCAGCAACTCAGGAAACTCGAATCCGTCGATGCAACAGCTGCTCGTAGAACGGCAGATGGTGCTCGTAATAGCGGCGCAGCAACGGATCCGTCTCGGTCGTCCGCTCGTAGGAGCGCTCCGTGCGCCGCACGGTCGAGCTCTCGCTGACGTCGGTGTGCCAGCGTGCCGACTGCCGCCACTCCGGCCGCTCCCCCGGCTGCCACTGCAGGACGTCCTCGCGGAACGGCAGGCCCACGGCGGCGCAGTACGCCCGGACCGTCGCCTCCGGGCGGTCGACGAGGTCCTCGGAGTCGATGACGATCGGCTCGCCGCCGGCGTCGAGCACGGCCTGGTGGATGCGGTGCAGATACTCCACGCCCACCTCGTGCGGCGCCATCTCGGGGCGGATCGCCGCGTAGGACGGGATGATCTCGCGCGGGTCGCGCAGCAGGAACGCGTGCCGGGCGCCCTTGAGGAAGTCCTCGCGGGCGAAGAGCGCGTCGTAGCGGCAGTCGGTGGTGTCCTTGAAAAACACCGTCGAGGTCGCCGACAGGTCCAGCAGCGCGTCCATCAGCTCGTCGTAGGAGTCCACCGGCCGGTCCTCGACGAGCGTGCGGCCGTCGTTGGCGATGTTGCAGAACGGCTCGTGCACGGCGCGCAGGTCGTCGCGCTCCAGCATCATCCGGAAGAACACGGTGGACCGGGACCGGGGCGCGCTCCACAAGGCAAGCAGCGACTGGCTCATGCCGCCGCCTCCGCTGCGCTCCGGTGCCGGCCTGAGCCAAACCTGTCACATGATGAGCGGCCCGAGCCGCTCCGCTGGCCGCTCATGTCGACTCGACCTCCTCGATGGTGCCGACCGCCCAGTCGACGATGTGCCCGGCGACGTCCACGTCGGTGGCGTCGATCGCGCCGTGGAACTCCGGCGTGTGGTTCACCTCGTTGGCGAAGAGGCGGCCCTCCTGGTCGATGAGGATGTCGACGCCCAGGAAGCCGCCGCCGACCGCGTTCGCCGCGGCCACGGCGAGGTCGTTGAGCTCGTCGGTGATCGGGCACGGCGTCGGCGCGCCGCCGATCGCGGTGTTGGTGCGCCAGTCGTCGACGGCGTTCTTGTAGATCGCGCAGACCACCCTGTCGCCGGCGACGTAGGACTTGATGTCCTTGCCCGGCTTGTCGATGTGCTCCTGCAGGTAGTACACGTGCTGCTGCGGGTTGGGCAGGGCGGCGCGGTGCTCCAGGATCGCCTGGCCCTGCTCCTCGTCGTGCACCCGCGCCGTCAGGTTTCCCCAGGAGCCGGTCACCGGCTTCGCCACGAGGGGGAAGCCGAGCTTCGGCATCGCCTCCAGCGCCGAGGACGTGCCCCACGCGACCGCCGCCTGCGGGATCGGCAGGCCGGCGTTGTGGAAGGCGAGGGTGGTGCGCAGCTTGTCGCCGCACGTCTCCAGCACCGGCGGCCGGTTGAGCGTGGGCACGCCGAGCGCGTCCAATGTGGACGCGACCGACGCGGCGCGGCTGTGGCTGACCTCGCGCATGAGCGCCGCGCGGTACGGCGGGCGTCCGTCGGCGAGCAGGACCGTCAGCTTGCGCGGGTCCACGTGCTCGAAGTTCAGCCCGCGTTCTTCCATGGTCTGCAGGATCAGCCGCTCTTCCCGGCGGACCCGGGAGGCGACGACGGCGATCGGCATGTCTGTGGTGTCCACGATGACCCTTCTCCTAAGCCCGGCGGCTCACGGCGTCCGCGGTGACTTCGAGCTGTTCGAGCGCGACCTCGAGGCGGCGCAGCAGTTCGTCGCTGTGCGCGCGCAGCTCCGCGGGGCGGTGCCGGCCCCAGACCCGCGAGTGGGCGCCGGTCATCCGCACGCCGGTCCAGCCGTGCGCGACCGCGTTCACCCGCGCCGCCGCCTCCGCGAGGTCGAAGCTGCCGAAGGCGCGGCCCTGCCGGCGCAGGAACTCCGCGTGCAGGCCCGCTTGCGCCTGGATGTTCCAGCTGATGACGTACAGCTCGCTGAGCGCGACCTCGGCCGCGCCGGAGCCGGGCGGCAGCGCGCACAGCTCGTCGAGGTAGTCCCGCAGCCCCGCCACCCCGGACAGGGTGTCGCCCTCCGACGGGCGCCGGAAGCGGGCCACGTTCGCCCGGATGACCTCGGCGGTCCACGCGCGGTCCGGCTCCGGGACGTCGCCCCGCATCCGGGCGTCCAGCCACCGGCGGTCGCTGGGGCTGGCGCTGAAGAACACGTCGCCGTCGTCGGCGGGGTTCGCCGAGCCCCAGCTCGCCATGAAGTCCGCGATCGGGATCGGGCACTGGAAGGCCGGCGGCTGGGCGTCGGACACGTACACCTCGGTGTCGGTGATCCGCCACACCACCAGCAGGTGTGCGGCGTGCACGTCGTGGAACGCGGGCCGGAACGGCAGGTGGAAGTTGTCCACGGCGGCGATCGGCAGCACCCCGGCCGCGAGCGCCTCCCGCAGCTCGTCCAGGCCGGTGCTCCGGTGCCAGCTCGACTCGAAGGGGTGGAACAGCGCGAGCCGCTTCGCCAGGGAGTCCGGCTCGGCGTGGTAGTAGTACTCCTCGGTGGTCCAGGCGCCGGCCTTGCGGCGGAACTCCCACGGCGCGCCCAGCACGGTGACGGGGTCGTGCCCGTCGTGCAGCAGCACGGTCGCGAGGGTGCCGTGCAGGCAGCTGCCGAGGTCGCGGGTCCACAGCTGGACCTCGTTGAGGGTGCGGGTCGACATCATGCCGCGACACCGCCCGCGAGCCGGACGTCGACGCCGGTCACCAGCGTGACCGCGAAGACGTGCAGGGCGACCAGCCGCGGCAGGCGCAGCGCGGTGGCGACGCCGTGGCGCGGCATCCCGATCCGCGACAGCCACATCGTGGTCGGCAGCCGCTGCTGTACGTGGTGCGGGTAGTGCATCCGCTCGGTCTTGAACGCGGGCTCCTCGCCGAACGCGGGCGTGCCGTCGAGGAAGTCCGAGACGCCCACCCGCAGCGGGTCGGCGTACCCGTCGTCGTAGTGCACCCAGAGGATGTCCTCGCTGCGCCGCTCGGAGGCGGCCAGCAGGTAGATCCAGTCGTAGCGGCCCGGCGGGACCTCGATGACCTGGCCCTCGGCGCGCACGTTGTCACCGCCGGCGTGGGCGTCCGGCCACACGAACGGGATGCCGGCGACCTCGATCACCGTGCGGGGCGCGGGCAGCTCCCCGGCGGGGAACGAGTTGCCCCACGCGTTGAGCCGGCCGAGCCCGAGGTCCTCGACGCTCGTCGTCGCCCGGTTGTTGAGCAGGTCGTCGATGCCGATCAGGCAGAACTCGGGGCACGCCGTCGAGGCGGGCAGCCGCCGCACGAGACGGCCGGGAGCGCTGGAAACCTGGCTGCTCATCGAACCCTCCAATCAGTACAGCGACAGTGCCTGCAGGGAGCTGTGCGTGCGGCCGTTCACCTCGGCGAGATCCGGCACGGTGTTGAAGTCGACGATCATCGTGTCGCGCCAGCCGGGCACGGACCGGTCCTCGGTGCGGATCTCGCTGACGGCGTGCTCCATCGTCGTGTCGGACAGCACCAGCGCCTCGAGCGGCTCGGTCATGGTGACGCGGTGCTCGGCCCGCTCCTCGCCGCGGCGGAAGACCTGGCTCTCGCCGCCGACGCAGTGATGCCGGCCGATCAGGTGGATCGCGACGTACTCGTGCCCGTCGGAGTGCCGGCCCTCCGGCGCGGGCTCCGAACCCTCGTCGGGCTCGGCGATCACCCGGATGAAGTGGACGCCGAGCTCCCAGTCGCGGTCGCCGGCGGCCTCGTTCACCAGGCCGACCGACTCCTGCAGGATCTCGCTGAAGCGGCAGCTGGTGAGGGCCTCGTCGGTCAGCGGCTCGAAGACGCGCAGCTGGTCGCCGAACGCCCGGTTGATCTGCTTGCTCTGGAAGAACTCGGTGCCGAGCAGCGGCTCCAGTGTGCCGTCGCGGTGGGCGAGCACGCGGCCGTAGCGGCGGTTGCGCCGGCACCTGGCCGGCCCGAGATAGGCGTCCGGCACGAGGTCGTCCCAGGCGGCCGTGAAGCGTTGCCAGTCATCTCCCGCGGTCGGCAGCGGCAGGCGGCCGTGCGCCCAGCCGCGCTGCGCGACGTCACCGGCGCGGAGGTCTTCGGAGCTGTCCATCAGTGGCTCCCCTCGATGGGTCGACGTGCGCGAGTACGCACACTCGGGGGCTCTGCAGTCAATACGTCGAGAATACTATGAACTCTGCATCGTGTCCTGTTGACTGTCGGAGCCTTTTCGCTGATACGACGGGCCCGGGACTGGTGGGTCGCACCGTCCCGGGCCCGGTGGGGCCGGGACGGCGAGGTCATCACCGTCCCGGCCCCGTTCTCATGCGGCGGCTACCGGGGTCTCCACCCGGACCGGGGGCACCTGCCTGGTCAGGCTCGGCGTCCCGTTGGTCCCGGGCTCCTCGGCAGGAGGCGTCTCCGAGGCACCCCCGGCAGCCGCGTCCTGGGCCTCCTGCTTCTGGTCCTGCGCTTCGGCCGGCTCCTGCGTCGCGCCGCCGACCTCGCCCGCGAGGAACTCGGCGAGGGCGCGGACCGTCGGGTTGCTCCACAGGATCGTCGGCGGCAGGTCCACCGCGAACGTGCGGTGCAGCCGCACCCGCAGCGCCACGGTGAGCACCGAGTCGACCCCGAGCTCCAGCAGCGGCCGGTCGATCGCGATGTCCTCCGGCGCCAGGTTCAGCTCGGCGGCGACCTGCTCGTGCGTCTCCGCCGTCACCTTCTCCACCAGCTCGTCGGCGGGGACCGTCGCCCAGTCCACCGCACCGCCGCCGGTGTTCTCCGCCGCGGCGTCGGTCACCGACAGCTGCGAGAACACGGGCAGGGTGTGCCCGGGCATGACCCGCATGACGGTCACGTACGGCAGCGCGTAGCGGTCCGCGTAGCTCCAGCTGCGCAGCGCCTCGCTGACGGTGATGCCGCCCAGACCGCGCGACTCGGCCTCGAGGATCGTGGCCTTGCCGGTGGTCTCGCCCATGCCGCGGCCGATCCACTGCGCCCACGCGAAGCTCGTCGAGCCGATCTCGCCCTGCGAGCGCCGCAGCGCGGCGAGCGCGTCCAGGAACGAGTTCGCCGAGGCGTAGCTGACCTGCCCGGTGAGCCGGGCGAACTGGCCGCACGAGGAGAACATGGTGAAGAAGTCCAGCGTGCCGGCCGGGTACAGCCGGTGCAGGACCATCGCGCCGTCGGCCTTCGGACCCATGGTCGTGTCCAGGTTCTCGGCGCCGGTCTTCTCGACGAGGGCGTCGGAGACGACACCGGCGCAGTGCACGATGCCCCGCACGGCCGGCAGGTCCAGCGCGCCGGGGTCGAGGGCCTTGGCCGTGGCCTCCGGGTCGGAGATGTCCAGCCGCAGCACCCGTACCGTGGCACCGGCCGCCTCCAGGGCGACGACCTCCGCGATCTGCGCGGCGACGGCCGGGTCGGTCACGCCGTCCCACTCCGAGCGCGGCGGCAGCCCGCGGCGGCCGACCAGCACCAGGCGGCGGGCGCCCTGCTCGACCAGGTAGCGCGCGGCCTCCAGACCGAGCGCACCGAGACCACCGGTGACCAGGTAGGTGCCGTCGGGACGGCAGTCCACCGGCTCTCGCTCCGCCGGCCGCTCCAGCCGGCGCAGCCGGGCCGCGAACAGCCCGTCGGCCGTGCTGGACAGCACGTCCTCGTTCGGCGGCAGCGCACCGATGACGCCGGCGACCGACGCGAGATCGGTGTCGCCGTCCACGTCGACGGTGCCGCCCCACAGGTCGGGCCGCTCACCGGCGACGATCCGGCCCGCGCCCCACAGTGGGGCGTGCGCCAGCGCGCCTTCCGTGCTGCCCTGCCGGACCCCGCGGGTGAGCGCCCAGATGGTGGGCCGCTTCTGCTCGTCCTCGATCGCGGCGACCCGCTGGACGGCGTCGACGAGCGCCTGCGCGCAGCGGCGGGCCGCCTGCTCGGGCGCCTCGTCCGGCAGCAGTGCCGGCGGCGCCACGATCACCACGTCGCCGCCGGCCAGCAGGCCGTCGCCGATCGCGGCCGGGTCCGTCGTCGCGCGGGTCTCCACGCCGCGGGCGTTGAGCGCGCCGACGAGCGCCGGGCCGCCCTCCGGCTGCCCGAGCAGCAGCGCCTGGCGCGGCTGCGGCGCGTCGGCGCGCACCTCGACCGGCTCCCAGGCCAGCTCCTGCACCAGGTCGCGCGGGCCGACCGCGCCGGAGCCGATGTCCTGCACCTTGACGTAGCGCAGCCCGCGGGCCTCGCACACGACGGTGCCGGACTCGTCGGCCACCTGCATGTTGATGGTGTCCGGCGTGCGCGGGTCCCGCGTGGTGTGCACGTAGATCCGCGGCGGCGGCGCGCCCTTGAACTGCAGCGACTCCAGGTGCGAGCAGGTCCGCAGCACGGTCGAGTCCTCGGTCATCACCAGCACGCCGCTGGCGGTGAGGGCGGCGTCGACGACCGCGGTCCAGCTCGACGGGTGCAGCTTCGGCGTGTGGTCGACGGTGACCGTCGCGATCTGCTCGTCGTCGCCGCGCAGCAGCTCCTCGACGACCCACGGGAACGTGTAGCCGTCGACACCCATCGCGCGGAAGATGCCGTCGACCTTCGCCCACGTCCACGACACCGGGCAGCGGGCACGGATGGTGTCCACGTCCTCCATCGGGGTGGTGCCGACCTCGGGCTCCGGCACGACGGTCGCGGTCGTGTGGGTCAGCCACTCGTCGTCCCTGACCCCGCCGCCGGCACCGCCGGCGCCGTCCTCGCGCTTGATGCGGCTGGCGAGCCGGACCTTGTCCTGCTCCATGACGACCTGCACGATGCGGGTCGGGTGCGCGGCCAGCGGGATGCGGAACACGATGTCGCGCAGCCCGTAGGGCACGTCGCCGTCGCCGGCGGCGGCACCGATGAACGAGTTGAGCACCACCGAGGCCGGCACGGTCTCCACGCCGACGACCTTGTGCGACTGCGCGTAGGGCCGGTTGTCCATGTTCAGCTCGGTCTGCCAGACCCGCTGCACGGGGGCGCTGGCGACGGTCGTGTGCCCGCCGATCAGCGTGTGCTTCTCCGGGTCGTGGCCGACGCCCGCGTGCTCCGACGGCGTGTCCGGGAAGATCCAGAACGGCTTGTGCTGCCACCGTACAGCCGGCACGTCGACGAGCTCGCCCGCGTAGGACCAGCGCACCGGGCTGCCCAGGCAGTGCAGGCGGGCCAGGTTGGTCAGGACGGTGCGCTGCTCCGGCTGCTCCCGGCGCAGCGTGACGGCGACCTGCGCGTCGGAGACGCCGGCGTCGATCGCGGTCTCGCTGATCGAGTGCGCCACGACCGGGTGCGAGGACACCTCCAGGAACACCCGGGCGCCGTCGTCGAGCGCGGCCCGCACGGCCTGGTGGAAGCGCACCGGGTCGGCCAGGTTCGTGGCCCAGTAGTCGCCCTCGCGGGGCACGCCGGAGCGCGGGTCCGCCATCGCCGTGCTGTACAGCGCCACCTGCGGCGGGCGGGCGTGCAGCTGCGCCGCGGCCCGCCCGACCTCCGCCAGGACCTCGCCCCGCACGTGCGGGGAGTGGAAGGCGACGTCGGTGTTGACCTTGCGGGCCTGGATGCCCTCGCCCGACAGCTCCGCCACGAACGCCTCGACCGCGTCGATGTCGCCGGAGACCACTGTGGACAGCGGGCTGGCGGCGATCCCGGCGACGACCCCGTCGCGGCCGGCGAGCCGCTGCTCGACGTCGGCGAAGGCCATCGGCACCATCGCCATCGCGCCCTGCCCGGCGACCCGCTCGAGGGCCCTGGCCCGGCGGCAGGCGAAGCGCGCCGCCTCGATCCGGTCGAGGCTGCCGGCAGCGACCGCCGCGGCGATCTCACCGACCGAGTGCCCGATGATGGCACCGGGGACCAGGCCCAGCTCCGACCACACCTCGGCGAGCGCGACCTGCATCGCGTAGGTCATCGCCTGGGTGCGGGTGACCGTCCACGGGCCGCCGGCGTCGATCGCCTCGCGCGGGGTCCAGCCCAGCTCCTCGGCGAAGACGGGGCCCAGCTCGTCGATCACGCGGGCGAACACCGGCTCGGTGGTGAGCAGTTCCTGGCCCATCCCGGCCCACTGCGCGCCGTGCCCGGAGAACACCCAGACGGGCCCGTCGGCGCCGCAGTCGCCGAACGTGCGGGCGGCACCGGTGACGGCGTCGGGCGAGTGCTCGCCGTCGGCGAGCGCGTCGAGGGCGTCGATGAGCTCGTCGGTGCCGGCGGCCACCACCGCGGCCCGGCGGGCCAGGTGCGAGCGGCGCTCGGTCAGCGTGTGGGCGAGCGAGTCGAGGTCGGCGCTCCGGTTGGTGCGCACCCAGTCGGCGACCGCGCCGGCCAGCCCGCGCACGCCCTGCTCGGAGGCGGCCGAGATCGGGAAGACCCACGGGCGGGCGGTCTTCGCGCCGCCGTGGCCGTTGGCCGACGGGCGGGTCGCCGGGGCCTGCTGCAGGATGGCGTGCGCGATCGAGCCGCCCACGCCGTAGCTGGAGACACCGGCGCGCCGGCCGTGCTCGCCGGCACGCCACGGCGTCGGCTCGCCGACCAGGCGCATCCTGTTGTCGTCCAGGCCCAGCTCGGGGTTGACCTCCTCGTGCGGGGTGGGCGGCAGCTCGCCGTGCTGCATGCCGAGCAGCACCTTGATGACGCCGGCGATGCCGGAGGCCGCCTCGACGTGCCCGACGTTGGGCTTGAGCGTGCCGATCAGCAGCGGGTCGTCGCTGTCCCGGCTGGGGCCGAAGACGCTGCCGATGGCCTTCGCCTCGGCCGTGTCGCCCAGCTGGGTGCCGGTGCCGTGCGCCTCGACGTACTGGACCGTGTTGGGGTCGATGCCGGCCCGCTCGTAGGTCTCCTGCAGCATCCGCTGCTGGGCCTCGCTGTTGGGGGCCATCATGCCGTCGGAGCGGCCGTCCTGGAACACGCCGCTGCCCATGACGAGCCCGTAGATCGGGTCGTCGTCGCGGACCGCGTCGGACAGGCGCTTGAGGATGACGACGCCGCCGCCCTCACCGCGGCCGTAGCCGTCTGCGGACTTGTCGAACGCCTTGCTGCGCCCGTCGGGCGAGGTCGCGGAGGCCGCGTCGAGCGCCACCACGAGCGCCGGCGACGACATGATGTTGATGCCGCCGACGATCGCGACGCTGGTCTCGCCGGTGCGCAGGGCCTGGCACGCGACGTGCAGCGCGGTCAGCGACCCGGCGCACGCGGTGTCGACCGCCATGCTCGGCCCGTGCGCGTCGAGGAAGTACGAGATCCGGTTGGCGATGCCGTAGAACGTGGTGCCGTTCACGGCCCAGGCGCCGGTGCGGTCCAGGTCCTCCAGGAGCCGGCGGCCGTAGTCGTTGGTGTTCGCGGCCACGTAGACCCCGGCATCCGTGCCGGCCAGCGACGTGGGCGGCAGCCCGGCGTCGCACAGCGCCTCCCAGGCCATCTCCAGCATGATCCGCTGCTGCGGGTCGATGTACTCGGCCTCGCGCGGGGTGATCTGGAAGAACTCCGCGTCGAAGCCCTCGATGTCCTGCATGAACGAGCCCTTGCGGGTCGTCCGGCGCAGGATCGCGCGGCTCTTCGGGTCGGCCTCGTACGGGTCCCACCGCCGGGCGGGCATCTCGCCGACGGCGCTGCGCCCGGCCCGCAGGAACTCCCACAGCTGTCCGGGTGTGTCGAGGTCGGGGGCGAAGCGGCAGCTCATGCCGATCACCGCGAGCGGCTCTTCAGTGGTCTCAGGGGTGTGTGGTGTGTGCACCATCTCAGCCAACGTGAACACCTCCATCGGCGACGACCGCGCGGCGCAGGCTCAGCGGCCGCAGGTCGGTCCATACCTCGGCGATGTGCGCGAGGCAGTCGTCCTTCGGGCCGTCAAAGCCCTCGGTGGCCCAGCCGTCCGGGACGTCCTGCCCGGCGGGCCAGATCGAGTACTGATCCTCGTGGTTGCGCACCACGAGATACGTGCGCTCGTCCGTGCTCACTGTCACTCCCATCGTTTCGGTCTCGTCCGTCTTCGGCCGTGCAGGGGCTGGGCATCCTCCCGGTCCGTTCGTGTGTGTTCCGGTTCCGGGACACGGGTCCCGGCCGGCAGTTCAGGACGCGTCAAGCGTCCGGATGTACCCGGCCAGGTGCGCCGGGGTGTGCAGCGCCCGGGTGCGCAGCAGCTCGCTCAGCTCGCCCGCACCGGAAGGGGCGGTGCAGCGGCGCAGCGTCCTGGGCGCGGCGGCGGACGGGTCCGCCGCCAGCTGGGCGGCGACCGGGCCGGCGATGCCGGCCACCCAGACCCGGTCCGGGTCCAGGGTCGCCACCCGCTCGTACCATTCGCGGTCCGGGCAGGACCGCAGCTCGTGGCCCGCGGCGCGGATCGCGTCCACCAGGTCCCGGGTGCCGCCGACGGCCGCGGGGACGGCGTCGACGTAGCGGGCGCCCGGCTCCGCGTGCCCGGCGTCCGCGAGCAGCACCGCGCGGGCGGCGGCGTCGGCGGGCAGCGCCTGGAAGAGCTCGTTGCCCTCGATGGCGAAGCTCTCCGGGTACTGACCGGTCTCGATCATCGCCCGGGACCAACTCCACACGGCGTCGGCCGCGTTGATCTGGAAGCGCTCCTGGTCGCCGAAGACGCTCGGGATGCGCACCACCGCGGCGGGCACGTCCAGCTCGGCGGCGTGCTCGAGGTACAGCTCGGCGACCGCCTTGGAGCGCACGTAGCCGTTCGCGGCCGACGGCAGCGTGTGCAGCGGGCCGGGCGGCACGGTCCCGCCGGCCGGGTAGCCGGCGGAGTCGAACACCGAGCTGGTCGACACCACGGTCAGCGCGGCGCGGCGACCGGCGGCGGCCAGCTCGAGCAGGCCCGCCAGGCTGTGCGTGTTGGCGGCGGCCAGCTGCTCGTACGGGTAGACGTGGTTGACCCACGCGGCGGTGTGCACGATGCGCCCCGCCTCGCCGGCGAGCCGGTCGTGGTCGGCGCGGGACAGCCCGAGCCGCGGCGCGGCGATGTCGCCGTCGACGAGCTCCACCCGGGCGGCGTGCTCCGCGCGCCACAGCCCGAGTGCGGTCATCCCGTCGACCAGGTCGTCGCGGCGGCGCTCCCCGCCGCGCACCAGGCAGACGACCCGCGCGCAGTCGTCACCGTCGAGCAGCTGGGCGAGGACGAACCGGCCCACGAACCCGGTCGCGCCGGTGAGCAGCACGACGCCACGGTCGGCGTCGGCGCGCGGCCCGGGGCGCGGGATCCCGGCGACCCGCTCGGCGATCCCGGCGCGCATCGTGGCGATGTCGTCGCCGGCGGCGGCGGGGGCCACCGTCGTGCCGGCGCGGACCTCGTCGACGGCGTCCGCGAGGGGCTGCAACTGCGGCGTGCGGAACAGGGTCTCCATCGGCATGTCGACGCCCAGCGACGTGCGGATCCGCGCGACCATGTGCATCACCATCAGCGAGTGGCCGCCGAGCTCGAAGAAGTTGTCCTCGGTGCCGACCGCGGGGACGCCGAGCAGGTCCTGCCAGATCGCGGCGAGCTCCTTCGCGGTCCCGTCCGCCGGCGCGTCGCCGCGCGGGCCGGTGCTCGGGCCCTGGTCGCGGCGCCCGGCGAGGGCCTGCCGGTCGAGCTTGCCGTTGCGGGTCAGCGGCAGCTCGTCCAGCACGGTGACCGTCGCCGGCACCATCCACTCCGGCAGGGTCCGCAGCAGCGCGCGGCGGATCGCGGAGCCGCTCGGGCTCGCCTCCCCGGCCGGGACGACGTACCCGGCGAGCGTGGCGGCGCCGACCCGGTCGCGTTCGAGGACGACGGCGGCGCGGGCGACGTCGTCGAGGGCGGCCAGGGCGGCCTGCACCTCGCCGAGCTCGATCCGGTGGCCGCGCACCTTCACCTGGTCGTCGCCGCGGCCGAGGTACAGCAGCTCGCCGTCGTCGCGGCGCACGGCGAGGTCGCCGCTGCGGTACATCCTGGCCCCGGACCGCCCGCTGAACGGGTCGGGCAGCATGCGCTGCGCGGTGAGCGCCGGGTTGGCGACGTAGCCGTGGGTGACGCCGTCGCCGCCGACGAAGATCTCGCCGGGGACGCCGGGGCCGACCGGGTGCAGCGAGCCGTCCAGGAGGTACAGCGACAGGTCCGGCAGCGGCGGGCCGATCAGCGACGCGGTCTCGGCGAGGTCCGCCTCCCGCACCCGCCGGTAGGTGACGTGCACGGTGGTCTCGGTGATGCCGTACATGTTGATGAGCTCGGGCCGTTCGTCGCCGTGCGCGGCGACCCAGGGGCGCAGCGCGGCGTGGTTGAGCGCCTCGCCGCCGAACACGACGTACCGCAGGGCGGTGTGCTCGTCGGGGCGGTCCAGCAGCGCCGCGCTCACCTGGCCGAACGCGGACGGCGTCTGGCTGAGCACGGTGACGCCCTCGGTCCGCACCAGCTCGGCGAACACGTCCGGCGCGCGGGTCGCCCACTGCGGCACGACGAGCAGCCGGCCGCCGTGCAGCAGCGCACCCCACAGCTCCCAGACGGAGAAGTCGAACGCGTACGAGTGGAACAGCGTCCACACGTCGTCCGGTCCGAAGGTCATGTGCTCGTCGCAGGCGGACAGCAGCCGCAGCACGTGCCCGTGCGCGACGAGGA
Source organism: Dactylosporangium sp. NPDC000521 (assembly GCF_042898305.1). Taxonomy (NCBI): domain Bacteria; kingdom Bacillati; phylum Actinomycetota; class Actinomycetes; order Micromonosporales; family Micromonosporaceae; genus Dactylosporangium; species Dactylosporangium sp. NPDC000521. Next base: position 702,910 of record NZ_JBIAYW010000004.1, read on the forward strand.
CGCCCTTGGGCCTGCCGGTGGAGCCGGACGTGTAGATGACGTACGCGGGCGCCTCCGGCGGCACGTCCACGGTGACCTGCTCGGTCGCCTCGGCGATCTCGGACCAGTCCAGTACGAGCGGCCGCGGCCCCTCGACGGCCTTCGCGGTCGCGGGCGTCACGATCACCGTGCTCACCCGGCACTCGGCGAACTGGTCGGCGGTGCGCTCGGCCGGGTTCTCCGGGTCGATCGGCAGGTAGGCGGCGCCGGCCTGCAGCACGCCGAGGACGGCGGCGGGCAGGTCCACGGTCCGCTCCAGGACGAGGCCGACGATGCTGCCCGGCCCCTCGCCGCGCTCACGCAGGGCGGCGGCGATCCGGTTGGCCCGGTCGGCCAGCTCCGCGTAGGTCAGCCGGTCCTGGTCGTCGGCGACGGCGACCGCGTCGGCCCGACGCGCGGCCTGCGCGGCGAACGCGCCGTGCAGCGTCTCGTGCGCGGGAGCGGCGGTGAGGCCCTGCGCCGGGATGACCGCCGGCTCGCCGTCGGCGAGGATGTCCAGGTCGGCGACCGGGACGTCGGGGGTCGCCAGACCGGCCCGCAGTAGCGTCTCCAGCCAGCGGGCCCAGCGGGCGACCGTGGACGCGTCGAGCAGTTCGTCGTCGTAGGGCAGGTAGCCGACCACCTCGTCGCCCTCGCACCACAGCTCGGCCATCAGGTCGTAGTGCGTCGCGCCGCCGTCGAGCTCGGCGAAGGACACCTCGACGCCGGGCATCCTCGGCGGGGTCGGCGCGCCGTCGCGCAGCGAGAACGAGGTCTGGAAGATCGGGGTCACGCCGGGGCGGCGCGACGTCTGCAGCTCCCGGACGAGCATGTCGAACGGGATCTCCTGGTGGCCGAGGGCCTCGCCGAGCGCCGCACCGGTGCGGCGGACCAGGGTGTTCAGGTCGGGCCGGTCCCCGACCCGGACGTGGATCGGCAGCCAGTTCAGGAAGTAGCCGATCATCCGCTGTGTCTCCGCGCGGGGGCGGCCGGCCACCGGTACACCCACCACCAGCGACTCCGAGCGCACCAGCCGGGACAGGAAGGCGATGTAGCCGGCGAGGAACGCGCCGAGCAGCGTGGTGTCGTGCCGCTTGGCCAGGTCGCGCAGCCCGGCGACGAGGTCCGCGCCGAACCGGACGTGCTGGAACTGCCCCTGGCTGCCGCGGATCGCCGGGCGGGGCCGGTCGGTGGGCAGGTCGAGGGCTTCGGGGGCGCCGTCGAGCCGCTCGCGCCAGTGCTCCAGCAGCCGCCGCATCGACGCACCGTCCACTGTCGCCCGCTGCCACTCGGCGAAGTCCGGGTAGTGCACGTCGAGCGGGGCGAGCTCCACCGGCACGCCGCGCTCCCGGGCGTAGAGCCGGCCGAGGTCGTCCAGCAGGATCCCCAGCGACCAGTTGTCGGACACGATGTGGTGCTGGACCAGCGCGAGCAGGTGGGTGGTCGCGTCGATGCGATACAACGTGCAGCGCACCAGCGGACCCTCGGCGAGGTCGAAGTCCTCGACGACCAGCCCCGAGGCGAGCCGCCGCGCGGTGCCGGCCGGGTCCTCCTCGGCGGTGCAGTCGACCTCGTCGAGCGGCAGCGTCATCCGGTCCAGCACCAGCTGGTAGGGCTTGCCGTCGCGCTGCCGGAAGACCGTGCGCAGCGACTCGTGCCGCAGGGCGAGCTGCTGCAGCGCCCGGCGCAGCGACTCGGCGTGCAGGTCGCCGTCGATGCGCAGCGCGACCGGGACGTGGAAGATCTCGCGGCGGGTGAGCAGCTCGTACATGAACCACAGCCGCTCCTGCTCGAAGGAGCACGGCGCCGTGTCAGCTTCGGAGTCGGAGCCGGCGGCACGGCGGGTGATCCCGAGGTCCGCGCCCTGACGGGCCAGCATCCGCTCCACCAGCCGGCGCTTCTGCGCGGGCAGCGCGGCAAGACGCGACCGCAGCGCGGCGAGGTCGGACGGGGCGGCGCCGTCGGCGGGCGCGGCGTCCAGGCCGGCGTCGGGCCGGGTCTGCAGCTCGGTGGACTGGTCCATGGCAGGCAACTCCTATCCGTCTGGGTCGGGGTCCGGTCCTCGGTCAGCGGGCGGTGAAGCCGCCGTCCACCACCAGCTCGGTGCCGGTGACGCCGCCGGAGTTGGGGCTGGCCAGCCACAGACAGGCCGCCGACACCTCGGCCGCGCTCACGAGGCGGCCGATCGCGTGCAGGGACGCGGACTGGCGCTCGTAGTCGTCCAGGCCGGAGCCCATCGACTCGGCGACCGCGCGGGTGCTGCGGGTGCCGAGCTCCGCGTCGTCGGCGACGGTGCTGGGGCTGACCGCGTTCGCGCGGATGTTGTGCCGGCCGTACTCGAGCGCGATCGACTTGGTCAGCCCGACCACGCCGTGCTTGGAGGCGACGTAGTTGGAGTACATCTCGAACGCGACCCGCCCGCCGGTGGACGCGGTGTTCACGATCCGCCCGCCACCGTGCTCGACCATGTGCGGCAGCACCGCCCGGCAGCAGCGCCACGTGCCGCTGAGGTTCACGTCGAGGGACAGCTGCCACTGCTCCTCGGTCAGCTCGTGCGCCCGTACGCCGCCGGGGCCGAGCACGCCGGCGTTGTTGAGCAGCACGTCGATCTGGCCGAACTCCTCCATGCCCTCGTCGACGACCTTGTCGACGCCGGCCTGGTCGCGCACGTCGGCGACGCCGGTCAGCACCCGGCTGCCGAAGCGCCGGCACTTGTCGGCGGTCTCCTCGAGGTCGCGCCGGCCGGACATCGGGTAGGGGCCGGCCTGCGGGTCGCAGTGGTCGACCAGGATCAGGTCGGCGCCCTCACGGGCGAAGGTCAGCGCGTGGGAGCGGCCCAGCGCACGGGCCGCGCCGGTGATCATGGCGACGTTCCCGTCCAGCAACATCATGCCTCCAGAAGTCGGGGACCGGCGAGGGCGCGTTCGTTGTCCGGCGGGGTCGCGGCCAGCTGGCGCCCCAGCCGGGGCAGGGCGACGGTCAGGACGTCGATCGCGCGGTACAGCTCGCTGATCGGGATGTGTTCGTCGGTGGTGTGGTCCAGGTGGGCGTCGCCGGGGCCGTAGGCGGCCATTGGCACGCCCCACGGGTCGAGGGTGTTCATGTCGGAGGTGCCGGCCTTGCGCTTGAACGTCGGCCGGGCGCCCTGCGCGGCGATCGCGGCGCGCAGCTGGCTCACCACCGGGTCGGACCGGGTGCGGGTCACCCCGGGCACCCGCTCGTCGACCCAGATCCGGCTGTGCGTGCGGCTGCGGGCGAAGCGCTCCAGGGCGGCGAAGTCGAAGCCCGGCGGCACGCGGCAGGTCAGGAACGCCTCGGCGTCGGCGAGGTCGCCGCACAGGCGGATCAGCGTGCCCGCGGCGACACCGAAGGCGACCGGGTCCGGATCCGGGTCCGGTGACAGCCCGCGCAGGTAGTCCTGCACGTCGCCGGCCCAGCGGGCGGCGCGCTCCACCGCGGTCGGCTCCGGGCTGCTGGTGTGCAGCGGCGGCTGATGCATCTCGTACCCGAGGCCGATGCGCCCCTTGTAGCCGAGGCAGACCCCGTCCCAGCCGCTCGGCTCGCCGATGACCACGGCGTCCGGGCGCGGGACGGTCTCCATCACGTGCCGTGCCCCCCGCGAGCCGGCGACCTCCTCGCCCACCGCACCGACGGCGTGCACCCGCACGCCGCGGCTGCGCGCGGCGGCGCAGATCATCGTGACGAAGGCGCCCTTGGCGTCCACCGAGCCGCGCCCGTACAGCAGGTCGCCGACCTGGCACACCGGGACCTGCCCGGGGACGGTGTCGATGTGCCCGAGCAGCATCACGGTCGGGGCGTCGCCGGGGCCGATGACGCCGTGGACGTTGCCGACCTCGTCGACGTGCGCGTCGAAGCCGAGCGTGTCCATCTGCTCCGCCAGGAACCCCGCGAGCGGCAGCTCCTGCCCGGACACCGACGGGATGCTCAGCGCGGCGCGCAGCAGCCACGCCGGGTAGTCCTCGCGCAGGACGCCGGGCCGGGCGCGGCGCACGGTCCAACCGGCGGTCATGCGGCGCCGCCTTCACGCAGGGAGCTCCCGCCGCCGGCCTCGCGCAGGGAACTGCCACCGCCGGCCTCGCGCAGGGAACCGCCGCCGCCGGCCTCGCGCAGGGAACCGCCGCCGCCGGCCTCGCGCAGGGAACTGCCGCCGCCGGTGAGGGCCTGGCGGATCGGCCGGTGCTGCCCCGCGGCGCCGATGACGACGCGCGTGACGGTCAGGCTGGCGCGCAGCCCGGCCCGCACCTTGTGCCGCATCCGCCCGCGGACGGTGTCGCCGTCGAGGTGCTGCGGGCCGACCTCGGCGATCCTGCTGCCCGGGTCGTCCGGGTCGGCGTACACCCCGGAGACGTCGGTGAGCAGGACCAGCGCGTCGGCGTCGAGCGCCACCGCGAGCCGGGCGGCCATCTCGTCGGCATCGACGTTGAGCAGGTTGCCGTCGGCGTCGCTGGCCGGCGGGGACACCACGGGGACGTCGCCGCGCTCCAGCACCGCGCGGACGGGTGCGGGGTCGACGTGCTCGATCCGCCCCGACTGGTCGTCGCGGATCACCACGGTCCTGCCGGCCTTGACCGACCGGATCGCCGGCTTGCGGGACGCGGTCGCCAGCCCGCCGTCCGCCCCGCTCAGGCCCACCGCCCGCGCACCGCGCGCCCGCAGCCCGCTGACCAGCTCGGGCTTGACCCGCCCGAGCAGCGCCATGGTGATGACCGAGAGCATGGTGCGGTCGGTGCGCCGGCTCTGGGTGCCGTCGGGTGATCTGATGACCTCACGCTCGACGCCGAGCTCGTCGGCGAGCTGGTCGGCGACGGCGCCGCCGCCGTGCACCAGCACGGTGGGCGTGCCGGCAGCGGCCAGCTCCGCGACCTCGTCGAGCAACGGTCCCGGGTCGGAGCCGCCGCCGATCTTCACCACGATGACCCCGCCGGGGGTGTGTCCGGCGTCCTGTGCCATGCCCCGCTCACCTCCTCTGTGCTTGGTGTGCCGTGCCGGTGCGGACTGGTGCGGTCCGGCTCAGGCCGGGTGCAGGCCCGGGAACTCCAGGCCGGCGTCCTCCGGCATGCCGCGCGCCACGTTCAGGCTCTGCACGCCGCCGCCGGCGGCGCCCTTGACCAGGTTGTCCAGGGCGGCGACCACGACGATCCGGCCGCCGTCCTCGTCGACCGCGCAGCCGACGTCGACGAAGTTGGTGCCGGACAGGAACTGCGGGTCCGGCAGGCGGTGCACCCCGCGGCTGCGGGAGACCACCCGGACGAACGGGCGGTCGCGGTACTCCCGCTGCAGCACCCGGAGCACGTCCCGGCGCTCGACCGGCTCCGGCGGCGTGACGTGGCAGATCACCTGCGCGCCGCGGACCGACGGCACGGCCGTCACGGTCATGCGGGCCCGGACCTTGGCGTGCGCCGCGATCTCCTGCTCGTGCCGGTGCCCGGCGGGTTTGTAGACTCTGAACGCGTTGCCGCGCTCGGCGTGATGCGACGACGGGCCGGGCTCCGCGCCGGAGCCGGACGAGCCGGTCCGCGCGTCCACCACCACGTCACCGTCGACCAGGCCCGCCTTGCTCAGCGGGGCGAGGGCGAGGATCGCGGCGGTCGCCATGCAGCCGGGCACGCTGATCCGCTCGGCACCGGGCAGCTCGTCGGCGTACAGCTCCGGCAGGCCCGTCCGGTAGACGTCGCCGGACGCGGAGGTCGCGCCGGCACGGAAGTCCGGGCTCAGGTCGACGATCGTGCCGGCCAGTCCGGCGACGCCGGCCTCCAGCTCCGCGGAGGCTCCGGAGGGCAGCGCCAGGAAGGCGGTGTCGACCGGGGCGAGCTCCTGCGGCGGGTGGAACGTCAGGCCGAGGTGGTGCAGATTGGGGTGCACCTCCGCGACCGGCCGGCCGGCGTGCCGGCGGGAGACGGCCTGCACCAGGTCCAGTTCCGGGTGTGCGTGCACCAGCCGGAGCAGCTCCCCACCCGTGTAGCCGGCCGCGCCGACGACGCTCACCTTCACCCTGCCGCCCCTTCCGTCTGCAGTCTTTGTCGCGTGTTCGGTGCCCGCCGGGGGGGTGGGATCCCGCCTCAGGTACCCACCACCCCGGCGAGCGGGCGGCTACTCGCCCCAGTCCTCTTCCACCTCGGGCGCGAGCGCCAGCACGACCGGGTCGGTCGTGACCACCTCGAGCTCGCTGGAGCAGTGCTGACAGATCACGATCTCGGCAACCATGAGTTCATCGGAGACGTCCACCGCGCCACCGCACTGCGGGCACTGCACGGTCGTTGCAACAGTCATCAGTTGCCTCCTGCAGATTGTGTGACTACTGTTTGGCCAACACTGCAGAAGCTAACACATGCTTCACGGTCGCACATCCTGAGAGACAACTTGGAAGCAGCATCGAGGCTACATCTCGCAGGTCACGGCAAAGTCGCTCGAATATCCACGCCGGCGACTCAATGCCCCTTCCCCACGTCGTCTTTTGCCAAACAGGGCATTGGTCCAAACGTCGATGATCGAGTTGCGGATCGCCGCATGCAGGGTGATGCTGACCCTCGACACTGTTGCAGACTCTGCATGACGAGGCGATGAATGTCTGCAACAAAGGCTGCTCCTTGCGTGTCCTCCCGAGCGGCGACCCGACGAGCACACCGTCCGGAGGTGCCTGTTCATGGCCGAGACCACCCACACCTCGCGTACCGCGGAGCTGGCGCTGCTCGGGGGGGACCGCGCCGTGCCGAAGGACAGCGGCGGCGGCGCCTGGCCGATCGTCACCGCGGACGACGAGCGGGCCGTCCTCCGGGTGCTGCGCGACGGGCCGCTGAACGCCGCGTCGCCCGGCGAGCCCGAGATCGGCCGCCTCGAGGCGGCGTGGGCGGAGGCCACCGGCACACGGCACTGCGTGGCCGTCGCCTCCGGCACCGTCGCGCTGCACCTCGCGCTGCGCGGCTGCGGGGTCGGCCCCGGCGACGAGGTGGTCGTGCCGGCCCTGACGATGAACGCGACCGCCCACGCCGTGCACGCGGCCGGCGGCACCGCCGTGTTCGGCGACGTCGAGCCCGGCACCTACAACCTGGATCCCCGCTCGGCCGCCGAGGCCACCGGTCCGCGCACGGCGGCGCTGCTGCCCGTCCACCTGCACGGACTACCGGCGGACATGCCGGCACTGCGCCGGCTCGCCGAGCGGCTGGACGTGCCGGTCGTCGAGGACGCCGCACAGGCCCACGGCGCGCGGCTGGAGGGGCGCAGGGCCGGCGCGCTCGGCACGGCCGGCTGCTTCAGCCTGCACCCGCACAAGAACCTGCCGACGTGCGGCGAGGGCGGGCTCATCACCACCGACGACGACGAGCTGCACGAGCGGCTCGTCAGCCTGCGCAACTTCGGCGAACGGGCGCCGGCCGGGGCCCGCACGTACATCAGCCACCACGCCGCCTTCAACGCGCGGATGGCGCCGGTCGCGGCCGCCTTCACCCGCTCGCAGCTGGCCCGCTTCGACGACAACGCCAGGCGGCGTGAGCCCGGCATCCACGCGTTCCTCGAACGGCTCGCCCAGCTGCCCGGGCTGCGCGTGCCGCAGATCCCCGCCGGCCGCACGCACGCCTGGCACATCCTGCGCCTGATGCCGCAGCCGGAGGCGTTCGGCCTCGGGCCCGAGCACCGGACCGGGCTGCGCGCCGCCCTGCACCGGGTGCTGCGCGCCGAGGGCGTGCCGGTCTCCCAGTACCAGGTCGCGCCGCTGCCCGCGCACCCCGCGTTCCGGCCCGCCGGCATGACCGAGGCCGACGCCCTCGACTGGGTGGCCGAGCACTTCCCCGTGACGGCCGCGGTCGTGGACGGATCCCTGTGCCTGCAACGCCGCCACCTCGATCCGGCCGCCGGGCCGCTGCTGGCCCGCTACGCCGACGCCTTCGAGAAGGTCTGGCGGCACCTCGACCTGATCCGCCAGATGGCCCGCTCGCGCCCCGCACCCGGCTGGCGCGAGGCGCTTCGCAAGGGCTGACCACCGATATCGACACCCACCGAAGGGAGCCAGACATGGCCGCGCCGACCACGACCGGCCCGCCGCACTCCCCCGCCGTCCGGGACGACGCTGTACAGGACGGCGCTGTTCACTACGGCGCTTTCGAGGAGGCGCCCGTCGCGGCGATGGCGCAACGGATCCGCCAGGACGTCATCCGGATGGCGGGCGGGCCGGAGGGCGCGCACGCCGGCGGCAGCCTGTCCTGCGCCGACCTGATGGCCGTGCTGCACGCGGGGCTGCTGCGCCCCGGCGACGCGTTCGTGCTCAGCAAGGGCCACGCCGCGCCCGCGCTGTACAGCGCGCTGGTGCAGCTCGGCCGGCTCCCCGCCGACGAGCTCGACACCTACGCCCAGCCCGGCAGCAGGCTCTTCGGCCACCCCGCGCACGACCTGCCCGGCGTCGAGTTCGCCACCGGCTCGCTCGGCCACGGGCTCGGCCTGTCGATCGGCCTCGCGCTCGCCGAGCGGCTGCGCGGCGGCGACCGGCGCGTCTACACCGTCCTCGGCGACGGCGAGCTGCAGGAGGGCAGCGTCTGGGAGGCCGCGCTGCTGGCCGGCCACCGCAGGCTGCCCAACCTGGTCGCGGCCGTGGACCGCAACGGGCTGCAGATCACCGGCGGCACCGAGGGCTGCGTCGCGCTCGAGCCGCTCGACGCGAAGTTCGCCGCGTTCGGCTGGCAGGTGCGCACCGTCGACGGGCACGACCTGGCGGCGCTGCACGAGGCGCTGCGGCCGTCGCCGGACGGCCCGGTCATGGTGATCGCCACGACCGTGAAGGGCCGTGGCGTGCCGTTCCTGGAGCGCAAGGTCGCCGGGCACTACGCCAAGCTCAAGCCCGCCCTGGTGCAGCGCGCCCTCGCGGCCCTCGCCCGGGCGAAGGGAGAGCCGTCGTGACGCAGACGATCGCCGAGGTGGAGCTCGGCCCGGATCCCCGCACGGCGTACCGCGACACGCTGATCGAACTCGCCGCCGCGGACCCCCGGGTCATCTGCCTGGACTCCGACACGGGCGGCCTGGAGAACACCTTCGCGGAGCGGTTCCCCGACCGCTACATCAACGTCGGGATCGCCGAGGCGAACCTGATGACCGTCGCCGCCGGGCTGGCCCGCCGCGGCTTCATCCCCTACGTGCACACGATGGCCACGTTCGCCACCATGCGGGCCGCCGAGTTCCTCAAGGTCGACGTGGTCGGCAACCGGCTGCCCGTGCGGGTGATCGCCACGCACGGCGGGCTGTCCGCCGCGCACTTCGGCACCACCCACTTCGCCCTGGAGGACCTCGCGGTCGCCCGGGCACTCGCGGACCTCGCCGTCGTCGTCCCCGGCGACGGCCGGCAGATCGGCGCCGCCACCCGTCAGCTGCACGAGCTGCCCGGCCCCGCGTACCTGCGGCTCGGGCGGTCGGCGACACCGGTGCCGCCGGGCAGCGCACCCGACTTCCGGCTCGGCCGGGCCCGCACGCTGCGCGAGGGCACCGACGTGACCCTCGTGGCGACCGGGGCGATGCCGCTGCTGTTCGCGCTGGAGGCGGCTTCGCTCCTCGCCGGCGACGGGATCGACGCGGAGGTGCTCGAGCTGCACACCCTGCACCCGCTGGACCGCGACGGGCTCCTGGCCGGCTGCCGCGGCCGGGCGGGGGTGGTGACCGTCGAGGAGCACCGGCCGCAGGGCGGCGCGGGCGACGCGGTCGCCGAGGTGGTGTCCGCCGAGCTCGCCGTGCCCATCCGCCGGGTCGCCGTGCGCGGCCGGCCCGGCGCGCGGGTCGCCGGCCAGCGCGACGCCCTCGAGGCGCACGGGGTCAGCACCGGCGCGGTCGTCGAGGCCGCCGGCCGGCTGCTCGCCCACACCCAGAACATCGACCAGAAGACGAGGTGATGACGATGGCCGGGACGGCCCTGATCCACGACGAGGACCGGATCCGATACGTGCAGAGCGTGTTCCAGCGCGTGCTGAAGGTCGACAGGGGGGTGACGCCCGACGACGAGTTCTTCGCCCTCGGCGGCACCTCGCTGACGGCCATGGAAGTGATCGACCTCATCGAGGCCGAACAGGGCCGCCGCCTGCCGGTGCGCAACTTCTACCAGGCGACCGTGGTCCGCGAACTCGCCGGCGAGCTGACGCCCGCCACCGACTCAGACGGAGGTGCCCGATGATACGGCCGAGAGCAGGACTCGCCACCGAGGCGAGCAGCGACGTGACCATCGAAGGTGGCGGGCCGCAGTCCGTGGCCGCCGGCGACCGGCCCGCGCCCGGCCGGTCGAGCTCGAAGCTGCACTCGCTGACGGGGCTGCGGTTCATCGCCGCGTTCCTCGTCGTGCTGTGCCACGTCGGCATCAACCTGCTGCCGTTCGTCGCCAAGGACCAGGTCTTCGTGATCCACGTGTTCTACGGCTTCGGCTCCGTCGGGGTGTCGTTCTTCTTCATCCTCAGCGGATTCGTGCTGACGTGGGTCGCCCGGGACACCGACACCGTGCCGCAGTTCTGGCGCCGCCGGTTCTTCAAGATCTACCCGAACCACCTGGTGACCTTCGTCGCGGCGGTCCTGTTGGCGGCGACCGCCGCGCACGCGCTGTCGACCCGCGACACGCTGGCCACGCTGTTCCTGGTGCACGCCTGGATCCCCGACCAGGAGCTGCTGTTCAACCTGTGGAACAACACGCCGACCTGGTCGCTCGCCTGCGAGCTGCTGTTCTACCTCGCCTTCCCGTTCGTGCTGAACCTGCTGCGCAAGGTCCGCCCCGAGCGGCTGTGGCGCGGCTTCTGGATCACGTTCGCCGCGATCTGCGCCGTGCCGTTCGTGGCGCTGCTGCTGCCCGCCGGCGGGACCCATCGCGGCACCGGCCTGCCATGGCTGCACATGTGGTTCATGACGTTCTTCCCGCCGGTGCGGATGCTGGAGTTCGTGCTGGGCATCTTCACCGCGCTGATCGTCATCAACGGGCGCTGGCTCAAGCGCTGGCCGCTGCCGGTGGCCGTGATCGTGGCGACGATCGGGCTCATCGCCGCCGGTGGCGCCACGCCGCCGATCCTGGGCTTCGTCGCCGTCTCCGCGCTGCCGCTCGCGTTCCTGGTCGGCGCCGTCGCCACCCGCGACATCGAAGGCCGCGGCAGCTCCTTCGGCAGCCGCACCATGGTGTTCCTGGGTGAGATCTCCTTCGCCCTGTACCTGGTGCACTGGCTCGTGGTCGTCTACGGCTGGATCGGCAAGCACTCCCCGACGTGGGGCGCGAACCCCGCCGACGCACCCGCCACGTGGGGCACCGTGCTGACCTACTCGGGGCTGACGATCGTCACGAGCCTCGTGCTCGCGTGGCTGCTCTACACGCTCGTCGAACGCCCGATCATGCGGCGCTGGAGCCGGCCGAAGGCGAAACGCGACACCCTGGAAGCGGCCCGGGCCGACCGGGGCTGAGATCTCCTCGACAAGGCTCCCACCACGAGCGGGTGGGAGCCTTGTCGCCTTTCGTGCAGTGTCTTTCGGCCCGGGGTAGGGTGAGGACGACTGCGAAGGGGGCACTGTGAAAGTCACCTGGAAACAGGTCGCGACCTGGCGGATGAAGCGGCAGTTCGTGCACCCGCGCACGAAGGCCAGCGCGAGCGAGATCGTCGGCAGGCTGTGTGGTGTGCAGGCGCAGGTGTGGAGCGCCGCCGAGCTGGCCGTCGCCTTGCGTCAGACGACACCCGACGGCGACGCCGTCGACCGGGACGTCGCCGACCTGACGCTGCTGAAGACCTGGGCGATGCGCGGCACGCTGCACCTGCTGCGCCCGCAGGACGCGGGCGCCTTCCTGTCGCTCATGGCCGCCGCCGGCAGCTGGCTCAAGCCCTCCTGGACGAAGGCGTCCGGCGTCAGCCCAAAGCAGGTGGACGAGCTGACCGACGAGGTCTCGCAGATCCTCGAGGGCGGCGCGGAGCTCACCCGCGACCAGCTGGTCACGAAGCTCATCGCCGACAAGCGCTTCGCGAGCATGGAGGAGCGGCTGCGCTCCGGGTGGGGCTCGGTCCTCAAGCCCCTCGCCTGGCGCGGCGCCCTCTGCCACGGCCCCAACCAGGGCAACAAGATCACGTTCACCTCGCCGGCGAAGAAGTTCGGCAAGGACTGGAAGGGCATCCCCGAGCCCGACGAGGCCGCCCCGATCGCGATCGAGGCGTATCTCGGCGCGTACGGTCCGGCGAGCCCCGACACGTTCGACCGCTGGCTGACGCTCAACAGCACCAGCAAGCCGAAGCTGCGCAAGTGGTTCGCCGACATGGGCGACAAGCTCACCGAGGTCGACGTCGAGGGCCGCAAGGCGATGATCCTGACCGAGCACGCCGACGACCTCGCCGGCGCCCCCGACTGCACGGGCGTCAAGCTGCTCGGCCACTTCGACCAGTACATCCTCGGCCCCGGCACCAAGGACGACGCGCTGCTGGACACCAAGCACCGCAGCAAGGTGAGCCGCACCGCCGGCTGGATCTCCCCCATCGTCGTCGTCGACGGCCGCGTCGAGGCCGTCTGGGAGATCGAGGGCAAGGACCTCGTGGTGACCCCGTTCGACGGTGTCGTCCTGCCCGAGAAGGACCTCCAGAAGGAGGCCGCACACGTGGGCAAGGCCAACGGCGTCAGCGGCCTGACGGTCCGCATCGCCTGACCCCGCCCCACACCGGACTGCCACGGCCGGCACCACTGCCCGCGTGCCCCGCCACCTGTGATCGAAGGACGGAACTGGTCGTCCGGGCGACCCGGAGCATCCTTCGATCACAAGCATGGAGGACCGCAGCAGTCGTAGCGTCCCAACGCCCGCCCCCGCGCCGCACACAGAACAGCGACCACGCTCCAGCCACCGGCCACCGCCAGGCACCGCCGCCGGCACCCCCGCCAGGAACCGCTGCCAGGCATCTCCCGCCCGCACCCGCCGCTCGGCGCCCCGCCACCCGTGATCGAAGGACGGAACTGGCCGTCCGGGCGACCCGGAGCATCCTTCGATCACAAGCATGGAGGACCGCAGCGAGCCCGGCGTTCCAAAGCCCGGGGTCCAGGCACCGGCCGCCGCCAGGCATCTCCTGGACGAACCCGCCGCTCGGCGCCCCGCCACCCGTGATCGAAGGACGGAACTGGCCGTCCGGGCGACCCGAAGCGTCCTTCGATCACAAGCATGGAGGACCGCAGCGAGCCCGGCGTTCCGAAGACCGAGGTCCCGCGCCGCACAAAGAACACCAACCACGCTCCAGACACCGGCCACCGCCCAGCACCGCCGGCCCGCACCCGCCGCTCGGCGCCCCGCCACCCGTGATCGAAGGACGGAACTGGTCGTCCGGGCGACCCGAAGCGTCCTTCGATCACGAGCATGGAGGACCGCAGCAGTCGTAGCGTTCCAAAGCCCGGGCCCCGCACCGCACACAAACAGCGGCCACGCTCCAGGCACCGGCCACAACCCAGCACCACAACCCAGCACCACCGCCCAGCACCGCCGGCCCGCACCCGCCGCTCGGCGGCCCGCCAACCGGTGATCGAAGGACGGAACTGGTCGTCCGGGCGACCCGAAGCGTCCTTCGATCACGAACATGGAGGGCCGCAGCAGTCGTAGCGTTCCAAAGCCCGGGCCCGCGCCGCACACAAACAGCGGCCACGCTCCAGGCACCGGCCACCGCCCGGCACCACCGTCCAGCACCACCGCCCAGCACCACCGCCAGGCACCGCCCGCCCGAACCCGCCGCTCGGCGCCTCGCCACCCGTGATCGAAGGACGGAACTGGCTGTCCGGGCGGCCCGGAGCGTCCTTCGATCACGAGGATGGAGGGCCGCGGGGCGACTGGCGGCTCGCGAGGGTGGAGGACCGCAGCGGGCCCGGCGGTTTCCAGGTGCGCGGCCTGTGTCGCACCTGGAGATCCGGGCCACGCTCCGGCCGTCAGATGGGCGGCGGGGACTGCTGTCCGCCGCGCCGGGGTGGGGATCGAGACGGGTCAGGCGAAGTGGGTGCGGTAGAGGTCGCGCAGCAGCGCGACCTCCGCGCCGTGGTGCATGACCTCGCGGTTGACGTGCAGCATCAGCGTCGCCATCGGACGGTCGGCCCACGGGCCCTCCGCCTCGCCGATCGGGCGCTCCAGGGCCGCCTCGTCCAGGTTGCTCACCGCGTCGCGCCAGTCACGGTAGTGCCGCTCCAGCGCTGCGACGGCCGCGGCCGCGGTCACCGGCAGCTCGGCGGTCGCCATCGTCAGCGAGCCGTCGCCGAAGTGCGCGCTGGTGCGGATCCCCAGCACATGAAAGGCGACGTGCGTCATCCGCCAGGCGATCGTCGTCACCGGCGGTGGGTCCGGCGTCTCGTGCCCGCCGTCGAGTGTGGCGTGGCCGTCCGCCGCGGTCCGCACGGACCAGCAGTCCTTGACCGGCTCCCAGAAGTACTCGTCGTCGGTGAGGCCGGCCAGCGCTGGCGTCAGGTTGTGCTCCCAGTAGAGGTCGAGCTGGTCGAGCACCTCTGCGCGCCAGTCCATGCGCGGACTCCCGTCGGTCGTTGCGGCGATGCCTGCACCGTAGGACCGCCGCGACGACCGGCGTGCCGGGTTCCGCGCGGGTTCCCTCATTTGGGAGAAGCGCGCCGGAAGCCCTGCCGATCAGCGCAGATTCTGCAGCCTGACCTGCCCCCGGGCGACCAGCCCACCGGCCGCGTCCACCGTCTCCACCGCCCACACCTGCTGCGTGGCGCCCCGGTGGATGGGCACCGCCGTCGACGTGAGCCGGCCGTTGGCCGCGGTGACGGGCGCGAAGAAGTCGGTGGTGTTGCTGACCCCGACCACCGTGCCCTTGTCACCGAGCCACCGGTCCGCTGCCACGCTCGCGACGGACTCGACCACCGCGCAGTGCACCCCGCCGTGCAGGATGCCGTGTGGCTGCAGCAGGTCGCCGCGGGCCGACCAGGCGGCGACCACCTGGTCGGGGCCGACCTCCTCGAACTGCAGGCCGAGGTGCTCGACATAGGGTCCGAGTCGCTGCGAAAGCGAAAGCTTGTCCACGGTCATGACTCGAGTATCCCAGTGTCCACCGGAGTCTGCAGAGTCGACAATCAGCTGTCGAAGAACTCGAGCTGCCCGTTGCGCCGCAGCCGGTCCACCCAGGCCTGGGCCGTGTACCGGGGGACGTCGAAGTGCCGGGCGAGCTGCCCCACGCTGCCGGTGCGGCGCAGCTCCGCGGCGACCAGCTCGGCGTCGGGCATGCGCCGGTACGGCCGTTCGGGCTTGGCGCGGCGGGCCTGCCGCTCCTCCGGCTCGGGCGACGGCCCCCCGTTGAGCACGGTCGCGGCGACGGCACTGCTGAGCGAGCGGGCGAGCATGTCGAAGTCGATCGAACGGGCCGCGTTGACCGGCAGGGCACCCCCCTCGGGTGCCATCACCGACAGCTCGACGACCTGCGCCTCGAGATTCTGGTTGATCCGGACCCGCGCGGTGATGGTGGCGGGCTGCTTGTCGCCGTTCGGGCTCTCGGCCACGATCTTGACCGTGTAGTGCGTTTCAACGTACTCCTGATCGGATTCCATGGTGGTCCGCCTTATTCTTTGCAACACCTCGGGGCGAGCCGAGGGAATGGTGCGTGTCGAGTAGCACAGGGATACTGCCGATACTATACTTCGGTCGAATCTTGAGAGCCTCGCCAAAGGCGACGCGCTCCGAGGGCTCAAACCCTCGCCTGACCTGGTAAAGCTTTCGACAGGACGGCGGCTCGCAGTCGCCATAGCCTGTTCACTCTCTGCAACGGACATACACCATTGGGTGACGCCATCATCGGCGCACCCCGCCGAGCTCCCCGATCGGGGCGCCTGGCGTCTCGGAGACGGCGGCCAGCAGCTCCAGCACCTGGTCGATGCGCTGGTAACCGGACGCGTGGTCCCACAGGTCCGTGTTGAGCTCCAGCATCGCCGACAGCCCGGCCGGGCGCAGCAGCCCGTGGAAGGCCATGTCGTAGCGGGCCGTGCCGTGGGAGATGAAGCGGTACTCGCAGCCCAGCCCGGCGAGGTCGGCCGGCATCCACGACTCCAGCTGCAGTTCGCACGTGACCTGGTAGATCGGGTGCACGCCGGTGACCCGCCGGGGCCCCACGGTCTGCACGATGTCGGCGAACGGCGCCTGCTGGTGCTCGTAGGCGCGCAGCACCGCGGCACCGACCCGCCGCACCAGCTCGTCGAAGCGCGGGTCGCCGGACAGGTCGAGCCGGACCGGGACCACGTTGAGGAAGCAGCCGATGAGCTGGTCGGCACCGCGCTGGGTCCGGTTCGCCGTGGGGATGCCGATGACGATGTCGTCCTGGCCGCTGAGGCGGTGCAGCAGCACGGCGACGGCCGCGCAGAACACCGTGAACGGGGTCGTGCGCCCGGCGGTGGCAACGTCGCGCAGCGTGCGCGCCGCGGCGGCGGACACGGGCCGCTCCAGGAACTCGCCCCGGAACCTCGCCTTGTCACCGCGCGGACGGTCGGTCTCCAGCCGCAGCGCCGGGGCGCCGGCGAGCTCGCGGGCCCAGAACCGGCGCAGCCGCTCGCCCTCGGGGCCGTCGAGGAGCTCCTGCTCGGCCCGGGCGAGGGCGGCGAAGCCGACCTCGTGGCGCGGCAGGGCCGGCTCGCGACCGGCGGCCCGCGCCTCGTACGCGATGCCCAGATCCCGCATGAGCAGCGTCATCGACACCTCGTCGGTCACCAGGTGGTGGAACAGCAGCTGCACCTGGTGCCGCTCGGCCCCCAGGCGGATGATCCGCGCCCGCAGCAGCGGCCCGCGGGTGATGTCGAAGCCGGTGTAGGCGATGTCGTGCTCGAGCCGTCCGCGCTCGGCCTCCCGCGCGGCGTCGTCGAGCCCGGTCAGGTCGTGGACCGGCACGTCGATCCCGGTGTGCGGCTGGATCCGCTGTACGGGCTGGCCGCCGACCTCGACGAACGTGCCGCGCAGCCCGGGCTGGTGGGCGACCACGTCGTTGACCGCCTCGGCGAACGCTGAGGGGCGCATCGGCCCGGTGAGGTCGAGCACGAGGGGGATCGTGTGGGTGAGCGAGCCCGGATCGGCCTGCTCGGCCAGCCACAGCTGCCGCTGCCCGGACAGCAGCGGCACCTCCACCACCGTGTCCTGCGCCTCCTCCTCGCCCGCAGCTGCGACGGCCGGGTCGGCGGCGAGGTCGTCGAAGGACAAAGAGGAGGACGAGGAGGACAAGGAGGAGGACGCGGAGGAGGTCGCGGAGGAGGACGCGGAGGGCAGTTCGGCGACGAGCGCGAGCATGCCGTCCAGCTCCGGGTTGGCGGCGCGCAGCGCCCCGGTCAGCTCCACCGGGGTGGGGTTTTCGAACAGGGTGCGCACCCGCACCCGCACACCGAGCGTCTCCTGGATGTCGGCGACGAGCCGGGTGGCGAGCAGCGAGTGCCCGCCGCTTTCGAAGAAGTCCGCGTCCGGCGCCAGCTCCGGCTTCTCCAGGGCCTGCGCCCAGATCTCGACGACCAGGTCGAGCAGCCGGTCCGGGCCCGCGGGCGCGGAGTCGGCGGCGGGCGCGGCCGCTGCCGACGCCGAGGGCAGGCCGTCCACGATCTCGAGGCGGCCGCCGGCGTCCCGGCGGGCCGTGAGCCCGGTGGGCGCGCCGCCGAGCAGCAGCGCCGCGGGCTGGTGCGGCGACAGCCCGTCGGCCAGCCGCAGCTCGTGGGCTGCGTCGACGGCGGCGTCGACGCCGGTCACCACCGGCCAGTCCTGCTCGCCGCGGGAGCGGTCGAGGGTCAGCGTCACCGGCGTGCCGTCCGGCAGCTCCAGGCGCACCCGCTCGTCGCCGCCCCCGCCGAGCGGCGCCGGCTCCGGCGCGTGCAGGTCCAGCTCCGGCACCCGCAGCTCCGGCCGCGCGAGCCACTGCCGCAGCACCCGGGCGTAGTCGTCGACGAGCGCCCGGACGCCCTCCGGGGTGTAGAGGTCCCCGTCGTACTCCAGCCACAGCCGGACCTGCTCGTCGGAGAACTCGATCTCCACGACGGTGTCGAACCGGCCCCGGCCGCGCTCGACGTCCAGGACCCGCACCGGCAGCCCGCCGAAGCGCAGGTCGCCGACCGCGTCCACGCGCGGTAGGAACAGGTGCTGGATCAGCGGCGTCCGGTCGGTCGGCCGCGGCGCGGCGGCGGCCCGCACGATCCGGTTGAACGGCAGCCGCACGTGCTCGATCGCCGCCGCGACCCGCTTCGTGCAGCGGGCCACCGTCTCGGGCAGGTCGGGGGCGCCGCCGAGGTCCAGGCGCAGCGGGACGGTGTTGGACAGCTGCCCGACCAGCGTCTCCAGCTGCGGCGCGCCGCGGTTGGCCGCGAGCACGCCGAGGATCAGGTCGTCGCGGCCGGTGGAGCGGGCGATCGTGGCGGCCCAGCCGGCGAGGCACAGCGCGTACGGCGAGCTGTGCAGGTCCCGGGCGGCGGCGCGCAGCGCGGGCCCGCCGACGCCCGGCAGGACGAGCTCGACGCGGCTGCCGACGCCGCGGCGGATCCGCCGGCGCGGCCGGTCGGGGCGCACGTCGAGGCTGGTGGGCGCGTCGCGGAGGGTCTCGCTCCACCACGCGGTGTCGGCGTCCTGGGTCGCCGGCAGCAGCGCCTCGCGCTCCCAGAGGACGAAGTCGCCGTACTGCAGCTCGGGCTCCGGCACGGTCGAGGGGCGGCCGGCGAGCGCGGCGGTGTAGTCCGCGGCGAGCTCCGCCAGCAGCAGCCGCACCGCGGTGGCGTCGGCGACGATGTGGTGCACGGCGAGGGCGAGCACGTCGGCGCCGTCGGGGCCGCCGCCGTGCAGCAGCAGGAACGCGATCCCGCAGCCGGACGACGGGTCGATCCCGGTGGCCGCGAACCGGACCAGCGCGTCGCTCCCGGAAGGGGCCGGCTCGTCGAGCACGGTGACGGGCAGCGGATCCGGCACCGGGAGCACGGTCTGGGTGGGTTCGCCGTCGTGCAGCCGCAGCGCGGTGCGCAGGACCTCGTGCCGCGCCAGCAGCGCGCCGACCGCGGCGCGCAACGCGCCCGGGTCCAGGCGGCCGGGCACGGCGAGCGCCACGCACTCGGTCAGCGGGGCCTGCTCCGCCGCCGACGCGTCGGAGGACCAGAAGTGCTCCTGGATGACCGCGAGGGGCATGAAGTCTTCACAGTCTCTCATGGAGATACGATAACTCACTGCGCGAGAATCAGCGCAGGAGTGACCGGTTCGGGTGGCTTCTGGCCCCGAAAGATGCGCTGTCTGCAGAGTCGAGTTACCGTGAGGCCGTCGGCAGTTGTGGTGTGTGGGTGAAGACTCGTGCCGACAGCCGCGCAGACCCGCGCACCGGAATACGAGCGTCTCGCACGAATTCCCGCAGAGGAGTCATGGGGCATGACCTCAACCAACGCGCAAAACAGGACACACGCACCGACGGAGCGCGTCGAAGGGCGCCCGGAAGCCGCCCCGGGGACGTCGCAAGGTCCGGCCGGCACCGCGAAACCACCCGCCGCGGGCAACCCGCCCCCCGACGGAGGGCGCCGGCCCTCGGTGCTGCGCAACCGCGACTTCGCCCTCGTCTGGGGCGGTGAGTCGATCAGCCTGCTGGGCAGCGAGATCAGCGTCATCGCGCTGCCGTCCCTCGCCGTGCTGGTGTTCGGTGAGGGCGCACTCGGCGTCGGTCTGCTGATCGCGCTGCAGTGGATCCCGTTCGTGCTGCTCGCCCCGGTGATGGGGGTGCTCACCGACCGCCTGAACCGGCGGATGATGATGCAGATCTCCAACCTGGCCCGGTTCCTCATCCTCGGCTCGCTGCCGCTGCTGTGGGCCCTCGACGGGTTGACGGTCACCCACCTGTACGTGGCGGCGGTGCTCAAGGGCATCTTCGACGTGGTCTTCCAGCTCGCCTACCAGGCATACCTGCCGCAGCTGCTGCCGCGGGAGGACCTGGTCGACGGCAACGCCAAGACCCAGCTGAGCCGGTCCGTCGCGCTCATCTTCGGCCGTAGCGCCGGTGGTGCGCTGGTCGGCGCGCTCGGCGCGGCGCGGGCGATCACCGCCGACGCCGTCACCTACCTGTTCGCCGGGCTCTCGCTGATGCTCGTGCGGTTCAAGGAGCCGGCCCCGCAGCCCCGCCCCGGCGGCGTGCAGGCGACACTCAAGGACCTGCGTGGCGGCGTGTCGATGACCTTCGGCAACCGGCTGCTGCGCTACCTGACGCTGATGGCGACCTTCGGCAACACGGCCGTGTCCATGGTCCTCGCGATGATCATCGTGTTCGGCTACCAGGACCTGCACCTCAGCGCCGCGCAGATCGGTCTCGTGCTCGGTATCGGCGGCACGCCGGTCATCCTCGGCGCGATCCTGTCCCGCCGGATCAACGAGCGTCTCGGCATGGGCCGCACGCTGCTGCTGACCCACTCGATGCTGGTGTTCGCGTTCCTGCTGCTGCCGTTCGCCCAGTTCGGCAATACGGCGACCGCCGTGACGGTCCTGATCGTCTCGCAGGGCATCTCGTCGTTCACCACGCCGGTCGGCAACGTCGGTGTGATGACGCTGATCCAGAAGGCCACGCCGCCGCAGGCGATGGGCCGCGTCGGTGGCGTCGCCCTGCCGTTCGTCTGGGGCGCGAACGCCGCCGGTCCGCTGCTGGGCAGCGCGATCGCCGTGGCGTTCGCCAACGTGACCGCCTTCTACCTGGCCGCCGCGCTGGCCGTGATCGCCGTGCTCTGGGTCCTCGCGGGCCGGGTGCACAAGCTGATCGACGACGTCCCGGAGCAGGAGCGAGTGGTCGTCCCGGCCGCCTGAGAAGCAGGGGAGGAACCGTAGTCATGATCACCCAGCAGGAAGCCCCGGTCGTCCGCGCAGGCACGACGACCCTGGTCTCCCGGATCGAGGAGTTCGCCCGCAGCGCACCGGACTCGCCGGCCGTCCGGCACGGCGACCGGGGGCTGACCTACGGCGAGCTCAACCAGCAGGCCAACGAGCTCGCCCGCGAGCTGTCGGTCCTGGGCGTGCGGCGCGGTGACATGGTCGCCATGTACCTGGGTCGCTCGATCGAGTGGGTGGTCGGCATGCTCGGCTGCCTGAAGGCCGGCGGCGTCTGCATGCCGCTGGACCCCTCGGTGCCGGTCGAGCGCTTCAACCGGGCCATCGCGGCGGGGCGCCCCACCGCCGTGGTGGCGGCCGCGCACTGTCCCGACGCGGCCGAGGTGCCGCCCGTCCCGGTCGGGGTGCCCGTGGCGCCCTGCCCGGGCGGCGGCAACCCCACGCCGCCGGTCCCGGGCGGGCTGCCCGTGGTCACCATCAACGCCGGCGTGCCGGCCCGCGAGCACCTGCCGGACCCCCGTCCGGCGGCGCGGCGGGACGAGCTCGCCTACGCCATGTTCACCTCGGGCTCCACCGGGGCGGCGAAGATCGTCCTCGCGCAGCACTCGTGGCTGGCGCTCAGCGCCGCCCGCAGCGCCACCATCAACGGCACCACCGCCGCCGACCGCGGCTCGTGGTTGGGCGCGGCCGGGGCCGGGATCGCGATCCACGAGGTCGGCGGCCTGCTCTGGCAGGGCGCGCAGATCGTCATCGGCGAGCACGACGTGATCGCGTCGCCGCCCGCGCTGCGCGACTGGCTCCTCCAGGAGGAGATCACGCTGAGCTTCGTGATCACGCCGGTCGGCGAGGTGCTGCAGAGCCTGCCGTGGCCGCGCCAGACCCCGCTGCGGCTGCTCACGCTCGGCGGTGACCGGCTCAACACGTGGGGGCCGCCGGACCTGCCGTTCGAGGTCGCCGTCTCGTACGGCAGCCTCGAGGCCTTCCAGGTCGCCAACTCCGTCCACCCGTGGCCGCTGCGGTGCACGCCGTCCACGGCGACGGACGCCGACCGCCGCGCCGCGTCGCCGGTCGGCCGCCCGATCGAGGGCGTCACCGTGCACCTGCTGGAGGACGACGGCCTGACCCCGATCGGCGATGCCGGCCACGAAGGCATCGGCGAGGTGTGGATCGACTCCGACTGCCTGAGCCTCGGCTACCTCGGCGACCCGGCGCAGACCGCGGACCGGTTCCGCCCCAACCCGTTCGGCGCACCGGGCAGCAGGATCTACCGCTCCGGCGACGCGGGACGGTTCCGCCCCGACGGCGTCCTGGAGCACCACGGCCGCATCGACGACATCGTGAAGATCCGCGGGCACCGCGTCGAGCTCGGAGACGTCGAATGGGTCCTCGGTCAGCACCCCGGCGTCCGCCAGGTCGCCGTCGTCGCGACGATGGACGGCGACCAGCGCCGGCTCGTCGCGTGCTTCACCGCCGAGGGCGGGACCGTGGCCCCCCTCGACCTGCGCAACTACGCTTTGGAGCGACTGCCCGACTTCATGGTTCCGGTCGCCTTTGTACAGCTGGACGAGCTGCCGCTCAACACGTCCAACAAGATCGACCGCCGTCGGCTCCCTCCGGAGGACTGGGCCCGCGGGCGCCCCGTCCGCGAATGGCGCGCCCCCGCCCCCGGCACGGAGACCGAGCTGGCCCGGCTCTTCACCGAGCTGCTGCACGTCGAGCGGGTCGGCGCCGACGACCACTTCCTGGAGCTCGGCGGCGACTCGCTGCTGCTGGCCCGCCTGCAGGGCCGCATCGAGCAGGACCTCGGCACCCGCGTCGAGATGAACGACCTGGTGACCGACCCGACCGTCGGCGGCCTGGCCCAGCTCATCGGCGCCGCGGGAACGGAGGCCGCGCCGACGCCCGCCATCCCCGCGATCACGCCGAGACGTCGATAGGGCGCCGACACAGACATGGAGGCCGGCATGACCATGGAAGCGGTGCAAGACACCGACAGACTGGTGAACGCGTTCGACCATCACGACCCCGGATACACCCCGCACACCGCGCAGCGCGTCAACAGCGAGATCCGCGACCGCGGGGTCACCTACTCCCCCGCCTACGGCGGCGTGTGGATCCTGTCCCGTTACGCGGACGTCCGCGCGGCCCTCACCGACTGGCAGACCTACAGCTCGGCCCGCGGGGTGCACTTCCCGCGCGCCGAGGGCATGCCGATGTTCTCCCCCATCGACTTCGACCCGCCGCAGCAGCGCGAGATCCGCGACCGGATGGCCGCCCCGGTCACCCGTGAGGCGATCGCCGATCTGGAGCCGCAGCTGCGCGAGATGGCGCACCGGCTCCTGGCGCCGGTGGCCGCGCGCGGGCACGGCGACCTGATGGCCGAGCTCGCCGAGCCGTTCGCGATCGAGGTGCTGGGGATGGCGTTCGGGCTGTCCGACGCCTGCCGCAGCCGCGTCCGGGCGGCGACGAAGACGATGTGGACCTACATCTCCACCGACAGGGACGCGAGCAAGTTCTGGCCCGCCTTCCACGACATCCTCGCCGAGGAGATCGAGCGGGTGCGGCGCGAGCCCGACGGCGGCTACATCGCGAAGCTGGCCGCGATGCGGCGGGACGGGCAGCCGCTGCCGGACGAGGAGCTGTACTCCATCATCGTCAGCTTCTGCGTCGCCGGGCACGACAACACGATGAACTCGATCACCCGCCTGGTGCACACCCTCGGCCAGGACCCGGCGCTGCAGCTGCGGCTGCGCCGCGAGCCGGAGCTGCGCGCGGCCGTCGCCGAGGAGGCGCTGCGGCGCTGGTGCCCCACCGACCGGTTCACCCGGGTCACGACCCGCGAGGTCACCGTCGCGGACACCGTCATCCCGGCTGGCGCCCGCGTGGTGCTGCTCTTCGACGCGGCCAACCGCGACCCGGAGAAGTTCCCGGACCCGGACATGTTCGACCCCGACCGCGGCAACTCCCACCACCACCTGAGCTTCGGCCACGGTATCCACCACTGCATGGGTGTGCATCTCGCCCGGGCGGAGTTCGCGGCTGTACTGGACGAGCTGGCCGAGCTGCCCGTCTTCGACCTCGCCGGCCCGAGCGACCTGCACTTCGAGAACGGCCGGCACATCATGTTCGACCGGCTGCCGGTGCGGTTCCGCAAGGAGGAGCGCTGAGATGACCACGGACGTGACCACCGCACCGCCGCCGACGCTGCTGATCGACCTGGCGACCGGACTCTGGCGGTCCCAGACGCTCACCGCGGCGATCGAGATCGGCACGTTCGAGACCCTTGCCGACGGTGGCGCCACCGCGGCGGAGTTCGCCGACCGCGTGGGCATCGCGGCACGCCCGGCGGAGATCCTGCTGACCGCGTGCACCGCGCTGGGCCTGCTGGAGCAGCGCGACGGCCGCTACCGCAACAGCGCCGTCGCGGACACGTACCTGGTGCCGGGCCGCCCCGACTACTTCGCCGACTACGTGCAGATGGTCGCCAAGTACACCGCGCCCGGCTGGCTGAAGGCGACCGAGGCGGTGCGCACCGACGCGCCGACCAAGCCGGTGCCGGACCCCGACCGCAACATGTTCGAGGAGGGCAACCGGCCGGACTCCTTCTGGGACGGGCTCTTCGCCTTCTCCACGCTGACCGCGCGGCACCTCGCCCGGGCCGTGGACCTGTCCGGGGTGCGGCGGCTGCTGGACGTCGGCGGCGGGGCGGGGGCGACCCTGCTGGAGCTGTGCCGGCAGTACCAGCACCTCCACGGCACCGTGCTGGACCTGGCGCACGTGTGCGGCCTCGCCCAGCGGCGCATCGACGCGGCCGGCATGTCGCGGCGGGTCGGCACCGCGGCGGCGGACTTCTTCAATGACCCGCTGCCGGGCGGGCACGACGCGGTGCTGCTGTCGATGATCCTGCACGACTGGGACGAGGCGCAGAACCGGAAGATCATCGCCGCGTGCCTGGACGCGCTGCCGTCCGGCGGCACGCTGCTCATCAGCGAGCTGCTCGTCGACGACGACAAGACCGGCCCCGCCGACGCGGCCCTCATGAGCATGAACATGCTGGTCGGCTGCTGGGGCCGCAACTACACGGCGGCCGAGTACAGCGGCTGGCTGCGCGACGCGGGGTGCAGTCGCGTGCGCACCGTCCGCTTCGACTCGCCCGGCGCGAACGGCGTGGTGATCGGGGAGAAGGTGTGATGGACCCGCAACAGCGACGCTGGTTCCTGCGGGAGCCCTCCCCGGACGCGAAGATGCTCCTGCTCGCCATGCCATACTCCGGCTGCGGCGCCTCGATGTACAAGGCGTGGCCCCTGACCGTCGGCGACGCCGAGGTGGTGCCGATCCAGCACCCCTTCCGGGAGAACCGGATGCGGGAGCCGCACTTCGGCACCTACCAGGACGTCACGAAGGCGATGCTCGACGACATCGGGGACATCGTCACCGCGCGCCCGTGGGCAGTGTTCGGGCACTGCGGCGGCGCGCTGCCCGCGTTCGAGACGGTCATCCAGGCCGGCGAGCGCGGCCTGCCGCCGCCGCACCAGTGCTTCATGTCGAGCCAGGTCGCGCCGCAGGACGGCCCGTGGGGCCGGTTCCTCGGCCTGGACGAGGACGGGCTGCGGGCCGAGATCGCCGGGCTGCTGGGCGCGATGGGCGCCGGCGCGGCGCAGGCCGAGGAGCTCGTCGACCTGTTCATCGACACGATGGAGGCCGATGTCGAGGCGAACCGGGTGTACTGGCGCCCGGCCGGCACCGTCGACTGCCCGATCACGGGCATCGGCTGGGACGCCGACGTCGAGGTGCCGCACGACCTGATGACCGGGTGGCCGCTGTGGGCGCCCTACGAGAAGGTCGTCCTGCCCGGCACGCACTACAGCTTCCTGGAGGCTCCACCATCGCTCACCGAGGTCCTGGCAGATCGGCTGCGCGCCGGCTGACCTCAACGAACGGGACCCCGGCACACCCTCGGTGCCGGGGTCCCGGCGTTTGCGGACTCTGAAGAATCGACACACTCACATGGCAGACTCAACGAAGTCTGTATAGCCTGTAATGAATCGACTGGGAGGACCGTGGCATGCCTCAACAGAGCGAACTGCTTCGTCGACTGCGCCAGCTCCCCGGGGACCGCCGGGACGAACTGCTGGCCCGCCTGGAGGGCGTCTCCTCGGGGATCCGATCGGCCCCGCTGTCGTTCCGGCAGGAGCAGCTGTGGCTGTTCGACCGGTTCGCCCCCAGCAGCCGGGCGTACGGGCTCGGCTTCGCCTTCCCGATCGAAGGCCCGCTGAACCCCGAGGCGCTGCGCGCGGCCCTGGTGGACCTGCAGCAGCGGCACACGGTCCTTCGCTCGACGTTCCCCGACGACGACAAGCAGGGCACCCAGCACGTCCAGCAGGCACCGCAGGACGTGCGCCTGGACGTCGAGGACGTGCCCGGCGACCGGCTGCGTGCCCGCGCCGACGAGGTCGTGCAGGACGAGCTGCGCCGCGGCCTGGACCTCAACTCCGGCCCGATGGTCCGGTTCAGGCTGCTGCGCGCCGGCGACGAGCGGCACCTGCTGGTGCTCACCAGCCACTACATCGTGCTCGACCCCCGCTCCGCCCGCGTGCTGCAGCGCGACCTCGGCGTCGCCTACGAGGCCCGGGTCGCCGGCGCCGCACCGCAGTGGAAGGAGCCGGCGGCCGACTTCGGCGCCTACGCGAGCTGGCAGCGCGAATGGTGCCGGCAGGACGGCGTCCGCGACGCGAGCGACCACTGGCGCGGCGCGCTCGCCGGCTGGGAGGGCACCGAGCTGCCCACCGACCGTCCCCGCCCGCGCCTGCTGGACCTGAGCAGTGACGTGGTCCGGGCGCCGATCCCCGCATCGCTCGCCGGGGCCGACCGTGACGCGCTGCTCGCCGCGTTCCTCGTCACGATCGCCCGGCACACCGCCCGCACCGACCTCACCATCGGCGTGCCCACCGACGTCCCCGGCCCGTTCGACCCCGACCTGCTCGTCGGCGACGTCGGCAACCTCGTGCCGCTTCGGGTCGAGCTCGACGAGGCCGACACCTTCGCCGCCGTCGTCGCCGAGGTCCGCGCCGCCCGCGAGGCCGGCGCCGGGCACGCGACGCTGCCCTTCAAGCTGATCCTCGACGCGCTCGGCGTCGAGCCGGACGCGGGCCGCCTGCCGCTCGTGCAGATCGGCTTCGCCGACACCGGTGAGCCGCCCGCTCCCGTCGAGGCCGACGGCGTGCGGATCGGCTGCGAGCAGGTCGACGCCGGCGCCGGCACGTTCGAGCTGGCCCTGGAGGTCGGCGGCGGCGAGCACCCCACCGCGGCGGTGCGCTTCGCCACCTCCCTGTACAGCCGCGCCACCGCGACCCGGCTCCTGGACCGCTTCCTGCAGACGCTCGGCGACCTGTGCGCCGAGCCGGACCGCCCCCTCGGCGACGCCCGGCTCGGCACCGCCGAGGAGCGCGCGGACGTCCTGGACCGCTGGAACGCCCCGATCGGCGAGCCCGCCGACACGACGCTGCACGAGCTCTTCGCCGACGTCGTCGCGGGCGACCCCGCGCACACCGCGCTGCGGTGGAAGGACGGCAGCGTCCCGTACCGCACCCTCGACAGCTGGTCGTGCCGGATCGCCGACCAGCTCGTCGCCGCCGGCGTCGGCCTCGGCGCCCTGGTGCCCGTCGTCATGGAGCGCGGCCCGGCGCTGATCGCCGCGGTCCTCGGCATCATGCGCGCCGGCGCCGCCTACGTCCCGATCGACACCGGCCAGCCCGACGAGCGGCTTGCCATGATCCTGGAGGACACCGGGGCGGACACCGTCGTCGTCTCCGCCGGCACCGCCGGCCGCGTCCCGGAGCCGCTGCGGATCGTCGTCGGCACCGACCCGGCGAGCCTGCCGGAGGACGAGGAGGCGTGCCACCGCTGCGCGCCGGCCGTCGTGCCGCCCGCCTCCGCCGCGTACGTCATCTACACCTCGGGCTCCACCGGGCGCCCCAAGGGCGTCATCGTCGAGCACCGCAACGCCGCGAACTTCGTGCGCACCGTGCGGGACATGTTCGACCTCACCCCCGCCGACCGGGTGCTGCACTTCGCCTCGCCCGGCTTCGACGTGTCCGTGTTCGAGATCTTCGGCTCGCTGCTCAACGGCGCCGAGCTGTACGTCATGGACGAGGACCAGCGCCGCGACGTCGACGAGCTCGACCGGGTGCTGCGCGAGCAGCGGATCACCGTCGTCGACCTCCCGCCGGCCATCATGGAGCTGCTCGCCCCCGAGAACTACCCGGACCTGCGGGTCGCGTTCGTCGGCGGCGAGGCGTTCACCGGCGAGCTGACCACCCGGTGGGCCCGCGGCCGCGGGTTCTGGAACGGCTACGGCCCGACCGAGACCACCGTGACCGTCGTCGCCAAGCGGTGCGAGGGCGAGTGGACGTCGTCGCCGCCGATCGGCCGGGCGATGGCCAACCACCGCGCCTACGTCGTCGACGGCGCCGGTGCCGGCGTCCTGCCCGCCGGTGCGATCGGTGAGCTCGCGATCGCCGGCCTCGGCGTCGCCCGCGGCTACCTCGGCCGGCCCGACCTGACCGCCGACCGGTTCCGCCCCGACCCCGACGGCCCGCCCGGCTCCCGCCGCTACCTCACCGGCGACCTCGCCGTGTGGAACGACGAGGGCGAGCTGGAGTTCGTCGGCCGCGCCGACCGCCAGGTGAAGGTCCGCGGCGTGCGGATCGAGCTCGGCGAGGTCGAGGCCGCGCTGCAGGCCGTCGACGGCGTCGCCCAGGCGGTCGCCGAGGTCGCCAACGATCCCCGCACCGGTGCGCTGCTCATGGCGTACGTGGTGCCGGAGCGCGCCGGGGAGCTGCAGCTGGACACCGTCCGCTCCGCCGTGGCCGGCCGGCTGCCGTCGGCGATGGTGCCCTCCGTGCTGGTGCCGCTGGAAGCGGTGCCGCTCACCCCGAGCGGCAAGATCGACCGGCGCCGGCTGCCCGCGGTGGAGTTCGCCGCGGTCGAGGAGCTCACCGAGGCCGACGAGGAGAACAGCACGCCCACCGAGCGCACCATGCGCGAGGAGGTCTTCGCCCCGCTGCTGGGCGCCCGCATCGGCAACGACGTGAACTTCTTCGCCGCCGGCGGCACCAGCCTCCAGGCGATCCAGCTGTCGTCGCGGGTCACCTCGGTGTTCGGGGTGGCGGTGCCGATCGCGGAGTTCTTCGCCAACCCGACCGTGTCCGGCCTGTCGGCCCTCGTCGACGCCGCCGGCGCCACGCAGAGCTCGCAGCGCGACGCCCTCGCCGAGGCCCTGGAAGCAGTCGAGGGGCGCAGCGAAGAGGAGCTCGCCGCGCTCGCCGCCGAACTGGACGCCCGATGAGCGGTCCGGAGCGCAGCGGAGGAGCCGCGAATCAGCATCACAGGATTGGGTCAGGCCGACGCCGGAGCGCAGCGGAGGTGGCGGCATGACCACTGCCACCGTCACGTTCACGGCGGACTCGCAGTGGGTGCGCCGGGTGCCCCGGGAGGGCGCCCGGCTCCGGCTGGTCTGCCTGCCGTTCGCCGGTGGCGGCGCGTCGGTCTACCAGGGCATGGCGGCGCTGCTGCCGCCGTGGATCGAGGTCCTGGCGGTGCAGCCGCCCGGGCACGAGGACCGGTCCCGCGAGCCGCTGCCGTCCAGCATCCCGGGTCTCGTCACGGCGTGCGCGATCGCGCTGCGGCCGTACACGACGATGCCCTACGCCCTGTACGGCCACTGCGCCGGCGCTCTCCTGGCCTACGAGGTCGCGCACGAGATGGGCCGGCGCTTCGGAGCCTGGCCGCAGCGGCTGGTCGCCGCTGAACAGCCCGCCCCGCAGGCCCCGCCGCCCCCGGCGCCGCTGCACCTGCGGTCCGACGGAGACCTCCTGGCGTCCATCCGCGACCGCGGCGGGCTGCCCGAGGCGGTCGCCGGCAACGCGCAGCTGCTGGAGTTCCTGCTGCCCGTGCTGCGCGGCGACTTCGAGCTCTGGGAGAACTACCGGCACCGCCCCCGCCCGCCGCTGCCGGTGCCGATCACCACCGTCCGCGGCACGGCCGGCTCGGTCGACGAGACCGCCATGGCCGGATGGGCCGAGCAGACCACGGCCGGGCACACCGGCGTGACCGTCGAGGGCGGCCACTACTTCATCGTCGGACTGACCGCGGCGGCCGCCGGGGGGATCGCCGCCGCCCTGGACGGAAGGACACCCCCGTGAGCACCACCGACACCATCGCCCGGATCGCCGCCGGAGCCGCCGGTGTGCAGGACGCCGCCGCCGTGTACGACCGCAAGCTCCGCGCCGCCGCGTCCCGTGTCTCGGGCGGGCAGGCCGCCACCGGCCTCCCCTCCGGTGAGGAGATCCCCGCCGACCGTCCCGCCCTCGTGCGGGGCCCTTCGCCGGTCCTGCCGCCCGATGCGGTGGCGACGCTGCCCGAGGCCCTGGAGCGGGCCGCCCGCGTCGCGCCCGGCCGCGGCACCACGTACCTGCTCCCCGACGGCCGCATCGACCGGCAGACCTACGCCGAGCTGTACGACGACGCCCGCCGCGTCCTGAGCGGCCTGCGCCGGCACGACCTGGCCCCGGGCGACGCCGTGCTGCTGCAGTGCGCCGACAGCCGCACGTTCGTCACCGCGTGGTGGGCGTGCGTGCTGGGCGGCTTCATGCCGACCGCGGTCGCGCCCGCCCCGGAGTACAGCGGCGACAACGCCGCCGTGCGCAAGCTCGCCTCCGCGTGGGATCTGCTCGGCAGACCGCCGGTCATCGCCGACGCCGAGCTGCTGCCGGGCGTGCGGTCCCTCGCCGACCGGCTGCCCGGGCTGCGCGTGCTCGCCGCGGACTCCCTCTGCGACCCGGCGCCCGCCGAGTGGTCGGTGCCCGACCCCGAGGCGCTGATCGTCAACCTGCTCACCTCCGGCAGCACCGGAACCCCGAAGTGCGTGCAGCACCGGCACCGCACGATCGTCGCCCGCACGTACGCGACGATCGCCGCCAACGGCTTCACCGAGGACGAGGTCTCGCTCAACTGGATGCCGCTCGACCACGTCGGCGGCATGATCATGTTCAACCTGCGGGACGTGTTCCTCACCTGCGAGCACGTCAACGTCCGCACCGAGTCCGTCATCCGCCGGCCGCTGCTGTGGCTCGACTGCGTGGACCGGTTCGGCGCCACCTGCACCTGGGCGCCGAACTTCGCGTTCTCGCTCGTCACGCAGCGGGCCGACGAGATCGCCGCCGGCTCCTGGGACCTGCGCACGCTCACCAACATCTGCAACGCCGGTGAGGCCGTCGTCGCCCGCACCGCCCGCCGGTTCCTCGAGCTGCTCGCCCCGCACAAGCTCCCCGCCGACGCCATGGTGCCCTGCTGGGGCATGTCGGAGACGTCGTCCGGCGTCACCTACTCCCGCATGCACCGCGACGACCCGGCCGCCGGCACGATCGCGCTGGTGCCCGCGTCCCTGGACGGCGCGCTGCGTGAGCTGCCCGCCAGCACCCCGGGCGCGATCGTCGTCACCGAGGTCGGCGCCCCGATCCCCGGCGTCGCGCTGCGCATCGTCGGCCCGGACGGTGCCGTGCTGCCCGAGGGGCGCGTCGGGCGGCTGCACATCAGCGGCAGCACCGTACAGAACGGATATGCGCACAACGAGAAGGCCAACGCGGAGAGCTTCACCGCCGACGGCTGGTTCGACACCGGCGACCTCGGCTTCCTGCGCGACGGCCGGCTGTTCCTCACCGGACGGCAGAAGAACATGGTCATCGTCAACGGTGCCAACTTCCCCGCGCACGAGATCGAGGCCGTCGTGGAGCAGGTCGCCGGTGTACGACCCGCGTGCTCGGCCGTCGCGGGCGTGCCCGACGAGGACACCGGCACCGACGCCCTGGTCGTCTTCTTCGTCCCGGACTCCGACGACGTGCCGTCGCTCGTCGACGACATCCGCACCGCCCTGTCGCGGGACCTGGCGCTGCGCCCCACGTACCTGGTGCCGGTGACGGAGCAGGAGTTCCCCCGGCAGAACGGCGGGAAGGTGCAGCGGGAGCGGCTGCTGTCGGGCTGGCGCGCGGGCGACTTCGACGACCGCTGCTACGCCGACTCCACGGGCCCGGCCGCCGAGACCCTGGACGAGACCGGCCCCGCGGCGCTCTCCGTCGTCTGGGAGCCCGCCGCAGCTCCGCTGGAGCCCGCGCCGGACTCACGGGTGCTGTTCACGGCCACCTCGTCCGCCAGAGACGTGCTCGGCGACTTCCTCGCCGTCGCCAGGACGCTCGGGCCCGAGGACGAGCTCACCGTCCTCACCCGCGGCGCCGTCCACGCCGTCGAGGGCGACCTGGTCGAGCCGGACCGCGCCGGACTGACCGCCCTCGTGCGGACCGCCGCCTCGGAGCGCCTTGCCGCCCGGGTCACGCTCATCGACGCGCCCGCCGACGCGAGCGACGACGACCTCGCCGCGCTGGCGGGCATGCGGCACGACGAGACCGTGGTCGCCGTGCGCGACGGCCGCCCGCTCGTGCAGCGGCTGCGCACCACGACGCTGCCCGAGGCGTTCGACGTCCCCGCCGACGTCCTGCCGCGCGGTGGCACCTGCCTGATCACCGGCGGCCTCGGCGGGCTGGGCCGCACCGTCGCCGAACATCTCGTCGCCGGGCACGGGGCACGGCTGCTCATCACCGGCCGGACCCCCGCGTCGCAGCTCGACGACGACTCCCGCGAGGCGCTGGAGATTCTCGCGTCGATCGGCGAGGTCCGGTACCGCAACCTCGACGTCGCCGACGCGGATGCCCTGTCCGGCGCCGTCGCCGACGCGGAGCGGGACTGGGGGCGTGGCCTGGACCTGGTGCTGCACCTGGCCGGGTCGCCGGTCGCGCCGCAGTGGGAGGAGCTGTCGCGGCACGAGCTGCGCACCGAGTCGCCGGGCTGGCTGCGCACGATGCTGCACCCGAAGGCCGGCGGCTGCGCCGCCATCGACCGGCTCCTGCGGCAGCGGCCCGGCACCGCCGTCGTGCTCTTCTCGTCGGTCAACGGCCTCTTCGGCGGCACCGGGTTCGGCGCGTACGCCGCCGCGAACGCCGTCCTGGACGGCTGGGCGCACCGCTGGGCGGCGACCGGCCGCCGGGCGCAGAGCATCGGCTGGAGCATGTGGGACGGGCCCGGCATGAACCAGGGCAGCCCCCTGGTCGCCGCCGCCCGGCACCGCGGACTGTCCCTGATCGACCCGGCACACGGCACTGTGGCGCTGCTCGGCGCGCTGCACACCGGCGCCGTGCACCTGCTGGTCGGCGCCGACCCGCAGAACGAGCAGATCAAGCCGTTCCTGGCCGCGGACCAGCTGCGCGGCGGCACGATCGCGGTCGCCGTGGTGCCCGCACCCGGCGAGGACCCGGAGCGCGTCCGGTCCGCCGTCGCCACCCGCCTCGCGAGCGAGGGCATCTTCGCCCGCGTCGGGGTGACGACCCGCATCGAACGCGACCGCAGCGGCGTCCCCGACCCCACCGCGGTCCTCGCCGCGATCGGCACCGGCGGCGCCGGCTACACACCCCCCGAGGGCCGCCTGGAGGAGCTCGTCGCGGGTGCCGCCGCCGACGTCCTGGCCGTCCCCCGGATCGGGCGGGAGGACTCGTTCTTCAGCCTGGGCTGCGACTCGGTCCGCGCGCTGCAGCTCGCCCAGGCCCTCAGCGACCGCCTCGGCGCGCCGGTGACGGTCGGTTCGCTGTACGAGTCGCCGACGGTGCGCGCCCTGGCCGCCACCATCGCCGCCTGACCGCACCACCCCCGGGACCCGGCGCACCGCTCGCGCCGGGTCCCTGCGCTCTTCCAGGGTGGGTGGATGGCGCGGCTGGACGGGTTGAGCGCGGGTGAGGCGCGGCGGTTCCGCAGCGGGCGGATGGCGCTCGATCTGGTGCACACGGCCGACGACCGCGAGCACGGGCGGGCGGAGCTGCTGACCGGGCCGGACGGGCTGGCCCGCTGGCTCGGGGTGGTGACCGGGCTCGGCCCTGTCGCGGCGACCGCGGCCGACATCGATCCCGTGCACGCGCTGCGGCATGCGGTGCGCCGGGCCGCCGCTCGTACCATGGCGAAAACCGCGATGAGTGTCGTGGACCGGCTCGCGCTCAACGCCGCCGCCGCGATCGCCCCTCCCGTGCCGGAGCTGCGGGCCGACGGCGCGGCCGCCGTGCGCGGTGTGGTGCGGGTGCCGGAGGTGCTGTCGCTGCTCGCCCGGGACGCGATCGAACTGTTCGGCGGGCCGCTCGCGGCGCACATCCGGACGTGCGGCGGTTGCGGGCTGCTGTACGTCGAGCCGTCGCCGGGCGGGTGCACGGCACGGCGCTGCGCCGCCCGGGTCAGGGTGTCGCGACTCCGCTCGGCGTAGCGCGCCGGTCGCGGTGGCCTTGTCACGGCGCCGCGCCGGTCGCGGTGGCCTTGTCACGGCGCCGCGCCGGTCGCGGTGGCCTAGTCACGGCGCCGCGCCGCCCGCGTCAGGGCGTCGGGGCCGCGGTCGGCGTGGCGCGTCCCGGGTCAGGGTTTCGCGGCTGCGGTCGGCGCGGCGGTTGCGGTGGGCGTGGCGCGCCGGGTGCGGTGGCTGCGGGCCTTGTTGCGGTTGCCGCACCGCTCCATCGAGCACCAGCGGCGGTTCCCGGGGCGGGACGTGTCGAGGAAGATCAGCTGGCACGGGTCGCCGGCGCACTCGCGGAGCCGGTCGCGCAGGGCGGCGGTGCCGATCACGGTGAGCGCGTCGCGGGCGAACGCGGCGAGCACCTGCCGGCCGGTGACCGGCGTGACCCACCGGCGGCTCAGGTCCACGGCGTCGACCCGGAAGCGCGGCGGGGCGTCCGCGTAGCCGTTGAGGACCTCGACGGCCGGCGCGTCGACCGGCCGGCCGTGGGCGATGGCGGGCGCGATCAGCCAGAACGTGTCCCGCAGGTGCCGGACCCGCTCCAGGTCCGCCACCCCGATCCGGAGGTCACTCACGGTGAGCGGCGCGGGCGCGGCGAGCCGGGTGCGGGTCAGCCAGTCCGCCAGGTCGGCGGGCCGGTGCAGGATCTCCCACCGGCGGCCCTCGCCGGGCCCGCCCGTGGCGAGCAGCTCGACGCCGAGACTGCCGGGATCGAACGAGAACCGTTGCCCATACGCACTGGTCAGCACGTGGATGCCTGGGTGCATGTAACCAGTTTAACCGGTGCGAACCACGGGTATCCAAGCTGCGGAAGGGGGGTCGACATGACTATCGCAACGGAGCTGAAGGACCTCGAGAAGGAAATGTGGCGGGCCAACCGCGAGGGCGACGGCGACTTCTACGAACGGGTCGTACGCGAGGATGCCCTGACCGTCAGTAAACATGGCGTCGCCGGCAAGGCGGACATCGTCCCGAACGTCACCAAGAACGAGAACCCGTTCCTCAAGACCGACCTGAGCAACCTGAAGGTCGTGCAGATCAGCGAGGACAGCGCTCTGGTGACCTACAAGGCCACGGTGACCGCGCTGATCGACGACGAGCAGCAGAAGTTCCAGGTCCTCGCGACCAGCGTGTACGCCCGCGAGGACGACGAGTGGCGCTCCGTGTTCCACCAGCAGACCGAGGTCTGATCTGGCGGCCCCGGTCCTTGACCGGGGCCTTACAGTCGGCGGGTGATCACGTTCGGAGTCGACGACGTCACGCCCGCCGCCGCGCCGCTGCCGACCCGCCCGCTGGGCGGGCTGTTCCCGGACGCGCTGGCCGTCGGCGGTGACCTCGGGCTGGCGGTGCTCGAACCGGACGGGGTGCACCCGCTGCTGAGCGCCGCCGCGCGGGCCTTCGCCGACCACCGGCCGCTCGTCCTGTCGCCCGACGCGGTGTGGCTCACCATCGCGCAGGGCGTCGCCCAGCACATCCGCCTGCATGCCGAGGAGCTGCGGCCGCTGCTGGTCCGGCACGCCGGCCGCAAGAAGCTCGCCGTCACCATCGACGGTCCCGTGCCGCAGGACGCCGCCTCGTGGGCGCGGCTGGCCGACCAGTTCGCCGGCCTGCTCGCGAAGGAGATCGAGGACGCCGAGCTGTTCGAGTGCGACTTCTCCACCAGTACGCCGGTCGAACGGACCGCCGGCCGGGTGGTGCTGCTGGACGCGTACTCGCCGTACTTCTCGCTGTGGCTGCTCACGGTCTGCGGCATCCCGTCGGTGACGCTGACCGGCACCGTCGAGGACTGGCGGCGCATCCGCGGACGGGTCGACGAGCTTCCGCGCTTCGGGTTGGACACCTGGTGCCGGTCGCTCGCGCCGATCCTCGACGAGTTCGTCCGGGCCGCGGACGGCGCGCCGGACGTCGCCTTCTGGCAGCGGATCTACAGCCCGGCCGACGCGTACGGCGGCGATCTCATCACCGGCTGGATCACCCGCTTCTACCCGTACCTGGCCGTCTCGGCCGTCGACCGCCCGAACCCGATGCTGGACCTGCCCGTCGGCGAACCTCGGAACGTCCCCAGGAACCAGGGGCCCGGCATCCACAGCTCCGATGTCCCGGCAACGCTGTCGCGGGTGGTCGTGCACGTCAACGACCAGATCGGCGGCGACAACCGGGTGGTGGCGCTGCACGCCGGGCTCGTCGCGGTCGCCCAGGACCCGGACGGCGCCCTGCGACCGGTCGCCGGCTGGCACCTGAGGACCGCGGCGGTCGAGATCGACGACGTGATCGACCGGATCGTGCGCGACCACGACACGACCCCGGCGGACGAACGGCCGGGCGACGCGCCGGAGGAGGTCGTGGCGCTCTACCACCGCGTCGGCAGCGCGGCCCTGTTCGACGGCGCATGGCGGCTGCCACCGGCGCACGAGCAGCGCTTCTTCCTGACCGGCGGCGAGGACCAGTTGGGCATGACGCTCTTCGAACTCGCGGACGGGCGCAGCATCGCCGCGGTTGTGCAGACCAGCCCGCTGAGGGTGTCCTGGGTGCTGTGCCGGATCGAGAAGCCGGAGAATCCCGACCTCGCGTCGCGGCTCGCCGACGACCCCGCGGACGTGCCGGTGCTCGGCACGTCCCTCGCGATCCTGCTCTCCGCCGCCCTGGACTCCGGCGGCGACGTCACGCACCTGGAGACCGGCCGCCTCTCACAGCTGGGTGAGGCGTAGCCAGCGGCAGTCCCAGTCGTCGTCGCTGCCCTCGACCGGCGGGCCGTGCTGCTCCTCGGCCGGCGCGTACCGCCCCCGCCGGCCCTCCAGCCGGCCGCAGGCGGCCCGGTACCGGCCGGGCACCAGCGGCAGGACGGCGCCGACGCCGACCATGTGCTCCAGGTCGAGCCCGATCCCGGACCGCGTCACCTCGGCGGCACCCACCGGTGCCCACACCACGGCGACCTGCCCGCCGCTCAGGTCCAGCTCCGCAACGGTCCACTCCCGCTCCCGCGCGGCGGGCCCGGCGGCGTACCGGCGCGGGGCGTCGCTGTTGCGCACCCATGACCGCACGACGAGCATGCCGTCGCCGCCGACAGCGACGTCCGCGCCGCCCGGCCCGTCCATCTCCCACACCAGGCCGGCCTGGTCCGCGCCGAACCGGACCAGCTCCGCCTCGAGATCCTCGTCGTCCGAGGGGAGCACGCGGGCGTAGTCGCACGCCGGGTCCAGCTCGTAGTCGTCGTCCAGGACCGCACCGCCCCACGCGGCGAACGACGCCTCGGAGCAGATCAGCAGCGGCCCGCCCTCGCCGCCGACCCGGGCCACCCACTCGTACGCGCTCACCGGGCGGTGACCAGACCCGTCTGGTACGCGATGACGACGAGCTGCGCGCGGTCCCGCGCGCCGAGCTTCACCATCGCGTGGCTGACGTGCGTGCGGGCCGTCGCCGGGCTGAGGAACAGCGCCGCGCCGATCTCGTCGTTGCTCATCCCCTGCCCCACGAGCGTGAGCACCTCCCGCTCCCGCTGGGTCAGCACGGCGAGCCGGTCCTCGGCCACCCGCACGGCGGCGCGCCCCGCGGTGAACTGCGCGATGAGCCGCCGGGTGATCCGCGGGGCGAGCAGCGCCTCACCGGCGGCGATCACCCGCACGGCGTGCAGCAGCTCCGCCGGGCCCGCGTCCTTGAGCAGGAAGCCGCTCGCGCCCGCCTGGAGGGCCTCGAAGACGTAGGCGTCGGTGTCGTACGTCGTCAGGATCAGCACCCGCACGTGCTCCAGCCCGCGGATGCCCGCGATCCGGCCGGTGGCCTCGATGCCGTCGAGCTCGGGCATGCGGATGTCCATCAGGACGACGTCGGGCCGGGTGGCCCGGGCCCGCTCCACCGCCTCCGCCCCGTTGGCCGCCTCGCCGACCACGACGATGTCGTCCTCGGCGTCGAGCAGCATCTTGAAGCCGGACCGCACCAACGCCTGGTCGTCGGCGAGCAGCACCTTCACCACGGCATCGCTCACCCCGTCACCCCCGCCGCGCTCCCGCACCGGCCCGCACTCAACTCCGCACCCATGGTTCGCAACCCTCCGCCGCGCTCACCGGTCCACCGTGGTCTCGCTCGCTCCGATCAGTGCCCGCGCGCACCGGTGACCGTCTGGCCGTCGCCCCGCACACTCGGCCTTCGAGCTCCAGCGAGTGCGCGGCTCCGCCAGCCTGAGCCATCGCTGCGCCTGTGACTCGTGACCTTCCGCCGCGCTCCGGCGCGTTTCGGAGCGCTCGCGCCGTCGCTTCCGCTGGTGTCCCGGCATCGGCCCGACGCCAAGGCCGCGCCCATGATTCGTGACCCTTTGCCGCGCCCCTGGTTGCTCCGGCACGCCCACGCTGCCACCTCCGCTGACGCTCCGGCGTCGGCCTGAGGCAAGACCGCGCCCATGGTTCGTGACCTTCCGTCGCGCTCCGAGGCGTTCCGGGGTGCTCGCGCCGCTTCTCCGTTGATGTCCCGGCGTTGGCCTGGGAAGAGACCGCGACCGTGGCTCGCAACCTCCTGCCGCGCTCCGGGGCGTTCTGGGGTACTCATGCTGCCATCTCCGCTGACGCTCCGGCGTCGGCCTGGGGCGAGACCGCGCCCGTGACTCGCGACCTTCCGCCACGCTCTGGGGCGTTCCAGGTTGCTCGCACCGTCACCTCTGCCGGCGCTCCAACGAAGGCGTGGACCGACACGGTGCCCGTGGCTCGCAACCTCCTGCCGCGCTCCGGAGCGTTCTGGGGTACTCATGCTGCCATCTCCGCTGACACTCCGGCGTCGGCCTGGGGCGAGACCGCGCCCGTGACTCGCGACCTTCCGCCACGCTCTGGGGCGTTCCAGGTTGCTCGCACCGTCACCTCTGCC